>NZ_FOIS01000001.1:0-600000 GCF_900110455.1 Natrinema salifodinae | reverse complement strand
AGCCTCGCCGCCATCGTCGTCGGCCTGGTGATCACGCGAGGGCTCTGGAATCAGGACTGGATCACCGCGGCCGGCGGGATCTGCGGCGGCCACACCGATACGAAGGGCCTCGCAGCCGCGATCGACGCGACGGACGCCGACGAAGTCGGCGCGGCGTACGGCAACGCCTACCCCTTCGCGCTCCTATTCATGGTGTTCTACGCGAAGGTGCTCGCGCTGATCGTGCCGGTCGCCGTCGGCTGATCCCGTCGACGGCCAGGCGTCGAGACGGAGCGGTGCAAGCAGGATAGCAAGACGATGAGCGGGCTCGTGGGCTGGTCCGCGAGCGGCAGCGTCGGCTGCGCGAACGCTCGTCACGCACTCGCGGCCCGGCGACCGGACGCGAACCGCGCGGTTGCGGCCCTCACGTCCCCGACGAGACGACACTGCGAATCGCGAAGGTTTTGGGCCGGGCGCGAATACCGCCCGGTAATGAACGACGAGTTGCGTGATCGCGTCGAGCGCGAGGCGGAGAAGCACGCGCTGTTGAACGCCGTCAAACACGAGAGCGACGCCGCCGTCGGCGCCGTCATGGGGCCGCTGATGGGCGACAACCCCGACTTCCGCGAGCACTCCGACGCCGTGCCGGGGATCATCGGCGGCGTCGTGAGTCGGGTCAACGACCTCGACTACGAAGAGAAACGAGCTCGCCTCGAAGATCTGGCGCCCGAGGAACTCGCCGAGATCGAGGCTGAGGACGAGGCGGACGAGCACGACCTTCCCGAACTGCCGAACGCCGACGAGTACGACGAGATCCGGATGCGGTGTGCGCCGAACCCGAACGGCCCCTGGCACGTCGGCCACGCCCGGATGCCCGCCGTCATCGGCACCTACCGCGAGCGCTACGACGGCTGGTTCTGCGTCCGGTTCGACGACACCGACCCCGAGACCAAGCGACCCGATCTCGGGGCCTACGACGCGATCCTGGAGGACCTCGAGTACCTCGGGTTCGAGCCCGACGAAGTCTATCGGGCCAGCGACCGCCTCGAGACCTACTACGACCACGCCCGCGAACTGATCGACCTGGGCGGGGCCTACACCTGCTCGTGTTCCGGCGACGAGTTCTCCGACCTGAAAAACAGCGGCGAGCCGTGTCCCCACCGCGACAAGGACGTCGACACCGTTCGCGAGGAGTTCGAGGCCATGGTCGACGGCGAGTACAGCAGCGGCGAGATGGTCCTGCGGGTCAAGACCGACATCGAACACAAGAACCCTGCCCTGCGCGACTGGGTCGCCTTCCGGATGATCGACACGCCCCACCCGCGCGAGGAGGCTAGCGAATACCGCTGCTGGCCGATGCTAGACTTCCAGTCCGGCGTCGACGACCACCTCATCGGCATCACCCACATCATCCGCGGGATCGACCTCCAGGACTCCGCGAAGCGCCAGCAGTTCGTCTACGACTACTTCGACTGGGAGTACCCCGAGGTCGTCCACTGGGGTCACGTCCAACTCGACGACTACGACGTCAAGGTGAGCACGTCGACCATCTCGGAGCTGATCGAGACGGGCGAACTCGACGGCTGGGACGACCCGCGCGCGCCGACCCTCAAGAGTCTGCGACGGCGCGGTATCCGCGGCCAGGCCATCGTCGACGCGATGGCCGGCCTGGGCACCTCGACCAGCGACGTCGACCTCGCGATGAGTTCGATCTACGCGAACAACCGCGAACTGATCGGCGACGAGACCGACCGCCGGTTCCTCGTGCGCGAAGGCAATCAGATCCCCCTCGCCGGCGATCCGCCCGCGGAAGCGAACCCGCCGCTACACCCCGACCACGAGGATCGTGGCGTCCGCGAGATTCCGGTCGGCGACTCGGTCCTGCTCGAGCCCGAAGACCTGCCCGAAGAGGGGGCGGACGACCGCCGCATCTGGCTGAAGGGCCTGGGCGGGTTCCGCTTCGCCGAGGGCATCCTCGAGTACACCGACGACGACATCGACGTGGTCCGCGAGGAGGGCGTCGACGTGATCCACTGGGTCCCGGCCGGCGAGAGCGTCCCCGTCCGCATGCGGACGATGGACGGCGATGTGTCCGGGCGCGCGGAGCCGGGCGTCGGCGACCTCGATCCTGACGAGATGGTGCAGTTCGAGCGGGTCGGCTTCGCGCGTATCGATCGACACGAGAGTGACGGCGACGGCGAAGAGACGGTCGCGTATTACGCACACCCCTGAGCCGACGCCGATCGATCCGCAACTGCCGCTATCTGCCCCGGTGCTCGCGCTCGCACTCTTGAATTCGATATCCGATATTCGTTATTCGATTTTCGACCTTCGATTTGCGGTCCGTCGCCAGGCGCTGAGACTGCGGGGGACAATCAGAACAGGATGACCGCGACGACGAACCCGAACAGGATCGCCGAGGTTAGCAGGACCTGGATCGCCGTCGACGCGAGGACGCCGACGGTCGTGTAGACGGCCGAGCGGGTGCTGCCCTCCAGTTCGCCGTTGCGGACGAACTCGAGGACGAAGACGGTGCCGAAGAGGCCGACGAGCAATCCCAACGGGCCGGTGACGACCATGAGAACGATTCCGACGACGGCAGCGGCCGCGGTCGTCACCCACGACGCGCCGCCGGCCCGCGCGGCGATCGAGCCGCCGAAAAACTCGACGATGACGGTCAGGGAACCTAAGAGAGCCAGAACGACGAGGGTGATCGTTCCCGGTTCCGTGAACCCGGAGCCCCACCAGTAGAGGCCGAGTCCGGCCAGCGAAAGGAGGCCGCCGGGGATCAGCGGGACGACCGTGCCGACGACGCCGCCGACGAGCAGTGCAACCGCGAGGACGGTGACCGCATCGACCATACGAGACGCAACGACCGATCGCCTCAAAGCCGTATCGCCGGCGGTCGACCAGCACGGTTATACGCCGGTCGGAAAAGGTGACTGTATGACACGGGGAGCGATACTCGTCGGCGCGTCGTCGGGCATCGGCGAGGCCCTGGCCCGTCGGCTCGCCGCCGACGGCTACGAGGTCGGCCTGGCGGCCAGGCGAACCGAGCGGATGCGACGGATCGGCGCGGAACTGCCGACCAAGGCCTCCGTCGCGACGATGGACGTCACGGACACCGCGGACGCCCGCGAGGGGTTTTTCGAACTCGCGGCGGCGATGGAGTCGGTCGATTTGGTCGTCATCAGCGCCGGCGTCGGGGAGCTGAACCGCGAGCTCGCGTGGGAACCGACGCGGCGGACGGCCGACGTCAACGTCCGCGGATTCGCCGCCATCGCGACGGCCGCGATGCGGTACTTCGAGGCGACGGCCGACCGCGCGAGCAAGGGCGAGCGCGACGGCGCCGGGCACCTCGTCGGTATCTCGTCGGTCGCGGCCCACTTCGGAAACGGCAGCGCTCCGGCGTACAACGCCTCGAAGGCCTTCGTCACGACCTACCTCGAGGGGCTGCGCAACCGCCAGGCGGACCGCGACGCGGACGTGACGATCACGACCGTCGAACCCGGGTTCGTCGACACCGACCTCTCGATGGGCGGATTCTGGGAGTGTTCGCCCGAGACGGCGGCCGAGCAGATCGCTCGCGCGATCGAAAAGAAGCGAACACACACGTACGTCACCAGGCGGTGGCGCCTGGTCGTCTGGTTCCTGAAGGCGATGCCCGAGCGGCTGCTTCGACGGCTGGTCTGACGCTCGCTCGTCGGCTCCCCGCTCGGAAAACCGCCGCTCCCGCGTTCGGCGGGGCGCTACGGGTCGTCGGCGAACCGCTCCCGCACCTCGAGCGCCGCGTCCGTTCCGTAGCGGTCGACCAGCGGACGGAACGCGTCGCCGAGCGCCTGCATACACTGTCCCGTCGAGGGGTAGTCGAGGAACTCGGCGACGGCCGGCCAGGCGCGGCTCTGAAGCGCGCGCAAAATGAGCAGCCGTTCCTCTCGAGCCGTCAGGTCGACGGCGGCGGGATCGTCGACGAAATATCGGACGACGAGTGCGCGGAACGGCCCCGGATCGACGTCGAACAGTCCCGGCCCGTAGGCGGCGCCCGCGACGACACGCCACTCGTGGTCGGTCAGGTCGAGCGGCGGGCCGGCCCCCGAATCGACCGACCGGAGCACCGCGCGGCCGACGTCGGGGTCGAGGTCGTCCAGCGAGTCCGAACAGAGCGCGGCGAACCGGCGGGCGAACCAGGCGGCGTGGCGATCGTGCAGCGCCCGGCCCGCGTCGCTCGTCGGGGCGAGCATGAGCGACGAGTACTCGCCGCTGGCGTCGTTGCGGGTCGTCGAGACGTGGACCGTCCGGTAGCCGTTCTCGCGCCAGAAGTCGAGTAAACCGGGCGTCGCGCCAAAGCCGGTGCCGAGCCAGTCCGCCGAATCCGAAAACTCCTCGCGCACGCGCTCGAGCAGCCGCGATCCGAGTCCGCGCGAACGGGCCGCGTGGTGAGTCGCGATGCGGACGACGCGCAGGCCCGCGGGCTCGCCCGCTGCCTCGTCGCGCAACTGGCTGGTCAACACATCCGGGAGCATGTTCCCGCGCACGCGACCGCCCTCGTACATCATCGCCCGCGTCTCGTTCGAGAGGGCTCCTTCGCGCGCGAGCAGCGCGACGCTGACGACGTGGCCGTCGCGGACGAGCGCGCGGGCGGTCAGGTTCGGCGCGTCGAGCAATCGCGCCAGGTCGTTCGGCTCGGTCCGGTAGTGAGCGAGCACGAGCAGCCCGAAGGCCTCGCGGAGCAGGCGCTCGTCGGCGAGCAGGTCGTCGGGCTCGAGGTGCCGGTAGTCGACGTTCTCGGGCGCGGCGTCGGCCACCAGCGGTTCGACGGGCGGACGAGCGTCGAGCAACAGCGCGCGGAAGGCCCACACCTCGACGGGGTCGCCGGCCGCGTACCGGATCGGCTCGACGAGCGTGCGGTCGGTCACCTCGTGATCGCTCTCGGCGAGCCGGTCGCGAAAGCGGACCGAGAAGCCCCGGCCGGCGCCCTCGTAGCCGTGGATCGTCGTCGCGAACGCGACGCGATCGGCGGCGAGCAGCGACTCGAGGGTCGCGACCGGGAGGGCGGCAGCCTCGTCGACGACGACGATATCGGCCGACTCGAGTTCGTCGACAGCCGCGGACGGCTCGCGGAACCGAACGGTCCCGCCGGCGGGCGTTTCGATCCGGCGGGACTCGACCGTCAGCGGGTCCCATCCCTCGGTGTCTCCATCGGCGCCATCAGCCGCGAGCGCCTCGCAGAGTTCGCCCGCCCGATCGAACAGTTCCCGCGCGTTCCGCGCCGCGGGCGCGGTCACGAGCACGTCCTCGCCGTCGGCGGCGAACGCGCCCGCGGCCAGGCCCGCCGCGCTCGACTTCCCGCGCCCGCGGTCGGCCTCGAGCACGACCGCCTGGTCGTCCGCCGCGTCCGACAGCGACTCGAAGGCCGCGACCGCGTCGGCCTGGTCGGCCGTGAGACAGGCTTCGTAGGCGGCGGCCGGAAAGCGGCGGTCCGCGGGCGGCGCCGGCACACCCGTCGCCGGACGCGGGGCCGGATGCGTCAGCCCGTCGTCTTCGACCTGCCCACGGTCGAGGTCGACGATCGCGATCCCGCGGTGGGCGCGAAGCGTCTCGACCAGGCGGCGTTTGAACCGGCCGGTGACGTCGGTCAGTTCGAACGGCGGGACGGCGAGCGACGCGTCGAACCCGCCGCGGCGGTCGGGCCATTCGTCGAGCGGCGGCGTCAGGAAGAGTAGGAGGCCGCCGCCGTCGACGGCGCCGACGACTTTTCCGAGCGCGTTCGGTCGGAGTTCGTCGTGGGCATCGACCGCGATCACGTCTCGGGTCGTCCCCAGAAGTTCGCCCGCGTTGGCCTGGGAGAGCTGCTCGCAGCGGAGCCGGTCGTCGGGGCCGACGAGCGACGTTTCGGTGATCGGAACGGGGAGAGTATCGAGGATCGACGCGAGGGCGTCGTAGCCGCGTTCGCGGTCGCCCGCGAGGGCCAACAGCCGCCGCTCGCCGACCTCGGTCGCTTCGTCGCGGAGGGCGGTCGCGACGTCGACGACGTTCATACGGGCCGTTGGAACCGCGGGCCGTAATAGTACCCGTTCGTTCCCCGCGGGCGAGTTCGGACGGTGATGATCGGTGCGTCGATGGATGACGCAGCCGAAAACGTCCCCTAGTTCGGTTTCAGCGAGTCCAACGGTTCGTTCGCGGAGCGAGCGGACGGTCGGGAGCGGCGCTTCAGCGGGCCGTCAGATGACCGGACGGCAGCCCGATTGTTCGATCGGAAACAGTTGCTGAAACGCGGACGATCGGAGAACTCCATTGTACATTACCATTACTTTTACCAGATATCGCTGATTCGTCACCCATGGAGCGACGAAAAATCCTCCTCGGTACTGGCGCCGGACTGATAACCGTCCTCGCAGGCTGTTCCGGCGGGGATCAAACGAGCGACGACGAAGAGACGACCGGACCCGACGAGAAAGGGGAGACCGAGGAGAACGACACGGAGACGGAGAACGGTGATGAGACCGACGAAGACAAAGACAAAGACGACGAGCACGACGAGACGAAAGGTAAGCGCGACGTCCCTGGCATCGACGAAGCCGTACTCGAGGAGCAGTTAGCACAGCGAGGTATTCACCTCGAAACCTTCCGTCGCAATAACTCGACGCTCGCCGTCGAAGTGTCGGTTTCGGGCCTCGACGCGAATGCGTTGTCGAGCGACCGTTCCGACGAGGAACTGAAACAGCGTCTCTCGGCGATCCTTCAGGCCGCGACCGACGCGGTCACCGATCCTCGGGCGTTCATCGCCGCAATCGAGACGATTACGGTGACCATTCTGGGCGAGGATCACAAGAAGGGGACGAAGAAAACGGGCGGGCTCACCCTCGATGTTCACGTCGACTGGCTGCTCCAGTTCATGCGCAACGACCTCCCGGAGGACGAGTTGATCCAACGGGCCATGGAAACGGCAGCCGACGACGGATAATCGGGAATACGCCGCCGCTCCGTGATCGGTCGTTGGTTCCGTGTAGCTCCCGGCAGGTACTGACCGCGTCACCGGTCGCTGGTGACGGCCTCGATACCCCCACCGTGGTCCGTCGCGGTCCATCAACGATCAGTTGCCCGCCGATCGCCGGCCGAATGCGGATCGTTCGCATCCGAGCAGCCGTTTGAACACGCTTTTAAGGGGGGCAACGCTATTCGAGTGTACACCCTACGCGGGGTTGATGATGCTCCTAGCCTCTCAGGACTTCCGCCGAGTGTTCTCGGCCCGGGTGCCAGCGCCCGGACGGCAGGGGAGCGCGAGCCCACGCGTAGGAGAGGTGAACAACCATGTCAGTCT
The DNA here is from genome assembly GCF_900110455.1 of Natrinema salifodinae. Lineage (NCBI taxonomy): Archaea > Methanobacteriati > Methanobacteriota > Halobacteria > Halobacteriales > Natrialbaceae > Natrinema > Natrinema salifodinae. Next base: position 592,700 of record NZ_FOIS01000001.1, on the reverse strand, counting down.
ACGTTAACACCGACATCCCAGCCGACCTCGCGGACGACGCCCTCGAGGCGCTCGAGGTCGCACGAGACACCGGACGAGTAAAGAAAGGAACCAACGAGACCACGAAGGCGATCGAGCGCGGCAACGCCGAGCTCGTCTACGTCGCCGAGGACGTCTCGCCTGAAGAGATCGTGATGCACCTGCCGGAGCTCGCCGACGAGAAGGGCATCCCCGTCGTCTTCATCGAGACGCAGGACGACGTCGGTCACGCCGCCGGCCTCGAGGTCGGCTCGGCCGCTGCCGCGATCGTCGACGCAGGCGAAGCCTCCGACGATGTTGAGGATATCGCTGACAAGGTCGAGGACCTCGACTGAGGTGAGCAAAGATGAGTGCTGAAGAGGAAGAAAGCGGCTCTACGCCCGCCGAGGTCATCGAGATCGTCGGCAAGACCGGCATGCACGGAGAAGCCATGCAGGTCAAGTGCCGGATCCAGGAGGGCGAGAACCAGGGACGCATCATCACCCGAAACTGCCTCGGGCCGGTCCGCGAAGGGGACGTACTCCAGCTTCGCGAGACCGCCCGCGAAGCCGACTCCATCGGAGGACAGTAAACAATGGTCGAGAAACGCACTTGCGACTACACGGGCGAAGAGATCGAGCCCGGGACGGGCATCATGTACGTCAAGAACGACGGCACGGTGCTTCACTTCGTCAACTCCAAGGCGGAGAAAAACTACAAGCTCGGTCGCGAACCGCGCGATCTCGAGTGGACCGAAGAGGGTCGTCGCGGCAAGGGCCCCGCCCAGGCCGAGACGCCCGCCGCCGAGGAAGCCGATCAGGCAGAGCAGGTCGAAGCCGCCGAGGACGAGGACCTCGAAACGGAAGCCGAGGCCGTCGACGAAGACGAGGACACCGAACCGGCCGGCGACGAGGCCGTCGCCGAGAAGGAGGCCGTCGAAGGCGAAGCCGAAGCGGCCGCCGAGGGTGAACTCGACGACGTCGCCGGCGGCAAAGAGGACAGCGAGGAATAATGAGCGACCACGAACGTACCTTCGTGATGGTCAAGCCCGACGCCTTCGCGCGTGGCCTGGTCGGCGAGGTCGTCTCCCGACTCGAGGACCGCGGGCTCAAGCTCGTCGGGATCAAGGTCGAGAACATGCCCCGCGAGCGGGCCGAGGAACACTACAGCGAGCACGAGGACAAGCCGTTCTACGATGACCTCGTGGACTTCATCACCTCCGGCCCGGTCGTCCCGATGGTCTGGGAGGGCCAGGACGCGACGCGCCAGGTCCGCCAGATGATCGGCGAGACCGATCCGCTCGAGGCCGAACCCGGGACGATCCGGGGCGACTACGCGCTCGACCTCGGTCGGAACGTCGTTCACGCGGCCGATCACGAGGATGAGGGCGCCAACGAACGCGAAATCGCGATCCACTTCGACGAGGACGAGCTGATCGACTACGATCAGCACGACGCCGAGTGGCTCTACGAGTAACGCCGGTCTCGATTTCGCTTCCGCTTCTCGACGTTCTCACGAATCGACAGCTACTGTATCGAACAGGTGCGGCGTCACCGCCTAGTCGGCGAGATGGCCGCATTCAACGGCTGCTGAGCGATCGTTATTCTTCTCCGTTTTCGTTCTTACAGATATAACACAGGTATTTTTCTAGGTAGACGTAAGGTCTAATGTGTCGGCTGCAGTAGGGTCGGCTGGTGGTTTCGAATGGTAACTTACGGTAGGTGGTTCGTGGATGCGTGAAACGGAGGGAGAGTCGACGGTGTTGGGGGCGGATATCACGCCGTCGCTCGACCTGGTCTTCGAGTTGCTCTCGGACAGTCGGCGGCGGTACGCGCTGTACTACCTCAATAACCAACCGGATGGGGTCGCGACGCTCGAGACGCTCACCGAAAACGTCGTCGCCCTCGAACGGACGGCGAACTGCGACGACGAGGGCGAGCGGATCGGCGATACCGGGGACGACGCGTCGGACCTTCGAACGGGAGTACGGGCCGAACTGCAGCACGTCCACCTTCCGAAACTCGAGGACGCGGGCGTTCTCGAGGTCGATCGGCGCAGCGAGACGGTGCGCTACTGGGGCCAGCCGTCCCTCGAAGAGTGGCTCGAACACGCACAACACAAGGAGAGCAGGTAGCCGGGCAGTCGTGAGACGGCACTACCGACGGCCTGGCGGGCGAGGCCGTCTGCTCCGCTGTCGCTGAAAGGTTTAACACGCAGTCCGTGGTGGGACCCAGTGAGGTGTCGGTAAATCGCACGACGGGACGGCGGCGACTTTGTGAGGTGTGATATCATTTCACTCCTCAAGACTTAACAAGCGAGATACCGATACCGCGTAGTGAGGTGTCATACTATGGCTGACCACGAACTTCCACCGCTTCCGTACGATTACGACGCGCTCGAACCGGCGCTATCCGAACAGGTACTGACCTGGCACCACGATACGCACCACCAGGGCTACGTCAACGGCCTCAACTCGGCCGAAGAGACGCTCGCGGAGAACCGCGAGGAGGGCGACTACGGTTCGACGCCCGGCGCCCTCAAGGACGTCACCCACAACGGCTGTGGCCACTATCTCCACACGCTGTTCTGGGAGAACATGTCCCCGAACGGCGGCGGCGAGCCCGAGGGCGACCTCGCCGACCGCATCGAGGAGGACTTCGGCTCCTACGAGGGCTGGAAGGGCGAGTTCCAGAAGGCCGCCGGCGCCGCCGGTGGCTGGGCGCTGCTCGTCTACGACCCGGTCGCCAAGCAGCTGCGCAACCTCGCGGTTGACAAGCACGACCAGGGCGCGCTCTGGGGCGCCCATCCCGTGCTCGCGCTGGACGTCTGGGAACACTCCTACTACTACGACTACGGTCCGGACCGCGGCGAGTTCATCGACGCCTTCTTCGACGTCGTCAACTGGGAGAAGGCCGAAGAGGAGTACCAGACCTGCCTCGACCACTTCGAGTAAGCCGGCTGCAGTAGCAGCGACGAGCCAGTCTATCCCGACTTTTTATCGCGCGTCAGTCACGGACAGCGACAGTGCCGGTGCGCCGGTTCGCCAGTTCGAAGCGCGGACGGTGACGTGGCCTGCCGGCTGGCCGGTTGCGCGGTTCGTCGTCGCTCGTCGATCACTCCTCGTCGTCCGCGATACCGGACGCGCGCAGGTACTCCTCGAGCAGCGTCGGGAACTGACCGCCGCGGACGTAGCGGAGGCCGAACTCGTCGGCCCAGGAGATGATCCCTCGGTCCTCGGTGACCACGCCGGCGTCGAGTTCGCGGGCGAGGATCAGCAGGTCGAAGTCCTCACGGGAGTCGAGGACTCCCCGGCGGAGCGCGCGGCGATACTTATCGCGCATGTTCGAGAGGACCCGGTCGGCGTCGGTCATGTACTCCTCTTGCTCGCCGTCCCCTGAGCCGCGCGCGAGCGCCTCCGGATCGAGCTGTTCGACCTCGCGGATGGCCTCCTCCGAGACGCGCAGACCGCGGTCGACACGGTCGCTCATCTCGTCGATGAAGTTGTAGACGACGTTCGCGGGGATCGTGACGCCGTACCGGTCGGGGCTCTTGCGGACGACCCACGTGTCCAACCGCGAGAACGCGACCTCGTCGACGTCGCGCTCGCGCAGCATCGTCCCGAGTTCGTCGTGGATCGACGGCGGGACGTAACAGGAGATGTTGAGCTCGAGCCGGGCGGTCGCGATCAGGTCGAGCAGGCGGATCACGGCGTCCTCCAGCGGTTCGTCGTCCCGCCGAATCTCCTCGGTGATGAACAGCGACGTGTCGAGAACGAACCGTTGGCGCGGCAGGTCGCCTTGCATACGTATCGGTTGTGCAGTCATCCACATAGACCTCACCCCGCCGTACGTTGCGACCAAACGGGAACGGGTGAACGGCCGGCCGATCGGGCCACCGGATGCTTTTCACCGAGAACGGTGTCGAGGACGTATGGACCGCGACGCGTACCTCGAGCGGCTCGGGGCCACCGCGGACGACGCCGCCGACCTCTTCGAACACTTCGATCAGCGGACGGTCGAGGGGCGGCCGTACCACGCGCTCCCCGACGCGCGCCACGGCGTCGAGCGCGGGACCGTCATCGTCCCGGACGACGACGTCGTCGTCCGCGGCTATCCGAGCATCCCACGGATTCTCGTGCTCGATCCCGGTATCGCCTCGTTCTTCGAGGACGCCGGCACCGAGACGATCGCGATCGAGGAGAAACTTAACGGATTCAACGTCCGCATCGCCGACGTCGGCGAACCGCTCGCGTTCACCCGAAGCGGCTACGTCTGCCCGTACACGACCTCGCGAGCACGCGACCTGCTCTCGCTCGAGGACTTCTTCGCGGATCACCCGGAGACGACCCTCTGTGCCGAGCTGATCGGTCCGGAAACGCCCTACACGACCCACGACTATGCGGGTATCGACACCCACGACTTCCGCGTCTTCGATATCCGGGACCGCGAGTCGGGCGAGCCCCGCTCCGTGGCCGACCGGCGTGCTCTCTGCGAGGCGTACGACTTCAATCAGCCGCGCCTGTTCGGCCGCGCCGCGCCGGGCGACGCCGTCGCGACGGTTCGAAGCGCTATCGACGACCTCGACGCGGCGGGCCGGGAAGGCGTCGTGTTGAAATCCGACGACGGGACCAAGCTGGTCAAGTACACGACCGAATCGAACCACCACGGCGAACTCGCCTACGCGTTCTCGCTCCCGTTCGACCACGGCCGGGACTTCGTCTTCTCCCGCGTCATCCGCGAGGCCTTCCAGGCCGCCGAACTGGACGAAGACGGCGACCGCTTACGGGAGCGCGCCCACGACCTCGGCGAGTCGATCCTCCGGCCGGCGGTCGACGCGATTCGAGACGTAGACGCCGGCGAGACGATCGGCCACCGACACACGGTTCGAGGATCGTCGGCGGCCATCGACGCGCTGTTCGATCACCTGGACGACCAGGCGATGACGATCGAGATCGAATCCGACCGCTGCGAGGACGGCGAGCGCGTCGTCGAGTTCGTGAAGGTCGCCGAGTCGAGCCGCGATCGGATCGCGTACTATCTCGAGGGCGGGACGCGAACCGAGTGACGATCCCCGGCGGACGCGCGTCGACCGCTGCAGGCGGTCGCTGCGGCCGTCGAACCGGTCGGGGGTCCCGGTCGACCGCGAACGAACGATTTAGGCGTCGGCCCCGGGTACGACAAGATATGCCCGTCCCCAAATCGGAGTTCGACGAGCTTCCGCCGTGTGACTTCTACACGCCCGCGGAGCTCTTCGAGGACGACCAGATGTACACCGTCTACGAGATCGCGCGCCTGCTGCAGGGGCTCGAGCCCGACGCCGAGATCGACCGCGAGACGGAAGATATCCTGCTCGACTGGGCGATCCCGTGGGTCATGACCAACGCCGACGACCTGGTAGTCGCCGAACCCCGCAACGAGGACGAACCCGGCTACTACGGCCTGCGAGAATGATCCTCCTCGTGGTCGGCGCCGACCGCGTCGATGCCGGCAAGACCACCTTCTCTGCCGGCCTGCTCGAGCGCACCGGCGCGGTCGGCTACAAACCCCGGGCCGGCAACGACTTCTGGTTCGATCACGACGACTGCCTGACGGCGCTGTCCGAGGGCCGACTCTACGGCAAAGACGCGGCCAGGCTCTCGGCGGCGGACGGCCGCGATCGACCGCCCGAGCAGCTCAATCCCGTCCACCGGCTGTGGCGGCCCGCGCCTGGCGGCGGGAGCGGATTGCTCGGCCGTTCCGATCGGGAGTTCGTCGTCGATCGCGTCGGTCGCGACGCTACGGACCCGCTGTTCGTCCGCAACGCCACCGCAGAAGTCCCCGACGCCGTCGCCGACGCGCTCCCGCTCGAGGACGCAGTTCCCGTCGAGACCGTCGAGGAATTCAACGAACACGCCGCGCGGGAGTACGTCCCCGCCTTCGAGCGCCTGGCCGACGAGATCGAGGCGACCGAGGTCGCCGTCGTGGAGTCCTACGGCGACATCGCGCTGCCGCTGTCGTCACTCGACCCGGCGTCGATCGCCGCCGTCGCGGCCGTCGAACCCGGCCGCGCGCGGATCTACGACGGGGATCGCTACTGTCGCGCCTGCGAGGTCGCCAGCTCGAGCCCGAAAGACGGCGCGCTCGAGAAGCGGGTCCCGGACGTCCTCGAGTACCTCGACCCGCTCGATCGGGTTCGGCTCCCGGCGCTCGGCGGCGACCAGCGGGACGATCCCGCGCGGATCGCTCGGGCGTACCGGGACGCCTACGACGCGTTGCTCGACGCCGCCGGGCAGGTGTAGCGGAGCGTCCCGACGGCGGCGCCCGTCGTCGCGCGGCTCAAGCCTGGCGCGCCATCTGCCCCGCGAGTTCGACGTGATCGTCTGGATCGCTGGTCACGCTTGGCCCGTGGCCGGTGTGCATCTCCGCGAGGTCGGAATCGATCCGGTCTCGCACGCGGTCGATGCTCTCGATCAGGGTCGCGCGGTCGCCCTCCTCGAGGTCGGTACGGCCGAAGCTCCCGTTCTGGAAGATCAGATCGCCCGCGAATAGGACGCCGCCGTCGTCGGCGTAGAAACAGAGGTGGTCGTTCTTGTGACCGGGTGTGTGTAGTGCGACGTAGTCGCGGTCGCCCAATCGAACCGTCTCCTCGTCCGCGATCGCGTGGTCGACGCCGTCGATCCCGGGATCGTACCCCCACGCCTCGACGCCGAAGGCGTCTTTCACGGCCGCGAGGTTCCCGACGTGATCGCGGTGCGTGTGGGTCAGGACGACCGCGTCCAGGTCGTCTACCTCCGACCGGACGGCGTCGACGACGTCGAAGTTCGCTCCCGTATCGACGAGAACGGTCCGATCGCCGGTCACGAGGAAGACGTTGCTCGTAAACGCCTGGACGTCCCGTGCGAGATTCGTGATCATGGGACCCGCTACGCAGGCGACCGGTTTGTGGGTATCGACACCGATCCGGGACGCCGTGGCGACGGTTCCGGAAGTTCCAGCGGCTCGCCCGACAAATCCACGGATACGACGCGTGAACGGGTGCAGTTCGCTTGAACCGTGTATTCACAAGGATTTTTAGCTGCGGCACGTAGTGAGTAGACGAATGAATCGGTCGGCTCCCGTCGGATTCGTCGTTCTCCTCGTCTTTGCGGTCGTCGCCGGCGCCTGTGGTCCGATCGCGGCGTCTGCCACCGCCGCACCCACCGCCACGACTACCGGGGCGGCCACCCAGTCGACACCGGACGCGACTCCCGAATCGACGCCGTCTACAGCGATGGTCGCCGCCCAGGAGGAAAGCAGACTCGTCTCGCAGGAAACGCAGGGATTCGACAACACGACGTTCGAGATCACCGCCCACGAAAACGGGAGCGCGACGTGGACCATCCGCTACGAACGGGTATTCTCCGAGGCGGACAACGAGACCGAGGCTCGGGAGAACTTCGAGACCTTCGCGGAGGAGTTCCGGGCCAACGAAACGGGCCTCTACGACCAATTTATCAACCAGTCGGACCGCCTGGCCGAAGCCGGCGCACAGGAGGCGGGCCGGGAGATGGAAGCGACGAACTTCCGGCGCTCCGCAGCGATCGAAGAGCAGTTGCTCGGCCGGGAGAAGGGCGTCGTCGAAATGTCGTTCACGTGGGAGAACTTCGCCGTCGTCGAAGATGATCGGATCGTCGTCGGTGACGTCTTCGAGACCCTCTACATCAGCTCCGATCAGGCCATCGTCTACCAGGCGGGCGGTGACCTCTCCTTCCGTTCGATCGAACCCAACAACGGAGAATACGCCGGGACCTCGCTCGAAAACGCGGAGACGGTCCAGTGGAACGGCGAACGGGAATTCATCGAGGGCCGTCCCCGTGCGGTGTTCGACCGGCCCGACAGCGGTGACGGCACCGGTGCCGTCGGCGACGACGACGCCGGCTTGCGCGCGACGATCGACGATGCCGAACTGGCCTGGTATCTCGTCGGCGCCCTCCTCGTGATCGGGCTCGCCACCGCGGCGGTCGCCTGGTACCGCCGCTCCGGCCAGGCTGCCGACCAGCGAGGCACAAGCGGCCCCGACGAAGCCGAGGCTACCGCGGGTGTGACGGCGAACGCCGCCGATACGACCGGCGAAGGAACGGGTAGCCGAGATGCCGCCGAGACCGCCGAGCCAGGCGGGTCGGAGCCCGAGCCGGTTCCCGACGAGGAACTCATGACGGACGAGGACCGCGTCGTCAAGCTCATCCGCGAGAACGGCGGGCGGATGAAACAGGTCAACATCGTCGAGGAGACCAGCTGGTCGAAGTCGAAGGTCAGTATGCTCCTCTCGGATATGGAAGAAGAAGGGACGATCAGCAAACTCCGAGTCGGTCGCGAGAACATCATCAGTCTCGAGGGATTCGAGCCCGAGGCGACGAAGTCGCCGTTCGAGGAGTGACGGAAGCTGATAGGTCGTCACGTGGGATTGTCCGGCACGGCGAAGGTGAAACGGAATCCTTAAACAGTCGACCGCGCAACGATTGAATGCAGACGAAGCCCGCTCCGGAAGCCACGGAGCGAGAACGACGCAACGGGCTCCGATAGTGTAGTCCGGCCAATCATATTGCCCTCTCGAGGCAATGACCGGGGTTCGAATCCCCGTCGGAGCATTCTCTCACTTTCGATTGTCTGAGTGTCCCTACTACCCTAGCAGGCAACCGTATCCGGAGACGCGTCCCCCACCCGCCAGCGGGAGCTATTGTGCGGCCGGCCAAGTCGAAGTCATGGAGTCGTCACAGTGCAAAGCGGAGACGAACAGCGGTTCTCAGCGTCCCACCGATGCGACGTGCCAGACCGAGAATCCACGTGTCTGCGTGCACCACCGCCAGGCGCCGGACGAGCGTGTCGATAACGAGGACCAGACGACAGACGACGAATGACTGTTCGGAGCGAGTAAGACACGTAGCGATGAGTACTGGAAACGAGACGGGGATCCGTAAGCGGCGATCCGAATATCTCCGCAGGAGGGCCGGCGCCGTCACTCGCCGCCTGGCTGTCGGCGCTCGATCATCCCGAGGCTGACCCAGGAGACGACGAGGTCGTCGTCCTGGTTGTACCCCTCGAGTCGACTGTCGACGTACCCTCGTCGGGGATCGCTCTCGGAGACGCGCTTGTCGATGACCTCGGTGCGGATCGAGAGCGTGTCGCCTGGCGTGACCGGCCGCTTCCACCGGAGCTCGTCCACGCCGCGGGCACCCATGACGGCCCGACCCGCTATCGGTCCGTCCACGAGCAGCCGCATACACATCGCGGCGGTGTGCCAGCCGGAGGCGACCAGTTCGCCGAACGCGGAGTCGTCAGCGGCTTCCGCGTCGGTGTGAAACGGCTGGGGATCGTACTGGTCGGCGAATTCGATAATTTCGTCTTTCGTGACGTGGTACTCGCCGTATTCCTGGGTCTCACCGATTTCGATATCCTCGTAATAGCGCATCGTCGTGTGGTGTGGTACGTATCAGCAAGAACTTGTGGGCCGAGGCAGAACAGGGATGCTGGACACGGTGGGCACTTCTGGAATCCGTTAGAGTACCGGTATGGGTTCCAAACACCTATGCATCACCGAACTGGTAGTAGGGACATGGAACTCGAAGACCACACCGTCCTCGTCACTGGCGGTGCCGGTTTCATCGGCTCGAACCTGGCGAATCACCTCGCCGAAGCGAACGACGTAACCGTCGTCGACGACTGTTATCTGGGCACGCCGAAGAACCTGGCCGACGAGGTCGACTTCGTCGACGCGAGCGTTCTCGAGGACGACCTGCCGACCGACGTCGACGTCGTGTTCCACCTGGCGGCGCTGTCGTCGTACGCGATGCACGAGGAGGATCCCACGACGGGAGCGCGGGTGAACGTCGAGGGGTTCGTCAACGTCGTCGAGCAGGCCCGGGAAGACGGTTGCGACACCGTCGTCTACGCCTCGACGTCGTCGATTTACGGGAGCCGAACGGAGCCCTCGCCAGAGGAGATGGACGTCGCGGTCAACACCGGCTACGAGGCCTCGAAACTGGCTCGAGAGCGCTACGGCGAGTACTTCTCGAACCACTACGATATGTCGATGGCCGGAATGCGTTTCTTCTCGGTCTACCAGGGCTACGGCGGCGCCGAGGAGCACAAGGGAGAGTACGCTAACGTGATCGCGCAGTTCGCCGACGACATCGCCGACGGAGAGGCGCCGGTGTTGTACGGCGACGGGACGCAAACGCGGGACTTCACGCACGTCGACGACATCGTCCGCGGACTCGAACTCGCCGCGGCACACGAACTCGACGGTATTTACAACCTCGGAACCGGCGACGCCTACGACTTCAACACCGTCGTGGAGATGCTCAACGACGAACTCGGGACCGACGTCGAACCGGAGTACGTCGAAAACCCCATTCCCGAGGACGTCTACGTCTACGACACGTGCGCCGACGCCTCGAAAATCCGCGAGGAAGCCGGCTGGGAGCCTCGGATCGACTTCGAGGAGGGAATTCGACGAGTCTGTGCGCAGTACACGGACGAGTAATCCGAGACGAACCCGGGAAGACGAACCCGCGACGGACAGCGGACACTAGTCTCGCGGAGGGGTCGTCCATCGACTTCTGCTAGTACTGTTCCGAACGGAGACCTATGGGTTAGATAGATATATCCGGATATAGTAATCGCCGGTAATGAGCGACACTATCTGCGTATTAGGTATCGACGCTGCGGATTACGAACTCGCGAAAGAATGGGACTGCGATAATCTATTGCTCGAGACGTCGAACCGGTTGACCGTCGAACCCTATTCGCTGGACGTTCCGGCGACGCTCGAAGTGTGGCCGTCGATCGCAACGGGCGCGTCACCCGACGACCACGGGATAACGCTTCATCCCACCGAGTCCGGTGAGTTCGAGATTCGGCAGTTCCTGACCCTCTTCGGAAGCAAACTCCCCGATCCGGTGAAAAAACCCCTGAAGAGGGCGTACAACGAGGTTTCTTCGACGGGCTATCCGACGACCGATCGCGAATCGATGTTTCAGAAGGGGACGGTATACAATTGGCCGGGGGTGACGCCCTGTTACGACTGGGATCGCGAATTAGAATGGTTCAGGGGCGTGCAAAACGGAGATGTAAGCGAATCGGAGTTCTGCCAGCGGAGCTTCGGACTGGCCGGAAAGGGGGTCGGGTGGCTGCGCAGCCAAGCGATGATGAACGTCCCGATAGCCGGAGCGCACGTTCATTATCTCGACTCGACGGGCCACATATACGCTGATCGGCCCGAACGGCTCCGAGAACACTACGAGCGGATGGACGAATTGGTCGCGGAACTCCGCGACCGGACGGACCACTTACTCATCGTTTCCGACCACGGGATGAAGACCGCCGCAGTCGACGACGCCGAACTGGGAGTGCACTCGATGCGTCCGTTCATATCGTCGTCGAAAGACGCGGAACTGCCCGGTCACGTCCTCGAGATACGCGAGTGGGTCGAGAAGTTGGTCGACGGCGAGATGGAATTCGAAGACGCGAGCGAAATCGATGCACCGACGGAGCACCTCGCTGATCTCGGCTATCTGTAATGAGGCGAGCGAGGAGAGCCAGTCGTAGTCGAGAGCGACCTGTGGTTTAGGCGACACGCTCGTACAGATCGAGGTATTCCTCGCAGACCTTCTCTATCGAGTATCGGCTCTCGATGTGCGACTGCGCTGCCTCGGCTCGGGAACCGTCGTCCGACTCGACAACCGACGTGATAGCGGCTGCGAGGTCGCGCGGCTCACGGGAGTCGATCACGCGTCCGACGGCGATCATTTCGTTCACCGAACCGACGTCGGTAGAGACGACCGGTACCCCACAGGCCTGGGCTTCCATCACGACGTTCGGCTGTCCCTCCGAAACCGACGGTAACACCAGCACGTCGTGTGAGTTGTAGTATTCGACGGTATCGTCGACGTGTCCCTCGAACGTGACGATGTCTCGGATCCCCAGCGTCGAGCAGTACTCTTCGTACTCCGCCCTCTTCGTCCCGTCGCCGACGATCGTTAACCGGATGTCGGCGTCGCGCTCGCCGTCCAGTACGCGCATGCTCTCTAACAGCAGCGGAATGCCTTTCACCGTGTCGAGCCGTCCGACGTAGAGTAACTCGACGTCGGCGTCCGACCGGCGACTCCGCTCCGCGGGAACGTACGTCGACGTATCGATTCCGTTCGGGATCGTTTCGACCTTTTGCGTCGACGTGAACCGGGAAACGTCGCTCCGCAAGTAATCGCCGAGAAGGGTGACTCGGTCCGCGGCGTTGAACGTCAGCCGTCCCAGCGTGTGGGTGTAAATCGACCCGATACAGTCGACGATCCGGTTTCCGTACGACCAATTGATACCCGGCAGCGAATCGATCGTGACGATACAGTTCGTATCGTTTCGGTCGGCGATCACTGCGGCGAGCGTACAGGGCGGGTAGAAGTAACTGAAGATGTGGACGACGTCCGCGTCCGTCAGCGCGTCCCGGTAGGTTCGATAAAACGAGCGAGAGACGAGCGTGTATCGAACGCCCGGAACGGTCGTCGCCGAATAGAACCGGTAGTCGATTCGCTCGACCCGATCGAGGTTCTCCCTCGCTTTTTCCGGGAGCAGGACGCACACCTCGTGTCCGTCCTCGGCCAGCGACTTCGATAATCGGGTTAGTCCGGGCCGGGTCTTCTCGGTCGTTTCAATAAATACTATTCTCATACTGACGCAACTCCGTCATGGTGTAGATGTATGCCAGTACCACCGGAATGTAAAACGAGATGCTCCTGTCGAGCAGTATTATCGCGGCCGCTACGTCCGGTTCGACGCCGAGCGCGATGAGGACGTTCGTTCCGGTGAGTTCGGAGATGCCGATGCCGCCGACCGAGATCGGCAAGACCGAGACGGCGTACACGAGGACCGGGATGACGAAGTAGTACGCCACCGGAAACGAGACGCCGACGCTACTCGTTACAATGGCGAATCGGAGGCCGACAATGCAGACGACCGTCAGGATCGTCAAGAGAAAACATTTCGCGATAAGTGATCGATCGAAGGTAGCGTAATCGAGTCTGTCGATCGGCACGTCGACGATCGGAACGTTGGCGGTGGAATGGAGGCCGAGCGAGAGCACCGGGATTGCCAAGTACGCCATCCCGCTGGAGAACAGGACGAGCGCTATTTCGTACTCGAGGATAGAGACGAGGGCGAGCAGACCGACGAGCGTCGTCGTTCCCAGCGTTACCGCTGTAAGTACGAGATTCGTCAGTTGGATATTCAGCCCGTCTTTCTTCTCGATGTCGGTATTGCGATCGATCAAGAAGGGCATCGTCAGCAGACTTCCCGCCTTCGACGGGATGAACGAATTCAACGAGAAGTTCATTACGTAGATTTTCGCGAAGACCGGAAGCGGGATGTCCGCGTACGGCGATGCGAGCAGCTGTAAAATACGGCTCGTGAGAAGGGTCGTCGCGATTACTGTGACGCTTGCGGCGAAGAGTTCAAATCGGCTCGGGATCGTTACCACCGAAACGACATCGGTGAACGGCACGGTCTCGTGGAGATAGTAGACGGAAAACGCGATGACGGCCACCTTCACCACCGAAAAGAGCTGTCCTCTATCTACGTTCATTTGTACACCTCGACGACCTGGTTGCTGTAGACATTATCATTTCTCGTACGTATTTCGTCGACGCTTCGGTCGCTGATCTGCGTCGTTTCGGCCTGGCCGACCCGTCTGCTCGACTCGAGCTCCGGTCTGTACCCTATCTCTTTGTCATAGATGGTGTGGAAATAAATCTCGTCGTCTTCGATGTCCGTCTTATTGTACTCGTCGTCTGCTACGGGTATCATTCGCGCATCGACGGTCGACTCCTCCAGGTGGGGACGGAACATCGCCGTTCCGGTCCGGAAATCGACGTACGAACGGCTGGTATACACGCGGTCGTCGGTGTCACCGACGTCATCGTACCACTCGATCGCCGCTCTCTCGTTGGTGGTCTGAAACGTCTTGCTGTTCGGAACGTCGTTACCGAGAATCGCAGTCTCGAAGGCCGGCGCCGGGCCAGCGACCGTAAGGGCGGAGACGAGAACGATAGTGACGGTTCCGAACAGCAGAATGCGTCGCGATCCGAGCAATACGATGCCGGACGCACAGAGCGCCGGTAAGAAGAGAACTTGCGAGATGAAAAAGATCCGATTCGGGGAGAGGCCCTCGGTTCCGACGATAACCCCGACGCCGATCAGTCCCAGGAGGAAGTAACAAACGGTGACGAGCGAGACGGTCTGCACTCGGGAAGACCGAATGCCGAGTAGTAACCCTATTTGCGCGAAGAGGAGTACCAGCGCCGTTCCGATGGTGGTGTAGAGGAGAACGGAGAGCGGTTGGTCCGTCGACGCGCTCGTGGGGTCGGAAAACCCGAAGTCGCGAAAGAGCGGAACGACGTTCGTTACCACCAGATCTAATCCGTTCACGTCCGCGATCCACCCCCAATGTAACAACGTAAACACGCCGGCGGCGAACGTCACCAGAAGGACCCGCCTCGATCGACTCGTGACGAATAGCACGAGAACGAGGAGTAACCCCATCGCCGTCGTGTAATGGTGGGTGACGATGAGCGAGAGGTACGCGAGCAGCAGTAAAACGTACATCGCGTACGAGTCAGTATCGCTCCAGAATAACACGCGATACGTGAGGTAGAGAATGATCATCAAAAAGAAGATAGCGTACGGGAGGTGGTTTCCCTGGTACGCGTATCGCAGCACGAAACTCGAAGAGAGGTACACTACGACCGCAATCTCGGGAGTGACGTACGTCCTCCCGAGGAGGTCGACGGAGAACAGTCGGGCGAACGCGTAGACGAACAAACTGAGAATCGCCAGGACGGACGCCGTCGTGAAATAGTACGTTCTCCGAGCGCTCGTATCGAGAACGAGCGACAGAACCGACACCAGAACGTGATGACCCGGGAAGTACGTATAATTCGTTTGCGGGGGGACGCTTCCGTGTTCTATAATCGGCCGGATAACCTGTGAAACGTGGTAGTACGAGTCTTGGCCGCCGAAACCGTTCGGAAACACGACCTGCGGCCAGAGGAACAACCAACCGGCGGAGACCAAGAACAACACGCACCCGACTGACGTGCGAGCGTGAGTGAGCACGCACAGCAACAGCGCGGACAACAGGGCGATCGAGAGATAGAATTCGTACCCGGGCGGATGGTGGCTGTTCACCGCCAAGAATACCGAGAGCGCCAAACAGACGAAATACGCGACCAGATAGGCTTTCAGCCGGACGGGACGTCGCTCGAAGGCGGCCGCGGCAACGCTACGGTTCTCGTTGTGAAACACGAGAAAGAGGAAAGTCCCGAGGACGACGCTAACTGCCAGCGGCAAATGGAGGTACGAGTTGAGCAAATAGAGACACGCCGTTGCGGCACCGCTGAAGAGAAGCGCCAACCACGGGAAATACCGCTTTCGAACGAGCGCCGCCGTCGCTGAGACTCCGTAGCTCATCGTGCGGTCACACCTCCACGGTCGAATTACTATCGCTCATCTAATCCAGGTCGTGATGATCGCTCGCGTCAACCCGAACGCGTACCCGAGCGTCGGTTTCTTCGTGTCGCCGGCCTTCCGCTCCTCGATCGTAATGGGCAACTCCCGAATTCCGAGCCCGTTCTTCCGGGCCTCGATGATCAGCTCCGGAGCGCTGAATCGCTCTTCGGTCAGCGTCAGATCGTCGAGTTTCGACCCGCGAATGGCGCGGTAGCCGTTCGTACAGTCTGTGATCTCGGACTTGGTCAGGACGTTGATCAGCAGCGTGAACGTACGGATCCCCGCCTCGCGAACGGTTCCGTTTCCGGACTCGTTGACGCCCTTGTACCGCGATCCCATCACGAAGTCGGCCTCGCCGTCGACGATCGGCGCGACGAGATCCTCGAGTTCGGTGACGGGGTGTTGGCCGTCGGCGTCCATCGTCACGACGATGTCCGCTCCGTTCTGCTGGGCAACGTCGAAACCGGTCTTGAGCGCGCCGCCCTGGCCCTGATTGATCGGATGCTCGACGACGATCGCGCCGTTGCAGTCCGCTTCGGTCGCCGTTCGGTCCGCCGAGCCGTCGGAGACGACGAGCGGTTGCACTGCGTGTCCCCGGATCGTTTCGGGCAGCGACTGCACGACCGAGCGGATCGTCTCCGCCTCGTTGTACGCGGGGATGACGACGTAGATCGTCCGGCCGCCGCCGTCCGCTCGCGACGCCTCTCGGGTCGTCAGACTCCGCGTTAGATCGCTCAGATCGGCGCGCGTGGTCCGAACGAGCGTGACGAGATAGAGGATCATCAGGAGGAAGACCAGGTTGGCAATCAGCGAGACGACGACGAACCGCTGATTGATGTTCAGTGCGGCACCGAGCGTGTCGAAGACGCCAGGCGCGAACACGACGAGGGCGAGGCCGCCGGTGAGAACGACGGCGCCGAGGAGGTCGGCTTTCACGAACCGCGAGCGGTACCGCTCGAACCCCCAGACCAGAATTCCGGCGGCGACGGCGAGCAGCAGTCCGTCGACGGCGCTCGGCCCGCCGGCGGTGAACAGAACCGGTGCCAGGTGAGTTGCCAGCGCCGCTCCGAGTGCGGAGACGGTCACCGAACTCATGCGTGATCGTTCAGTAACTGTCGGACCGATTCCGCGACGCTGTGTCGCGGTTCCCAGTTCAGCTCCCGTTGGGAGCGCGTGATGTCGACGGCGAAGTCCTCGACGAGCGTCTCGTTACCGCGCGGGTTCTCGATCAGTTCCACGTTCGGGTCGATGCCGAGTTCCTCGCGGGCGAGGCTCCGGACCAGTTCCGCGACGGCCATCACGGAGCGGTCCTCGTCGCTGGCGATCTCGTAGGTCTCCACGCCGGTGTCGCCGCGGTCGAGTTGCGTCACGAGCCGCTCCGCGCTCCGAATGTATGCGCGTGCGACGTCTTTGACGTGCACGAAGTTCCGCGACTGCGTCCCGGGCTCGTAGACCGTCAGCGGCTCGCCAGCGGCCACCCTGTCGACGAAGAAGTTGATCACGGTCGACTTCGAGATCCTCGTCCCGTCGAGTTCGTGGGCGCCGTAGAGGTTCGATTTCATGTAACAGTGGGCGGGGAACGCACCTTCGGCGAGCGACGCGACGGCTCGCTCGCCGAGCACCTTCGTCCGCCCGTACCAGTTCAGTGGTTCCCGCGGATGATCGGCCGTGATCGGGAACGACTGTGGGTCGCCGATCGACGCCATGCTAAACGGGAACACCATCCCGGCTCCCGTTCGCCGGCAGAACCAGGCGACGTTGTTCGTCCCCTGGACGTTGACCTCGTAGGCGAGGTCGCGGTTGGACTCGCAGTCGTCGACGCCGCTCAGCGCCGCGAGGTGTAACACGATGTCGGCGTCCGCGAGCGCGTCCTCGAGCGAGCGGCGATCGCGGACGTCGACGTGGCGAATCGACACGTCGCCGATGGCGTCGACCTGGCCGCGAAACTGGTTGTCCAGGGCGACCAGCTCCCACTCGGGGTGGGTCGCACGGAGCTGCTCGACGACGCGACTGCCGATGTATCCGGCCGCGCCAGTCACTGCGATCCTCGGCTCGTACTCGTCGGTGGTCTCAGCGTTCATAGTTCGTCGGTGTGAGTTTCGGTCTGCCGTCTGGTTCGGGATCGAGTTCGTCCGCCGTCCCGCCGAACTGATCGACGAGTTCGCGGATGCCCGTCCGGAGCGTCCAGGTCGGTTCGAAGCCGGTCTCGTTCAGCCGAGCGAAGTCGACGTGATAGGAGGGGCCTGGCTGTTTGTCCTCGAGGTAGGTGATCTCGAGTGGAGACTCGAGTTCGTCGTTGACGAGGCGAGCGACGTCTTCGATCCGGTAGTTCTGATCGGTGCTGCCGACGTTGTAGACGTCCGCCGGCCACCGGTGGGGGTGTAACGCGGCGTGTTTGTACGCCCGGGCGGCGTCTTTGACGTGGATGAACGGCCGCCAGTTGTTGCCGTCGCCGTAGACCGTCAGCGGACGATCGGTCACGCCGCGGAAGACGAAGTGATTGACGACGAGGTTGAACCGAATCCCCGGCGCGTAGCCGTAGTTCGTGCTCATCCGCAGCGACGTGGCGTCGAACCCGTACTCGTCGGCCGCGTCGCGCACTATCTCTTCGGCTTCGATCTTCGCTTCGGCGTAGGGGTTGAGCGGATCCGGCGTCGTCGTCTCGTCGATGTTTCGGCTCGCGGCGCGGCCGTAGTTGTTACACGACGACGCGAAGACGACGGTGTCGACGCCCAACTTCCCCGCGGCGGTGACGACGTGATCGGTTCCCTGCCGGTTGACCGCGAACGTCTCCTCGCGGCGGTCGTGCGTGCTGTCGGCGCCGGTGATGGCCGCCAGGTGGATCACGCGGTCGACGCCGCGCATCGCGCGCTCGACGTCGCCGTACTCGCGGACGTCGCCCCGCTGGAACTCCAGCGAGTCGTCGACCGCGCCCAGCAACGTGCGGGGGGTGCCGGCCGCGAACGAGTCGAGCACGACCACTTCGGAGACGGCCTCGTCGTCGAGGAGTTGCGGGACGAGCACGCTCCCGATGTAGCCGCAGCCGCCGGTAACGAGTATCCGCATGGATCAGTCCTCGGCCAGGACGCCCGGGAGGAACCGGTCCTCGTGAGCGACGATCGTGTCTTCGTGCTCGAGGAGCCTGCCGAGGATCGATCGGACGCCCTCCTCGAAGGTCGTGGACTGGCCGTCGATGAGGGTCTCGTAGCGGTCGTATTCGATCTCCATCTTGTGGGTCTCGTCCTCGTCGCGCGGGTTCTCGAAGTGTTCGACGTCGACGTCGAGATCGAATTCGCCGGCGACGTCCGCGATCGTCTCCGCCATCTCGACGATGCTGATCGCCCGCGTCACCTGGTTGTAGACGGTGTGGTCGTCGGGTCGCGCGTCGGGATCGGACAGCGCCAGGCGGGCCAGGCCTTCGACCGCGTCCTCGAGCGCGATGAAGGGTTTGCGCTGCTCGCCCCGCCCGTAGACGGTCATCGGGTAGCCGGCGACGGCCTGGGCGCAGAACCGGTGTGCGACGACGCCGAAGTAGTAGTCGAAGTCGAAGCGAGTCGAGAGGCGGCGATCGACCGCGGTCTCCTCGGTTTCGGTTCCGTAGGTGATCGCCGTCCGGACGTCGGAGATCGGAATGTCGAACTGCTTGTGCGCCAGGCGCATGTTCGCGGCGTCGTGGCTCTTAGTGAGGTGGTACCACGAGCCGGCCATCGCGGGGAAGGGGACCTCGTCGCGGCCGTCTTGATTCTCCATGACGGCGCCGCCTTCGGGGATCGGGAACTCGGGAGCGCCGTAGACGCCGGTCGTCGTCGTCTCGACGAAGTGCGTATCGGTCAGGTCGTGTTCCTCGAGCCCCCACAGCAAGTTCCGCGTCGCCTGCATGTTGTTGTGCTGCGTGAAGTTCGCGCGCTCGCCGTCGATCTGCGAGTAGGGAGCGGACGGCTGGGCGGCCGTGTGGACGATCGTCTCCGGTTCGTGGACCGATAATAACGTCTCGACGAAGTCCTTGTCCGTTAGATCACCCTCGACGAACGAGAGGTTTCTGAGTCCGTGGACGTCGCGAGCCGCCGCGAGCCGCTCGTCGATCGAGGCGATCGGGAGACCGCTCGTCGAGCCGACAGATTCTACCCACTCTCGTCGCGCGAGATTGTCAACGAGTACGACGCGTTCGTCCGTTCGGTCCGCGATACGCAATGCAGTCGGCCAACCAAGATAACCGTCCCCGCCAGTGATTGCGATGGTCATATCGATCGGTATCTTCTGATTCCAACAGATAATAAAAAAGTTGTGTTAGGGGTAGGGGTTATTGGATATATGAAGTAAAATATGTGTTTCTGACATTAAATTATAAGACAAACCTGTTGACTACACCAATCTTTATTACCGATCGAAATGAGTCCGTCACTCGTATGCCCAGCGGGCCCGACTGTGACGAAGCAGATGAAGAGTGTACTGAGACGGAGACTGACCATCTCGCCGATGTCCCTGACGGCGCGGGCTGTGTCGAGATTTGGGAGCGAATCAGTGACTCTCGAAACGAGACGGAATAAGCCGTCGGACGGATCGCCGTCGCTGATTCGTTCCGTGGACATCGGTTCCGGTTGCGGCTGGTCGCGTTGGACGCTGTCTCGAATGTAGCTGGTCCGTTCGGTCTCGAATTCGTTTCGCCGACGAGACGGCTCACTGCCGCGTAAAACGCTGCGGAGAACGCGTGAAACAGTGGTCGATCGACTAACGAGAAGGAGATCAGGCCGGAGAGCGGACTCGAAGCGAGGAGGACGGACGGTCGCTTTCATTCTCGTGTGTCCGAGTCGGTGACGTTTATCCAGAGGTGGCCGTGATACTCGGTATCCTCGATCGAGGGATCGGCCGGAATCTCACTGTCTCCGCCGGGGAAGAGCAACCAGACCACGCGCTGGTTCTCGCCGACGACCGTCGGCTCGAGTTCGTACTCGTACTGCCAGCTCTCGTTGTGTGCGAGAGTCGTGCTGAACCGATCGAGTTCTCGTTGGTCGGTGACGGCCGTGTCGTGGTAGGTCACATTGCCGTCTTCCGGTGACGTGGCAGTCTCGTTGGTTATCCGGACGTCCTGCTCTATAACGACCACCGTATACTCGGTCGTCTCGTGTTCGCGGTTGTCGACCCCGACGATCACCTCGCGGCTCTCACCGCGGACGAATTCGCTCGGATACCCTTCGGCAACCAGCTCGCCGTCGTCGTCCTCGGTCAGCAAGTAGATCGCCGAAAACTGGTCGCTCTCCGACGGGGCCAGCATCGCGTAGCCACCGGTACTGGCCGCCAACAACACCGACGCAACCAGCAGGACGTTCAGGACGCCTTCGGCGCGCGTGTCCGGTTCGAGCAGTTCCGTCCGAACGGCAGTATACCACCCGCGGAAGGGGACTCGGAACCGCTCCTCGGGCGGGAGCGCCTGTCGACGACCGGCCGCGATTGCCGACATGACGATCGTGAACCCGCTGACCGCGACCACGATGGGGGGCAACCCGATCCCCCACGGCGTCGCGTTTAGCAGGAGTCCGATAAGGGGGACGAGTGCGATACTGAACCCACACGAGAACGCAGCGCGTTCGAGACCGTCAATACTCGATGCATCGATGCCTAACGACGTGACGGGCCGCGTCCGACTGCCCGGGTGCGGTTCGTCGCCCTCGCTCTCGGCGTCGGCTGACGCGGTCGGCGGCTCGCCGGCGCTCGGAAAGAGCGCCGCGACGAACGCGTAGCCGGGGACGAATAGCACGAAGACCAGGCCCAAGGGAATCCGAATCGGCGTCTCCCGAACCACCGGGGCGAACGTGGCGACGTTCGTCGCGACGGCGAGCGCGGCTACTGCGGCGAGATCGGCTGGAACCTCGCGAATCGGCCGTGGAAGTAATACCCATAGCGAACGGAACGCGACCATTCGATTAGCAGGTCCACCGATCGGTGTGAAAAGCGAACCGATAGGAACACCGACCGTCGCGATCACGCCGTCCGCCGGTTCGGAATCGGCGCGAGACACTAGTGCAGTCCGGGTCCGATACCTAGTCCCGGGTCGCCAGTGGCCTAGTACTAGCCCCGCTTCCCGAACGATCAGCGTTGCGTACTAGCTCGTCCACTAGTGCACTAGCGTCGCCGCTATACTGCGGACTAGCGATCGGGAGAATCACCGGGGCATCCGTCACGCCCCGGTCCGAGAAGTCCCTTCAGAATCCGAAGCTCTTCGGTCTCCGAGATCTGCTCGGAAGCGAGGCAAGCGTGAACGACCTTGTGTGCGAGTTCGGGATCGGCGAGAACCGATTGCGACCGATCGGCCGCACACGCCCGTTCGAGTCGCTCGACTCGGTCGATGAGTTCGGAGAGTCGTTCCGAGACCGAGTCGGCCGTCTCGGCCGTCTCGGAGGCTGTCGGTGCGGTGGCATCGCCGGTCGCGTCCTCGAACGCCACGGCTGCCGAGGCCCCGTCCGTTCGGTATCGCGTGTCGGATCGACGCGTCGCGGACGGCGCTTCTCCCGGCGTATCGAGCGCCGGATCGCCGCCGGTGGGTGGATCAGACGGATCGTCTCGATCAACCTCGAACTTGTCGTTCGTTCGATCGTTCTCCGCGGACGGGTCGCGATCGTCCGCCTCCGGGCCGGGGGCCGACACAGTGGCGGCCGCGTCCTCGGGTTCGGGGCTCACGGCCCCGGATTCGAACAGCCGCACCGTGAACTCCCGCCGGCGGGCCCAGTCGAACCCGTCGACTCCGTTCACTCGCTGGCTGATGGTCGCGTCGCTTACGTCGAACGTCTCGGCGAGCGCCGCCTGCGTCGCGTCCGGCCGCTTGTAGATTTCGCGCAGCGTTTCCAGTTGCGTCTCGGTGAGTGTCGACGGATCGACCGGCGGTTCGTCCTCAGCGGTGGTGTGGTCGTGGTCGTCCATGGCCAGGGGAACGTCGTCACTGTCCTCGAGCGTCGCATCCCGATCGCTCTCCGCCGTCGAATCGCCGGTACGGTCCGCCGCCGAGGAGTCCGCCGGCTCCTCGGCGACGTCCGCTTCGGCATCTCCGGTGCGACCCGGATCGCCGTATTCTTCGAGGACCTGCTCGACGAGCGACGTCGTCGCGCCCGTGACGTCCGACGCGATCGACTCCATCGACGCGTCCGGGCGCGACTCCGCGACCGAGAGGATCCGTTTGTGAACGACTGCGCGGGGGTAATTCGATTCGGAGCCGGCCCCACGAGCGGGTTCCATGGGCTTTGTATCGGGCATATTTCCATTCGAGATAACCGCGTCCGATCGGGCCGACACCGTCCGTCTGCTTATATGTTCACCTTCTCATACCCAACTGCGTCATGGGTAACTGGAAATCGCCCGATCACTCGTCCGCGGAATCGGACCCGTGACCGGACTCGTCGTCGATCCCGCACAGTCGCCGCGCCTTCTCGAGGACGCCCGTAGCCTCGTCCGTCGAGACGTCGCGACGACCGAAGGTCGCCCGTTCGTACCCTTCGGTCACGTCACGAAGCAGATCGGCGGTCGTCTCGTCGGCGTTCCGGTACCGTCGGTAGAACTCCCAGTGGGTCAGGGCGCGCCGGTCCTCGACCCGGGACGCCAGCGCCCGCCGGGCCGCCGCGTACCCGACCCTGGCTGCGGTATCTGGCCGCCCGTTCGAGAGGTGCAGCCTCGCCCGCTCGAACAGCGGTTCCACGGCGATCTCGTCCGCAATCGCGTCTTCGTCGGACCGTCCCGAAACCGCGTCCCCGCGATCACCAGGGGGACCGACCGGCGCCGGGTCCGACGCCGTCGACCGCCGATACCACCAGGCGCCGAGTCCGATCGCGAGCAAAAGCGCGACGCCGCCGGCCAGCCAGGCCTGCGCGGGCGCCAGCGACAGCGGTCCCGCCTCGCCGATCGTCGCGACCGTTTCGGTGCGGGCGGGTTCGAGGTTCGAACCGCTGCCGTCGTAGACGGCGGCGACCGTCACGTCCCCGCCGTCGACCGAGTTCGGCACGGCGACGGTGTCACCGAACGTTCCGTCTGCGGCCGTCGTGACGGTTCCGACGATCGTCCCGTCGATCCGGAGTTCGACGGGTTCGCCCGCGATGCCACCGCCGCTTCCGTCGCCGTCGCCATCACCGGTCCCGTCGGTACCGGCGGCGAGCGTCCCGTTGACCGTTATCTCTCGGTCGTCGGTGGCGGCCGGTGTCGCGTCGAGCGAGAGGTCGCTTTCGGTCTCGCGGACGGTCACGGTCGTCGCGTCCGACGCGGACGCGAGGGCGCGATCCTCGAATGGGAGTTGGGCGCCTAGATCACGGTCACCGTCTTCCACGTCGGCCGGAACCGGCGCCGTGCCGTCGAACGTGCCGGCCGTCGCGTTGACCGATCCGATCCGCTGGCCGTCGACCGTCACCGCGAGCGGAACGCCGTCGACGGGGACGCCGTCGACGGTCAGGTCGCCGGAAACGGCGGCTTCCTCGCCGTAGGCGATCTCGTCGCTGGCCGCGGATTCGTCCAGCGAGACGGTCGGCTCGACTTGATCGATCGAGACGCTGACGTTCGTTTCGTCGCCCAGGTACGTCGACTGCGTGGCGGGGACGTACCGCACCTCGAGTTCGTCCGTCGACAGCGGCTCGTCGGTCGGGCGGTACTCGAGGGTGAACCCGCCCGCCGAGTCCGTGGCGACGCGCTCCGTGTGGTTGCCGATTTCGAGCGCGATCTCCTCGTTCGCGATCGGCTCCCCGTCGGCCGTGCGCAACTCGCCCGCGGCGACGAGCGGCTCGCGGAACGAAATGTCGCTCCGCTCGGGGGCGAGCGTCAGGACCGTCGGCTCGAACTCCTGCTCGCGAACCACTGTCTGTTCGGCGCGAACCTCCTCAGTAACGTTCTCGATCGCCGCGTCCGACTCCGACAGGTTCGCGTCGGTCTCCGCTTCGATCTCGTCGTAGGTGCCGCGGATCGAGCCGCTCGACTCCTCGATCTCCTCGGCCGTGCGCTCGAGGTCGCGGGCGAGTTCGCGGGCCCGTTCGTCGTCGCCGGCCTCGCGGGCCGCCTCGTACTCCGATTTCGTCTCCCAGTACTCGCGAACCGCGGCCGTCAGCGCTTCCTGTCGGTCACCCGCCTCCTCGAACTCCGCCGCGTCGTCGTCCGAAATTTCGGCGTACTGCAGCAGTCGGTCGTGGTACTCCTCGTCGATGGACTCGGCGGCTCGGTCGTAGTCTCCCTCCTGAAGATCGATCGCTCCGTCGCGCAGTTGGGCGGCCATCCGATCGGTCAACCAGGCCTCGACGGCCTCGACGTCGCCGTCCTCGGCGTAGGTGTCGGGGTTTCGGTGGCGAGCCGTCTCGTTTCCGTCCGCGGCGGCATCGGGACTCCCCGTGTCCTGGAGGGCGACGCGCTCGACGGTGGTATCGGCCGGCGGAGCGGTCGCCGCCGTCGCGGCCGGAGCGACGGCACCGCCGAGTACCGCTGCGACGAGGACGACACGGACGAGCGCTCGGAGTTGGGCGTCGGTCACGCCCGGGGGGGTCCATTATCTATCGCAAAAAAGTATCGTTCAGCGTACCGTCGTCCACGACGACGGCTCTCGGACTAGTACCTAGCAGCCGCTGCGTTCGCGCTCGGATAGCCGATCCGAATGGCGAATGTGAGCAACCAATACTTTCAACACGAGCATTGGAATCTATCCGGATATGCGTCCTACCCGTCGCGGGGGAACGGTCGCCGCCCTGGCGGCCGTACTCGCCGTCCTCGCAATCATCTTCGGGCGTCCGCTCCCGCTTGCCGGCGCCGCCCTCGTCGGCGCCTGGTTGCTCGCTCACCAGTACCGGTTCGCCCGCGACTTAGAGCGATCGACGGCGTCGCTCTCGGTCGTTCAGTCGCCCGCCCGAACCGACGTTCGAACGGGCGACGAGGTGCCGATCACGCTCGCCGTCGAGCGCGACGCCGAGCCGGGGGCGGAGACGAACGCGGACACGGCCCTGACCGTCGAAGTCGAAGCCGGGCTCCCCGTCGCGGCGCGCGCGACGACTCCCTTCGCAGTCACCCTCGAGCCGACTACCGACCGCGCCTCCCGAACGCGCCGGGTCGCCTGGCCCGTCGCCGGCCGCCACGACTTCGAGCAGCCGACGGTAACGGCGACCGACGGCCTGTTTCGCGAGACGCTGTCGGCGGGATCGGCGCCGACCGTGACGGTCGAACCGCCCGGTCCCCGCGGGATCCACGTCGGGGAGGGCGGCGACCGGATCGCCGCCTCGTACGGCTTACACGACGCCGACCGAACCGGGACGGGGATCGAGCCCGCCGAGCTCCGCGAGTACGTTCCCGGTGACGCGGGCAACCGAATCGACTGGAAGGCGACGGCGCGGCTCATGACGCCGTACGTCCGCGAGTACGAGGCCGAGACCGATCGGCGCACCTTGCTGGTCGTCGACCACCGTGGCTCGCTCGCGACGGGTCCCCCTGGCGAGACGAAACTGGCGTTCCTCCGCGAGGTCGCGCTGGTCGTCGCGGGCACGGCCAACCGGCACAGTGATCCGATCGGCCTGGTGACCGTCGGCGACGGCGGCTCGACCGATCGCATCGACGTGGCCGCCGCGGCCGTCACCTATCGCACGATCCGGCAGCGGTTGCTCGACCTCGAACCGACGGCGGATCCGGACGTGCCGTCCGAGCCGGTACCGGTTTCGACCGCCCGGGCCGGGTCGTCGACCGGCGGGACCGAGGTGATGCCGGCGACCGCGGCAGTCGGACGCGGGGCCGAACCGGGCGGGTCGCTGCTGCGCCGCCGGACGACGCCGGCGGACGTCCAGCGGTCGCTCGCCGACCTCGAAGGGGCGGACGACGCGTTCACGGACGCGTTGCGCCCGTTCTACGCCGATCGGCAGGTCTACCGGCAGCGGATGGCCGAGGACCCGCTGTACGGCGCGGTCAACACCGCGATGACGGCGACGCGAAACGGGGTCTGGACCGTCATCTGCACCGACGACTCGCGGCCGACGGAGCTCCGCGAGACGGTCAGACTCGCCCGACAGAGCGGAACCGCCGTCACGGTCCTGCTCGCGCCGTCGGTCCTCTACGAGCCGGCCGGCCTGGCGGACGTCGAACGGGCCTACGAGCGCTACGTCGCGTTCGAGGAGTTCCGCCGGGACCTCGCGCGGATGGACGGCGTGACGGCTCTGGAGGTCGCGCCGACCGATCGGCTCTCGGCCGTCTTGGAAGCGGGTCGGTCCGGAACCGAGTCGAGGGCCGAGGCCGGAGCCGGAGGTGATCGCGCGTGAGCGGTCGCATCGACGCGGTTCCGGCGACGACCGGCCGGGGTTGGCCGACCGGCGTCGCGCTCCTCGCGCTCGTCGCCGCCTTCGGCGCGGTCGCCGGCCCGGTCGGTGCGGCCGCGGGAGCCGCGACGGCGCTCGTCGGGTACGGCCTCGGCGTCCCGTATGCGATCGCGATCGGCCACGTCGCCCTCCTCGCGTGGTTCCCCGACGGGATCGATCTGATCTCGCTCGCGATTGTCGAAGCCGCGTTCGCGGCTGCGGTGCTCGCGCCGCTCCGCCGGACGGCGAGCCCAGGCCGGGTCGCGCTCGTCGCGGTCACGAGCGCGCTGTCGATCGCGGGCAGCGCGTGGCTCGTCGCCCGCTGGCAGCCGCCCTGGCTGGCCGCCGCGACCGCCCTCGCGCTCCTCGCGCTCGGGGCGTACGGACTCCACCGACTCGAACTCGTGCGCCTCGGCCTGGTCCCTGACGCCGACGGTAACGGGGCGCCGACGGACGGAGCCGCATCGACTCCCGACACCTCCGGTGAGACGACCCTCGACGCCGACCCCGGCGAGATGACGGACACGACGGACACGAGTACGACATGAGTACGCGCAACGCCAGCGACGAGCGACGGATCGATCCGGAGACCGACGACGCTACCGCGAACGACGGAGCCACAGCGGACGGACCCGCCGACGGCGACGACGACCTGGTCGAGCTCGCGGCGCGAGCGGAACTCCTCGAGGCGGAGAACCGTCGACTGCGCACCGAGTACGCCCGCGTCCGCCGGGCGCAGTACCGACGCACGGCGGCCGGACTCGCGCTCATCGGGGTCCTCGCCGCCCTCGCGGCGGTCCCGTTCCCCGACGGGCGAGCGGTCCTATTCGCGCTCGCCGCGACGGGGCTGTTCGGCGGCGTTCTGACCTACTACCTGACGCCCGGGGCGTTCGTCGCCGCGGACGTCGGCGAACGCATCTACGCCGCGACGGCGACCAACCAGGCGGCGATCGCCGACGAACTCGGGCTGGGCGACGACCGCGTCTACCTGCCGGCCGACGCGGGGGCGGGGGCGCGGCTGTACGTCCCCCAGCGGGCGACCGACGACCGCCCGCTTCCCGCCCGCGAGGAGCTCGACGGACCGATCGCGACCGATCGCGACCACCGCGGGCTCGTCCTCGAACCCACCGGCGCGACGCTGTTCGAAGAATTCGAACGGACGCTCACGGACCCCCTCGCGACCGATCCGGGACAGCTCGCGACCCAGCTCGCCGACGGACTCGTCGAACAGTTCGAACTCGCCGCGCGCGCCGATCCGGACGCCGACCCGGCCGACGGACGGGTCACCGTCGCCGTCGGCGACAGCGCGTTCGGCGACGTCGACCGCTTCGACCACCCGATCGCCTCGTTCCTCGCGGTCGGCGTCGCGGCCGGCCTCGACCGACCGGTCCGACTCTCGATCGCGCCAGGCGACGAGCAGGCCGAGTGGCTCGTTACGTGTCGCTGGGACGATCGAGGAGTCGAGGAAGACGCGGGGACGATCGACGCGAATGCGACCGCCGTCGACGAGACCGAAGCGAGCGGGACGGGCGACGACGAGTCGTCGCCAGAGCAGTAGGTACTCCGGGTCCGGTATTCAGTAGTGATTCCGAATCGGGGTCGGTCAGATCGTTCGTAAAGCATCCGTATCGAACGCGAACGAGGCTAATCGAAACAAAAATTATTTGAGATTATAATTGAATCTATCCGCTATGGCCGCTGATTCGTCGTGGGTGAGTCTCCCCATTATCCACGGAACGATTCTGATGTTTTTGATCGTTCCGAGTATTGCATACGGTGTTTTGACCTCAGAAACGATTCTCGGCGTATTGCTGGCCGTGAATCTGTACCTCGCCTATCTCGTCTACAGAGTAGTGGTCGCCGTCGAACGAATCGCATACGAGGGATAACCCGTTCAGTCACTCCCCCGTTCGTAACGAGCGTTTCACCAGGGTTTCTGACTAACGCAACCGCGTTACTATCCGCTGCCGGAGATCGATTTCGGAGCGGAAGACGAGACGGACCCGTCGCGCGGTTCGGGGTCCGCAGCCGATTACCGCTTCTCGACGGACTCGTTCCCGCCGTCGCTCGCCATCGGCGCCTCGGGCGCGTCGCTCGCGTCGGCGCCTGGCGGCTCGATCGTGTCGACGATGTCCGCGACGACGTCGGTCGGATCGACGTTACTGAGGTCAGCGTCCGTGCTCATCACCAGGCGGTGGCGCAACACCGGCTCGGCCATCGACTTCACATCGTCGGGGATCACGTAGTCGCGGCCGCGGATCGCGGCGCGGGCTTTCGAGCCGTTGAGGAAGGCGAGCGTCGCGCGCGGCGAGGCGCCGTGGGAGACGTCCGCGTGGTCCCGCGTCGCGGCGACCAGGTCGAGCACGTACTCCTTGACCGGCGGGGCGACGTGGACCTCGCGGACGGTCTCGCGCGCGTCGACGAGCTCCCGCGGCCTGATGACCTGATCGACGTCGCCGGGGCCGAGGTCCGGATCGCTGTCGAAGCGGTCGAGCAGCTCCCGTTCGTCGCTCCGATCGGGGAGATCGAGCGTGAGCTTGAACTGGAAGCGATCGCGCTGGGCCTCCGGGAGCTGGAAGACGCCCTCGGCCTCGATCGGGTTCTGGGTCGCGACGACCATGAAGGGGTCGGGCAGGGAGAGCGTCTCGCCCTCGATGGTCACGCGCCGTTCCTCCATCGCCTCGAGTAGCGCGCTCTGGGTCTTCGGCGTCGCGCGGTTGATCTCGTCGGCGACGACGAGGTTGGCGAAGACGGGGCCGCGCTGCAGTTCGAACGTCTCCGTGCTCTGTCGGTAGATGTGCGTGCCGGTGATGTCGGCCGGCAGGGTATCGGGCGTCAGCTGGATGCGATTGTACTCGAGGCCGGTCGTCCGCGCGAAGAGGTTCGCAAGCGTCGTCTTCGCGATCCCCGGAACCCCCTCGAGCAGGAGGTGGCCGCGAGTTATCAGCGAGATCGCCAGGTACTCGACTGCCTCATCGTTACCGATCAAGACGCGGTCGATCTCGGCGCGCAGCAGGTCGTAGACGGCGCTCGGATCGGCGCTCGGTTCGTCGACCGGATCATCGTCGCTACTCATTCGTAGCCGTCCTCTTCCATACGGTGATTGTTAAACGCTGTTGCCATTCGTTTTACCTGATCATCATCCCACTCAGGGTGGCGTCGGCGGAGGTATTCGACGCGATCGTGCTCGGAGAGCCCGAGACGGCTCGATTCACTCCCGCCGCCGCCACTGCGTCCCTCGACCGACCGGAATCGCGCGGGCAGCACGGCCCGGACGGTCTCGAGAACGGACCGGACGCGCACCCGCGAGAGGACCGCGACCAGGCCGATGCCTGCGGTCCCGACGAGGAGTTGGAGCCACGGCGAGTCCCGGACCGTCAGGACCGCGGCGGTCAGCGGCGGCACGTCGTCGCCGTGGGAGCGGTCGACGACGACGTGATCGGCGTCGTCGTAGAGTCCGCGGACGAACGCGGCGTTGTCCGGCTCGTCGTACATCGCGTTGATCGTGACGCTCGGATCGCCGACGACGACTACCTGCCCGTTGCTGACGTTCTCGGCCGTGGCGACCGGATACGAACGGAGTTCGTCGCCCGCGTCCAGTCCGTCGTCCTCGCTCCCGAGGTACGCGAACTCGCTGGTCGCGACCAGCACCGTCGCGTTTCCGGGATCGACGGCGGTCGCGTAGTTGAACGTCAGTTGCTCGATGCCGGTCGCGAGCGTGTGGTTCCCGACGTCCGCGGCGACCGGCATCGTCGGGCCGCGGAAGTGGTGTTGTTCGTCCCGCAGGAGTCGGCCGTCCGCCCTCGCCTCGGCGCCGACGTCGGCCAGTAACTCGTTGCTCGCCCCGTCGCGGTTCTCGAGGACGACGAGCGTCCCGCCCTCGGCGACGAACTCGCGGACGCGCGCAGCATCTTCGTCCTCGTAGGGCTCGTCCGGCGCGACGACGAACGCGACCGTGTCGTTCGCCGGCAGCTCCTCGTACTCGGCGGCGTCGCGGATCAGATGGTGCTCGACGCCCGGAGCGGCCTGCACGTCCTCGCGGAACTCCGAGGAGCCGTCCCACGTGGGATTGTACGGCCCGAACGAGGCCGACGACGTCGCGGCGACGGCTCCGACCGTGAGGACCACGGTAGCCGCGAGCGCGAGCAACAGGACCCGCGGCCAGTCGACATCGCCGTCGCCGAGCAGCCCCGCGTGCCAGCTCATACCGGCACCACCTCGGGCCGCAGGATCTCGACGATCCGGCGCGCGACGATGATCGCGAAGCCGGCCAGGCCGAGCAGGATCGGCCAGCGCAGTCGGCGCCGCCAAGTCGGCGCGACGTTAAACGGCGCCGTCAGCTCGGTGACGACGAGCAGTCCGATCAGCGACAGGACGAAAAACAACTCGTAGGAGACGGCATCGAGCAGGACGAGCGCGAGGAGCGTCGCGACCATCCACGCGACGTGGCCGCGGACGAAGCGCATCCGACGCTGGGTTGGCATTCGTTCCAACCGCCTACACAGGAGCACCTAAACGTAGCGACCGTTGACACGCGTCGAAACGCAATCCGGCCGCTTCCGTCGAATCGGCCGGATCGGGACGGTTCCGACGGCCGTTTCGCTCCTCCCGTCCGTTCACGGTCGCCGACAATCGACCGCGCGTCGACAGTTGCGCTGCGCGAAACGGCGCCGGCGACGGTTTCGTTTTCGGAAACCGACCCGCCGCCTTATAGCGATCGGTAACGAAATCCAAACACTGATTGCGCGCCGTCTGGCATCCGGACCGAACCCAACGCATGGCGGCCGATCCACCACCGAACGCGAACGAGCCGGCGACTGCGGCGGACGCGGCTCGAGCGAACGCGGATGCGGGCACGAACGCGTCCGCCCCCGTCACCGTTCGCTGCGAGGACGTCACTCACGAGTACGGCGACCGTTCCGGGCGGTTGCGGTCCGACCCCTCCCGATCGGTCACCGCGCTCCGCGACGCCTCGTTTACGGCCCGTGCCGGCGAGGTCGTCGGATTCGTCGGACCAAGCGGGAGCGGGAAGTCGACGGCCCTCCACGTCGTCGGCGGACTGCTCGAGCCGACCGCGGGGACCGTCGACGTGCTCGGCACGGATCTCACGCGACTCTCGGCGAGCGAACGGACCGCACTGCGGCGCGATCGCGTCGGATTCGTCTTTCAGGAGTTTCACCTGCTCCCGTCGCTGACCGCGCGCACCAATGTCGCCCTCCCGCTGATCGAACGCGGGGTGGCCCGCCGAGTGCGACGGCGGCGAGCGACCGACCTGCTCGAACGGGTCGGCCTGGCCGATCGCGCGGACCACCGACCGAGCGAACTCAGCGGCGGCGAGCGACAGCGCGTCGCGATCGCGCGGGCGCTGGTGACCGATCCCGACCTCGTGTTGGCCGACGAACCGACCGGCGAACTCGACACGGCGACCGGCGAACGGGTGCTCGACCTCCTCGTCGACGTCGCGGACGACCGGACGGTCCTGATCGCGACCCACGACGAGCGGGCGGTCGCGGTGACCGATCGCGTGCTTCGACTGCTCGACGGAACGGTAACGAGCGGGACGAGCGATGGCTGACGAACCCGAGACCCGCGATCGCGAGCGAGGGAGAGAACACGGCCGCGGCAGCCGCCGCCAGCAGTGGCTCGGCCTCTGCCGGCTCTCGCTCGACCGCCTGGCCGCGCGACTGCGCCGGCATCCGAGACGGACCGGGGTGACGGTCTCGCTGGTCGCGCTCACGATCGCACTGTTGCTCGTCGTCACCGGGATTGCGGTCGGCCTGGCGGGCGAGTCGACGACCGACGAATCCGAGATCCGCGTCGTCCCCGAGGGCGGCGGCACGCTCTCGTCGGTGATCGACGTCGAGGGGCCGCGCCTCGGGGACACCCACGGGCGGACGGCGACGATCGACGACCGCGACGACGTTGCGCACGCGACGCCGATCCTCACGGAGCTCGTGCGGCTCCGGACCGCCGACGGGGAGACCGAAACCGCGCTCGCGCTGGGCGTCGTGCCGCCGGCCAAACCGACCGAGATCGAAGGCGTCTCGACGGCCGGACTCGAGCCGGGCGATCCGCACTTCGCGAACGGGTCGTTCGACGGCCCGCGGACGGACGAAATCGTCGTGACGGACGCCGTCGCGAACGACCTCAACGCGACGGCGGCGGACGACATCGCGATCGGAAGTCCGCGGTCGCAACTGTCGGGGGCGGGGGGACAGCAACGGCAGGCGGAGGACGAAGCGGACGAAAACCGATCTCGAACCCCCGCCGGCGTCCGAACCGTAACGGTGACCGCCGTCGACGACACCGAAACCACCGATCTAGCCGGCGAGCTACCGCTGGTCGTGGTCCACTTGAGCGAACTCCAGACGCTGACCGGCGCCGACGACGGCGACCTCGCCGACCAGGTGCTCGTCGAAGCCGGTTCGGACGCGTCGACGGGAACGGTCGAGGCGGCGGCCGAAGACGCGTATCCGAACGCGACGGTCCGGGCCGGCGGCGACGGCGGGGTGGCGTCGATTCGAAGCGACGACCTCGCGCTCGCGACGAGCCTGGTGGCGCTGGTCGTCGCGGTCGCGATCTGTTCGCTGTTCGTCGCGACCGCGGCGGCGCTGACGATCGAGCGGGACCGGCGGACGATCGCCGCGCTCGCGGCGGTCGGCTTCTCGCTTCGCTCGCGCCTGGCCGTCGTCGCGCTGACGACGCTCGGGCTGACGCTGGCGGGCGCGCTGGCCGGGGTCGGCCTCGGCGTCGTCGGGATCGCAGTGACGAACCGCGTGGCGACGGCGACCGTCGCCCCGGAACCGATCGCGGCGCTCCGGCCGGTCCTCGCGCCCTACGCCGTCGGAGTGGCGCTGATCGCCGGCGTGCTCGCGCTTCCGTACCCGCTCTACCTCGTCGCACGAACGAACGTCGTCGCCGAACTGGGGCGGTAACATGGGCGGGAAACTCGCTAAATTCGGCGCGGTCGCCCGCCTCACGATCGAGCAAGTGCGCCACGAGCGCGGGCGGACCGCGCTCGTCGTCCTCGCGATCGGCCTGGCCGTCCTGGCCGTCACGCTCCTGGGAAGTCTCGGGCTGGGCGTCATCCAGACCGGCGAGGACCGATTCGACCGGTCCGGCCAGGACGTCTGGGTCGCGGGAGAGTCCGTCGAACTGACGGCGACCGGCGGCATCGAGAACCCGATCACCGACGCCCACGGACTCGCCGACGAGATGGAGGCTCGCGACGACGTCGAGGCGGCCTCGCCGCTGGCGTTTCACGGAATCTACGTCGGGACGGAGCCCGACGAACTCGAACTCGTGACGGGCGTCGGGGTGCCGAGCGAGCACCGCGGCCACTCGATCGAAGCGGGCGACGGGTTCTCGTCGGGGGAGAGCCACTACGCCGACGGCACCTACGAGGGGCCGATGAGCCGCGAGATCGTCGTCGATCCCGAGACGGCCGAGCGGTTCGACGTCGGCGTCGGGGATACCGTCTACGTCGGCACGAGCCCGACCACCGCCCCGGACCGCGAATTCGAGGTCGTCGGCATCTCGTCGACGTACTCGCAGTTCCTCGGGACGGCAACGGTGACGCTGCCGCTCGGGGAGCTCCAGGCGGTCACCGGCACGACGGGCCCCGATCGGGCGACGTACGTGACCGTAACCACGGCGGCCGACGCCGACCCGGCGGCCGTCAGCGAGGCCCTCCAGCGGTCGTATCCCGAGTACGACGTCCGGACGAACGAGGAGCAACTCGAGTCGATGCTGCGTGAGTACTTGCTCGTCCTCGCCAGCGGGGTGACGCTCGTCGCGCTGGCGGTGCTCGCCGGGGTCGCGCTGACGGTGAACACGCTCGCGCTCGTGGCCGCCCACCAGCGCGAGCGGCTCGCGGCGCTGCGAGCGATCGGGCTCTCGCGCGGCCTGCTCGCGGGCCTCGTCGGCGGTCAGGGGTTCGTCCTTGGCATGCTCGGCGGCGCCCTCGGTCTCGCCGCGACCCCGGCGTTCGCCGCGGCGCTCGATCGCCTGGCCGCCTCCGTCGTCGGGTTCGAGAACTTGCTCCGAACGCCGCCGCTCCTCTACGGGGTCGGGTTCCTGATCGCGGTCGGCATCGGGACGCTCGGCGCCGTCGTCGCCGGCTGGCGGGCGGCCGGCTACGCGCGCGTCGACAACCTTCGAGAGTGAGTGCGGTCGTCGGGAATCGGCATCTCGGAGCAGCGGACCGCCGATCGACCCGACGAGTGCACGCGCGAACTCGATCGCTCGGTTACTCCGTCGAGGGGCCGGAATCGAGCTTCTCGGACCAGGTGCGGACCTTCTCTCGCGCGGGCGGGCCGGTCAGCAGGCTCACCGTCGTGAAGGTGACCGCGCTGGTGAGCAGTCCGTAGATGATCGGGAGGTTCGACGCGAACCCGTGCATCCAGATGGTCGCGATCACGACGGCCGCGCTGACGAAGATCGACGAGAGCGCGCCCTGCCACGTCGCGCCCGTCCAGAAGAAGGCGGCGAAGATCGGGACGAAGATACTCCCGCTGAGCAGCGCGTAGGTGAGCGATAACGCCTGAACGACGTTTCCGATCGCGATCGCGGCGTAGATCATGAGAACGCCGAGAACGAGGATGAGCGCTCGCGAGACGCGAGCGTAGGTCTCGTCGGACGCGTCGGGAGCGACGAACCGCTTGTAGACGTCGTTGGTGAACAGGGTACTCGACGCGAGAAGCGCCGAGTCAGCGGTCGACATCATCGCGGACACGAACCCCGCGAGGATGAGCCCCGAGAGCCCGACCGGAACGATTTCCAAGATCAGTTGCGGGAGCGCGAGTTCGGGATCCGAGAGGTTCGGCAGGAGGACGACCGCGATCGCGCCGAGGACGGCGGTCGCGATCCCGTAGACGATCGCGAACGAGCCCGCGGCGATCGTCCCTTTGCGAGCGGTCTCGGGATCGTCGGCGGTGAAGACCCGCTGCCACACGTCCTGTCCGATCATGATCCCGAGGACGTACAGCAGGAAGTAGCTGGCAATCGTCTGCCACCCGATGGCAGTGACGTCGAAGTACGAGGGCTCCAGTTCGGCCGTCAGCCCCGAGACGCCGCCGACGGCGTCGAGTCCGAGCGGGAGCGCGAGGAAGAAGATGCCGACGGTCATGATACACCACTGCACGAAGTCGGTGATCGTCACCGAGAGCATGCCGCCCAGCATGGTGTAGCTGATGACGATGATCCCCGCCGCCAGGATCATCGTATTCTGTTCGAAGCCGAACAGGACGCTCAGTACCTTCCCGATCGCGATCGTCTGGGTGATCGCGAGCGTGAGCGCGTAAATGCCGGCGATGACGGCGCCGATCGTTCCGGAGTACCGGTCGAACCGGCGCTCGAGGACCTCGCCGAGCGAGTAGGCCTTGAGATTGGCGAGGTTCGTCGAAATCAGAACGCCGAGCGCGACCGTCCCGAGGCCGAGCATGATGACGAGCCAGGCACCGGAAACGCCGTGTTGGTAACCGAGCCCGCCGCCACCGATCGTCGAGGCACCGCCGAGGATGACGGCGGACATGACCGGCACGTACATCCAGATCGGAATACTGCGGCCCGCGACGAGATAGTCGTCGAGCGTGTCCGATTTCCGGTACCCCCAGTAGCCGACGGCCAGCAAGCCGAGCATGTAGAGCGCCAGCACGCCAGTGTCAATGGTCGACACTACCATGGAAATGGGTTGCCGCATTATAGTATATAGTAGTTCTCATGAGAGAGAAACTCACAGCAAAAATGGTCGAACGGAGCGCACCGATAACGGACACGTTTATTGGACTATAGGATAGCGGTAGGGCCATGCCCGAAAATCTCGACCGTCGGGCGTACGATCTCCTCCGCCTCATCGACGGCCACGAACCCATCGGCAGCATCCGCCTGGTCGATCTGCTCAACCGGCACGGGTATTCCATTAAGGGACGCACCGTCCGGCTGATGCTCTCGGACCTGGACGAAGCCGGTCACACCGAGAAGATCCCCGGGAAAGGACGCCGGTTGACCGCGAAAGGGCGGTCGGAACTCGAACGCGGACACGTCAGCGCCCGCCTCGAACAGGTCCGCGAGCGGATCAGGACGCTGACCGGCCGGGTGACCTACGATCCGTTCGAGGATACCGGTGAGATCATCGCCGCTTCGGTCACTGTTCGGCGAGCGGAACTCGACGCCGCACTGGACGCGATCGAACCGCTGGCCGAGACGCCGCTCGGCCCGATCCGGATCGCGGTCGAAGACGCGTCGTTGGTCGACGCCGACTCCGAATCGCCCGACCTGGTCCGGCTCTCCGCGCCCTCGAGCATCACGCTCGACGGGGTGTTACTCTCGCGAGGTATCAATGCCGACCTCCGGACGGCCGGCATCGTCGAGTACTCTCCGGGCCGCGATCCCGATGCGTTTCCCCACGAGGGATCGTTCGATCCCGACAACGGTGGCGCGATCCTCCGGTATACGGATGCGATCAGCGGCGCTGGATCGACGGTCGACGTCGTCAGCCTCCTGATCGAAGCCGGCCGAACCGCGGTTCGGCCCGCGTTCGACGACAGCGCCGTGCCCGCCCTGTTCGTCGTCGACAACCGCGAGTTCCCGCTTACCCGATACGACGAGGCCGTCGATCTGGCGATCGAAACCCGCGAGCGACTCGGCGGCGTCTTCGACGTTCGGAAACCGCGCGAGGACGGCCCGTTCCCGACCGAGAAACCGGGCTGGGGGTTCGCGTCGATGACCTACGGCGCGGTCGGCGAACTCGTTCTCTCGCTGCTCGTCGCCGACGGGTACGCCGAGTCGTGGGAAACGCTGTCCGGCCTGGTCCCTCGCTCGCGGTTCGAACCCGTCGCCGCCGTGCAGACGCGGCGACCGTAGCGTCTCGCGTCACTCGGCGAACTGCCGCTCGATGAGCGTGACGAGGAGGTACGCCGCCAGCGTCTGGGTCGACTGCGTGGGATCGTACTCGGGAGCGACTTCCATGAGATCAGCGGCGCCGACCGCGTCGTGCGTCCCGAGCAGTTCCATAACGGTGAGCGCCTGGCGGCTGCTGAGCCCGGCGGGTTCCGGCGTCCCCGTCCCCGGCGCGACGCTCGGATCGACCGAGTCGATGTCGAACGTCACGTAAACCGCGTCGGTGCCGTCGGCCGCCCGCTCGATCGCGTCGGCGACGACGTCGCGGATCCCGCGCTCGTGGACGTCTCGCATCGTATAGAGGTTCAGGCCGCTCTCCTCGGCGAACTCGAAGAACCCGGGCGACTCGTACCCGCGGATCCCGATCTGGCTGACGGTCTCGTAGTCGCCGTAGTCGGACTCCGCGATCAGCCTGGTGGACGAGCCGTGGAAGTGCTCGCCGAGGACCGGGCTCTCGTCGGCGGTATCCGTGTGCGCGTCGATCTGGACGAGCCCGACGCTGTCGGCGTCGATCGCCTCGGCGAAGCCGCGATAGGAGGGATACGTACAGTAGTGATCGCCGCCGAGCAGCACCGGAAACGCCTGCTCGGCCGCGGTCGCGACGTGGGCGGTGATGCTCTCAGCGGACGTCTCCTGATCCTGCGGGAAGACCGGGACGTCCCCGCAGTCGGCGACCGTCACGTCGCTGAAGTCGACCTGAGCGCGCGTGTTCATGTTCGTCAGCCCGCCCTTGTACCCCGAGAGGTACGCCCACCAGGCGCTCGCCTTCCGGATCGCCGCCGGCCCGTAGCGGGCGCCTGGCCTGTTGCTCGCGGCGGCGTCGAGGGGCGCGCCGAGGACCGCGACGTCGACGTCGTCGAGATCGTCGACGTCCCGCGGGTCACCCTTGAGGAACGTCTGGTGACCGGCGTAGGCGAGTTCGACGCCGGCGCCCGCGTGACGCTCTCTGAACGCGCCGGCGCGAGACTGATTACGCTCGTCACGCATCGGCCGTCACCTCCTCGAGGACGGCGCGGAGTTCCCCGAGCGTCCGGTCGAGCTGGTCGGTCGTGATCGTCAGCGGCGGCTGGAACCGCACCACGTTCTTGTAGTAGCCGCCGACGCCCACGATGATCCCGCGATCGCGGAGTTCGTCGCCGACGGTCGCCGCGAGCGCCTTCGCGGGCGCCGGGGCGGCGCCCCGGGGCCCGGTCTCGGTCGGATCGACGAGCTCGATGCCCTGCATGAGCCCGAGTCCGCGGGTGTCGCCGACGACGTCGAAGTCGTCCTCGAGCGCCGCGAGTTCGTCGTCGAGCCAGGCGCCTTTCTCGGCTGTCTCGGCGACGATTCCACCCTCGAGTTCGTCGATCGTCGCGAGCGCGGCGGCGCAGGCGACCGGGTTGCCACCGAACGTCGAGAGGTGGTCGCCGGACTCGAAGGCGTCGGCGATCTCCGGCGACGCCGTGAACGCGCCGAGGGGAAGCCCGTTCGCGATCCCCTTGGCCTGCGTGAGGATATCGGGGGTCGCGTCGAAGTGCTCGGTGGCGAACATCGAGCCGGTCCGCCCGTATCCCGTCTGGACCTCGTCGGCGATCAGGAGCGCGTCGTGGTCGTGGGCGATCTCTGCGACCCGCTCGAGCCACCCCTTCGGTGGCACTACGATACCACCTTCGCCCATGACCGGTTCGACGACGATCGCGGCGAGATCGTCGCTCGTGTGCGTCCCGATGACGTGTTCGATCTCGGCCGCCGCGCGGTCCGCGAACGCGGCTTCCGAATCGGCGTCGGCACCCCAACGATAGCGGTAGGGAGCGGGCGCGTGGACCGCGTCGTTTATCGCGGGACCCATCTCGCGTTTGTAGGTGTGGTTCCCGGTGAGCGCCAGGCTGCCGAGCGTGCGCCCGTGGAATCCCATCTCGAGGGCGACCACTTCCTTGCTCCCCGTATACTTTCGAGCGAGTTTGATCGCGCCTTCGACGGCCTCCGTGCCGGAATTGCAGAAGAAGCTCTTTCGGAGATCGCCCGGGGTGATCTCGGCAATTCGCTCGGCCAGGTCGGCGACCGGTCGATTCGGGTGGACGTACGAACAACCGTGAACGAACTCGTCGAGTTGGGCTTTCGCTGCGTCGACGACCGCGTCGTTCCGGTGTCCGACGTTCGTGACCGAAATCCCGGAGAAAACGTCGAGATACTCGTTCCCGTCGAAGTCCTCGACGGTACAGTCGGACGCGCGCCGGAGCGGGACGTTCAGCGACTTCCAGATCGGCATCATGTACTCGTCGTACCGCGTTTCGAGCGTCTCGTTCGAGACAGCATCATGCCGCGACATTACCGAATCACCATGGCAATACATTGCCACCCATACGCTCTTAGCTATTCTGGTCGGGTCGGTCGAATAGAACGGGGACCCGGAAGCAGTAGAACTGCTCCTAGCTGAGCGCGCATCAGGCGCGCGACTCTCCCCGCCGCGCGAATTCGTCCCATGCGTCAAGTCGAATTGAATGTCGCAGCGACGAGTACATAAACAGCGAGAAGACGACGATAGAGATATGATTTACATTTGTAGTAAATTATTCCGTATGAGGTTCCAGAGAAACGGGAATTCTGAAGATAAGTGCCGGGTCGAAACGGTCGGTTCTCGATCGGGCTCGCTCATCAATAACTATCACGGAAGACGATGAATGTGGTCGTCAGTGCTTCTGCGGGGGATTTTTATCGTGGCACGCACATCCACGACACATGCGACTTCACAACAGGGACGTCCGACAGGACGTCCGGGAACTCGGCGAGTTGCTCGGAGACGTCATCGAAGCCCAAACCTCTCGCAAGGGCTTCGAGACGGTCGAATCCGCTCGCCAGGCCGCCATCGACTACCGGTCGGGCGAACTCGACTCCCGCGAACCGCTGATCACCGAACTCGAAGGGCTCTCGCCCCACAACCAGCGGATCGTCGCGCGATCCTTCACCACCTACTTCGAGTTGATCAACCTCGCGGAGGAACGCGAGCGCGTCCGCACCATCCGCACCGACTCCCAGGACGGAACCCTCGAGGACAGCCTCGAGACCGCCGCCGACGAACTCGGCGAGAAGGATCTCGAGACCGTCCGCCAGGTCTTGGACGACGTGTTGATCGAGCCGACGTTTACCGCCCACCCCACCGAGGCCAGGCGAAAGACCGTCAAGTCGAAGCTCCGAACCATCTCGACGGAGCTCGAAACGCTGGACGAGCGGCTGCTGACCGAGAAAGAAAAAGGCCAGATCTGGCGGGATATCGACGCCGAAGTGACGAGCCTCTGGCAGACCCCGCAGGTGCGCAACCGCCAGCCCGAGCCCGAAGACGAAGCGCGCAACGTCCAGTGGTACCTCGAGAACACGCTGTTCGACGTCGTCGGCGAAGTCTACGACGAACTCGCCGACGCCATCGACGAGGAAATCGACGGCAGCCTCGAGATCCCGAAGCTCTTCGAGTTCCGGTCGTGGGCCGGCAGCGACCGGGACGGGAACCCCTTCGTGACCCCTGAAGTCACCGCGAATACGCTCGAGCGCCAGCGCTCGGTCGTTCTCGAGAAGTACCGCGAGCAACTCAAGCGCCTCTCGGGCGTCTTGAGTCAGGACGGCAGCCGGATCGACCCAGGCTCCGCGTTCCAGGCCTCGCTCGAGGAGGACCGCGAGCGCCTGCCCGGCAGCGCCCGCACCGCCGAGGAACGCTACCCCGACGAGCCCTACCGCCAGAAGCTCAAGCTCATGCGCGAACGGCTCGACCGCGTCGGCGACGTCCGGCCTGGCGGCTACGACGACGTCGACGACCTGCTCGCCGATCTCGAGGCGATCGCCGAGAGCCTCCGCCAGAACGGCGCCGAGAGCGTCGTCGACGCCCACGTCGATCCGATCCGCCGCCAGGTCGCGACCTTCGGCTTCTCGCTGGCCAGTCTCGACCTCCGCGATCACCAGCAGAAACACACCGATGCCATTGCCGAAGCCCTCGAGCAGGAAGGCGTCGACTATCACGCGATGTCCGAGGACGAACGCGCCGAGTGGCTGACCGACGCCGTCCTTCAGGACGAACCCGTGATCGACCTCGCCGAGACCGAAGACCTGTCGGACGACTCCGCGCGCGTCCTCCGGCTGTTCGACAACCTCGCGGCGTGGCAAAGCGAGTACGGCGTCCACGCGATCGACACCTACTGCATCTCGATGACCGAAGAACCCAGCCACGTCCTCGAGGTGCTGTTCCTGGCCGACCAGGCGGGCGTCGTCTCGTTGCCCGAACACAGCGGGATCGATATCGTCCCGCTGCTCGAGACCGAGTACGCGCTGTCGGGCGCGCGCCGAATCATGGGCACGCTGTTCGAGAACGAGGCCTACGGCCAGGCGCTGGAAGCGCGCGGGCGCACCCAGGAGATCATGCTGGGGTACTCGGACTCGAACAAAGAGAACGGCTTCCTCGCCGCGAACTGGTCGCTGTACAAGAACCAGCGCCGGCTGGGCGAGATCTGCGATGACCACGACGTGACCATGCGGCTGTTCCACGGCCGCGGCGGCTCGATTTCGCGGGGCGGCGGCCCGATGAACGAAGCGCTGCTGGCGCTTCCGAACAGCACCGTGACCGGCCAGGTGAAGTTTACCGAGCAGGGGGAAGCGATCGCCGAGAAGTACGCCAACCCGCGGATCGCCGAGCGCAACATCGAGCAGATGGTCAACGCACAGTTGCGCGCGCGCCTGTACGCGATGGATCAGCCCGAAGAGGAGGTCCACGAGGAGTGGATCGACGCCATGGAGACGATGGCCGACGCCGCTCGGCAGGAGTACCGCGACCTCTTAGAGAGCGACGGGTTCGTCCAGTACTTCGAGCAAGCGACGCCGATCACCGTCATCGAAGATCTCAATCTGGGCTCGCGGCCGGCCTCGCGGTCGGGCGAGCGCACCGTCGAGGATCTCCGGGCGATCCCGTGGGTGTTCTCCTGGACGCAATCGCGGTGTATCCTCCCCGGTTGGTACGCCCTCGCCTCCGGAATCGAGGCCTACCTCGATGCGGGCGGCTCGATCGAGACCCTCCAGGCGATGTACGAGGAGTGGCCATTCTTCCGAACGACCCTGGACAACGCCGCGCTCTCGCTGTCCCGGACCGAACTCGAAATCGCCGAGCAGTACGCCGACCTGGCGGAGCCGGATCTGCGCGAGCAGTTCTTCCCGCGGGTGACCGACGAGTACGAGCGCGCGGCCGAACTGATCACGGAGATCGGTCAACGTGACCAGCTTCATACCCGCGACTGGCTCGGGGAAAACCTCGAGCGCCGGAACCCGTACGTCGACCCGCTGAACACCCTTCAGGTCTACCTGCTGAACCAGACCCACCGGACCGACATCGAGGAACGGACGCTGCGGCTGACGGTCAAGGGAATCGCGGCCGGCATGAAGAACACGGGCTAACCGGAGCGATCCATCGGTTCGGATCGGGTCGGCGACCGCCGGTAACCGCCGTCGCCAGTGAGAGTGAATCAGTCACGAGGTGGAGAAAAATCGAAACCGGTAAAAACCTCTCCCGGGTACGTACGGGTGAGCCGAGATAGCCTAGCCCGGCCAAGGCGGCAGATTCGAAATCTGCTGTCCTCACGGACTCGGGAGTTCAAATCTCCCTCTCGGCGCTTCTTCACGACACAAAACGATGAGCGAAGCGAGTCGTCTGTGCCGTAAGAATGCAAACGATGATTTGAATTAGACCGAGGTTCTGCGCGAAGCGCAGGTTCTCGGGCGTGGTTCAAATCTCCCTCTCGGCGCTTCTTCGCGACACAAACCGACGAGCGTCGCGGAGCGGTGTAACGTGACTCGGTGGTTCAAACCGGGTTCGGGAATTTCGGTTGAACAGTTCGATATCTGCGTCGCCGAACGCAAGCACCGAATCGAAACCGCGAGCGTTGAACCGGTGCCGCGGGCGCAGGCGGGTCGGCATCGATAGTCCGGCGATGGAGCGAATATAACCGTCCGCCGCGGAAATTTCAGGACCGTTTTCGCGCGGACCCAATTCCCGAATCGCCGAGGGGGCGGCCCGTCATTCGCAGGCGCGGTCACTATGCGAATTCTTGTGGTACGAATTGGGACACGACCGCAATGAACGTGACTCGAGCTTCGACAGACTGGCCAGGGTGGTGTGATGACTGCTGACAAATCGGACGAGCCCGCCGACGACGAGACGTTCCATCCGCTCGGCGAGGCGTGGCAAGACGATCTCGAGGATCTACTCGACGAGACGGAGTACGACACGGACCTCGGGATGGATATGGCGCGCGATGCCATGCGCGTCACCAAGGGGGAACTCTCGGAGGAGGCGTTCCACGAGCGATACCACGAAGAGGTGATGGAGGAGTTCGGCGAGGACGAGCGGCCGATCGCCAGTCCGGACGACGGCGACGACGAGGGCGGACTGGGAGCGATGCTCTCGGGCCTCGGGGACGACGAGTCCCGTCGGGACATGCTCAAGAAGGCGGGTGCGGGTGCCGGATTCGTCGGTCTCAGCGCCTGGGGGACGGCCGAGACTCAGGGCGGCGACGAGGCCCCGAACATGGCCGCTGAAGAGACGTCGGAAAGCCAAGAGCCCGAATCGGGAACGCAGTGGGGAATGACAATCGACCTCGAGCACTGTGACGGCTGTCTCTCCTGTGTTACCGCCTGTAACCAGGAGCACAACTGGGACGAGGGCGCGAACTGGATGTACGTCCTCGCGTTCGAAGACGGACAGGTCGAGTCTCCCGAACC
This sequence comes from Natrinema salifodinae, assembly GCF_900110455.1. Lineage (NCBI taxonomy): Archaea > Methanobacteriati > Methanobacteriota > Halobacteria > Halobacteriales > Natrialbaceae > Natrinema > Natrinema salifodinae. The sequence continues at coordinate 548,272 of NZ_FOIS01000001.1, read as the reverse complement.
GGACGAGTTCGACAGCGTCCGCGACTTCAACTACCTCGTCCGACCGTGTCAGCACTGTACTGACGCCCCCTGTGAGAAGGTTTGTCCGACGACGGCCCGTCACACCCGCAACGAGGACGGAATCGTCCTCACCGACTACGAGGTCTGTATCGGCTGCCGGTACTGCCAGGTTGCCTGTCCCTACGGCGTCAACTACTTCCAGTGGGACGAACCCGACGTCGACCTGGACGAACTCGATCAGGAGTCCAGATACGACGACCGCGAACGGCCGGTGAGTCGACGCGCGCCCCGGGGCGTCATGTCGAAGTGCGTCTTCGACCCGGTCCGTCAGGACGGCGAACACGGCGAGTCGCTGGTCGGCACGACCGCCTGCGAGCAGGCCTGCCCGCCGAACGTGATCCAGTTCGGCGACAAGAACAACCCCGCGAGCGACCCGCAGCGCTACCAGGAGAACCCGAGCAGGGCGCGGACGGTCATCCAAATGGAGTCGCAACTGCCGTCGCAGGACGAGCTCGAGTCCTCGCTTGGCAACGACGCGGACCTCGACGCAGCCATCGAGAACGTCAACGGGCTCTCCGAGGAGTCGATCGCCCTCGCGAAGGCCGTCGAGATCACGCAGGAGGACTACGAGCAGGACCCGCCGCCAGGCGATAGCTTGCCGGACAAGGAGCAGACGGTCCTCGACGTCGTGAGTGCCCTCGAAGAGCAGGTCAATCTCGAAGCCCAGGACGCCCTCGTTCGGCTCGAACTCGCCGAAGAACCGGGCGACGACGAGGAGTTTCAGGGCCCCGACGAAGAGCTCGCCCAGGAGCGGTTCGAGGGGTTCATCGACGGTCCCGAATCGGAGTTCGAACTCCTCGCGGACATCGGAACGAATCCGAACGTCACCTATCTCGGCAACGAGCCGGGTCCCGACGCCGAGCAGGTTCCCGGTCCGACCTCCTACGAGGACGTCGGGATGGTCGACAGGCGCCAGGAGGTTCTCGACGACCAGACCGTCGGATTCGGGTTCCGAGACGACTAACCGTCGAGTGGGAGAACTCGTCGTCGGTGCTCGCCAGGCGACCGATCGTCAGAGATCGAACCCGAAGTTGAAGTCGCCCTGCCACCCGGGTCGGTCGCCCCGGAAGTAGGTGTTCCCGCGATGGCGGTTACCGACCCAGAGCACGTCCTCGAGTGTGGTATCGGGATCGCTCATCACGATGCCGTCGAACACCGCGTTCTCGATGTTGTGGTCCCGACCGCTCTCACTGAACCGGAGGCTCGCGCCGTCGGCGTCGATATGGCTGTTGTGGAGGACGAGTCGATCGACGTCGGTACCCCCTCTACTGACGAAGAAGCCGTGTCGGTCCTGATCGGTCTGCGATTTGAGATCGTACTCGCAGTCCTTGAAGACGACGTTCGACGAGCGCACGTAGACCGCGTAGTCCGAGACGCTCGGACTGGTTCGATCGGTGATCGTACACCCTTCGAACACCGTCCGCGTCTCGTCGTTATCGGCGACGCGGATCGCGCGTCCGTCGCCCCCCTCGTCGGTGATGTGCACCCCGCTTATGCGCGCCGGCCCGTCGTTCGTCAGGCGGACAATCTCGGTGTTCTTCTCGACCGTGTTGTGGATGGTGAGTCCGTCGACGATCTGGCCGCCGCCGTTCTCGACCCAGAGGCCGGACCAGGGGTATCCCGGATGTTCGGTCATGGTGACGCGGCAGTTCTGGACGTAATCGTTGGCACCGATGCGGATGCCCGCGCCGGCGCAGTTGCGGACGTGACAGCCTGTTATGATGTTTCGGCCGGCGTTGGTCGACACGTAGAGCCCGTTATCGATGTATCCCGTCACCTGACACCCCTCCCAGATGTTCGTTCCCCGGTTGTACGGTTCCGAACTGAACGGGATCGCGTGCCCGACCTGGGTGTCCCGGTCGTAGTGGGTGTCGCCGTTGTTGAGGTGGCACCCGCTGATGATGTTCGTCGTCGTGGGTTGCCGACCATCGACCATGATTGTGTGTCGATCGCCACCGAAGTCGGGGTTGCGCCTGTCACGGCGGCCGCGCATCGAGATGTTCTCGATTCGACCGTACTTGTAGGTGTACCACCGACAGATACCGGCGTCGTAGTCGCCGCGAATGTCGACCTGGAGGTCTCGCATCACCGTGCGCTGTGCGTGCGGAAGCGAGTCGTCGATGGTCCCGACCGTCATCAGCCGGTCGACGCCCTGATCGGTCACCTTGAGCGTCGCGAACGGATCGCCGACGATCCCCAGAAACTCGTGGGCGTCGAAGTGAACGTTGTCGGTCTCGACGTACCACGTTCCCGCCGGAATTTCGTAGCAGTGGTTCCGGTTCGTCGGTGCGAACGAGGTGTAGTGATCTTCGATCGCACCCCACAGGTCGTCCGCCTCGGGTTCGACGCCCAGGTCGTCGCGAACGTTGACGACGTTGGGATTCGTGTCGCTCTGGATACTGACGGTGTCTCCGCCCGCGTCGGCGACCGAGAGCTCTCCTCCGAAGTCTAACTGCGTCACGTCGTCGTCGACCGTCGTTCCCGAGTCGCTGACGGCGATTCCGCGCCCGTCCTCGCTTTGTGCCGCGGCGACGTCGACCCCCTGCGAACTCGACGCGGCCGCACCGGTAATGGCAGCACCGAGACCCAGTGCCCCGAGTCGACTCATGTACGAACGCCGCGTGCTATCTCCACTGGTCTGATCCGATCGATCTTGCTGGTGGTTATCCGCCATCGTATCCGAACAGTCACGAGTTCCCGGGAATTGTTATGGCCAGAATACTGACATTTGTGCTGTCGAGAACGGCGCGCGGTCCGTTCGCCGCCTGCAACGGTGACCGACCGGGCCGAGAAGGGACCGCGTTCGCCGGAGCCGCCGATCCCGACGCCGTCCCCCAGAAACTAGTGGCTATGTCTGGTTAGAATTACCATTCCTATTGACCATTAGACACGATTCGACGCGGCAGCGGCTCTCTCGCCGGTCAGATCCGCGAAATCCGGACTCGGGAATCCACACGTATTCAAGCGATGCACACCGAACGATCGACTATGAACTTCCGGCAGCGTCTGGTCGCCGCCGCCCTGTGGATCGGGGTCGCGGCGCTGATGGCGATCACGCTCGAACCCGGGCTCCCGACGTCGGTCGACGCGGTCGCGCGGCTGTTCGTCGTCGTTACGGCCCTGGCCCTGGCGGCCGTCTACGTGTACGACCCGTGGGACGTCATCAGCCGCTATCACGCCTAAACCAGCGGATTCCGGAGAGACCCGTGCACTGAGCGGTGACGGTAATCGTCCGGACGGATCGCGGGAGAAGCGGAACCGAAAGCGATCGGCGATCGTCAGTCGTCGGCCGGCGCGAGCGACTCGCGGTCGGCGGCGAGCAGCCGGTCGAGCGCGTCGACCATCGCCGTCACGCTCGCGCGGGTGATGTCGGCCTCGCTGCGGGCCACGGTTACCGAGCGGTCGTTGCGGACCATCGTCACTTCGACGGTGACGACGGCGTCGGTGCCGCCCGTGACCGCGTCGACGTGGTAGGACTCGAGCTCGGCGTCGGCCCGCGAGCCGAGCGCTTCGCGAACGGCCGAGACCGCGGCGTCGACAGGGCCCGAGCCGGTCCCGCTGGCGACGCGTTCCTCGCCGTCGACCTCGAGCCGGATGCTCGCCGTCGGGACGGCCCCGCCGCTGGTGGCGGTGAGATCGAGCAGGTCGACCACGCGGTCGCGGTCCTCGCCGGTGACGTCCTCGGCGACGGCCAGCAGGTCGGCGTCGGTGACCCGTCGGCCGCGGTCGCCGAGTTCGGTCACGCGCTCGGCGATCTCGGCGATCTCGTCGTCGTCGGCCTCGACGCCGTGTTCCTCGAGCGTGGCCGCGACGCCCGCGCGGCCGGTGTGTTTCCCGAGCGCGAGCCGCCGTTCGCGGCCGACGGTCTCGGGCGCGTAAGGCTCGTACATCTTGTCGTCCTTGAGCGTCCCGTCCGTGTGGATGCCGCTCTCGTGAGTGAAGGCGTTCTCGCCGATGACGGCCTTGTTCGGCGGGAGCTGGACGCCCGTCACCCGCGAGACGATCTGTGCCAGATCGTACAGCTCCTCGAGTTCGAGCGTCTCGACGTCGTAGACGTGCGAGAGCGCGATCGCGACCTCCTCTAAGGAGACGTTGCCGGCCCGCTCGCCGAGCCCGTTGACTGTACAGTGGACCATGTCGGCGCCCGCGGCGACGGCCGCGAGCGCGTTGGTCACGCCTAGGCCCAGGTCGTCGTGGGTATGAGCGCTGACCGGGCCCAGGTCGGCGAGCCTGGCGACCGCGTCGGCGGTGCGCTCGGGTCCGGTGTGGCCGACGGTGTCGGCGAAGCAGATCCGGTCGGCGCCGGCGTCGAGGGCGGTACCCATCAGCTCCTCGAGGTAGTCGAGGTCGGCCCGGGAGCCGTCCTCGCCGATGACTTCGACCCAGAGGTCGTGATCCGTGGCGTACTCGACGAGTTCGGCGGTCGTCGCCAGGTTGTCCTCGTGGGAGGTACCGACCTTGTCCTCGATGTGGCGGTCGCTCGCGGGGACGACGACGTGAACCCCATCGACGTCGCAGTCGAGCGCCAGATCGACGTCGGTCTGCATCCCGCGACAAAAACTGGTGACGCAGGCGTCCAGATCGAGGTCGGTCACCCGCGAGATGGCCCGTCGCTCACCCGCGCCGGTACAGGCGCTGCCGGCTTCGATGACGGCGACGCCCGCGCGTTCGAGGGCGCGGGCGATCTCGACCTTCTCGTCGGGCGAGAGCGAGACGCCTGGCGCTTGCTCGCCGTCGCGAAGCGTCGTGTCAAGTAGTTTAACGTCACGGTCCGATACGATCGTCTGTTCGGCGGAATGAGTTACGGGCAAGAGTGGTGATGCGGAAGTGTGGTTACGTTCGTCGGAGAATTTCACGCCCAGCCGGGTCGCCCCGACTTCCTCTATCCTCGTCGCGTGGCGTGGAGACGGAATCTCGTGCCATTGTATCTCGCCACATCGTAACACGCTGACTTAAAGCCGCCGGTTCGGGAGTACTGGCGGTGATATCGGGCCGTCGTCACCGCGTTCGATTCGACGTCGCAGCCCTGCGGTTTCGGACCTCAATCGGCCGCGACTCGGTCGTCCGCGAGGTGCAACCGGTCGCCTGGTTCGACAGCAGCCGCGGCACCGGCCGGCAGTTCGACGATCAGATCGGCCCGATCGCGAGCGAAGCTCCGCCACGGACGGAGCCGTTCGACGCGCCGGACGACGCCGTCGACGACCCAGACCGCGTCGATAGGGAAGCGGACGAACAGCATGTGGAGATCCCGCGTCGCGACCGAGTCGAACCGGAAGGCGAGCGCGTAGTCGTCCGGGACCGAACGCCGGAACATGAGCCCGCGCGCCTGGCTCACCAGCGAATCCGCGAGGTCGACGGTCGTCGCCAGCGTCGTGCGGTCGACGTCGCCGGAATCGGTCTCGGTCTCGGCATCGGAATCGGCATCCGACGGCCCGTCGCCGGCCGGCTCATGGACGAGTCGCATGGCGTCGACTCGAGTCGACGACGGCAAAAACCTTCTCGCCGCTTTCGGGCGCCTGGCGTCGTCCTCGCGTGCCGGCCTGCCGCTTCGTCCCTCACGGCCTCGACGGCCGCCGCTCAACCGAGCGCCACCGCGATAAGAGCGGCCGTCGAGACCGTGTTGAGCAGGACGTGGGTGACCGCGCTGCTCGCGGTTCCCCACCGGTGGCGTACGACGCCGAAGAGCAGTCCCAGCGTCAGCAGCGTCGTGAGCCGCACGATCGAGAGGTCCACGATCACGTGCTTGCAGGCGAACAGGACCGCCGTGACCGCGACCCCGGCGAGCGCGCCCCAGCCGTCGACCAGATCCGACTGGACGATCCCCCGCCAGACCTGCTCCTCGGCGATCGGGACGAGGAGTCCGTTGCCCGCGAGGAAGACGATCGCGAGCACGGGCATCCCCTCGACCGCCGAGCCCAGCCCCTCGCTCACCGCCGCGCCGCTCTCGTCGAGCCCGAACAGGGCCGCGTCGACCTGAGCAGCGCCGGCGAGAAGCCCGAACCGAGGTTGCGGAGCGTCCAGTCCCAGCCCCACGTCTCGCGGGCCTGGCCTCGCGCGAGCGCGTACCGCGTGAGGGCCGCGGCGATGAGCAGGAGCCCGACGGCGAGAACGATGGCGTCCGCCAGGCGCGGGTCGACGCCGGCGGCAGCGGCGGCGCGGACGCCACCGCGGCGGAGGGCGAACTCGAGGGCGATCCAGCCGGCGACAACGATCGCGGCGGTTTTGACCGGAGCGGGGTTGTCCGGATTCCGTCGAGTCATGCCATACGATTATTATGACCTTACATTTAATTTTTCAATCTGGTGAAGCGGGCGCAGCGATGGGGCGCTAGATTCAACTGGTCGGTGGCCCAAAGACGGGCGACCGACGATGGAGAAAACGCCGCAGGGGACTTCCGTCGGCGTCGACGACCCCTACGAGTTCGCCGGCGTCTGCGACCACCTCACCGGCGAGGGGCAGTGCCGGTACGCCTTCGACCACTACGAGCACGACCCCGAGTTCGCCCGCGAGCGCGCGAACGAAGAGTACGAGTGTCCCGTGGTTGATCCCGAATCGGACTGGTCGTGGGCCGACTGTCCGCACTTCCGCTCGCGCAACCGGGACCGCGAGTGCGTCCGCTGCGGGCTCGCGGAAAAGCGGATGGCCCACGACGACGAGCGGCCGCTGCTCGAGGAGCACCATCTCTCGTATGCGCGCGACGGGGAGACCCTCTCCCACGAAATCTCGATCTACCTCTGTCGGTGGTGTCACGCCAAGGTTCACAACTCCTGGGCGCGGATCACCGATGACGCCGCGCCGGACCCCGACGCGATCGCGGCGCTCGAAGCGCGACGGGGCCGAGAGCAGGAAGAACTCGGCTTCGAGTCGGCCGCGAAGCGGTACGGCGAGGACGACCGATAAGGGCGAGAGAGAACAGGGAGGCGGCCGCGACGTCGGCCGCCGCTTCGAAACCGACTACACTAACTTCCGGAGGAGGCCGTAGACCGCGTCGCGGATCCGGTCCGGCAGGTATCGCGCGTAGAGCCCGTACTGGGCGAGCGGTCCGACCGGATACCGCGCCGGCGGTTCGGGACTGGTCGCGGACTCGACGATCGCCGCCGCGACGTCTTCCGGTTCGGAGGCGAAGGGACCGCCGCTCCCGCCGCCGATTAACTGGGCCTCGTCGTAGAGTTCGTACAGTGACTCGTAGGCCGGCGTCCGCTCTTCCTCGGGCAGTTCCTCGTCGACGCGCTCGGTGAAGTCCGTCTCGACCGGGCCAGGCTCGATCAGCACGACGTCGATGTCGAACTCGTCGACCTCGGCGCGCAGCGAGTCGCTCATCGCTTCGAGGGCGTGTTTCGAGCCCGAGTACGCGCCGGAGCCGGGGAACGAGATGCGCCCGGCGACGCTCGAGACGTTGATGATCCGGCCCTCGCTCTGGGCGCGCATGTGCGGTACGGCGGCGCGGGTCAGCCGGTGGGGCCCGTAGACGTTGACGTCGAACTGCCGGTGGAGGTCGACCGTCGGAACGTCCTCGAGCGGCCCCATCTGGGCGTAGCCGGCGTTGTTGACGACGCAGTCGATCGAGCCGGCGATGTCGACCGTCCGCTCGACGACCGACGCGACCTGATCGGGATCGGTGACGTCCAACTCGAGGGTCTTGCAGCCGGCGTCGGCGAGATCCGCGATGTCGTCGACGTTTCGCGCCGTCGCGACGACCAGCCAGTCCTCGTCGAGAAACGCGCGGGCGGTCGCGCGGCCGATTCCGGACGAGCAGCCGGTGATGAGGACCGACTTTTTGCGCGTGTACCGGTCCTCGTCGGTCGTAGTTGTCGCCTCGAGATCGTCCGCGTCGTCGACGACGGTGCCGTCCGGCCCGTCATCGGCTGTCCCATCGACGTCCTCAGCGGTGGCCATACGTGACCGGTTCGGGAGACGATACCTAAGTATCGACGGTTTGTCGCGCTCATCGTAATTTTTTGATCGATGGGAGAATCGCGAGTCGAATAATCGGCCGCTAGAACGTGGCCGAACTACTCGTCGAGGCTCCGCTTGGCTTCGTCCGCGTACGTGTCCGCTAGGCGGACCGGGTCGGGAAGCTTGTACGACGAGGCGAGCTCGAGGGCGACGTCGGCGGCGGTTTCGGGACCGACGCGGTGGCCGGGGCTGACGTACAGCGGGTTGATGTACCGGTCCGGCGAGTCGTACTGGCGCGTCTGGACGGCATAGCCCAGCAGGGTGCCGTCGGGGGCGTCGACCCGCGAGTTCGATTCGACGGCGACCGTCGAGCCCGCGGGGAGGTTCTCGGTGTTCCCCCGCGGGGTCCCGCAGAGCAGGCTCTTTGCGACGCCGATGCTCGGCACGTCCCGGACGACGCCCATGTGCGTCGCGATGCCGGCCTGGCGAAAGTGGATGCGGCCGCTGCCGTCGAACAGGATCAGGTCCGGTTCGACGGACAATTCGTCGAGCGCCGCGAGGATGGGGCGGCCCTCGCGGAAGGAGAGGAGCCCGGGGATGTAGGGGATCTCGAGCGGCGTCACCGCGTGGACGCGCTCGACGACCTCGCCGCCTTGAAGGGCGACGACGGCGCTCAAGGCGCGGTCCTGATCGCCGGCCTCGTTCGTGAGAAACGATTGGTCGACGCCGACGACGACCGGGGGATCGCCGCCGCTCGACGTCGTCGCGAGCGGGTTCGAGAGGGTGGCGGGATCGAACGAAAAGTCGTCCGCGAAGACGGCGGCGTCGGCGATCTCGCGCTGGAGGGCTTCCATCTCCTCGCGCGAGAGGGCGGCGTCGGGTGCGAGATCTGGACGAGGGGAACTCATCGAGTCGGTCGTGGTAGGCGCCGCGAAACAATCAGTTGCGGGGTTGCGGGATCGGGAATCGCGACGGTGGGACGGAGGGAGAAACGAGCGGGGCGCGGGACGACCGGCGTCAGAACCGGCGGCGACCGCCCGGACCGCCGGGGCCGCCAGGGCCGCCGGGACCGCCACCGCCGAACTGTAGCTGGTTCGGCGCGCGGACGTTCCGGTTGCGCTTGACGTACTCGCCGTAGGCTAAGCCGATGGCGAGGCCGACCAGGTGGGCCATATGTGCGATGTTACCGCCGCCGCCGGTACTGACGAAGAAGATGCTGAACACCGCGTATCCGCCGGTGAGAACCCAGATCGGGACGGGGAGAATGAAGTAGAGGTAGACCTTGAGACCGGGGTTCAGAATCGTGAGGACGCCGAGAACCGCGAGTGCAGCACCGCTAGCTCCGACGACGCCCGGCGTAAACGGCGTCACCGTACTGGCCTGTAATATTTGGATGGAAACCTGTCCGAGACCGGCGAGTGCACCGCTTACGAGGAACAAAATTGCGAATTTCCGCGAACCGACATACCGCTCGACGAGCGGTCCGAAGAAGAATAACACGATGCTGTTGCCGACGATGTGGCCGAAACCGCCGTGTGCGAAGATCGATGTGAACCACGTCCAGACGTACTCCGGATGGTACGGTCTGAGAACGAATATCGAGTTGTAGGCCTCGTAACTGAGGAACTGACCCAGGACTAACTGACTAAAGAACGTCAGCCACATCAGCGCGAGGAACGTGTAGGCCATGTTCCCGCGGAAGTACGCCAGCGGTCCGCCCGGACTGGTGTCGATCGGGAGTTTGTCGGCGAGGCTCGAGGCCCGCGACGTGCTCCCGCCGTTGACGCTGTCGTCGAACCCGCTGTCGAAGACGCCCTGCGGGTCGTTCCAGTTCTGGAGCCCCGAACAGTCGTGGTTCTCGGGAAGCCGGTGGTCGGCACAGTAGGTGCCGCCGCAGTGCCGACAGTTGTACGGCATGTTTTCGTCCTTCCCACACACGTCGCACTTGGCCATTGCGCGGGGGTATGTGCGGAGCCGCTAAGGGGTTTGGGGTTTTGAAGTGTCCGCATTCGACGCGACGCACCCCCGGCGGACTGTACATTTTTGCGTCCCCGCCCCCCATATCACGATGTGCAAGAGTACGAGCGCAAGCAACTGCTCGAGCGCGTCGAGCGCGAGGGCGCGACCGTCGGCGCGGACATCCCGGAGACGATCACCGTCCAGGGGGAGGAGATCGACCTCCGGACGTTCGTCTTCGAGATCAAGCGCCGCGAGACGGTCCCGCCAGGCGAGCGCGAGCGCGTCGAGCAGGCGAAAAAGAACCTGCGGCGCGAGCGACTCGACCGACTCGAGCGGATCGAGGAGGGCGCGATCACCCGGTCGGAGGGCGAGGAACTCGCCCAGAGCATTATCGGGATCGACCGGGCGCTGAACGCCTTAGAGAGCCTCGGGCCGACGGACCTCGAACGCGAGCAGAAGGCCCAGCAGGCCGCCGACCGCAAGCGCTGGATGTCCTTCCTGCAGAAGGCGCTGGGCCAGGACGACGACGCGAACGCGCGGAGGGGGCGCTGATGGCGACGAACGCCGAGATCGCGGCCCGCTTCGAGGAGTTCGCCGACCTGCTCGAGGCCGACGACGTCGAGTACAAACCCCGGGCGTACCGGCGAGCGGCCGAGAACGTCCGCACGCATCCGTCGCCGATCGCCGATCGCGTCGAGGCCGGCGACGAGGCGGTCCTCGAGGAGATCGACGGCGTCGGCGACGCCATCGCCTCGAAGATCGTCGAGTACGTCGAGACCGGCGGGATCGACGAACTCGAGGAGCTGCGCGAGAATCTCCCCATCGACATCGCCGACATCACCCGCATCGAGGGCGTCGGCCCCAAGACCGCCGGCAAGCTCTATCGCGAACTCGGGGTCCAGACGCTGGACGATCTCGAGGCGGCCGCCGAGGCCGGCGAGGTTCAGGAGGTCAAGGGGTTCGGCCCGAAGACCGAACAGAACATCCTCGACAATCTGGAGTTCGCTCGCACGGTCGGCCAGCGCCAGCTACTCGGCGAGGCCAGGCCGCTCGCCGACGACGTGCTCGCGTTCCTCGAATCGATCGACGCGGTCCAACGTTGCGAGGTCGCGGGCTCGATCCGCCGGTGGCGCGAGACGATCGGCGACGTGGACGTGCTCGCGGCCACCGACGCGGGCGAGGACGTCGTCGAGGCGTTCGTCGCCTGGGACTCGGTCGACGACGAGATCGAGTCCGGGCCGGAGAAAGCCAGCGTCCGCGTCGGCGAGAGTCGCGTCGACCTGCGCGTGGTCGTCCCCGGGGAGTTCGGCTCCGCCCTGCAGTACTTTACGGGGAGCAAGGACCACAACGTCGCCCTACGCAACTACGCGATCGACCGCGGGATGAAGTTAAACGAGTACGGCGCCTTCGACGTCAGCGACGTCGAGGACGAGGAGGCGGGTCAGCGCGTGGGCGAGCGCGTCGCGGGCGAGACCGAGGAGGGCATGTACGAGGCCCTCGGGCTGCCGTGGATCCCGCCGGAACTCCGAACGGATCGCGGCGAGATCGCCGCCGCCGAAAAGGGCGAGCTGCCGGATCTCATCACGCGCGAGGATATCCGCGGCGACTTCCACAGCCACACGGAGTGGTCCGACGGCAACACCGACATCGAGGCGATGGTCGAGGCCGCCGCGGACATGGGGTACGACTACTACGGCGTCGCCGACCACGCCGAGGGCCCCGGTATCGTCGGCGGGATGGGCCTATCCGATACCGAGATCCTCGAGCAGGTCGAAGCTATCCGCGAGGTCGGCGCCGCGGCCGATATCGCGGTCTTCGCCGGGATCGAGGCCAACGTCGACGCCGACGGCGAGATCGGCCTCTCCGAGGAAGTGATCGACGCGTTGGACGTGATCGTCGCCTCGACCCACAGTGCGCTCGATCAGGACGCGGAAACGGCCACCGAGCGGCTCGTCACCGCCGTCGAGAATCCGGCGATCGACATCCTGGGCCACCCCAGCGGGCGGCTGCTCAACGAGCGCTCCGGCCTCGAGTTCGACGCGACCGCGCTCGGAAAGGCCGCCGCCGAACACGGCACCGCCCTCGAGGTCAACAGCAACCCCCGGCGGCTCGACCTGTGGGGCAGCGCCGTCCAGGCGGCCGTCGAGGCGGGCGCCCCGATCTCGATCAACACCGACGCCCACCAGCCCTCGACGCTCGAGTATATGCGCTGGGGCGTCCACACCGCGCGCCGCGGCTGGGCCGAGCCGTCGGACGTGATCAACACCTGGGACCTCGAGGACGTCCGCGAGTTCCTCCACTGAACGGATCCGGTTCCGAGCGTCCCGTTACCACCTCCAACCACCACCTCCACCGACCTACTATGCGCCTCCTCCTCGACGTCATGTGCGGCGGCCTGATCGCGTACCTGCGGATGTGCAACCACGACACCGCCTACGCCGGCGATCGCGGACTCGAGGCCGACGATGCGGTGCTCGCCGCGGCCCGGAACGAAGACCGGACGATCGTCACCAGGGACGGCGAACTCGCCGATCGAGCCGCGGCGTCGATCTCGCTCGAATCCCGCGACGTCGAGGCGCAACTCGCGGAACTCGCTGCGGCGGGCGTCGACCTCTCGCTGGCGGCCGATCCCGCGTTTTGCGGGCGCTGTAACGGGCCGCTCGACCGCGTCGATTCCGACGTATCGACGCCCGAATACGCACCCGATCCGGCCGAAACCGAGATCTGGGTCTGCCGCGACTGCGGTCAGTACTTCTGGCGCGGCAGTCACTGGGACCGGGTCGCGGAGACGCTCTCGAGAGTCGCGTGACTACGAGGGACGCGTTTCCACCGAGGTTCGAACCGCCACGAGGACCCTAATAGACCGCGACGTCGTCGAACCGGCCGTCGTAGGCGATGTGTTGCGGATGGGTCGGCTCCGTCCCCGAAAGGAAGAGTCGGTCGACCTTCTCCCAGGTATTCTCGTAGATCAGGTGGGCGAGTTCGGTCGAGGTCGCCAGGACTCGATCGAGGCCGTTATCGTAGACGACCCGACGGGCGACGCCGTCGGCGAGCGCGGCGACGAGGTCGGCCTCGTTCTCGATCGGCGCATCGAAGGCGGTGTAGGCGATGCCGACGGACCGCCGGAGGTGAGCGTACGACGAGGTAAACGGCGGTATCGAGAGCGTCTCGGCGATATCACTCGCGCGGCGGTTGTTCGCCGGCAGGTGTTTCGGGTTGAAGATCTCGACGGCGTCGATCAGATCCGCATACTGACGGATATCCGCTTCGGAGAGGCTCACCGTCGCGAACTCGGGGTGGGGCACGAGCACCGTCGCGTTCTGGCGCTCGAACTCGGCCATCGCCGCCTCGAGCGGAATGAAATCGGGGACGGGCTCGTCGAGACCCAACGCGAGGACGTGCTTGCGGTTGTGCCACGAGCCGGTAAAGACCTCGCGGGCGGGGATCACCAGCAGGTCCTCGCTGGAGTAGGCCGCCGCTCGCTCGCGGATCTCCGGCAGGCGGGTGAAGTGGGGCGCGTAGACGATCGCGTCGAGGCCGGCCCGCCTGGCCCGCTCGACGATGCGGTCGTCGAGGACCTTCACGTGGCAGTCAACTCGGAACGGCGCTTCGCCGCCTCCGTCTCCATCGGTCACGAGCGGTAGTTTCGGTACAGTCGAGTTATGAATTCTGATTTGGTGGCTACTCGACGGCGGCCTCGATCACGTCGGCGACCGGCACGACCGGCCGCTCCGGGTCGATCGCGACGAACGGCCGTTAGCCCTGGAAATCGACGACTGTCGGCGCCCACCGCGCCGGCCGAGACGCGTCGCTGCGAAAAGATCATTAGGGCGGCCGATCGAGTGTCGGTATCAAATGGCCTGGGAATGCGGAATCGCCGGCTGCGGATCGGTCTTCGAGGACGTCGAGTCGGCCGTCGTCCACCAGGCGACGGATCACCAGCGCCGCGAGTGTCAAGTCTGTGGCACCGTCGTCCCCGACGGGTACCTCGCGATCCGCCACACCTTCACCGAACACAGCCGCGCCGAGTACGTCCGCGCCTACGGCGCCAGCTCCGAGGAAGTCCGCGAACGCGAAGAGCTGCTCGACGAGATCGAATCGGTCGCGGACATGCAGACGATCGCCGCGGAGCTGAAACGGTAGGCGTCCGCGCGCCCGGCCCGTCTACTCTCCGCTCGCCGTCTTTTTCCACGAACTCGACGATCGATTCGCGCACGCTCTCGCCCACGGCGTCCCCGCCTGGCGGCGTCCGCTTCCGACACCGACCGGCGATCAGCGCGTATTGAAGGAGTAAAACCCGGTCGCTTGCCGTCAGCGAACCGGACGGCGCGCCGTCAGTAATTGTCGACGATCGCGGACACGCAGCCGGTCTCCGCCCTGTAAGCGGAGTGATTCGAGACCGAATCGCTCACGTCGACGTCGTCGTAGTTGTCCGGCGTGGTGCCGTCACCGAACCAGCCGCCGCAGTCTGCCGGGCCGCTCCCCAGTCTAGCGACGCCGTCGTTCGTCGAGTAGTAGTTGTGGACCGTCCCGGCAGAGGCTCGAATGGCGTCGAAGAACGCGCCGTCCCCGCAGGGCGCGTCGGACGCCGCGAACGAGCCGATGCTATCGGCCGTCGCGACCGTGAACGCGCCGTCGATGGCCGCGAGCGTTTCCAACTGGACGATACCGCCCATCGAGTGGCCGAGCAGCCGGATCGTCGTCGACGGGTTCGCGTCGGTGTAGTCGGCTAGCCAGACGGCGAACGGGTCGCCGGTGTCCCTGGCGCGCTGCATCGCCGACGACGGCAGGCCGCTGTCGTCCCAGGTGACCGCGGTGACGGCGCCGTCGTAGCCGACCGCCCTGGCCGTGTCCCGGAACGTCGCGGCCCGCTCGACGCTGGCCGACGAACTCGTGTACCCGTGGATCTTGAACACGACTTCGGCTTCGTTCTGCGGCGCGTCAGTGACGTCGGGGACGCCGTCTCGAAAGTCGATCTCCATGATTTCGTCGGGCTCGGCCGCGGCCGAGCCCGACGCGGCGCTCAGCCCGGCGCCCGTGACGACCGCCGTCGCCGCGGTTCCGAGCAGCCGCCGTCTCGAGACCGAGCCGTCGTCCGTTGAAGCACTGTTCCTCGCCGTCGAATTCGGATATCCGTTCGATGGCATTGGTATCATCCGCGTCTGTGACGCGAACGGGAGATCGTTTCACGGACGTACGGATAGTATTTATTTTTGTATAGATATTGTGCAGTAAATAGCCGGGCCAGCGGAGACGGCGCACGCTCGGTCCGGTAGCGCGGAGCGGTCCATCGAACCGCGCGACCGAATTCGGACTCACCAGTGTTCGAGAAGACGCCACTATGGAGAAACGCGCTCGCCGCGCGTAGCGTGCGCGGTGAGCGACTCGACGCTCTACCGTTCGTCGGAGTCGAGGACGCGAATCTGATCGCCCCGCACCGTCACGGGAATCGGGACCGTCGCCTCGTACAGTTCGACCGTCACCTGGTCTTTGCCCTCGTCGATGCGCTGGACCTGCGCCTTCTCACCCTTGAACGGACCGGCGATGAGTTCGACGATGTCGCCCTCGGCGATCCCCTCGACGTCCGGCTTGGGCGAGAGGAAGTGCTCGACCTCGGAGATATCGGACTCGCCGGGGACGATGCTTCGCGCGTGCGGAATATCTTCGAGGACGCGGTTCAGAACGGCGTCGCCGTCCGCCTCGACCATCACGTACGACGTCAGCGAGTCGGGTGCGAGCGCCGCGTGGATCTCCGGCTCCTCGCGGTTGATGATCATGTCCGCGACGGTGCGCTCCTGGCTCGCCGTCGTCTTGACAGCGTAGATGCCCATTAGAGGCCACCACCTGTCAGGAACAGCATGATTGCGCCGATGAGGAACCCGATGAGTCCGACGAACAAAATGCCCGCACCAGCGATTTTCGACACCTGGAGGAACTCCTCAGTAGTGGGTGTCTCCGCCAATTTCAACACCCGAACGTACGAGGTGAGGTCGTACGGAACGTCCATATCTGTCTATTCACAGCGCGGGGTCTTTTATCTGTCTTTCGTGTCTTCCGACTGATGCTGTTCGGATGGGGACGAAAAGCGAGCCCTCGATAGCTTGTGACTGGTCGCCGCGTCAGTCTGCTGGGACCGTGGCAGTTCGTGCGCCGGCAGGAACTGGCCCCTCTCCATTGTCGGGATCGTCCTCACCGGAGCGGACTACCGAATGATAGCTTCGTGGTCCCCGTCTCGCAAGTGAAACTGCAGGTAAAGATCGTAGTGATCGTATCGACGGATGTAGATGAACTTCCCGAAGCCGACGACGCGATAGGGCTCTGGCGGAACCAGGCCCATTCCAACGAAGCAATCCTGCACCTGACATCGGTGGTGATGATCCACGTACTCGCGGAACTCCTCGCCCTTCTGGGCGGGAGGATATCAATTCTCTTGACTGTCTTCGAACGTCCTTATATCAGCTTCCACAAATATGATTGTGCGCGCCGCACTCGCCCAAACAGTCGCTCTGGTTCGGTACGACTGCTGTGCAGTTCCGGATATATGTCGTAGTGGTTGTATCGGCGGGTGTAGATGAACTTGCCGGGACCGAGCACGCGGTACTTCTTGGGCGGGACCAGGCCCATCCCGACGAGGCAGTCACGCACCTGGCACTTGAGGTGGTGATCGAGGTACGTTTTGAAGTCGTCGAGAGACCCAGGATCGGCCGTTACTAGTTCGAGTCGGGCGTCCGGCTGGCGGTCGAGTGGATCGTCGGCGTCATCGGTAACGAGTTCTCCGTTCCGGTCCGGATAGGAGACGTGAATGCCCGAGACGGCCCCCTCTTCGAGTTGTAGTTCGGCGTCTACAGCGTCCGTGTCGATCTCATCAGCCAACTCCTCGGTGAATTCCTGCCACTGGTCGAGGTCATGGGATGGAATGTCAGCGAGCACTCGAGGCCGCATGGCGTCGTCGAGATCGAGTCCGGTCTCGGCGGCGATCGTTCGCGCAGTGTCTGCGAACGCACTCTCGCGGGGGTCTCTCCCGAGGTAAAGATCCTGCTTGTAGATCACGTCGTCCGGATACCGGACGGCGGCGGGCAAAGCGCGGGGGCGCACGACGGTCGCATCGTGATGGCTCCGGAGTTGCTGGTGGATCGGACCGAAAAACTCCTCGAAAGCGTCGGATGACAGGTCGGCAATCGCCTGTCGGACTGCCTCGATGGAATCCGGATTCTCCGTGCGTTCGACGATGTCGTAGCCACGTTCGGCGTAGACGAAGTATTTGGCGAAGCGGCGAGCCTGGTTGTTGTGCTCGTTCTCTTCTTCGGTGCGGTGATTCGGATCGTCAGCATAAGCATCACAGAGGTGGCCGTCAATCCTCCCGTCAAATCTAATCCCGATTTTGTGTTCGGACCGATTATTATCAACAACTAGTAGACCGAATCCGTCTTCGGTTTCCTTCTTTATTTCTGCCTTCATGATTAGAATTCGACTAATCCACTGGTATCATGCCAGGGCTGTTCGTTTCGTAATTCAGCGAGCCGTTTTTCGAGCGACTCGATTCTGGCTTCGAGTTCGAGGGCGGAACTGCCAGGACTGTTATCCAGCAGCCACTCCGTCCCCTCTTTCGAGACGTCCGTAGCGACGCTGCTCGCGAGTCCGGCGGCGAACCCAGTTGCGGTCCCACCGGGTCCGAGAAGCGATCCGACGACGGCACCGGTGACTCCCCCGGCCAGTCCTTTGCTCGCTGCCTCGAGGACGTCCGGCCCGTCCGTGGCTGCCCCTGGTTTGGCTTCGACGAGGACCTCCATCATCTCTTCTTGGTTTGCTCTGAGCCGCTCGACCTCTTTGGCAAGGCTCTCGGGGTTTGCAGAAACGCTCGTACCGAAGCGTTCTTCGACTTCCGCACGCGCCTGGTCGAGTTGCGCCTCGGTCGGCATCCGCTGGATGTGCACGTCCGTCCCAAGCCGATTCACGGTTAGCGGGTCCTCACTGGACACTGCCTGCGCAGCCGCCTGGTCGGCCTCGCGCTCTAATTGGGGATCGGGATCGATCTCGAGATCGGCATTCGACTTCGGCATCATGCTGATCGCCGCACCGGTCTGCTGGCGGACGTGGGCCAACTCGTGGGCCAGCAGGAACTGCCCTTCCGGGCTTTCCGGATCGTATTCGCCGGCATTGAAGACGATGTCGTTCCCGCAGGTGAACGCCTTCGCGTCGATCGTGTCGGCAGCTTCGGCGGCGGTCGCACCCGTGTGGATGCGGACGTTCGAGAAATCCGCGTCCAGACCCTCTTCGAGGGCGCGTTGGATCGGTGTCTCGAGCGGTTTGCCACCCTGTCCGAGGACTTCGAGAACCGTGTCCGGGACCTCGTCTTTGGTCGTGTCGGTCCCATTGAGAGCGCGCTGGACGTTGTATTCGCTGGGCGTCGGTGCCGGCGCAGTCCCGCCGATGTCGCACGCTGCCATTGGGTTCCCGCCGTACAACTCGTCCGGGTTCGGTCCGTGGACGTCGACCACGTCAGGCCGGCCGCTATTCACCGCGTGTGCCTGCGAGCCCGCGGCCGTCTCAGTCGAGCGTGCCGCCGCCCCGTGACTCGTTCGCTGGACCGTCGTCGACTCGGTCGCCGTCTCCGTCTTCGTCTCCGACGACTCCGTCGCTCGTTCGCGTCGCTTCTTCGAACCCATCTACCGCCCCTCCATTCCGGTCTGACCGGTGACCGGGCAGTGAGTACATTCCTTCTGAGGCATTTATACCTCATTTTGATGGCGGAAACATAACACTTACTCTTGAATTGACGGGTCTCGAACGGCGACCAAAGCAGGTCGCTCAGTGAAGGATGCCGATCGCAGGTTCGATGGCCGCTGAGCGACAGAATACCGCTGCGAACAACGTCTAATTTTCGTCCCGGGCTACTCCCAAGATGGCCGTGGGGAGGGGATCGGAGACTGGAAGCTACACGATTCCGTCACGACCGAAGGCCGAGGCGAGCGGGCGTGCCGAATCAGAGACGTTTGCTGACGTACGGCCCGTCCTGATGGTAGCCGAGCTTGTTCCGGTAGTACTCCCGGGCGCCGATGCCGGAGATCACGCTGACCTTGTCGTAGCCGGCGTCGGCGGCGAGTTCCTCCGCGCGGTCCATCAGGCGGCGGCCGTAGCCCTGGTGTTGGTGCTGGTCGGTCTCGCCTTCGCCGCCGACCGCGACCTCCGAGCCGTAGACGTGGAGTTCGCGGACGAGCGCGGCATCTTCGAGTTCCGGGCGAACGGGATCGTTCGGGAACCGGAGCCGACAGAAGCCGACCAGCAGGTCCTTGTCGAAGTCCTCGAACGAGATGAAGTGTTCCGTGCCGCCGCAGGCCTGGTAGGTCATCACGTCGAGTTCGACGTCCTCGGGCTCCTCGTCGTTCATTCCGGCCTCGCGACAGCGGATGCAGTCGCACTCCCAGCCGTGGTCGGCCATGCGCTGTCGGGCGAGCTGGCGGAGGTTCGACTTCCAGACGCCGGCGTCGATGAAGTCCGCGGGGATGTCGCGCTGGACCCGCTGGAGTCGCGTGTAGCGGGGGATCATGTCCTTGATCTCGGCGACCAGATCAGCGGCCTCGTCGTTGTCGAGGGGCTCGTACTCGCCCTTGTGCCACCAGTCGTAGGTCGCCGTGCCGCGGACGATGAGCGTCGGATAGATCTTCAGGTAGTCCGGCTTCCACTGCTCCTCCTCGAAAATGCGTCGGAAGTCCTCCAGACACATCTCCTTGGACATCCCGGGCTGTCCGGGCATCATGTGGAAGCCGACCTTGAACGCCGAATCGCGAAGCCGCTGGTTGGCCTCGACGGAGGCCTGGACGCCGTGGCCGCGGTGCATCTCCCGGTTGATCCGCTCGTAGGTCGTCTGCACGCCGACCTCGACCTTCGTTCCGCCGAGGTCGAGCATCCGGTCGATCTGCTCCGGATCGCACCAATCGGGCTTGGTCTCGAACGTCGTCCCGATGTTGCGAACGTCTGCGGTCTCGTTCTCCGCGATGACGTCTTCGAGATACTTCCACTCGTACTCCTCGGGCTCCTCTGCGAAGCTGACGCCCTCGGCCGGCTCGGGTTCCTTGTCGACGTCGTAGTCGTTCATCGCCTCTAAGGCCCGCTTTACGAACCACTCCTGGTAGTCGTGGCTTCGAGCGGTCATCGTCCCGCCCATCAGGATGAGTTCGACCTTGTCGACGGGGTGGCCGATCTGGCGCAACTGTTCTAGGCGCAGCGTCACCTGGCCGTAGGGATCGTAGTCGTTCTGGACCCCCCGCGCGGCGGCGGGCTCCTCGCCCGTGTAACTCTGCGAGGAGGAGAACTCCGAGTCGGGACCGCCGGGACAGTAGAGGCACTTCCCGTGGGGACACCGCTCGGGCGAGGTCATGATCGCGACCGGGGAGACGCCGGAGGCCGTGCGGACCGGCTTGCGCCGGAGCACCGCTTCTAAGTCCTCACGGTACTCGTCGGGCGCGTAGTCCAGCAGTTCGGAGTTCTTCGGCACCTTCGGCGCCGAGTGCTCCGAACAGGCCTCGAGCTTGGCCTTCTCGACCTCGTCACGCTCGATCTCGTCGTTGACGATTCGCTCGACGAGCGTCTTGCAGACCTGCTCGAACGCTTCGGTTTCGGTCGGTTCGGGCGTCTCGGTACTCACTACACGTGATTCGTCGCCGTTCGCGAATAAGCGTGTCGGACTCTCGGGCGCCGCTACCACCGGCGTCGACCGGTCGCGCTCGCCGCCGCACCGCGTGCGGTCCGCGGCCGATCGGTCGCCCGCTGTCGATTACTCACGTATTGCCGCCGTCCGAAGGGTTACCGTTTAAGGATGTTCTCACCCTACCATCGGCATACCGAATGTCTCCCGACCTGGCGACGGTAGGCGCCGCGGTCGCGTTGCCGTTCGTCGCCGCAGTCCTCACGCCGCTACTGTTTCGCGTCCTCGGCGAAGGAACCGGTTTCGCCGGGACGCTCGTCGCGTTGCTCTCGTTCGGACTGCTTGCCACCCAGTACGGAGAGGAGGGGACCGTCGCGCTCGAGTGGATTCCCTCGCTCGAGATCGCACTCCGGTTCTACGTCGACGGCTGGGCGCTGCTGTTCGCGCTGCTGGCGAGTGGCATCGGCGCGCTCGTGTTTACCTACTCGCCGGCGTACCTCCACGGCCAGTCCGGCCTGGTCCGGTACTACGCCGCCCTGCTCGCCTTCATGGGCTCGATCATCGGCGTCGCGCTGGCCGCCGACCTGATCGCGATCTTCCTCTTCTGGGAGCTCACCAGCCTCTGTTCGTTCGTGTTAATCGGCTACTACACCGCCGACGACTCCTCGCAGTACGCTGCCCGAATGGCCATGCTCATCACCGTCGGCGGCGGGCTCTTCCTGCTAGTCGGCCTCCTCCTGCTATCGGTCGTCGCCGGCGACGTCCTCGGTCCCGGGGCCGCGTTCGATCTCGCCGCGATGCTCGAGCGCCCGGATGCGATGCAGTCGGCGCTGCGCGAGCGGGGGCTGTTCCTGCCGGTCTTGGGCCTGCTCGCGGTCGGCGCGGGCACCAAGTCCGCTCAGGTCCCGGTTCACTTCTGGCTGCCGAACGCGATGGCGGCCCCGACACCCGTCTCCGCGTTCCTCCACTCCGCGACGATGGTCAAGGTCGGCGTCTACTTCGTCGGGCGCGTCCGCCCGATGCTCGTCGGGGCCGAGTGGCTCCTCCTGTTCGCGACGCTCGGCCTGGCGACGATGACGATCTGTGCGATCATGGCGGTCGCATCGACGGACATCAAGGAACTGCTCGCCTATTCGACGGCGAGCCACCTCGGACTGATGATCGCAGGCTTCGGCTTTACGTCAGTCTACGGCGCTGAGACCGGTGTCTTCCACCTTCTCAACCACGCGCTGTTTAAGGCCGCGCTGTTCCTCGTGGCCGGGATCGTCGCCCACGAGGCGGGCACCCGCGAGATCGCGAAGCTCAGCGGATTGCGCCGCGATTTGCCGGTGACGGCGGCGATCACCACCGTCGTTGCGCTCAGTATGGCCGGGATCCCGCCGTTCAACGGCTTTTACTCGAAGGAACTGCTCTTCGAGGCCGCCGTCGAGGCGAGCCACCACCACGACATCGGGATTCTGGGCTGGCTCTACCCCGCCGTGGCCGTCTTCGGGAGCATCTTTACGGTGTTGTACTCGCTGCGGTTCCTCTCGCTGTTCTTCGGCGACCGCCCTGACGCACTCGGTCACGTTCACCGGCCGCCGGTAACGCTGCTCGTCCCGCCGGCGTTGCTGGCGCTGCTCGCCGCGGTCGTCAGCGTCGATCCCGAACTGGCCGTCGACGTGATCGTTCAGGCCGGCCTCGAAGCGACGGCGGTCGATCCCCACGAGATGCACGTCGGGATCCCGACGTCGTACTCGCCCGCGGTGGGGATGAGCGCGGTCGCGATCGGCGCCGGCGTGCTCGCGTTCCCGGCCTACGGGCGGCTCCACGACGGCATCCGCGCGATCCCGCGAGCGGTGCCGCCCGTCGCCGCGAACTGGTGGTACGACGTCGTCGTCGAGGGGCTCACCGACGAGGGGCGGCAGTTCGCCGCGACGGTGCACAACGGACTGCTCCGGACGTACGCGACCTGGACGCTCAGCGCGACCTGCGCCCTCGCGCTCGCCGGCTTCGTCGCGGCGGGTGCCATCGTCCCGACCGATCTCGGCCTCGACGTCACGCCCGTCATTGCGCTCGTGTTGCTCGTCGCCGTCGTCGGCGGGCTCGCGGTCGTTCTCTCAGAATCTCACGTCGCGGGCGTCCTCACCCTCTCGATCCTCGGATTCATGGTCGCCATCTTCTACATTCTGGCGAGTGCGCCCGACCTGGCGCTGACCCAGCTCGTCGTCGAGACGCTCGTGCTCGTCATCTTCCTGCTCGTGATCGAAGAGATCCCCGAGTACTACGAGATCGGGCTCGGGAGGGTTGTCCGCGACGCCGTCGTCTCGTTGGCGGTCGGCGCGACCGCCTTCATCACGGTTTTGGTCACGACCGACGCCCGCCCGGGCGGGAGCACGAATATCGCCCGCTACTACGCCGAGCGGGCCGTCCCCGAGGGGGGCGGGACCAACATCGTCAACGTGACGCTCGTCGACTTCCGCGGGTTCGACACCCTCGGCGAACTCGCCGTGGTCGCGCTCGCCGCGATCTCGATCCTGACGCTGGTCGTCATGCGCGGTCGCGGCGGGATCGACCGAACCGGCACACGAGGTGCCGACTCGGCCGGCGACGGGCCGAACGGAGCGACTGGAACCCGAAGCGACGGCGGCCCGGCAACGGAGCGAGACGGTGACGGGGATACCGACGGAGAGCCGCGAGGTGATGACGAGTGACGACGGTCATCATGCGGACGACGGCTCGCGTGATCGTGCCGATCATTCTGGTCGTCGCGATCTCGCTGTTCGTCGAGGGGCACAACCTCCCTGGCGGCGGATTCATCGGCGGCGTCCTCACGACAACCGCGTTCGCGGTCATCTACATGGCCTTCGGGCTCGATTTCCTCGAGCGCGGGGTTCTGGGCCGCGACGTCGATCCCGGCAAGGAGCCCTCGCGGGACCGCGTCGTCGTGGTCTACCGCCGACTGTTCGCCTACGGGTTCGCGATCGCGGTCGCCAGCGGGCTCGCACCGCTGGTCTTCGACCGACCGTTCCTCTCCCAGACGTTCGTCATCCTCGAGGGACTCCCGATCTACGACCACCTCGAGGTCGCGAGCGCGCTTGCCTTCGACTTCGGCGTCTACTGCGTCGTCGTCGGCGGCCTGCTGACGATCCTCTCGGTGGTGGGTGCCGAATGACGGCGATCGTCCTCGCGGCCGCGGTCGGCGCGCTGTTCGCCCTCGGGACCTTCCTGCTCCTCCGGCGGGACCTTATCCGCGTCGTCTGGGGCCTGGCGATCATCAGCCAGGCGGCGAACGTTTACCTGCTGGCCATGGGCGGGATCGCACCGGCGACCGCCGAATCGGTGCCGGTGCTGGCCGGTCACGGCGATCACGTCCCGGAGACCGCCGACCCGCTGGTCCAGGCGCTGGTCCTGACCGCGATCGTTATCGGCTTCGGAATGACCGCGTTCGCGCTCGTCTTGTCGTATCGGGTCTACGAGGAACACGACACGCTGGACGTGACGGACCTGGGTGATCACGAATGACGGCAGTACCGATCGGAACGGAATCGCAGCTGGTGATCGCGCCGATGCTGATCGTGCTCGTCGCGGCCGCCGTCACGCTGTTGCTCGGCCGGCGACCGCGAACGCGGGCGGCCGTGAGCCTCGCGGCCGGCCTGGCCTACGCGGGCGCGGTGGCGGCCATCGACTGGTACGTCGTTCTCGCGCCCGACGCGCCGGGGATCGCGACCTACCAGGTCGGCGACTGGCCGGCCCCCTTCGGCATCACGCTGGTCGCGGACGGGCTGTCGGCGTTCATGCTGACCATGGTCGCGATCCTCGGGGTCGCGTCGCTGGTCTTCTCGACCCGCCACCTCCCGGGCGGCGAGGGCCGCAGCTACTACTTCCCGCTCTTTCACTTCCTGGCGCTGGGCGTGACGGGGGCCTTCCTCACCGGCGATCTGTTCAACCTGTTCGTCTGGTTCGAAGTAATGTTGATGGCGAGCTACGTCTTCGTCGCCTACAGCGGCGGACCCCAACACACCCGCGCCGCGTTCTGGTACGTCACGCTCAACCTGCTGGCCAGCGCCGTCTTTCTGCTGGGCGTCGGCGGGATCTACGCCACGACGGGAACGCTCAACATGGCCGATCTGGCCCAGCGGCTCGCCGATCCGGCGGCCTACGGGCTCGATCCCGTCCCGGTCGTCGGTCTGCTCGGCCTGCTTCTGTCGGTGTTCGCGATCAAGGCCGGCCTGGTCCCCTTCCAGTTCTGGATCCCGACGGCCTACCGGGCCGCGCCGCCACAGATCACCGCCCTGTTAGCCGGCGCGACCAAGAAGGTCGGAATCTACGCCATCATCCGGCTCTCCTTTACCGTCTTCGCCGGGGCGCAGGTCGGCGTCTCCCTGCCGGGGCCGATCGCCGGCGACTCGCCGCTACCGTTCGTCGGCGCCGCGCTGTTTCTCATGGGGGGTGCCAGCATCCTCGTCGGCGGGATCGGCGCCGTCGGCCGCGACTCCATGGAGGGCGTGTTCGCCTACTCCAGCATCGGTCAGGTCGGCTTCATCGCCCTCCCCGTCGCGATCGCGGCGATGACGACCAGTCCGACGCTGCGCCGGCTCGGGATCGTCGCCGCGCTGGTGTACGCGCTCAACCACACGCTCGCGAAGGGCCTGCTCTTCCTCGCGGTCGGGACCGTCAGGTCGGCCACGGGGACGAGTCGCTTCGCCGACCTCGGCGGCCTGGCGGGCCGGTCGCCGCCGACGGCGATCGCGGTGTTCGTCGGCTCGCTCGCGCTCGTCGGGATTCCACCGCTGTCGGGATTCTTCGGCAAGTTCCTCGTCTTCGACGCCGCGGCCCGCGCGGAGGCCGGCGGGGTGATCGCGCTCCTGCTGGCCGGGTCGCTGCTGACGATCGCCTACGCGACCCGCATGTGGAACCGGAGCTTCTGGGGCGCGCGGACGCCCGCCGTGGAGACGGCGGCGATCGACTCCGTTCAGGTGGCCGTCCTCGTCGCCCTCGCGGCGGCGATTCTCACGGTCGGCATCGGGTTCGAATTCGTCTACGAGTTCGCGGAAGCGGCCGCCGAGGCCGCGCTCGACACCGACGGCTACGTCGACGCGGTCGATCCCCTCGAGGAGAGCGAGTTGAGCGATCCGAGCGAGAGCGGAGGTGATCACTGATGCGCGTCCGGACCTGGCCGGTCGTCGGGGTCGTCTTCGCCGTGCTGTGGGTGTTCGTTCGCGGACTGCCCCTCGCGCCGTCGGCGCTCGCCGGCGGGCTCATCAGCGGCCTGGTCGTCGGGCTGCCGGTCGCGTTCGTCTTCCGGCGGCTGTACGGCAAGTACTTCGATCTCGGCCGCGGACTGCGGGCGCTGCCCTACGCCGGGCTCTACCTGGGCGCGTTCATCCGGGAACTCCTGCGGGCGAACGTCGACGTCGCCTACCGCGTGCTCTCGCCGGGGATGCCGATCGAGCCGGAGGTGATCCTGGTCCCGCTGCGCGTCGAGTCCGACGTCGCGATCACCGTCATCGCCAACAGCATCACGATCACGCCGGGCACGGTGACGCTGGACTACGACGCCGAAACCAACGCCCTGTACGTCCACGGCGTCAACGGCCGCGATCCCGAGGCGATCGCCGAGCCGATTCGCACCTGGGAGGACTACACGCTCGAAATGTTCAACGAGGACGCCTCGCCGTCGGACCCGCCGCCGGAAATCGTCGTCTCCGGCGGGGAAAGAGACAGGGCGCCGGACCGCGAACCGGGAACCGGAGGTATCGACGATGACTGAGAGCGACCCCGCGGTCCTCGAGATGGCGATCCATGGCG
This sequence comes from Natrinema salifodinae, assembly GCF_900110455.1. Taxonomy (NCBI): domain Archaea; kingdom Methanobacteriati; phylum Methanobacteriota; class Halobacteria; order Halobacteriales; family Natrialbaceae; genus Natrinema; species Natrinema salifodinae. Next base: position 521,922 of record NZ_FOIS01000001.1, on the reverse strand, counting down.
GGCTGATCCTCGTCAGCGCGCTCTGCGTCCTCTGTGGCTACCGCGTGATCCGCGGCCCGACGAACCCCGACCGGGTGGTCGCCTTGGACGCCATCGCGACGAACGTCGTCGCGATCGCGGTCCTGTTCGCGCTCCTGACCGACCGAGGCCTGTTCATGACGGTCAGCCTGGTGCTCGCAATCATCGGGTTCATCGCGACGGTCGCCGTCGCCAAGTTCGTCACCGAAGGGGAGGTGATCGAATGATACACACCGCCGTCGTGATCGCGCTGATCGTCGTCGGCGCGTTCTTCCTGACCGTCGGGACCATCGGTCTGCTTCGCCTGCCGAACGTCTACAACCGAATGCACGCCACGAGCAAGCCCACGACGCTCGGCACGGCGGCGATCTTTCTGGCCGGGTTCGTCCACTTCGGCCCCGGTCAGGAGGGACTGACCGCGCTCATCGGGATCTGCTTCCTCTTCCTGACCGTTCCGACCGGCGCGCACATGATCGCCCGCGCTGCCGAGAAGATCGGCATCCCCTTCCTCGGGAGCGTCACCTGGCCGGATCCGTCGGCGGTCGAGCGAACCGAACGCGCCGAGGAGACCGACGACTAAGCGCTAGCGCGGTGCTGTTTCCGCATTCCGTACCGCTCAGCGTTCGTATTCGAGGTCCCGTTCTCGGGCCGAGACCCGCTCTTGCTCTTGCTCCTGCTCACGGTCGCGGTCCCGATTCCGATCCCGATCTCGCGCCCACGTCCGGGCGTCTTCGATCGTCTCGGTGTTCAGTAATCGCTCGAGTTTGCGCTCGAACTGCTCGTCGGTCAACTTGCCGGCGGCGTACCGCTCGCGAAGGGTCTCGAGGGCGTCGCGGGTGTCTGCGCCCGTGTTCGTCTCCGCCGGTCCGGTGTGGGTGGCGTTCGTATCCTCGTCTACCCACTCGCTGCGGTCGTCCTCGTCGCCGAACAGCATCGCGACTACCGGCACGACGGCGACGTACCCCACAAGCAGCGCGGCGAGCCACCACGACTGTCCGGTGAACATCGCACCGAGCCAGATCGCCGTCACGAGCACCGACGCGATGCTCGTCGCGTTCTCGCGGAGGCGAGTCCGCGGATCGTCCTCGGGCCGCTCGCGATCGTCTCCCCCGCCCTCGCTCGCACGTCCGTCCATGTGTGTCGTGTCCGCTCGAAAACAGATATACGTTGCCGGTCGGCGTTCGAGCGAAACGACCGCGCGAGCGAAACGGTGGCGCCGCTACGCGGCGCGTGGGACGACGGAGGAGAACGAGTCTTACGCGAGCGTCTCGCCGAGTGCGTCGAGCGCAGCTTCGCGAACCGCGTCGCGTTCGCCCGGCAGGAACTCGACGTGACCGTCGCGGCCGCCGACGACGCGGACGCCGGCGTTGGGCACGGCCTCGGCGATCGCGTCGCCGAGATCGCGCACGTTCACGCGGTCGGTCGTGCGGACGTGGAGTTCGTCGTCGCCGATGCCGAGCGTGATGACAGACGGCTCAGCATCCTCGCGTTCGCGACGGTGGAGCGCGTCCAGCAGCAGGATCGTCGTCGGGAAGTTGTACCGGTGGGTGAAGGCGTCCGTGTCGAGCACGGAGACGGTGACGTCGCCGACCTCCCGGGTGGTCAGGTTCTCGCGAGCCGTCTCGAGTTCGGTCTCGAGTTTGTCGCGGAACTGCTCGGAGACGTGCGCAGCGAGGTCGCCGTCGTCGTCGAACAGCAGGTCCGTGACGAGTTCGCGCTTGTCCTTGTACGACTGATAGTAGGCCTCGAGCGCGACGGCCTCGCGGCGCTCGGAGACACCGGTCTCGTCGTAGCCGGCCTGGCGAGCGAGTTCGAGGTACGCTTCGGGGGCGTTCTCCCAGTAGCTGACCGCGGGGAGGTGTTCGAGATCGTCGCGGACGTCCTCGTTGACGTGGGCGGCGACGTTCGCCGCGAGCGCAGTCGAGGTGACATCGGCGACGTCGGCGCCGGCGAGCGACGGGGCGACGGCGACGTCGACCGCGTCGGTGATCTCGTCGTCGGCGCGGCTGTCGTCGATCACGAGCGCGTCGGCGCCGTACAGCGAGAGCAGGTCGTAGCCGTCGACGGACTCGACGGTCGAGCCGGCGTCGACTAAGACGACGAGCGGGAGCTGTTCGCCGTGACGGTCGCGCGCCTCGAGCATCGAGGTGACGTCGTCGGTCGCGGCGTCCATGTCGTAGACGCGGCCGTCGAGCGGACGGCGCTCGAAGTAGTGGTACTCCGCGTCCTCGCGCGTGTGCTTCTCGCGGATCAGCGGGAGTACGGCCCGCTCGATGGCGGCGCCGGCGACGTAGCCGTCGGCGGTCGCGCCGTGACGGACGACGATCGGACGGGCTTCCATGACGGCCCGGCGGATCGCGGTCGCCGCGTCGGCGACGCCGTCTTCGACGGCTGCGACTGCGTCGTGTTCGACGAGCGCCTCGACGTCAGCCGGCCTGGCCTCGCGTTCGATCGCGCTTTCGAGGCGGTCGACGATGGTGCCGCGCTCCTCGTCGTCGAGGATCTCGAGCGACTCCGTCTCGACCTGCAGGTCGCCGTGGTGGCGTTCGACCTCGCCCTCGAGGGCGACGATGTCGTCGACGTCGACGTCCGGGTAGGCGCGGACGCCGGCCTCCTCGAAGGCGGCGCACTCGACGGTGCCGGTCTCGTCGCGCAGTTCGAAGACCGTCGGACCGCTGGTCTGGCGGACGCTGATGATCTCGCCCTCGAGCCGGACGACGCTACCGACCTGGTTGTCGATGGCGTCGACCGTCGTCCGCTTGAGCGCGGGCTCGGACTCGGGTTCGGGTTCGGCGTCGTCGGTCGCCGGGGCCGACGCGGCCGCGGTCTCGGTCGCGACGGAACCGCTGCTCGCGACGGCGCTCGCTTCCGCGGTCGCGGGCTCGGCGTCCGTCTCCGACTCGGGATCGGTCTCCTCGGCGGTCGCCTGCAACTCGCCGGCTTCTTCGGCTCTATCGTCGGTGAGGTCGTCGGTCTCCGTCTCAGCCGTCTCTTCGTCGGTCGCGTCGTCTTCGAACTCCTCGGGCTGGTACTCGCCGTCGGGCGTCTCGATCAGCTTGCCGCGGAACTCGCGTTCGCGCTGGCGGATCGACCAGCCGAGGTCGACGTTGCCGTTGTCCCGAACGTCGAGCACCTGGACGAAGACGTCGTCGCCCGGTTCCCAGTCGAGACTCTCGAGTCGGCGGTCGAGTTCGCTTCGGTGCAACAGGCCAGTGACGTGGTCTCCGATGTCGATGAAGACACCGAAGTCGGCGTAGCCGTCGACGGTTCCCCGGTAGTAGCGACCGGGGGTGAGCTGTGAGGGAGCGGTGCCGCGAAATTCGAACACGGCATCCTCCTCGTGACTCTCACAGATCTCGCCGTCGACGGGAGTGCCACAGATGATACAGTTACCCATCTAGTCGGACCAAGCGGTTTCGCCCTAAAACGGTTGTCGAAATGCGTTCGCACGGATCGTTGCATCTGCAACGTCGCGACCGCGGCGCAGTCACTCGAAAACGGGCGAATCCTCCTCGAGTTCTTCGATATCGTCGACGAGCGCGCGCACGTCTTCGGGGAACAGCGAGACCTGAATTTCGTTCTCCTCCTCGTCCTCGAAGACGAGTTTGACGCGCTTGTCCCCGAACTCCCTGGCTTCGGCCGAGTCGACGTCGAACAGTTTGACCGTTGCTGCCTTGTTGTTCGGGCCGACGTTCTTGATCGCGCCGTCGTTCAACTCGACCATGAACTCCTCGAGCGTGAGTGCGAGCATAGTCGCCGTACGCACTGAGGATAAAAAACGACACGGCATCGCCGCCGGACGTGATGGCGGCGACGAGCCGTGATCCCGGCGGTAGATCGCAGATCAGGGGGCGAGACGTCGGTGTCATCGTGGACGCTCGCACCGGAATCACGCTGTACTGTGGCAAAACCGGGTGCAATCCCGGACCGCATGCGTGGTGTGTCAGTTCGCCTGCGGCGTTCGAGCGTAGCGAAAGGGAACGTATAAGCGTTGGTGCTAGTACGGTTCGTCGACGGAACGCGATCGGCTATTGTCGTGCGTGTTCCGGTCCAAGATCGGAGGACGACGCGGCGACGCAGCAACGCGAAGTCGCCGGCCCGCCCAGTTTTAAGTCATATTCGCACCAACTCATCGCACGCTATGGAACTCACCTGGCACGGCCACTCGACGTGGCACGTCACCGTAGGCGAGACGGAGCTGTTGATCGATCCATTCTTCGACAATCCGAAGACCGATCTCGAGCCCGAAGACGTCGACGCGCCGGACTACGTGCTGTTGACCCACGGCCACGCCGATCACATCGCCGACGCCGGGGCATTCTCGGACGCGACGCTCGTCGCGACGCCGGAGCTCGTCTCCTACTGCGAGGACGAGTTCGGCTTCGACGACGCCGTCGGGGGCATGGGGATGAACCTCGGCGGCACCGTCGAGTGCGGCGACGCGTACGTCAGCATGGTCCGCGCCGACCACACGAACGGGATCATGACCGAGAACGGCCAGAGCGGCGGGATGCCCGCCGGCTTCGTCGTCTCGGACACCAAGCCCACGCAGGTCAGCGACGAGGAATCGACGACGTTCTATCACGCCGGGGACACCAGCCTCATGACCGAGATGCGCGAGGTCATCGGCCCGTACCTCGAACCCGACGCCGCCGCGGTGCCGATCGGCGACCACTTCACGATGGGGCCCCAGCAGGCCGCCATCGCCGTCGACTGGCTCGACGTCGATCACGCCTTCCCGCAGCATTACGACACCTTCCCGCCGATCGAGCAGGACCCCGAGGACTTCGCCAGCGAAGTAGCGGGCACCGGCAGCAACGCCGAGGTACACGCCCTCGAGGCCGACGAGCCGTTCGAACTCGAGGCCTGAACCGAGCGCGGCATCCGCGCTCGCGGCCCGTTCGCGTCGCGCATCGCCGAACCGCGCCGCCGACGACCACGTTCGACCGCCGATTTTCGGTCAGCCGTTCGAATCGTCCCCGCTGCGAGAACAACGTTTACAGCGCCGCCCGTGGACCACCCGACTGCCATGGCGAAGCAAGTCACTACCGTCTCCGACGAAGGGTACAGCGCCACCAACGAGATCCGCGACTTCGAGACGACGATCGACGCCAACGGAGAGGACGCCCCAGACACGCTCGAGACGCTGCTGGCGGCCTACGGCTCCTGTTACGTCCCCGCACTGCGCGTCGGCGGCCAGCAGCGCGGCGCCGACGACCTCGGACGGATCGAGATCGAGACCGGCGGCGAACTCAACGACGACGACAAACTCGAGTCGATCCAGTTCGACATCCGCGTCGAGGCCGACGTCGACGACGAGACCGGCAAGGAGATCATCGAGCGCGCCTTCGAACTCTGCAAGGTCCACGACGCGCTGAAGGACAGCCTCCACGCCGACGCGAGTTTCGAGGGCGACGCGTTCTAACGCCCGGAAGCGGACGGAAATCGACGCGTATCGATAGCATTCGAACTCATTTTTCAAGGTGATACGAGATCCGTCGAACGCGACCGCGAGCAGTGCACGCGCCGATACTCCGTTCCCGGTTCGAACAGCTACGTTATCGAAATGAACTGTCTCGAAATACTGACGGTCCGAACCCACATAACGCACGCCCTCATCGAACGGCATACGAATGCGCCGAGCGCTGTGTCTCGTCGTCGTCGCCGGCCTGGTCGCCCTCGCAGGGTGTGCCGGCGGCTTCGGTACCGGTACGAACGACGGCGAAGATATCGACGCGGACGGACCAGGCGGAAACGGCGACCTCGAGATCCACCACATCGACGTCGGCCAGGCCGACTCGACGCTCGTGGTCACGCCCGACGGCGAGACGATCCTGATCGACACCGGTGACTGGCGAGACGACGGCCAGGCCGTGATCGACTACCTCGACGCACACGACATCGATCGGATCGATCACCTGGTGGCGACCCACGGCCACTCGGATCACATCGGCGGCCACCCGGCCGTCATCGAGTACGTTGAGGAGAACGGCGACGGGGTCGGCGCGGCCTACGACTCCGGGGTCGCGCACACGAGTGCCACGTACGACGACTACCTCGACGCGATCGAGGAGCACGACGTCGACCTGATCCGCGTGGAGTCGGGCGATAGCCTACCGGTCGAGAGCGAGAGCGTCGAGGCGAGCATCCTGAACCCGCCCGAAGACGGAGACGGCGAAGACGTCGACGGGAACGGGATCGTCCTCGCGCTCGAGTACGGCGCGTTCTCCTACCTGACGACCGGCGACGCCGACCAGAGCACGGAAGCGCGGTTGGTCGACGACCACGGTGACGCCCTCGCGGCCGACGCCTACCAGGCGGGCCACCACGGCTCGTCGACGTCCTCGAGCGACGCGTTCCTCGAGCGAGTCGACCCCGAAATCGCGGTCATCTCGAGCGCGCTCGAGTCCCAGTACGGTCACCCGCACGACGAGATTCTCGAGGCCTTCGCCGACCGCGGGATCGAGACCTACTGGACGGGCGTCCACGGCGATATCGTCCTCGCGACGGACGGAACCGACGTTGCCGTCGAGACGGAAACGGACGCGTCGACCGATCCCGAGGACGTGCTCGAGCGGAAGTACGAGGCCCAATCAGCGCTCGACGCCCCGGCGACGATCGAACGGCCGCGGTCAGGGGGAGGGGCGTCGATCGACGCCGGCACCGACACCGATCGGCCACCGATTGATGGTGCTCCCGCCCGTACTGCGGCCCGATGACCATGCCCGAGACCGAGACGCACACCGCGGTCCTCGATCGCATCGTCGACGGCGAGACGGCGGTGCTCCTGCTCGAGGAAGCGGGGGACGTCGTCGACGAACTCGCGCTCGACGTCGACGCGCTACCGGACGAGGGACGACACGAGGGGGCGGTCTTCGAGGTGCGCGTCGACCGAGACGAGGGGACGCTACGCGAGGCGACGTACCGCGAGGACGAGGAACGCGAGCGGCGGGAGTCCGCCCAAGAGCGGTTCGATCGGCTCTCCGAGCGATTACCGGACGAGTAAGTAGAGCTACGGAGGCGAGGCGGCTGGAAGCGAAGCGTCGGGAACGAAGGGGAGAGGGGTGCCGAACCGTGGAAGGTCCGGGGGGATGACACGGCGGTGCGCGGGCGTCCGCAGGGACGGTGGTGCACCGCCATATGACGGTTAGCAGCGATCCCGCATTAGCCGTGGTGCCAAAGTGTATTGGGATTGGTAACACACGAAGCCCGGAATTCCCGCTCGCGTCCGTCGATCCCGACGAAAACGCCGGTTCGATCGGGAGGGGAGACGACGCCGACCGAACCGTCCGCGATCGAGTTGCCCGGATGGGCAGTTTGAAGGGACATCTCGAAACAGGACGTGGTATGTTACGCTCGATCAATGGGACGGAACCGCAGGTCGCCGACTCCGCGTACGTCGATCCGGCCGCGGTCGTCATCGGCGACGTGGTCATCGAGGACGACGCCAGCGTCTGGCCGAACACGACGCTCCGCGGCGATCACGGGCGGATCGTCGTCGGCGAGGGCGCGAACGTCCAGGACAACGCCGTCCTCCACGAGGAGGCTGAACTCGAGCCCTACTCGACGGTCGGTCACAGCGCCATCGTCCACGATGCGACCGTCGCCGAGCGCGCGCTGGTCGGGATGAACGCGGTCGTCCTCGACGGCGCGCACGTCGGCGAGGAGGCGGTCGTCGCCGCCGGCAGCGTCGTCACGGAAGACACCGCGGTCCCGCCGTCGACGCTCGTCACCGGCGCGCCCGCGGAACCGAAAGCCGAAATCGACGATCCGGACCTGAAGGCGACCGCCGACCGCTACGTCGAACTCTCGAAAGAGTACGCGGAAACGTCCGAACGGCTCGACTGACCGACCGCTCAGCCGTAGACGACCTCGCGAACGTCGTCGACGCCCGCGCGTCGGACCACGGCCCGCACCGGATCGCGCGCGCCGGCCAGGTTGTCCGAGTCGCCGTCGAGGACGACCAGGCGGGCCGCCCGGCCGGGTTCGATCAGGCCGTAGTCGAGGTCGGCCAGCTCGGCGCCGTTGACCGTCGCCATCCGGAGGATTTCGGCGGCGGAGAGATCGGAGAGCTTCGCGAGGAACTCCATCTCGCGGAACATCGACGGGGAGTTGAGCATCACGTTGTCCGTACCGAGCGCGAGGGTCGTCCGCTCGTGGAGTTCCTCGTAGGGCGAGAGGCCGACGTCGGTGACCAGGTTCGAGCGCGGACAGACGACGATCGGCACCGCCTGTTCGGCGACTCGCTCTAAGTGGTCCGGTTCAGGGTGGACCATGTGCACGAGGAAGTCCGGCTCGAGGTCCAGCGCCGGGTCGATGTCGCTCGCGTCGACCTCACCCGCGTGGATGCCGAAGGGTTTGCCGGCCTCGCGGGTCGCTTCCCGCTCGTCGCCGAATTCGTCGTCGTTGGCGCCGCTGGCGCCGAACCCGTCGCCGGCGTGCATCGCGTCGACGGAGCCACGGGCGAACGAGAGTGCGTCGATCTCGCGGCCCGCGGCGGCGTCCTCGAGCATGCGAACGCCCTCGACGTCGCCCTCGCGGAAGTCCAGACAGGCGGCGGTTCCCGCCCGCTGCATGAACCCCAGCGATCGCTCCACGGCGCTCACGAGTTCCTCGCGGTCGGCGCTGCGAAGCAGCCGGTGTTTCAGGCCGTCCGGCGGTGCGACCAGTTCCTCGAGCGAGAGGCCGCCGCCGGCCTCCTTGGCGATCGAGTCGCCGATGTGGGTGTGGGCGTTGACGAACGCCGGGACGATGATGTCGTCGCTCTCGACCGACGCTTCCTCGATGGCTTCGATCCGGCCGTCGTCGCCGATGACGACCCGTCCCTCGACGGGCTCGAACTCGCGGCCGCGGAGAATCGTTCCCGTTCGCTCCATACAGAGGAGTTCGCGGGCAGTTCCTTCAACGGTTCGGGGTCGGCTGGCCCGGAGCGGAGTCGGAGCCGGACTCAGTCCACGAACTGATCTAAGGTCGCGTCCAGCCCGTCGCGGACCTCGCGAACCAGCGCGCCGTCGATGTTCAGGCCGAGCACGTCGACGGCCGCCCGACCGACCCGATCGCGGAGTTCGGGCGGTGAGTAGACGCCCAGGCGCCACTGGGAGTACTGGGCCGCCCGCAGCGCCTCGACCAGCGCCGACTGCTGTCCTAGCCGGCGGATCTCGCCGTTGACCACGACGCGCGTGGTGGACTCCTTCATCGACGGGCGGCTCGGAACGTCGAGAATGACGTGTTCGGGATCGACGTCTGCCTCGTCGGCGATCTCGCGCTCGAATTCGCGGATCGTTTCGTGATCGGCCTCGATGATCCCGCCAGGCACGTCGTCGATCTCGGCCCAGACCGCCCGCTTGAACAGATCCCGCTGGTCCAGGCGCCGGGAGAACTCGCCGGTCGCCTCGCAGGATCGCAGGGCGACGATCAGGTCGTAGTCGTCCATCCGCTGGAGGGTCTCGGCGTCGACGCCCGTCTCGGGTGCGTCCAGAAGCCGCTCGCCGGCCCGCCGGAGCATCGCCTTGCTAATCCGGGCGACGCTGTGGCTGTAAACGGTCGGGTTCATCAGCGCCCGCGCGACCAGCAGGCTCTCGGCGGTCTGGACGTTCCCCTCCGCGAGGACCAGTTCGCCGTCGACAAACGTCAGTTCGCGGACCAGGCGACCGTGATCGATCGTCCCGTAGGGAACGCCGGTGTGGTGGGCGTCCCGCACCAGGTAGTCCATCCGATCGACGTCGAGTTCGCCCGAGACCAGTTGGCCGAACCGGCCCTCGCCGGCGACCAGGTCCGCGACCGCATTGGGGTCGAGGTCGTGCTCGCGGAGCACGTCGCCGACGGCGCCGTCGGCGAGCAGGTCGTGGACGTCGTCGTGGTAGCGGCCCGTCCGGCGGTGGGTGAGCGACTCGAGGTTGTGGCTGAACGGGCCGTGGCCGACGTCGTGGAGGACGGCCGCAGCGTGGACCCGCTCCGCTTGGCGACCCTCGACGTTGAGGTGGTCGAGGGCCTCGCAGGCGAGGTGGTAGACGCCGAGGCTGTGTTCGAAGCGGGTGTGGTTGGCGGACGGATAGACGAGAGAGACGGTCCCGAGCTGGCTGATGCGCCGAAGCCGCTGCATCTCGGGGGTATCGAGGAGGTCGCGGGCGACGCCGTCGACCTGGATGTGGTCGTGGACGCTGTCCTTGATGATCTTCATTGGGTGCACTTCGGCCCGTTCACACAAAAACCGTCGTCCGGAACGGGCCGGACGGGGCCGACGAGCGGCAACGAGCGGGCGTGACGTTGCGTCTCCCGACTGAGGTTCTATTGGCGTCGACGTGGTAGCGCCGACGGAGCGATGACCGATATCACCATTCCGCCGGACGCCGACGAGGACCAGGCCAGGCGGCTCATCGAAGATCACGTCGAGATCGGCGACGTCGTCGAGATCCGCAGCGAGGAGCGAACCGAGGACCATCCGGTCGACGTCACCGGCGAGGTGACGGGGATAGAGCCGGGGTACGTCGAGATCGACGGACGACCGGTCGGCGAGGGGAGCGTCCGGTACGATCAGATCCACACGGTCGGCAAGATCGAGTCGGAGTGAGCGAGACCGGATCGGAACCGTCCCGCGATCGGCTCACTCGTTGACTAACAGCAGCTTCCCGCGGAAGTCGCCCGACTCGCCGAGCCGGTGGGCCTCCGCGACCTCGTCGAAGGCGAACCGCTCGTCGATGACGGGTTCGACGGCGCCGTCGTCGACGAGTGCCGCGATGTCGGCGAGTTCCTCGCCGATCCGGTCCTGCCGGTCGCCCAGCAGCACGGGCAGGATGACGAGGACGACGCCGAGTTCGAGGGAGTTGGCGTGCATCGGCGCGAGGTCCAGGTCCTGCGCGGCGCTCGACTCGGTCGTCACGACGGTGCCGAACGGCCGGACGGCTTCGAATGCCGTCTCGAGGTGCTCGTCGCCGATCGGGTCGAAGACGACGTCGAAGCCGTCGCCGCCGGCGTGCTCGTCGACGTACGCCTCGACGTCGGTTTCCGTGTAGTCGACCGTCGCGTCGGCGCCGAGTTCTTCGGCCAGGTCGCGCTTTGCTTCGCTCGAGGCCGTCGCCGTGACGTCCGCGCCGAACCAGGCGGCCAGTTGGACGCCGATGTGGCCGACGCCGCCGGTGGCGCCGTAGACAAGCACCTCGTCGCCGATGTCGACGCTCGTCTTGTCGGCGAGCATTTCCCAGGCGGTGAGCGCGACGACGGGCAGGGCGGCGGCGTCTTCGAGTGGGATCGATTCGGGCGCGTGCGCGAACGTTCCCGCGTGGCCGACGACGTAGTCCGCGAGCGCACCCTGACGGCCCGCGCCGCCCGGCATGCCGTAGACCTCGTCGCCCTCGTCGAACGCCGAGACGTTCTCCCCGACCGCGTCGACGACGCCCGCGACGTCGCAGTGGAGCCTCGCGGGGAACTCGGGCGCGAAGTCCGGCAGGGCGCCCTGACGGATCTTGTAGTCGACGGGGTTGAGGCTGGATGCCTCGACGGCGACGCGGATCTCGTCAGGCCCAGGCTCGGGGACCTCGACCGTCGTCCGCTCGAAGACGTCCGGGTCGCCGTACTCCTCGATCACGTGGGCGGTCATTTCAGAAGGCATCTCGGGTGGGGGTTGGGTCGCCGGCCGGGAATACCCGACGCTTCCGGCGATCCGCGAGCGCGGTCCCGAATCGGCCGCCGTCTACGCCGGGGACACCCACTCGCCGCGTTCGTCGCTCTCTTCGATGGCCGCGAGGATGCGCTGGGCGGCCAGGCCGTCCTCGAAACTCGGGTGGAACTCGCCGCCCTCGGCGACGGCGCTTAAGAACTCGTAGTTCTCGTGGACGAAGGTGTGCTCCCAGCCGAGGACGTGGCCAGGCGGCCACCAGTGGTCGACGTAGGGATCGTCCGCGTCGGTGACGAGGATCGTCTCGTAGCCGCGGTCGCCGTCGCGGAGCACCTCGAGTTCGTTCAGCCGCTCGAGCGAGAACCGCAGGCTGCCTTCGGAGCCGTGGATTTCGATGGTGTGATCGTTCTTGTGACCGGTCGCATAGCGCGACGCCTCGAGGGTCCCCATCGCGCCGTTCTCGAACGCGACCTGTGCGGAGTAGGCGTCGTCGACGGTGACCGGCCTGGTCTCGTCCTCGCCCTCGACCGGCCGCTCGTCGACGAACGTCTGCAGGTGGCCGCTGACCCGCGCCATCTCGCCCGCCAGGTCGTCGTCGCAGACCAGGAACCGCAGGAGGTCGACGGTGTGGGCGCCGAGGTCGCCGAGCGCGCCGGAGCCCGCCAGTTCCTCGTCGTTGCGCCACGACCAGGGTGCCTCGGGGTCGACCAGCCAGTCCTGGAGGTAGCGCCCGCGGACGTGGCGGATCTCGCCGAGTTCGCCGTCGTCGAGCAGCCGCTTGGCGTACCGGATCGCGGGGACGAACCGGTAGTTGAACGCGCAGCCGGCGGGGACGTCGTCGCCGGCGTCGCGGGCCGCCTGCGCCATCGCCTCGGCGTCCTCGAGCGTCGGCGCGAGCGGCTTCTCGCAGAAGACCGGCGTTCCGGCGTCGAGGGCCCCGATCGAGGGTTCGGCGTGGACGTGGTTCGGCCCGAGGTTGTAGAAGACGTCCACGTCGTCGACCACGTCGGTCCAGTCGGTCGCGATCGAATCGAAGCCGAGCCGATCGGCGGCGTCGGACAGCGCGTCCTCGTCGCGGCCGACCAAGACGGCGCGTTCGACGTCGGGCGCGTCCGGGAAGAACATCGGGAGCCGCGCCATCGCGTTCGCGTGTGCTTTACCCATGAACCGGTAGCCGAGCACGCCGACTTCGAGCGTCATAGCTATGCATTCACAATAGGTGTTGTTAGAAGTTTCCGTCAGCCTGAACTAGGGTCCGCGGCGTGTCTCGAATCGCGGACGGACGGCGGTCACTCGGCCCAGTACGCGTCGCCTGGCTGAGTCTCGAAGATCGCTCGATCCAAAAGGTCGACTGCCTTCTCGAGACCCTCCCGCCCGCTGGTCAGCGAGTCCTCGTGCTCGATCGAGAGGGCGCCGTCGTAGCCGACCAGCCGGAGCGTCGAGACGACGTCCTTCCAGTGGGACTCGTCGTGGCCGTAGCCGACCGAGCGGAAGAGCCACGAGCGCTCGAGTTCGTCGTCGTAGGCCGTTGTGTCGAGGACACCCTTCTCGCGGGCCTGCTCCTCGTAAACCCGCGTGTCCTTCGCGTGGAAATGGTGGATCGCGTCGCGCTCGCCCAGATAGCGGATCGCGTCGGTGATCGAGATCCCCTGCCAGTAGAGGTGCGACGGATCGAAGTTCGCACCCACGCGATCGTTCGTCGCCTCGCGCAGTCGCGCCAGGCCGTGGGGCTCGTAGACCAGCATGTTCGGGTGCATCTCGATCGCGATATCCACTCCGTGCTCGTCGGCGTAGTCGGCGAGGTCGCGCCAGTACTCGACGGCGACCTCCCACTGGTAGTCGTGGGCCTCGGCGTGTTCGGACGGCCAGGGCGCGGTGATCCAGTTCGGGACCTCGCCGCTCGGACTTCCCGCCGGAAGCCCGGAAAAGCAGGTCACGGTGCCGACGTCGAGCTGGGCGGCGAGCCGGATCGCCTCGCGGAGCTCGGCATCGGCCCGGTCGGCTCGCTCGTCGTCGGGATGAAGCGGATTGTTGTGGGTCGCGAGCGCGCTGATCCGCATTCCGTACTCGTCCAGCAGTTTACGGAGCTCGGTCTGGGCGGCCTCGTCGTCGAGGTACTCCGAGCGGACCAGGTGGTCCTGACCGGGATGGCCGCCGACGCCTGGTTCGACGGCGTCGACGCCGAGGTCAGAGAGGTACGCGAGCGCGCCGTCGAGCGATTCGTCCGCGAGCGGTGGCGTGTGGACTCCGATTTCCATACGGTTCGAACGACGGGGTTCGCAACCAATAAATTTTCTCCCTCTTTATTTAGAAAATTACTGTAGCGGGCGCTATGCGTGTCGATCGGCTCGCCTTGGCGAATCCGCTCGCCGAGTGACGGTCCCGAATGGGAACGAAACGGAACGCGGGCTGCGTCTAATCCCCCGCGCCGGGGTCGTCGATCAGGTCTCCGGGTCGCCCGGGGTGACGGTCCCGCCGGTCTCGCTCGAGCGGTAGATGCCGTCGATGATCCGCTGGACCGTCATCGCGTCCTCGATATCGGCAACGGCGTCGCGGTCCGACCCGATGGCGTCGAAAAACGCCGCCTGTTCGTCGGCGTGGGTGTCGTTCTCCCTGGTCTCGACGGTCGTATCGAGCATGTGGTCGGGGCCGTCCGCGCCCGCCGTGTAGACCTCGAGATCCCCCTCCAGGAGATCGAACCTGGCGGCGGCCTCGGTGCCGCGGACGACGAACTCGTGGGTCGCCGGTCGGTTAGTCGCCCAGGCGACCTCCAGCGAGATCGTGCGATCGCCCGCACACCGGACGAAGGCGCTGGCGGAGTCGTCCACGTCGAACGCGCCTGGCCCGTTGTCCGGCCCCCACATCTCGAGGTAGGCGTAGTCCTCCCGCGCGCCGAACTCCGAGCGGGTGACCCCCGAGACCTCGGTGACATCGGGATAGCCCAGCAGGAACATCGAGAGGTCGATCGCGTGGACTCCGAGGTCGATGAGCGCGCCGCCGCCGGAGACCTCCCGGCGGGTGAACCACGACCCGCGGCTCGGGACGCCGCGCCGGCGGACGTAGTTGGCCTCGACGTGGGTGATCTCCCCGAACTCGCCGCGCTCGATCCGGTTCTTAACGAGCCGGACGGCGTTCAGGAACCGATTGTTGAATCCGATTCGGAACGTGCCCGCGGCGTCGTCCGCCGCGTCGGTGATCCGCTCGGCGCTCTCGAGCGTGTGCGCCACGGGCTTCTCGAGCAGGACGTGGAGGTCCCGCTCGAGGGCGTCGACGGCGTACTCCTCGTGGAACTTGTTCGGCGTCGTGATGACGACGGCGTCGACGGCGTCGTAGAGGTCGTGGTGGTTCTCGTAGACGTCGACGCCGTAGCGATCGGCGAACCGCGTTCGAGCCTCGGGCGCGACGTCCATCCCGCCGACCAGCGGCACGTCGAGGTCGACGAGCCGGTCGGCGTGATGTCGCCCGATGTTGCCGAGGCCGACGATCCCGGTTCGGACGGGGCCGTACTCGTCCGTCATCGGTCTCCCTCCGTTCGGGCGCCGGCCCGAACCGCGGGCCGTCGTTCGCGATCAGTACAGCTGTCGCTCTTTGGTAGCACGTTCATCTTCCTCCGTCTGTTTCTCGTCGAGTCGTTTTCGTCCGCGACGATACCGCTTGATCCCCGGGACGACCTTGTTCTTCAGATCGAGACCGAACGAGACGATCCCGTAGATCCAGAAGAAGTACAGCACGACCAGGCCGCCGTAGTAGACGACCGGGATCAGATCACTCATGGCTGGTCCCTCCGGAATCGGCTTCAGTTCCGGCGCCGGCCTGCGCGGTCTCCGCACTCGCGTCCGGCGCGTCGGCCGTCGCCGACGGCGCCGCGACGCCGTGGGCGATCGCCTCGCCCGACGCCGCGAACAGGTGGACCTTCGACCGGTCGAGCACCACGCTGAGCCGGTCGTCCTCGCCGATCGGCGAGTCCGGCGGGACGCTCATCAACAGTTGATTCGACGCGGCCGCGGCTTCCTCGCTGGTCATCGTCTGCCCGTCTCCCTCGCCGAGCGTGAGGTAGACGAAGATCTCGTCGCCCATCGGCTCGAGGACGTCGGTCGTCGCCTCGACGGCCGCCGAGGGGCTGGTCGCCGAGTCGGCGTCGCTCGCGGGATAGATGTCCTCCGGGCGGACCCCGAGCGTGACGGCGTCGCCCGGCGCGGCCGAGAGTCCGTCGACGTCGAACGCGAGGTCGAAGTGCTCCGTGGCCAGGCCGCCGGCGGCCAGTTCGCCGTCGACGAAGTTCATCGACGGCGAGCCGATGAAGCCCGCGACGAACCGGTTTGCGGGCTCGTTGTAGCAGGTCAGCGGCGGCGCGATCTGCTGGAGCCGGCCGTCGTTGATGACGGCGATCCGGTCGGACATCGTCATCGCCTCCGCCTGGTCGTGGGTGACGTAGATGATCGTCGTGTCCAGTTCCTTGTGCAGGCGCTGGAGTTCGGTGCGCATGTGGACGCGCAGTTTCGCGTCGAGATTAGCCAGCGGTTCGTCCATCAGGAAGACGTCGGGATTGCGGACGATCGCGCGGGCGATCGCGACGCGCTGTTGCTGGCCGCCCGAGAGCTCGTCGGGCATTCGGTCGAGCATCCCCTCGAGCTGGACGATGTCCGAGGCGCGGTCGACGCGCCGGTCGATCTCGGACCGCTCGTAGTCGCGGAGCCGGAGCCCGAAGGAGATGTTGTCGTAGACGTCCATGTGCGGGAACAGCGCGATGTTCTGGAAGACCATCGCGACCCCGCGGTCCTTCGGCGGGAGCGAGGTCACGTCGGTGTCGCCGATGCGAACCGAGCCCGCCGTGGGCTTCGTGAGGCCGGCGATGGTCTCCATCGTCGTCGACTTCCCGCAGCCCGAGGGGCCGACGAGGCAAACGAACTCGCCGTCCTCGATCTCGAGGTTCATGTCGTCGACGGCGACGATGTCTTCGTAGCGTTTCGTGACGTTGTCGAGTCGTACGCGTGCCATAGTTACTCCTTGAGTGCTCCGTCGGTCAGTCCGCTGACAATCTTTTCCTGTGCGACCACGACGAGGATCAGCATCGGCAACACGCCGACGATGCTGGCCGCCGCCATGAGGTTGTAGTCGGTCGTGTACTGGGTCTGGTAGCTCAGAATGCCGCCCACGAGCGGCGACCACTGGTGGGCCTCGTTCTGCAGCGACATGATCGAGCTGAAGAAGTACTCGTTGTAGACCGCGATGAACGTCAGCACGGCCGCGGTCACGACGCCGGGCGCCGATAGCGGCATGATCACGCGGAACAGCGCGCCCAGCCTGGTCGTCCCCTCGACGCGGGCCGCGTCCTCCAGCCCGTCCGGGATCTGCGAGTAGAACGTCGTGAGGATGAAGATCGACAGCGGCAGGAACAGCGCGCTGAACGGCATGATCATCGCGCCTGGCGTGTTGACCAGCCGCGGCGGCGAGAGCAGTTCGACGTCTAGGAACGGCACCGTCACCGGGAGCAGTTGGACCTCCAGGAACGGCACCGTCACCGGATTGCCGAGGAAGGCGTCGAACAGCGGGATCAGGAACGCCGCCGGCGGGAAATATGAGATCGCCAGGATGGCGAGCATCATGACGCCGCGGCCGGGGAACTCGAGTCGGCCGAAGACGTAGCCCGCCAGGCTCGCGAGCACGATGACGATGACCGTCGTCGCGGTCGCGAGCACGAAGCTGTTGAACACGTAGAGGTGGAACGGCACCTCCCGGAACACCTCCACGAAGGCGGCGACGTTGAACCCCTTGGGCGTCGGGAACGGCACCTCGCCGAGGAGGGGGACGGCGACGGTCCAGTCGCCCCGCGTGATGGCGCCGCTCGGCGTCAGCGCAAGCACCAGCAGCCAGTAGAACGGGAACAGCGTCGTCACGAGGAAGAACGCGGTGACGACGTAGAACAGCGCCCTGTAGAGGCGCCCCCGCTTGTCCGGGTCGGTAATGACCGCGCGGGTCCAGCGTTCGAGCGGGCCCGCGTTTTCGGTCTCGGTCTCGTCGTCCGCTCCCGTCGGGTCCGGCGTCGGCTCGGGCGTCGTCGCCATCTTAGAACCCCTCCTTGTACTGCTGGTAGACCACGCCCAGCACGGCGACGGCGATGATTCCCGCGGTGACGAACGCGATCGCGGCCGCCATGCCGCGGTTCGTGTTGAACGTCGAGACGACCATACACGACAGCGACGGGACGGTCGAACAGCCCGCGACCGAGTCGATGAGGCCGTAGACCCGCATCGCGTCGATCGTCCGGAACAGGACCGCGATGCCGAGCGTCGGCAACACGAGCGGCAGCGTGATCAGCTTGAACTGCTGCCACTTCGTGGCGCCGGCGACCTCGGCGACGTCGTAGAGGCCGCGATCGATGCTCTGGAGCCCGGCCAGGATGAGCAGCGCCATGAACGCCGACGTCTTCCAGATGTCCGCTGCAGTGATGATCAGCAGCGAACTCTTCGGGTCGTTGAGGGTGTTGGTCGATGCGACGAGTCCCCAGTTCGACAGCGGCTCCACGAGGAACCCGGCCGAGGGGTGAAACATCAGGAAGAAGATCATCCCCTGGATGACAATCGGAATCGTCCACGGGATGATGATCGCGGCGCGGACCCACCGCCGGCCCCGGAAATCCTGGTCGAGGACCAGCGCCTGGCCGAAGCCGATGAGCGTCTCGAAGAAGACGCTCACGGCGGTGAAGATGACCGTCACCGCGAGCGCGCTCCGGAGCAGCCCGTCGAAGTGCACGAACGGGACGCTCCCGTCGACGCTGACGCCGGGGAGGAACGTGGTCGTCCCGGGGAACCGCGGGTCGGCCTCGCCGGTGACCAGGTCCGCGTAGTTCGCCAGGCCGACGAACGTCGGCTCCGAGAGCACGTTCCGGTACAGCGACAGCTCGAACGTCCGCAAGAGCGGGTAGAGCGCGACCGCACCCAACAGGAGGAACACCGGCGTCAACAGCAGGTACGCGAACCCCGTCTCGCCGAGGTTCTCCATCCAGCGCGTGATCGCGACGAGCGGTCCCGTCCGGTTCGACCGCCTGGTGGGACCGGCCGCCTTGTCTTCGGTGCTCATCCTTGGTCTTCGATCTCTTCGAGGCCGTGCTGGAGATCCGCGGCCGCCTGATCCGGTGCCTTGTCCCCGGCGACGGCGAGGTTGACTTCCTCGGCGATGCGGCTGGACTGGTTCGTCCAGACCGGCGTCACCGGACGCGGCATCGCGTTCTCACCGGCGACCCGGAGCGTGTCCATGTAGTTGCCCATCGGCTCGGACTGCTCGACCTCCTCGGCGTCGAACAGGGCCGGCTTCGGCGGGATCCAGCCCCAGAGGTCGAACATGCCGAGGTTGAACTCGTCGGTCATCGTGGCGCGGACGACCTCGAGGGCCTCCTCTTTGCGTTCGGAGTTGGGGTTGAGCACGAGGTGCCAGCCGCCGAGCGCGGCCGTCGTGCCGCCGGTGCCGGGCTGGGCGGCCTCGTCCTCGGTCACGCCGTAGGGGATCGGCATCGCGCCGTAGTCCTCGACCGGGACCGGGTCGTCGGCCTCGTCGACGTTCATGTTGATGGCGTAGGGCCAGTTGCGCTGCATGACCGCTTCGCCCTCGAGGATGGCTTCTCGGGCGTCTTCCTCCGTCCAGGAGGTAATGTCCGAGGTCGCGAGCCCGAGCGGGTACTCGTCCTCCAGAGTGTAGTCGTCCGCTTCGTCGGCGACGAACGTGCGCATCATCCGCAGCCCCTCGACGAACTCCGGTTCGTCGACGGTCACCGGTCGGTCGCCGACGGTGCCGAACAGGTTATCGAAGCCGCCGAAGTAGGCGCCGCCGAACGAGGACATGACCTCGTTCCACGTACAGCAGGCCGTCCCCTCGTACTGGTCCCACTGGGTCGCGAGCCCGTAACTCGCGTCGGAGGCGTCGACGATCTCCGCAGTGATCTCGGCCCACTCCGACCAGGTCATCGGCTCGGTCGCCCACGCCTCGAAGTCGCTCTCGTCGTAGCCGGCCGCCCGGGCGTAGTCCTTCCGGTACTGCATCGTCGGGTAGTCCGGAAACATCGGGACGCCGTACAGATCGTCGGTACTCGGATCGCGAGCCGTTGCGGTAAACGACTCGAAGTACTCGTCCTCGACCGTCGAGAGCTCGTCGTCGTCGAGTTCGTCGCTCAGGTTCGCAACGTGCCCGCGCTGGATGAAGGTGTTCAGCCAGCCGTTGTCCATGAGGAACAGGTCCGGTTGCGTCTCGCCGGCCTCCAGCAGATTCGTGTACGCGTTTCGTCGGTCGTCCGTCTCCTCGTCGCCGGATCGCAGCTCGATGTCGACCCCGTCGGCGCCGCTCTCCTGCACGAGGTCGACGATTTCGTCGCCGACCGCGTCCGCGGCGTTCGGGTCGAATCCCCAGACGACAGCATCTCCGGACGTCTCGTCGCCGTAGATACAGCCGGCCAGGCCGACCGTCGCCCCGCTCGCGCCGGCCGCTTTGACGAACGTTCGTCGCGAAACGCTCGAGTCGGTACGACCGCTCCCGTGTGAGTGTCTATCACTCATATAAAAGACTATGATATTCATTCGGTATATAATTAATGGACAGAGTACAACAGGTGTTGTTAACGGAGAACAGCGGCCGTACGGGCCGATCTGCGGACTGCGCGCCGTCCGATCGGTCTCGTTCAATTCGGATGCGACGGCTGTGACCGACGAGCGGCTCCTCGACTGGGAAAGCAGAGACGATGGAACCGATAAAGGCGGTAAAACAGCAGTGACGGCTGAAAACGGCGGAAAAATGGCGTCGTCGGAATCCGTCGGGGTCCGGAACCGGCGATCAGTCGATCGCTTCGATCGTGATCCGCCTGGCTTCGTAGTCCTCGAGCATCGCGCCCCACCCCCCGACGGTGTGCGTGCCGTCGTCGGTCGCGATCGTCAGCGAGGCCTCGCCGGCGAGATGCGAGAGCGGCGTTCGGTCGCCGTTTGCCGGGTGTTCGCCGTAGGTGACGTCAGTGATCGTCCCGCGGCGGGTCACCTCGCGTCCCGCGTCCGTCTCGAACCCGGCAACGGTGGCCTCGATCGTCCGTCCCTCGGCGAGCAGCGGCTCGACGTCGCGGAGACACCGCCGGATGTCGACGTACGTGATCGGCGGCTCGTCGTCGCGGGCCGAGTAGATCGGCTCGTGGATCTCCCAGAGGCAGGTGAGGAAGTACCAGTTGAAGACGTAGGCGTGAGTCCGATCGTTGACGATGACGCCGTACTCGTTCGTCGAGCCGCCGTGGGGCGAGAAACAGGTCCACGTCCTGTCGACGAGCGCCACGAACGGCGATGGGAGTTCGCGGTACCGAGCCTCCGTACACGTCTCGGACAGCGTCTCGGTCGACGGGAGCGACGGCTCCTCGTCGATCGGCGGGACGAGACAGACCTTGACGTCGACGCCGTTCTCGCGGGCCGCCGCGAGCGCCGGCGCCAGGTCGTCGAACTGGGCGGGCGTCAGCCCAATCTGAACCTGATTCGCGGCCGACCGAATCAGTTCGTCGGCCCGCGTCAGGACCGTGTCCAGGCGCTTGACGATGCTGACTTTGTGATCCTCGAGGTCCGGACGACTCCAGCGGTCCTCGATCTCGTCGGCCGCCGTCTCGAAGCGGTTCGCCCGCGACCGGAGGTCGGCCAGCACGTCCGCGGGATCGTGGGCGCGAGCGTGGAGGCTGTCCTGTTCGTAGGTCTCGACGTACCCCTTCTCCTCGAGCCCGCGCAACACGTCGTAAATCCGCGGATCCGGGACGGAACTGGCCTCCGCCACGTCCGTCGCGGAGGCCGAACCCAGTTCCAGCAGCGTGACGAACGCGTCCGCCTGGTACGGCGAGAGTCCCGCGTCCTCGAGGGTCGCGATCAGTTCGTCACCGTCCATCGTCGATCACCGCCGGCGGACGGAGCGGTCGTCCGGCCCGCGTCGATCCCTCCGCGGGCCGCGAGCGATCGCGAATCGTCCCCAGCCGTCCGTTCGTCGGGTTTCGTGACATCCTAACCGAATATAACACCCGTTGTAAAAAAGCGTATCCGTGGGGGCGATATTCAAGGCGACCGAGGCGAAACCACTGTCTGATGTCAACGTTACTCGACCGGATCCGACGGCCGGCGACCACCGGCGACGACCGTTGCTGGCCGTGTACGGTCGCGAACGGCGTCGTGCTGTCGCTCGCCATCGGTCTTCTGACGATCACCGGTCGGCGGGTCGCGGCCGCACTCGTCGCTCTCGGTGGTGCCGCGGCGATCGGCCTCCGCGGCTACCTCGTCCCGTACACGCCCCGGTTCGCGCCTCGCCTGGTCGCCGCGCTCTCGCTGCCGGTCGACCCGTTCGATCACGGCGACGAGCGCGGTCGCGGCTCGCTGTCGGACGCCGGCGTCGCGGCCGCCGGTGCAGGAAACGGCGACGGAACCGGGAGCGAAACCGGAGACAGAGACGAAAGCCGACCCGCCGAGACCGAGACGGAGCCCCCGTCAGGCGAGGCCGTCGTCACCGCGCTGATCGAGGCCGGCGCGGTCGTCCCGGCGGGCGACGACCTGGTCCTCGACAACTCGTTCCGAACCGAATGGCGCCGCGAGATGATGCGGCTCCGCGGGTGCGATCTCGACGAACTTGCTGCTGCGGCGGACGAACTGACCGAGTCCTCGATCGACGCGCGGGTCGGCCGCAACTGGCGCGGCCGAGCCTCGACCGTCCGCCTCGAAGGCGAGGGGCCGGCCGGGAGAACTGCCTCGCTCCGCGAAGCGGTCGCCGTCGCCGAACTCGCCGCCGCCCGCGCCCTCGAGTCTCGGATCGACAATCCGGCCGTTCGCATTGCCGCCGGGCAGCCGCTGCGGTCGCTCCTCGCAGAGTGTCCGCTCTGTGACGGCGACCTGACCGTCACGCGGTCGACCTGTTGCGGCGAGGTGACGCCGATCAGCTCGACGCCCCCGGCGAAACTGGCGTGTCCGGACTGCGACGTCCGCCTGTTCACCTACGACTGACCGCCGGCGCGCCTGGCGGCGTTCGCTCGTCGATCGCTCATCGTTCCCGGCGCTTGATCCGGCGGTACA
The DNA here is from genome assembly GCF_900110455.1 of Natrinema salifodinae. NCBI lineage: Archaea > Methanobacteriati > Methanobacteriota > Halobacteria > Halobacteriales > Natrialbaceae > Natrinema > Natrinema salifodinae. Next base: position 499,227 of record NZ_FOIS01000001.1, on the reverse strand, counting down.
GCTCCATGACGTCGTCGAGGTCCTCGTCGCCGTTGGCGTCGATGTCGTACCGGCCCGGCATCGGTTCGGGGTCGGTGATGGTCCCCGCGTTCCGTACCGTCAGCGTCGCCGTCTCGTCGCCGACGGCGATCTCGTACTCGCCTGGTTCGACGAGCTTTCGCCGGTGGCCGGGCACGTCCCCGGGCACGACCTCGAGCGTCGAGAGATCGAGGTCGATCGCGACGGTCTCGGCGTCGCCGGCGTCGACCTGAACGCGCTCGAAGCCCAGCAGTCGGCGGTGGGGCTGGAGCACCGACCCGTAGGACTCGGTGTTGTAGACCTCGACGATGTGCTCGCCGGCCACATCACCGGTGTTTTCGACGGTCACTGTCGCGGTGACGGACGTCTTCGCGGAGGGCTTCCCGATCGTCTCCCGGGACAGATCGAGTCCCGAGTACTCCCAGTCGGTGTACGAGAGCCCGTGGCCGAACTCGTACTGGACCGTGCCGTCCTCGGCGCCGACGGACTGTCGGGGTGGGTACTCGTCGTAGAACTGCGGCACGTGACCGACGTTCGCCTCCCAGGTGAACGGCAACTTCCCGGAGGGGTTGTAGTCGCCGAACAGCGTCTCCGTGACCGCGACGCCGGCGTCGCTGCCCGGCTGGCCGGCGAAGAGGACCGCGTCGAGGTGCTCGAACGTCTCCTGCGTGCCCCGCGGGCTCCCGGCGAGGACGACGCCGACGAGCGTCGCATCGTCGCCCGTCTCCGCGTCCACGAGTTCGACCAGGTCCCGCTGGGCCTCGGGGAAGCGCATCTTGTCCCGGTCGCCGAAGCCCTCGTTGTGCGGCCCCTCGCCGAGCACGACGACGACCGTCTCCGCGGTCCCGGCGGCGTCGGCGATCGCCGCCTCCTGCTCGTCGGTGACGTCGAAGAAGCCGTTGTCGAAGTTCTCGAAGATGCTCTCGTAGGGCGCCGCGCGGAACTCGGTCGGGACGTGCGTGAGCCGGTCGCCGAGTCGCGCCTCGAGTTCGCCCGCGATGGTGTTCTGGCGCGGTCGCGGGCCGTCCGCGGTCAGGTCGCCGTCCTCGATCCCCTGCCAGCCGAGCGTCCAGCCGCCGTGTTGCATCAGGAACCGGTTCGGCGTCCCGTCCTCGACGCCTGGCCCGGTCAGTAACACCTCCTCGCCGCCCGAGAGGGGCAGCGCGTCGTCCTCGTTTTGCAGCAGGACCAGCGACTCCTTGGCGAGTCGCTCGGAGACGTCCCGCGCGCCGCCGACGAGGTCGCCGATTTCGCCCTCGTCGACGGAGGGGGTCTCGAACAGGCCGAGCTCCCGCTTGAGTTCGAGGATGCGCCGGACTGACTCGTCGATGCGCGCCTCCGAGAGCTCGCCGCTCTCGACCAGGTCGATCGTCGTCTCGATGAACGCCGTCGGCGGCGTCTCGCCCCCGCACATGTGCATATCAATACCGGCCTCGATCCCCTGCTTGATCGCCTGGCGCCAGCCCGACTCCGTGTCGGGCAGGTACTCGTGGTTGGAGATGAGCCGCTCGAAGTCGTCCCAGTCGGTGAGGACGACCCCATCGAAGCCGAACCGCTCCCGCAGCACCTGCGTCAGCAGCCAGTGGGAGACGTGGGCGGGCTTGCCGTTGACCGCGCCGCTGTTGACCATTACCGTCTTCGCCTCCTCGAGCGCGCGTCGGTAGGCTGGGAGCTGTCTGGTGCGGAGGTCGCGCATCGACGTCCGGGCGTGGGCGCGGTCCTTGCCGGTGTTGGGCGTCCCGTAGCCGGCGAAGTGCTTGACCGTCGCGGCGACGCGGCCGTTGCGCTCGAACCCGCGCGCTCGCGCCTTGGCCAGCTCACCCAACAGCATCGAGTCCTCGCTGTGGCCCTCGAAGTACCGGCCCCAGCGCATGTCCCGCAGCAGGTCGACCGTCGGCCCGAAGATCCAGTGGCCGCCCATCGCCGCGATCTCGTTTCCGGTGTGGATCGCCGCCGCCTCGACCAGGTCGACGTCGCGGGTCACGCCCATATTGAGCCGCTGGGGGAAGCTCGTACAGCCGTCGAGCAAGGTATTCCCGTGGAGGGAGTCGCCGCCCCAGACGAACGGAATCCCCGTGCCGTTGTGCTCGACGTTGAACTTCTGGAGGGCGTTCAGACCGGCGACGTACTCCTCGCCGTCGAACGTCGGCCCCGACGCGCCGCCGTTGAGGATCGATCCGACGTGGAGCTCCGTGAACAGGTCGCCGAGCGTGTCCGCGTTGTCGTGGTCGTCGAACGCGGTCTCGGGCCCGAACCCCTCGCCGAGATCGTCGATCGCGACCTGAGTCATCTGGCCGACTTTCTGCTCGAGCGTCAGTTCGTCGAGTATCCGATCGATCTCTCGGCGGCCGCCGTCCGCCGCCGCGCCGTTCGCCCCGAGACCCACCGCCGACGCCGCCGTCGCGGCGCCGGTCGCCCTCATAAACGTCCGCCGCGATTCGTCGACCGGTTCAGATCCGTCCCCGTGTGAGTTACCATTTACCATACGGACTGGTTACGCAACTCGGACCATAATAAATATTCGCTATATATGTAGTTGATAGCAGGAGTACGGTCGAGATACGAAGCGGATACGACCGGGCTAGCCGTCGATAGCCGCGATTCGTCTCGAGAGGGATCGGGTATCGGTCGCGGAACGGTCTCGCTCGGTCCGAATCGGACCTCATCGACTCGAGCCGCAGCGTCCCCGCCGCGACGTCACGATCGATTCGTCCCGTGCGTCGTTGCACCTACTCGTCCCAGTCGATCGCCGACGTCCGTTCCGCGCGTCGGAGGATGAAGGGACCGAGCGAGCCGGTTCGCTTCGAAATGGTCGCGATCCGCAGGACGTAGGCCGCCAACAGGAAGAACGGGACGAGCGCGAGCGTCGCACTGCCGCTGACGACCCACACCAGGTTATCGACGCCGAGCGTCGTCTCCGGAACCGACTCCTGATCGAGGTAGAGCACCGTCGCCGTCGCGGCGACGACGCCTGGCAACCCGGCGTACAGTATCGACCGCGTGAGATGGACCAACTCCCACTGGAAATATAGCGATTTGAAGTGCTCGAGTGCCGGCCTGAACAGCGTTAGACTGTCGATCAACTCCTCGAAGGCTGCCAGTTCGTCCTCGTCGAGACCGTCCTCGTGCTCGTGGCGCAGTCGCCGGACCGCGTAGATCTTCCAGGAGTAATTGTAGTTCAATCCCGACCGCAGGACGCCGAACTCGCCGAACGTCGATGTCTCGAGTTGGGACGTGATCTCCTCCGAGTTTCGGCAGACGTTCTCGACCACGCGATCGGTTCGACGTCGGAGCCGATCGTCATCGGTGTCGGCGACGGCCTCGCGGAGCGCCTCGGCCCGGTCGCTACTCGTCTGAACGAGCTCCTGCAGGAACTGCGAGGGATCGGGCGGCCCGACCCTGCCGAACAGGTCCTCGACGCTGCGTCGGTACTCCATCGCCTCGTCCATCCACGCCTGCTGGTCGCCCAGCCGACCGAGTTCCTGCGAGAGCACCAGCTGGTTGATCGAGACGACGAGCGTCACGCCGGTGAGAATCGCGGCGATAAGCGCCTGAAACGCCGTGTCGACGGGCGTTCCGCTCTCCATCGCCGTTCGGAGCGGCGGGGCCGCCGTGCCGAGGGCGACGAAGCCGACGAAGGCCGCGGCGGCTAACACGCCGGTGAGCAGCCATCGGTCCGCATCGAGCAGGAACCAGTGTGCGACCCGACTTTCGCCGGTCCGCCCCCTGAGGGTATCACACGACAGCGGTCGTCCATACCGCCCGTTCGGCCTCCGGACGAAAAGCGGTTCAGCTTGGAGCGGTGGACCCACGCGAACGCGGACGGCCGATCGGCTATTCGGCTCGCGGAACGGGCCCGGCCCGACCGCTCGGGACCGGCGGAAAACGGTCGGCGTCTACTCCTGCTCCTCGAAGCCGCCCTGGTGGACGATCTCCGAGAGCGGTTTGCGGTCGCTCGGCTGTTCGCGTTCCTGAAGTTCCTCGGGGAGCGTCTCCGGCGGTGCGCGCTCGCCGATCGCGGCCATCGCCTCGACCGAGAACTCCTCGGGGACGTCGAGTTCCTCGGCCGCGCGCTCGTAGTCGAAGCCGGCCATCCCGTGGATGGCCAGGTCACGGCGCGCGCCCTCGAGCGCGAGGTTCTCCCAGGCCGAACCGGTGTCGAAGGAGTGGACCGGGGCCGGCTCGCCGTTGTGGTCGAACGTCGTCTTCGAGACGATGACCGCGAGGACGGCGGCGTCGCTCGCCCACGCCTGGTTGTTCTCCGAAAGGAGGTCGACGAAGGCGTCCCACTCGTCGTCCTCCCGCGTCGCGTAGATGAACCGCCAGTGCTGGTTGTTGAACGCGGAGGGGGCCCAGCGGGCGGCCTCGAACAGCGGGAGGAACTCCTCCTCGTCGAGGGGCTCGCCGGTCATCGCGCGGGGCGACCAACGGTTGACGAACAGCGGATCGATATCGTGATCGGGTTCGCGGTGGTCGGCGATTTCGTCGCGCAGTTCGCGCTGCGTGTCGAGAGACTCTGACATCGATCACTCGTTCGGACTCGACGTACGTATACGTTATCGGACAGGAAGGTTACCGGGTGACACGCGTGTCCCGTTCATGTTTATCGATTCAACACTGTACTGACGCATAATGTGCGTGTGACAGTTCCCCACGAAATCCAGCCATCGAGTGGTGAGAAGGCGGACGATACGGACGACACCGGCCGAAAAGCGGAGTTGCAGTAGCTGCGTATCCGGTGGTCGAGAGCACCGACCGGGGAAAAGACGGGAGAAAACGGCGAAGTCGAAATCGTACGGAACCGTACGGAATCGTGCGAAATCGGACGGAATCGCGGTGACGATGACCCGCGTCAGTCGTCGGCGGGGGTCGGCGCGCCGCGCTCGATGTCGACGTTACCCGCGTCCAGATCCGCTTCGACGTTGCGGGCCGCCTGGACCAGGTTCTCCATCTTCCCGTAGGCGACGTCGCGGGGCAGCAGCTTCACGCCGCAGTCCGGGGAGACGACCAGCTGCTCCGGCGGGACGACCTCCAGGCCCTTCTTAATGTTTGCCTCGATCTGCTCGACGGACTCGACCTCCGCGACGTGGGCGTCGCAGACGCCGAGCGCGAGGTCCTTGGAGAACTCGGGGTCCTTGAAGACGTCGAGCTGCTCGTAGTCGCCGTTGGCGAGTTCGAGGTCGAACTCGTCGACGGGGAACTCCAGAATTTCGGGGTAAATCCGGGAGTAGTCGCCGTAACAGACGTGGAGGCCGATGCGGACCTCCTCGGGAATGTCGGCGACGATCCGCTCGAGACACTCGCCGACGATCGCGTGGTCGTCGGGCGTGGTCGCGAGCGCGGGCTCGTCGATCTGGATGTAGCGGGCGCCGGCGTCGACGAGCTTCTCGATCTCCTCGTTGACCAGGTCCGCCAGGTCGTAGGCGAGCTCCTCGTCGTCGTCGTAGGCCTCGTTAAAGGACCAGTTCGCGAGGGTGTAGGGACCCGTGATCGGGACCTTGACCGGCCGGTCGCTGGCGGCCGCGGTGAACTCGTACTCGTCGACGAGCCAGCTGTCCTCGTACTCGACCTCGCTGACGACTGAAGGCTTGTCGAAGTAGTTGTGCCCCCAGACCTTGACGGGGCCGTTGAACTCGTAGCCCTCGATGCGGTGGGCGAAGAACTCGACCATCTCGGTGCGCCGCATCTCGCCGTCGACGACGACGTCTAAGCCGGCGCGCTCGTGCTCGTCGGTGATGAGGCGCGCGGCGTCGTCTTTCGCTTCCTGCCAGTCGTCCTCGTCGAACTCGTGGTCCTCGTCCTGGTAGAGCTCCTTCGCGCGGTTGAGCCACTTGGGCTTGGGGTAGGAGCCGACGACGGTCGTCAGCAGGAAGTGGTCGTTGTCGTGGTCCTCGGGTCGGAACTGATCCTTGTTCTCGTTCGCGTTCGTGCTCATGCTGCTTTCACCTCCGCGAGATCCGCGGCCTCCGCAAGGGCCGCCAGTTTCTCCTCGAACTTGCCGTAAGGCAGGTAGAACGTCTCGGTGTTCGTCGTCAAGTAGACCGTCTCGAACTCGGTGACGCCGAGCTGTCCTTCGACCCATTCGGTCCGATCGCGGATCGCCTCGGGGTCCTCGACGAGCGTGTTCTGGCCGTCCGCCAGGCCGAGCGCGACGTCGTCGGTCGCGCCGTACTCCTGAATGTTGTAGAGGTTATCGTCCTGATTCGCGACGAAGTCGAAGCCGACCGCGTCGATATCGGCGTCGAGCAGGTGCGCGTAGACCTTCTCGGAGAGCGCGCCCCAGTAGGGCTGGACGACGACGTCCGCGTCGGTCGCCGTCGCGATCTGGTCGATCGCCTCGCTCGCGCGTTCGTCCTCGCCGTCGCCTGGCGCGTTCTCGACCAGCGACGGTTCGAGCAGGAACAGCGTCTCGACGTCGGGGAAGGCGTCGACCTCGCCTTCGAGGAAGTCGGCGATCGCCCCGAGGAACGCGGCCTCGTCGCCGTAGTGTTCGTCGGTCGCCAGGTCGGCGAGCGAGTACGGGCCGGGGAGGACGGCCTGCAGGTCGTCGTCGGTCAGCTCGGCGGCCGCCTCGAGTTCGGAAGCGACGTCGCCGGAGAAGCCGAGGTCGTCCTGAACGACGGGTTCGCGGTAGAAGTTGTTGTTGTCGTAGTAGCGGACGATTCCGCGCGTCTCGACGGCGTCGTGGACCGCCAGCGGGTGGGCGAGCATGTCGTCCCAGCGCAGTTGGCCCTCGACGATCCGGTCGAGCCCGGCGTCTTGCTGGACGCCGATCACTTCCTCGCGGGCCGTCTCGTAGGCCGCGGTGATTTCCTCGCCCTCGTCACCGCTGATGAGGTCGTGCTTCTGGTGGCCCTTGCGGTCCGAGAGGTCGTCCTTCGCCCAGTCCGGGAGCGGATACAGCCCCGGCGTGGTCGAAACGTAGTCGGTCATCGTAGGACGAGCTAAGCTATACCGGTGCTTAATATTTTTCATCCGCTATAATACACCATAGTAATTTTTGCGGGTTTCGACGACCCAGCCGCACGTTTCGAGATAGCAGTGGACACACCCTCAGAGAGCACTGACGTACGTCTCGCGAGAATTACGACGGTCTCCCTACGGAATCGAAGCTCTGGCCGAATGACCGCCGATTACTGGTGCAATTCGAGGACGGTCAGGGTCTCGAAGGGGAACGATTCGTCGGCGACGGCCACCGCGCTGAAACCCGCCTCGCCGGCGCGCTCGACGACCGCGTCGACGCCCGTGAGGCTGCTGACGAGCAGGTAGACGACGCCCTCGGGCGCGAGGACGCGCCCGACCGTCTCGAGGAACGGGTCGATAACTGCCCGGCCGTCCTCCCCGCCCGACAGGGCGTGCTCCATCCAATCGTCCCACTCGTTCTCTGGGTCGGTCGGCAGATAGGGCGGATTGAACGCGACCGCGTCGAATTCTCCGTCCCGAAACGGAGCGACCAGATCCGCCCGCGCCGTCTCGACGCCGTCGCCGCGCGCCTGGCGAACCGCGTGGGGATTGATGTCCGAGGCGATCACGCGCGCGTTCGTTTCGTCGGCGATCTTCCCGGCGACGTACCCCGATCCGGTGCCCACTTCGAGGACGAGATCGCTCTCGTCGAGGCGCTCGCAGGCCGCCTCGGCCAGCAGCGCGGAGTCCTCGGCGGGCTGGTAGACGTCCGTTTCCACGTCGCGTCGCTCTTCGAGTCCCATTTAGCTGTCCTCCGGTGTCGTCATGCGATGTTCGCGTCCTCGTTCGCCGTCGTCGCCGGAACCGGTGTCGGTATCGGTGTCGGTGTCACCGGCCGGCCGCGAACCGCGTTCGTCGGCGATTCGAAAGCCGCCCGACTCGGCCCGCCCCGAGAGTTCGCGCTGCGGGTACGGGATCTTGATCGCCGCCGAGTCGAACGTCCGCTTGATCGCGTTGATCGCGGCCGTCCGCGCGCGCCAGTAACGCCTGGCGCTCGGCTTGTCGATCCAGAACCGCACTCCGAGCACGACCGCCGAATCGCCGAAGGACTTGGTGACGACCTGCGGCGACGGCGCGGACAGCGCCTGGTCGACGTCATCGATCGCGTCGGTCGCGAGTTCGACCGCCCGGTCGACATCGGTGTCGTAGTCGATACCGACCTCGATCTCGACGCGGAGCCGTCCCCGTTTCGAGCGGTTGGTCACCATGCTCGAGGAGATGACGTCGTTGGGGATCATGATGTACTCCCCGTCGAACGACCGGAGCTGGGTGTTGACGATCGAGATGTCGGTGACGACGCCCTCGTCGCCATCGACCTCGATCCAGTCGCCGATCTCGAACGGCCTGGCGAACATCAGGACGAAGCCGGCGAGCATCGTCCCCAGCGTCTGGCGGGCGGCCATCCCGACGACGATCCCGAAGAAGCCAGCTCCGACGAGCAGGCTGCCGAGGTTGTCGATCCAGTAGCCGAGGATGACGACCAGCGAGATCGACCAGATGATCACCTGCGAGAGGCGGTGTGTGACCTTGCGCTGGTGGGCCGTCACGGCCGAGGCCGAGCCGAACACCTCTTCGATCACCCGGCGGACGAACCGGGTGACGATGACCGTCACGACCAGCAGGAGGAAGGAGACGAGCGCCTGCGCCACGACGTCGCCGCCCAGTCCGAACGACGCGAGCTGCTGGCTGACGTCCTCCGTAGCCCCCCAGACCCCGGTCACCACGGCCAGGCTCGCCAGGCTGGTGCCGATGAGCAGCGTCATCGAGACGACGTCGGCGTACAGCGGCTTCGTCCGCTCGCAGATCCATTGGTGGAGCCGCCGATAGGAGAGGAGGACGGCGACCACGAGCGCGACCGCCGTGACGGAAATCACGAGCTTGAGTTCGGTCGACGGAACCGTCCTCGACAATCCGTCGAGCCACTCCAGTAGTCCGGACATACCTCGTCTCCCCGCCTGTCAGCCGTGCAGCTTTGAGTATCCGTCGGTCGTTTCGCTCCGTTCGGGTGTATTCGCGCACATTCGAATCCGTTCGGATCGGTTCGGAGACGGGACCGCACGGTTCGAACCAAAACCGAGCACCGAAGCTGGCCGAGATCAGTCGTCGCCTGGCTCGCCGACTTCGCGCGCGAGGTGGGCCAGTGCGGCGAACTCGGAGGGAGCCATCGCGTCGGCGCGCTTTCGCAGAAGGTCTTCGTCGGCCGCGTCGACGACCGCGTCGGGCGCTTCGAGCCCGGTGATGTGGGACGTGTTCCGGATCGCGTTGCGGATCGTCTTCCGACGCTGGGTGAACAGCGCCTTGACGAACCGCAGGAAGAATTCTTCGTCGTCGACCTCGTAGTCGGGGTCGCGCGGGACCGCCCGAACCACCGCGCTCCGGACCGCCGGCGGCGGCGAGAAGGCCTCCTTCGGGATCGATTCGACGAGTTCGACGTCCGCGTAGTGCTGGCTCGAGACCGAGAGTCGGCCGTACTCGCTGGTCCCGGGCTCGGCGACCATCCGTTCGGCGAACTCCTGCTGGAACATCAACACGAGCGGCCGCTTTTCCGGAAACAGCCGGAAGGCGATCTCGCTCGAGACGCCGTAGGGAAGGTTCGACACTGACGCGGTGAACTCGGGCAGGTCGACTTCCAGAGCGTCGCCCTCGATCACGGTCAGGTCGCCGGCGTCGATCTCGTCGGCGAACTCCTCGCGCAGGAATCTGGCGAGTTCGCGGTCGCGCTCGACGACCGTGACCTCGTCGCCGACCGCGAGCAGTCGGTCCGTCAGCGCGCCCGTTCCGCCGCCGATCTCGAGCAGGTGGCTCGTATCGGCGTCGATCTCCTCGAGATAGGTTGGCAGCCGGTCTAGCACCCTGTCATCGACGAGGAAGTGTTGATCGCGATCCGGATCGCCGCGGACGCCCGCCCGGGCGATCAGTCCGTCTGGATCTCTCATCGCCTGCGCTACGGCTGGCGCGGTGTAAAACGCACCGTCTCGAAGGCGGTCGACTCCGCCGGTCGTCCCGTCGTTCGGTTCGACCCGGATCGCGACCGACCGCGAGAATAGTTACGCCTGGTTCTGGTCTTGCTCACCTTCCCGTCGGCCCACGAACGTCTGGTACTTCAGGTCGTCGTCGCGCAGCTCCTCTAAGATGCGCTCGACGAGGATCTCATCGGGGTCGTGGAGCCCGGAGACGCGATCGGACAGCTCCTCGAAGCTCTCGAAGGGTTTGCGCTTGCGCTCGTCGAGGATGCTGTTGCGGAGTTTCTTCCCGATCCCCGGCAGCAGGTTCAGCTGGTGGAGTCGCAGCGTAATCGGTTGGGCGTCGTTGTAGAAGTCGACGAACCGCTGTTCGTGCTCCTCGACGAGATCCTGGACGACGTACTCGAGCTCTGACTGCGCGCCCGAGGAGAGGTCCCCGTACTCGACGCGGTGGGCCTCGGTGACGATGTCCCGTTCGGCGGGCGGTTCGACGACCACCTCGCTGCCGATCGTGAGCCGCTCGTTCTCGTCGAAGGCGACTTGATAGAGCTGAAAGTCCTCGATCCCCACGGCGTAGCCGGCCGGGGACTTTGCGTACTGCGGTCGGCCGTCGTCGGACAGCCCGTGTGCGAGGTAATCCAACACGACCGCGCGCCGAACGTCCGGCTCGCCGCTATCGGCTTCGCTCATTGGTTTTCGATACGGCGAGGGCGTACTTAAAGAGTCGGCCCGTTGCCATCCGGTCGGTGCCGGCGGTCGTCGGTCGTGCGTCGCGGCTGGAGTCGATCGACCGACTCAGGCGTACTGCGCGACGACGTTGAGGATTTCGTCGAGCTCGTCCCCCGACAGCGAGTAGCGCTGCTGTGCGTAGACCGAGCGGAGTTCGTCCCGATCGCGCGGCAGGAGGTTGGCGATCTTGTAGGCCGTCGGTTCGTCGACCTTCTCTACCTCCTGCAGGTCGTCGACGAGTTGCTGGGCCTCCTCGGGCTCGAGGACGGTAAAGCGGTTGACGTGTTCGATCGCTCGCGCGAGTTCGTAGCGCAGCTCGCGATCCTCCTCGAGGGCGCGTTCGGCTTCGATGTCGGCGAGCAGCTCCTTCGTCTCCGAGACCGTCAGGAACTCCTCGTCGACGATCTCTTTGAAGATCGTCATTCCTGACTCAGATTCGGCTCTTCTCCTGATTCTGGGCGCGCAGGTGGGCCGCAGTCACGAGCAGCGTCTTGTCCTTCCCGCCGTCGTTGATCTGGACCTTGAACGCGCTGCCCTGTTTGCCGACGACTTCGCCGGTCCGACCGTCGAAGCGCGGGTGGAAGCGACCGTCAGCGACGCTGGGGTCGATCTTCAGGTGGACCTTCTCACCCTCCTCGTACTCCTGAATCGCACGCTGTGGCGGCGAGGTACCGCGTTCTCGGGGGTCGTTCGCGAGCTTCTTCCGGGTTCCCTGACGAGGGCCATTAGATTTCGGCATAGTCGTACGACCGCTTTGTCCGGTGACGGTTATAAAACACACGTATTACGCCCATCTCCGCCGGCGTCCCCGTCAGTCGGCAGCACCGACCGGTAACGCCACTAACACGGCAGTGTGAGTGACTCGAGCACGGTACCGATCCCCGATCACCCCGGCCGTCCGCAACAGTGATCCGGCCGCGCGGCGCTCACACGAGTATGGACGACGACCACGATCGCGACCGTCGGATCGAGACCAGGTCGATCCACGCCGGTCAGGAACCGGATCCAGAAACGGGCGCGCTGATGACGCCGATCCACGCCAACTCCACCTACGAGCAAGACGCACCAGGCGACCACCGGGGCTACGAATACTCGCGGACGGGGAACCCGACCCGGACGGACTTAGAGGAGAACCTCGCGAGCCTCGAGAACGCCGAGTACGGCCGCGCGTTCGCCAGCGGGATGGCCTCGATCAACACCGTGCTCAACCTGTTGGAAGCCGGCGACCACGTCGTCACCGGCAACGATGTCTACGGCGGCACCCACCGGATCTTCACGCAGGTCTACGAGGACTACGACATCGAGTTCTCGTTCGTCGACATGACCGACCTCGACGAACTCGAGGCGGCCTTCCGAGACGAGACGGAACTGCTCTGGCTCGAGACGCCGACGAACCCGCTCATGTCGATCGTCGATATCGAGGGTGCGGCTGAGATCGCCCACGACAACGACGCGCTCTGTGCGATCGACAACACCTTCGCGACGCCGTACCTCCAGCGACCCCTCGATCTGGGCGCCGATATCGTCTCTCACTCGCTGACCAAGTACCTCGGCGGCCACTCCGACGTCGTCGGCGGCGCCCTCCTGACGAACGACGAGGAGTTGGACGAGCGCTTTGGCTTCTACCAGAACTCCGTCGGCGCGACGCCTGGCCCCTTCGAGTCGTTCCTCGTGCTCCGGGGCACCAAGACCCTGCCCGTCCGCATGGACCGCCACTGCGAGAACGCCCGCGCCATTGCCGAGTGGCTCGACGACCACCCCGACGTCGACCGGGTCTACTACCCCGGGCTCGAGTCCCACCCGGGCCACGAAATCGCCGCCGAGCAGATGGACGACTTCGGCGGGATGCTGAGCTTCGAACTCGACGCGAGCTTAGAAGAGGCCAGCGAGGTCGTCTCGAACACCGAGGTCTTCACGCTCGCGGAGAGCCTCGGCGGCGTCGAGAGCCTGATCGAACAGCCCGCGCCGATGACCCACGCCGCCATTCCGCGCGAGGAACGGCTCGAAGCCGGCCTCTCGGACAGCCTGATTCGCGTCTCGGTCGGCATCGAGCACGTCGACGACCTGCTCGGCGATCTGGACCAGGCGATCGACGCCGTCCTCGACTGAGTCGCGACGACTCGAGTTCTCCGTCATCCCGCCGTGCATCCGGGATCGGCGTGCGATCGTCCCGCGAGGACGCAACGCTTTCGGGCCGGCGATCGAATGCCTTCGATATGACGACCGACAGCGACGATCCGGGCGTATACGCACTGCCGCTTTCCGTCGAGTACGGCGGCCGCGAGCTCACGGTCACACCCACGGCCGTCGAGACCGACCGCGGCCTGGTCCTGATCGACGCAGGCCCGCCAGGCGCGGTCGGGCAACTCCGGGCCCACCTCGACCCGCTGGGCTTCGACCTCGAAGACATCTGGCTGGTCGTTCTGACCCACCACGACGGCGACCACGTCGGCGGCCTGGCGGACCTGCTCGAGCGCGTCGATGCGGTTGTCGCGACCCACCGCGCGGAAGCGCCCTACGTGTCGGGCGAGCACGATCCGATCAAGGGCGACGGCGACGACCGCTATCCACCTGTCGATGTCGATCTGGAACTGACCGACGGCGTTCGGATCCCGACGCTGGCGGGCCCGATGCGCGTCGTCGCGACGCCGGGTCATACGCCCGGCCACATCTCCCTGTACCTGCCCGATGGAAACCTGCTGATCGCCGGCGACGCGCTCGTCGCCGACGGCGACGAACCGCTGTCCGGCCCGAAACCGCGCTTCACCCCCGATATGGAGCGGGCGATCGAGTCCGTCGGGAGCCTGGCGGCCCTCGACGTTGACCACACGCTGTGTTTCCACGGCGGGTACGTCGACCGCGGGACCGATCGCATTCGAGAGATCCACGACGAACTGCGCGAGTGAGCGGGGCGGCGGCTCGCGGAGAATCTAACGTCGACCCGCGGACTTCCCGAAGCGGAATTCTCATCGGTGTCGGTCACGTATCGCCGCGTAATGCGTCTCGAACTCCGCGTCTGTCAGCACTGTCTCGACGGCGATCACGGCAACGAGAAGCGGACGGCCCTCCTCAACGACATGGTCAACTGCGCCGAACAGATCAAGGAGTACAAGGAGGTCATCGACCTAGACGAGGTCCACATCCGCCGCGTCCGGGACGACGAACCCGGGAAGCCGGAGGCGCTGCCGGTCGTCGCCGCGACGATCCAGAAAGATCAGGTCGTGCTCAACGACACGCAGCTCGTCGCGGAGGGCCAGGACGGCAATATGCTTCTGTACGCTAATCCGGACGACGTGCTGACGGTGCTGGCCGGGAACTTAGACGAGATCAGCAAGGCCGTCCCGGAGGACGTGACCGTCGACCTCTCGTCGGTCGGCGCCGAGATCGTCTCTCAGGCCGATCTGGGCGCGGATCCCGATCAACAGCCGCAGTAGCGACGGCCCTGTCGTTTGAGAAATCGACCGTCGGAATAGCGTCACCGGACGGGTTCTGACGAATCGACGTCGTCGAGGTGGGGGATTCGGTAAACAGCGGACTCGACGGTCGGTTCGGACAGCATAGCCACTGGTCGACAGCGATCCGAGCGAAAAACGGCTGTAAACTGACGACTTCAGATACGGCCGACGTTTTCGACGCCGACGCTCTCGACGCCGTCGACCTCGGTGAAGTTCTCCTCGACGGTTTCCGTGCCGCCCGCGCCGTCCGGGACGATCACGGTCGGGTAGAGGGCGGTGAGGCCGAACGCGACCTCCTCACGTTCGACGCCGTTGATCTTCGCGCCCTCGGGGAGGGAGCTTTCGAGGCGCTCCTGAAGCGCGTCGAGGTCGATCTCGGGGCTGTTCGGCATGACCTTGATTTTGGCAGCGACTTTTCCCATGGTACTGGAATTACGGACCGGTGAACCCGCAGTCGGGGCACTCGTAGAGGTTGCTCTGCTTGCGGCACTTGGCACAGCGGTAGATCTGCTGGCCGCACTCCGGACACTTGAACGCCGCGGCGTTCGTGCCAGCGATGTTGAGCCCGCAGGAGACGCACGAGCGCGTCTCGCGGTCGTCGGTCGTACTCATACCCCTTCCTTTCCGCCCATCGTTTTTAACCGTTGTCTTTCGAGGGTCGCCAGCGCGGCGGTCGGCGATCGACGAGTCGATCCCTCGTGTCAGCACCAGTGATCGCCGGCATTTTCCGACTTGGAAAACGCTCTCACGGCTACTTTACCATGCACCCGAAAGATGTGTGTGAGGTTCGGTCACCCGACGCCCGACTGAACCTCTGCCTCTGACATACGCGACTTCGGCCCGCCGGCCGAACTCGTTCCCGAACCGCGCCCGTTCTCCCAGAACTCAACATTCAAAGCAGCCCCGCCCCTAGATCGAGTGAATGCGCCTCGACGACTACATCGAGGAACTCGAGCCCGACGAGGAGGCCGAGCGCCGCCGCCTGGCCAAGGAGAAGTCCTACGCGATCACGGACCATCTAGAGGAGTTCGAGCGGCGGTTCGACGACGCGCTGAGCGGCGACACGCTCGTCGGCTCGACCTCCCCCTCGATCTTCGTCGGGCGGTCGAACTACCCCGACATTCCGGTCGGGCTGCTCTCCCCGGTCGGCGACGAGGACGCCGCCGAGGAGTACGTCACCGACGGCGACTGGTACCGGCAGGGCTACGGTATCGACGACGTGCTCCAGCGCCGGACCGGGCTCCTGAACTCGAACAAGCGCGCGAACGTCGACTCCCCGTCGATCGCGAGCCGGCTGACGCCCAACGTCCACGACGCCTGGAACGGCTTCGTCGGCGTGCAACGCGAGGTCGCCATCGCCGACCGGCCCGTCGACCTCGAGATCGGGCTGGACGATACCCCGGACCTCGGCTTAGACGCGGGGACGGACGTCGCGACCCCGCGCGGGCCCCAGGCCAACGCCCGGGACGCGGAGCTCCGGGAGAACCCCTACGTCCCGAAGCCCGTGAAGAAGACTCTCGAAGACGACGACTGGCAGGCCGAGGGGGCGATGACCTACCTCTACCGGCGCGGCTTCGACGTCTACGACATCAACTCGATCCTCTCGGCCGGCGCGCTCGGCCAGACCGAACAGCGCCGCCTGGTCCCGACGCGGTGGTCGATCACGGCCGTCGACGACACCGTCGGCAAGTACCTCCGCGGGCGCATCCGGAACGCGCCCAGCATCGACGAGGTACAGGTCTGGGCCAACGAGTACGTCGGCAACCGCTACTGGGTCGTCCTCGCGCCCGGCAACTGGGAGTTCGAACTCGTCGAGATGAAGGCCCCGGGCAGCATCTGGAATCCGAATCCGAACGACGATATCTGGCTCCAGAGCGCCAGCGAGGGATACGACGGCCGCTCGAGCTACGTCGAGGAGACCGCGGGCGCCTACTACGCCGCCAGGCTGGGCGCGCTCGAATACCTCGAGTCGATCGGCCGCCAGGCGAAGTGTCTCGTCCTCCGGGAGGTCTCGGACGACTACTGGGCGCCGGTCGGCGTCTGGCAGGTCCGCGAGAGCGTCCGCAACGCCTTCGAGGGAGAGTATGGCGAGGCCGAGACGTTCCACGGGGCGGTCGCGGAGGTCGCGTCCCAACTGCCGGTCTCCTACGCGCGATTGCGGCGCAAGTCCGAACTCGCGGCCGGGTTGCAGTCGAACCTGAACGCGTTCTCCAGCACGAGTTGACGACCAGCGGCTGCAACTGCACCGGTCGGTCGTTTGCGTCACCGAGTTCGATTAGCCTGAAGAGCCGTGGCTGCGTCGCGTCTGGAATCGGGTTCTCGATCGAATCGACGGGCCGAACGCCCATCCTCGAACCTGTTACTGCACGGCAAAGTGGCCACTGATACCACGTTGCATGCTTTCGAGTAATAGAACAATCCACTTTTATTCCCGGAACGCATAACTCGGCCAATGTCACTCGACTTCACCCCGATGACGATCGACGACATCGAGCCGGAGCGGCGCCCGTCGTTCGCGCTCGCGCTCGTTCCGGTCTTCGCGGTCGTCATCTTCCTCGGCATCGGATCGGCCGTTCTCGGCCTCGATCCGCACGTTCCGCTGCTGTGGAGTATCGTCTTTACCGGCGCCTTCGGCCGCTACCTTGGCTACCGGTGGAACGATCTCTACGAGGGGCTCGAAAACAGCCTCCTGATGGGACTGCAGGCGCTGTTGATCATCTTCACGATCTACGGGCTGATCGCGACCTGGGTCGGCGCCGGCACGATCCCGGCGATGATGTACTACGGGCTCAAACTGCTGAACCCGACGGTCTTCCTGCCCGTCGCGGCCGTGCTGGCGGCGATCGTGGCGTTCTCGATCGGCTCCTCGTGGACGACGGTCGGGACGCTTGGCGTCGCCTTCGTCGGAATCGGCCAGGGACTCGGCGTCGACCCGGCGATGACCGTCGGTGCGGTGATCTCGGGCGCCTACGCCGGCGACAAGCAGTCGCCGCTGTCGGACACGACAAATCTCGCGGCCGGCGTGACTAACACCGACCTCTACGCTCACATCCGCCGGATGCGAACGGGAACGGCCATCGCGTTCGGGCTCGCGGTCGCCGGCTTCGCCGCGCTCGGCCTCCGGACCAGCGGTGAGATCCCGGTCGACCGCGTCGCCGAGATCCAGACCGCGCTTGCGGGCACGTACGACCTCTCGGTGCTCGTCTTCCTGCCGCTCGCGGTCACCTTCGGCCTGGCGCTCTACGGCTACCCCGCGCTCCCCTCCCTCGTGGCCGGCGTCTTCGCCGGGGCTATCACGACGATCCTGGTCCAGGGGACCGGCTTCGTCCCCGCCTGGGAAGTCTTCATGTACGGCACCGAACCCGAGACCGGTACCGAACTCGTCAACGAACTCCTCGCGACCGGCGGGCTGACCGGCTCCGCCTGGACGATCACGATCGTCGTCGCGGCGCTCACCCTCGGCGGCTTACTCGAACGGACCGGCGTGCTGGCGGTACTGGCCCACAACCTTTCGCAGGGCGTCACCAGTTCCGGGACCCTGATCGCCGGGACGGGGATCTCCGCCATCGCGATCAACGCGCTCACCGCCCAGCAGTACATGAGCATCGTCATGCCCGGCATGACGCTTCGGAACCTCTACGAGGAGTTCGGCCTCGACAGCGACGAACTCTCGCGGGCCGTCGAGGCGGCCGGCACGCCGACCGGCGCGCTCATCCCGTGGCACGCCGGCGGCGTCTTCATGGCCTCGGCGACCGGTGTCGACACCCTTGCGTACGCACCGTTCTACCTGTTTGGCATCCTCTCGCCGCTCGTGCTGTTCGCGATGGCGATGTCCGGTCGCGGCGTGCCGACGACCGACCGGACCGAGCGGCCACAGCACGCCGACTGAGACCCGCCGCGGTCGACCGACCTGCGATTCGATCACCGAATATTCGATCCGTCTTATCGCTCCGTTTTCGCGTCCGCGAGCGACTGCTCTCGCTCGATCGGCGGTCCGTCGTGGCCGCTCGACTCCGCGGACGCCGACTGCACCGCGACGTTCCGATCTCGGTCCGGCACCTGATCCCAGTCGATCCGCTGGACGACCGTCACAGCGGCCACGAGCGTCGCGAGCACGACGGGGCCGACGAACAACCCGACGATCCCGAACAGGGAGACGCCGCCCACGACACCGACCAGGCCGATCGCCGGATGGAGGCCGGATCCCTTATCGACCAGAATCGCTCGCAGGTACGCGTCGACGACCGCGAGGACGGCGACGCCGTAACCCGCCAGGAGCGCGCCGCGGACGGGCCCGATCGCGACCGTCTGTGCGACCGTTACCGGCCCCCAGACGAGCCACACGCCGATCGTCGGCAGGAACGACGCGCACACGAGAACCACAGCTAACGTGGTCGCGTACGGAACGCCGAGTAGGGCGAGTCCGATGCCGCCGAGGATCCCTTGTACGACCGCGACGAGCACGTGACTCCGGACGACGGCCCAGGTGACGGCGTGGACCTCCGCGAACAGGGCGTCGAGGACCCGCGGATCGAGCGGTGCGATCTCGCGAAGCCAGGCGACGAAGTCCGCGCCGTCGACGAGCAGGTAGTACAGCAGGAAGACGGCGAGGAACAGCCCGACCGCGACGTCGGCCCCCGTCGTGACGAGGCCGACGGCCCGATTCAGCGTCAGATCCGCGGCCGTCGAGACCGAGCCGGCGAGTTCCGCGCGCAGGGCCGACTCGACCGCGGCGACCGACTCGTCGGCCAGGCCGAGTTCGGTTCGTGCCAGGTCGCGCCAGGCGTCGGCGATCCGATCGGGGTCGAGCGAATCGACCGTCGAGACGGCGGTCCGGAGCACGACCAGCGAGACGAGTACCAGCGGGACGATGCCGGCGACGACGGCGACCACGGTGAGCGCGAGCGCGGCGAGCCGCGGTCCGACGCGGGCCGCCAGGCGCTCGTGGGCGGGACGGAGGACGACCGCGAGCACGCATGCGAGCAGCACATACTCGGCAAACGGGAGGACCATGAGGGCGGCAAGCCCACCGAGGACGCAGGCCAGGAGGGCGAACACCGACGTTCGTGCGTCCATGTTTCAGCCTCACGGATGTGAAACATAAGTGTTGGTATTACTTACTGTATCGTTCGCTAAAAAGAGCGGCGACGGGAGACGAAGCGGCGATCCGCGATCGGGCATCCGGGCGCGACGCGGCGTTCGATATCCGACGGCCAAAACCGAGACCGAAACCGGGAATCGACGGCGGACGACCGGCGGCAGGGTCAGAGGTTCGCGTAGGCCTCGTCGACCATCTGGCTCGTCTCGTCGACGATCGCCTGCCAGTTCTCGTCGTCGGGCGCGATGCCGAGCAGGCGCGCGATCTTCATGATCGAGACGTGGTAGACGACCTGGCGACCGGGCTCCTCCTCCCAGATGACGACATTACACGGGAACAGCGCACCCATCTGCTCGGTCACGTCGAGGACGCGATCGGCCATTTCGGGGTTACAGGCGCCGAGAACGTAGTACGGGTCGCGGTCGGCGTCGACCTTCTCGTTTAGCAGTTCCGACGGCGAGAACTCCGCCGGGACGCCGAATCCGGCGTCGGTGAACACCTCGCGGGTGTGTTCGACGGCTTCCTCGTGGTCCATCTCGAGAACTGCGCGGTGCTCGCCGTAGTCCTCCGGGTCGATCTTCGTCGGGTCGATCGGCAGGCTCATACGCGACGGTTAGTCGTCCCCGGCCTTATACGGGTTGCCGGCGACCCGACTACAGCGGAATCGGCGCCCACTCGAGGATCCGCAATATCGGGGTCGGGTCGAACAGCGGCTCGTGCAGGACCAGCCAGTCGAGCAGAACGAGCCCGCCACCGTGGGCGACCACCGACGGGAGGATGGAGTCGGACTTGTAGTCGACGGCGCCGAACAGGACGTCCGTCGGCCCCGACAGCAGGAACTCGATCGGCGGTTTCGCGGAGTGATGCAGCATGTAGACGATGGGGCTGATGAACACCGCGCCGAAGCCGACCTCCTTGACGCCGACACAGAGCAACCCGCGGTAGTAGGTCTCGGCGGCCAGCGCGAGCACGAACAGTTTGCACGCGTGCGAGGCGAACGCCGCCGGCGCAGCCGAGGTCTCCCAGATCGGATAAAACGCGCGGATCGTCGGCAACGTGGAGCCGATGACGTAGAAGGGCGTGACGAACAGCGCGAGCAGAACGGCGTTGCGGACCGCGACGCGATCGATGCGCCAACCGATGCGATTCCCGTGAGTGAGGCCGAGCACGAGCGGTCCCCCGATCAGGAGGACGCTATCGACGACGACCCGCTGGTCGATGTCGTGCGGAACCAGGCGCATCCACACCAGCGTCACGAGGGCGCCGATCAGTAGCGACTTCTGGACCCACGAGAGCGCCAGGCGGTTCCGGAGCCAGCGGTCGTCGCCTTGACCCGGCTTCGAGGCCACGGTGTTACTCGTCGGCGGTCGGGATCGGGCCGGTCCCGATCACGTCGCGGACGTGGTCCTCGAACTCCTGGTGGCGCTGGAAGTACGTCTCGTCGACCTCGTCGAGCACGCTCGAGAGTTCGCGCGGGCCCTCGGGCGTTCGGATGACGGTGTCGCCCTCGAGGCGGTCGACCTCGCTTTTCTCCTTCGGCCAGGTCAGCCGCGAACTCACGCGGGCGAGGGGCGCGCCCTCGACGGGGGTGTGTGCTCCGAGTTCGACCGCTGGCTCGTCTTCGTCCTCGTCGCTCATGGACGGTCGTTTGCGAGGGCGGCGATTCAAGCTTTCGTTTCAACCGGTCGTGATGTGCGACGCGGACGGACGGTCGCGCGTGGACCCCTCCGTAAGTTGAGAGGTGTCTGACGTATCGTTTTGTGGTGGGACGCCGAACGGCTGCCCATGACAAGCCTGACGGAGGTCTACGACGGGACCGCATCGGGGGTGACGGGCCGCCGGCTGTACGCGGGGACGGCGCTCGTAGTGTTCGGTGCGGCCCTGGCCGTCGTGGCCGTGCTCGTGGCGACGACCGACCTCTTCGGCGGGTTCGCGGCTGATATCTCGGGGGAGATGGCCGCCCGGTTCGCGACCGTCCGCGCCGCGGGGATCCTCGCGGGTCTCAGCGTCCCCACCATCCTCGTCGGCGTCTTCGTCGTCCTGCCGGCGGGCCGTCGCGTTCAGGCGACGGCCGCGATCAGCGCGAGCCTCTGCCTGCTCGGAGTCGCGCTCTTCTGGCAGGCCTACCCCCAGCGCTGGCGGTACGGAAGCGATCAGCTAACCCTCGAGGTCTCCGTGATCTACCTGCTCGGGCTCCTGACCGCGATCTGGTGTCTGTTCGCCGCCGTGGCGACGTTCAAGCGCCGCAACGATCCGGGCGGCATGCTCCAGATGAACGTCACCCGCCACAACAAGACCGTCGTCAACGTCGACGACGAGGACGCCGGCTCGAGCGGGTTCGGCGGCATCGGCTTCCTCGGCGGGACGCCCGACGGCGACGTGGACACCCAGACCAACGCGGACGACGGCGCCGCGACCGCCAACGCCGACCGATCCAGAACCGACACGACGCTCTCGTACGACGAGGGAGCGAACGGCGGCCGCTCGTCGCGGACCGGCCGCGCAAGCGGGTCCGGTGGAGGGAGCTCCGGTACCGGATCCGGGTCGATATCCGGCCGGCCAGGCGTCGCGACCAGCGACGGTGGCTCCGCGGCCGCGGACATCACCTCGCCGCTCGATACCGCCGGCGACGCGGACGTGGGCGACGGCCGCGACGCGGAGATCGTCGAGTCGTCGACGACGCCCGACACGCCCAGCCAGCCGACGGACCGCTACTGCGGGAACTGCAAGCACTTCGAGTACGTCCGCTCTTCGGAGGGGATGGTCCCGTACTGCGCCCGCCACGATCGGGCCATGGACGACATGGACGCCTGTCAGGAGTGGACACCGAACAATCGGCGATAGCGGTGTCGGTAGCCGCCGTCAACGATGTCGATTCGGTCTCGTCCTCGGCCGCTCGTTTTCGGGTCGCGTCGCTCTCGGTCGCCGCGAAACGGAAGCTATAGCCGGGCCGCGCGGCTACCGGAATCCGAGATGTCGTGGTACCTCTTGCTCGTCGCCGGTCTGTTCGAAGTCGCCTGGGCGATCGGTCTCGAATACTCGGACGGGTTCTCGAACCCCCTGCCCACGCTGGGCACCGGGATCGCCATGCTCGTCAGCCTGGTCCTGTTGGCGAAGGCGATCGAAGACCTCCCGGTGGGGACGGCCTACGCGGTCTGGACGGGGATCGGGGCCGTCGGGACGGCATCGCTCGGAATCGTCCTGTTCGACGAGCCCATCAGCCTCTCGCGGCTCGTCTTTATCGGCACGATCGTCGTCGGCATCGCGGGCCTTCACCTCTCGACTGGCGGTCACTGACTGCGGCCGTGACCGAGACTGCGACGGGCCGTGCGGAGGGAAAACCGCATCCGCTACAGGTCGTCCGTTACAGGCCGAGAACGTGTCGTCCCATCCGGAAGCCCCACTGTGGGAGTTCGAACACGAACGTGGCGGCGAGCAGCAACTCGCCGACGGTGACGACCACCGTCACCAGATCCGCGCGCTTGCTGCTGACCGTGACGCCGACCGGCAGGCCGAACTCCTTCTTCCAGACCGGATAGAACAGCGCGATCCCGCGCTTGCTCCCCGCGACGTCGAGCACGTAGTGGGTCAGCACGCCGATCCAGACGTACTCGAGGTTGTCGAAAACGTACGGAAAGGCGACGAATCCGATTAGGATCGGCAGGTTGTGCAACGTCTTCCGATGGCGGCCGAACGCGGTGTCGACGTCCGGGAACAGCGCCCCGAGCGTCACGGGGATGCCGAGCATCGCAATCGTCCTGAACGTCTCGGGGCCACCCGACGGTTCGAGCAGATACCCCAGCCCGATGCTCAACAGGACGGCGTTCAGCACGTGCCCCTTCTTGTTCATTACCCGGGACTGGGAAGTCGACCGGGGAATAGTTTACTCTCGAGACTATCATCGAGTCGTTTCAGTCACACGAACGAACGTCACGGCAGTTCGGCGTCGAGTTCCGACAGCAGATCGGCGAGCGCCTGGTCGACCGTTTTCGCGCGAATTTCGTCGCGGTCGCCGTCGAAGACGTACCGCGAGACGATCGAGTACGAGTCTTCGCTGCCCCACGGGGCCGCGTAGGCGATGCCGACGTAGACCGTTCCGACCGGGTTCTCCTCGGTGCCGCCGGAGGGACCGGCGATGCCGGTCGCCGAGATACCCCAGGTCACGTCCGCGACGTCTCGAACGCCCCGCGCCATCTCGCGGGCGACGGGTTCGGAGACAGCACCGTGTTCGTCGAGCGCCTCGCGACTGACGCCGAGGTGGCGGCGCTTGGCGTCGTAGGCGTAGGTCGTCAGTCCCGAATCGAAGTAGTCGCTCGCGCCCGGGACGGCGGTGATCGCGGCCCCGATCAGCCCGCCGGTACAGGACTCGGCGACGGCCAGGCGCTCGTCGGCCTCCCGCAGCGCCTCGCCGACGCGCCGCGCTCGCTCCCGATCGACGTGTTCGAGCATACCTCGAGCAACGGACCGCCGTGTTGTCAAACCGACGCCCGACCGATCGCCGGACGACGGACGACGGACGACGCGACCTCTCCCGCCCTCGCCGGACGGGATAGGAAGAGCGAAAAGACCGACGATACATACCGTGTCACATGGAGTACGAGACGCCGCTGTTCTTCCACGTGATGCAGTACGCGAACGCGGCGGACCGGGACGTCATCGACATGGTCAGTGGCAATCCTGACTGGGAACCCCCCGAGGCGCTCCGGGAGGGACTGCGCGAGTACGCCGACCTCGACCCCGACCGGTTCCAGTACCCGCCCAGCGAGGGGTTGCGCGAACTCCGCGAGGAGATCGCCGCCCGGCGCGGCGTCGACGCCGACCAGGTCGTCGTCACCAACGGGGCCGGCGAGGCGAACTACCTGGCGATGGCGCGAGCGCTCGAACGCGACCGGGGGAGCGAACTCCTCCTGACGGATCCCGTCTACCCCTACTATCCGGGGAAGACGACGCTGCTCGACGGGAGCCAACGGTTCGTCGCGACGGACGAGGAAGGCCGGCTCGATCCCGAGGCCGTCCGCGCGGCCGCGAGCGCGGAGACTGCCGCGATCGTCGTGAACACGCCGAACAACCCGACGGGCGCGGTCTATCCCGAGGAGACGATGCGAGAACTCGTCGCCGTCGCCGAGGACCACGACGCGATCCTCGTCAGCGACGAGGTGTACGACCACTACGACCTGTCGGGGCGGTTCGCGAGCGCGCTCGCAGTCGACTCCCCCAACCGAATCGTCACCAACGCCTTCTCGAAGTCGATGGCGATCACCGGCGTCCGCGTCGGCTACGCGATTTTCCCGCCGGAACTCGTCGCGGACGCCAAGCGCCGCCACATGCTGGTCAACGTCGCCACGACCAGGCCCGGCCAGTACGCGGTGTTGAACGCGTTGCGCGAGACCGGCCCCGACTACTACGAGCGAAATCGCGAGCGGCTCCGCGAGCGCGTCGAAACGTTCACCGACGCGCTCGACGCGGCGGGCGCGGAGTACACTACGCCGCGGGGCTCGTTCTACGTCATGGCCCGCTTCGACGGCTATCCGGGCACCCTGGAGAACGTCGAACGCCTGATCGACGAGGCCGGCGTCGCGGGAATGCCCGGCGAAGCCTTCGGCGACTCCCGCAGCGACTGGCTGCGGTTCGCGCTCGTAACCCCGCGGGTCGAGGAAGCGGCCGAGCGCCTGGCGACGTACTTCGAGTAAACGACCCCACCCTACTCCCTCGGCGCATACGCGCCTCGGTCCTTGAGGACGGGACTTTGCTGTGGACTCCCCGGCAATCAGTCGGCGATCGGCCTGGCGGACCGTGATCTCGTCCGCGGCGATGGATCGCCGCCCCCGGCGACGCCGGGGAGTCGAGTCCGATCGAAGCCGGCACCGATGGTCGAGACCGACGAATACTCGTGTGGGGACGGGGAATCCCGGAGTATGAGCGGCATCGACGTCGAACCGGTCGACGAAGACGAACGCGAGGCGGACGGGGCGACGGACACCGACAGCGACGACGGCGCACACACCATCGAGGTGACGCCGACGGACTCGGTCGACGACGCGTCGGACGAGCGCGAGACCGTCGACGTCGAGCCATCCGACGAGCCCATCGACGGCCCCGACTACGTCCTCTACGGCGGGAAAGGCGGCGTCGGGAAGACGACGATGGCGGCCGCGACCGCGCTCGACAGCGCCCGCGGCGCCACGCCGACGCTGATCGTCTCGACCGACCCCGCCCACTCCCTCTCCGACACCTTCGAGACCGACATCCCCGCGGAACCGACCCGCATCCGCGAGGACATCCCCCTCTACGCGGCCGAGATCGACCCCGACGCCGCGATGGAAGAGGGCCAGGCGGCGTTTCTCGGCGGGGATGGCGCTGGTACCGAAGGCGACGAGGGCGGGGGCGGCCAGGCGGGCTTCGGTCCCGAATCCGGCCAGGGGCTGTTCGGCGGCGACGCCGGCGCTGGTGCCGGAGCCGGCGGCGCGGGCGGTCCCCTCGGCGGCCTCGGCGAGATGCTCGGCGAGGAGTCGCCGATGGACGCAGTCTTCGGCGGCGCGATGCCCGGCTCCGACGAGGCCGCCGCGATGCAGCTTCTGCTCGAGTACATGGACGACGAACGGTTCGAGCGCGTGGTCGTCGACACCGCGCCGACGGGCCACACCCTCCGGCTGCTCCAGCTGCCGGAGGTCATGGACACGATGATGGGGCGGCTGCTCCAGTTCCGCCAGCGCATTAGCGGCATGCTCGACGGCGTCAAGGGAATGTTCGGCGGCGGAGACTCGCAGGAAGAGGCGGACGATCTCGAGGACCTGCAGGAACTGCGCGAGCGCATCGAGCGCCTGCGGGCCACCCTCCGCGACCCTGCGCGGACCGACTTCCGGATCGTCATGGTCCCCGAGGAGATGAGCGTCGTCGAGTCAAAGCGCCTGCGCCAGCAGCTCCGGGAGTTCGAGATCCCGGTCGGCACCGTCGTCGTCAACCGGGTGATGGAGCCACTGTCGAACGTCACCGACGACGTCGAGGGCGAGTTCCTACAGCCGAATCTCGACGACTGCGAGTTCTGCCAGCGCCGGTGGGACGTCCAGCAGTCGGCCTTAGCCGAGGCCCAGGAACTGTTCCGGGGCACCGACGTCCGGCGAGTGCCGCTGTTCGCCGACGAGGTCCGCGGCGAGGGCATGCTCGAGGTCGTCGCCGCCTGTCTGCGATAGCGGCGAGTACGATACCACGGCTCGCGGCTCTATACACGATTTCACTTCGCGGGCACGACCGTTACCGGCCGGTCGCTGCCGAGGATCACGGCCTGAGCGACGCTGCCGAACAGCACCTTGCCGACCGGGGAGCGGTGCTGGACGCCCAGGATGATCTGGTCGCTGTCGTACTCGGCTGCCGACGCGAGGATCACGTCCGGGGGGTCGCCGGTCGCCGCATGGAACGTCCACTCTATCTCGGCAGCGTCCAGGACGTCGACCGCCGTCTCGACGGACTCCGGCAGGGCGTCGTTCTCGTGGAGTCGCTCCATCTCGTCGGCGTATTCCTCGGCGAACCCGCCCGCCGCCCACTCGGCGTCCGGCCCGCCGCCGCCCTCGCTGACGTGGAGCACGTCGACCGAGACGTCCGCCGCGGCGTTCGGAAGAGTACGGACAGCGGTCGCCTGGCTCCGCGCTCGGGACTCGTTCTCGTCGACCGGAAGCAGCACGCGGTACATGGTGACACGTTCGACGCCGAGACGGATAGTGGTTACAGCCCCCGATCGCACCGCGCTCGCCGCGCCCGTCGCGGACGCTCACCCCGACTCCGCCGCGGCCGGCTCGTCGACCGGCGGCTCGCGGCGGACGACGAGCGCGACGACCGCGGCGGCGGCGACCGAACAGGCCGCGAGCAGCCACCAGGCG
Source organism: Natrinema salifodinae (assembly GCF_900110455.1). Taxonomy (NCBI): domain Archaea; kingdom Methanobacteriati; phylum Methanobacteriota; class Halobacteria; order Halobacteriales; family Natrialbaceae; genus Natrinema; species Natrinema salifodinae. The sequence goes on along the minus strand of NZ_FOIS01000001.1, from coordinate 472,127 downwards.
GCCCGGTAGTCGACCGCGTCCGCGAGGTAGCCGAAGGCGGGCGGGACGACGACCGAGCCGAGGACGACCGAGAGCTGGCCGCCGGCGGTGGCGCTGCCCAGCTCGTCGGCCGGGACCAGCGTCGCCAGACAGGAGTAGTAGACGCCGGTGTTCCCGAGGACGAAAAAGCCCAGCGCGGAGAAGGTGAGGGCCGCCTCCGCCGGCGTCGAGGCGGTGGCGGCGACGACGAACAGCCCGGCGCCGGCCAGCGCCTGGCCGATCAGGATCGCGCCGATCCGGACGCGGGGCTCGCCGGGAAGGACGTCTCCCAGCCAGCCCCCGACGATCCGCCCGGCGCTGCCGAACAGTTGGACGAGCGCGAGCACGACGCCGCCGACGGCGACGGACGCGCCGACCGCCTCCTCGACGAACAACACGGTGTAGCCGGTCGTGGTGAACAGCGCCGCGCCGAGGAAAAAGCCCGCCGCGACGAGCAGCAGGTACGGCCCGTTGTCGAGTAGCCCCCGGAGGTCCGGATCCGTCGTCGACCCGCCGTCGGCCGAGCCGGCGTACCGCAGCGAGAAGAGGATCGCGACCGCGAGTCCGACGCCGGCGGCGATCAGAAACCCGGCCTGCCAGAAGAGGACGCCGGCCAGACCGGTGACGAGCAGCGCGCTGATACCGCTGCCGGCGGTGACGCCGACCTGTTTGATGCCGATCGCGACGTTCTGGCGCTCCGGCGCGACGTTGTCGTAGATCGCCTTGTTCGTTCCCGGAATGGCGGTTGCGTACAGGGAGCCGAGGACGAAGACCGACCCGAAGAGGAGGGGGACGGACGGCGAGCCGGCGACCATCGCCGCGCCGAACGAGAGCCCGCTCAGGCCGACGATCAGGACTCGCTTCTCGCCGACGCGGTCGATCAACGTCCCGACTGGGAGCAGGAAGATCGCGTAACCGATCGTCAGCGCCGTCACGACGAACCCCACCTGAAACCGCGAGAGGCCGAATTCGGCGCGGAAGAAAGTCGTCGCCGCGAAGACGGTGTAGTAACAGACGCTCGCGGCCACCTGCCAGAGCGTGACGAGCGAGACGAGCCGTCGATCCGACCGGTCCATCGAACGTCGCGACCTATCCCGAGGGCGGGCTTTAGTATGGCGGGGCTCGCGACGCGAGACTGCTGTTAGTCCCGCTCGTCGCCGCTCCACTCGCCGCCCACGCGGTCGACGCCCATCATCGACTCGCCCGGGTGTTCGGTGAAGACGACCTTCATGTTCTCGTCAGGGACGTCGAAGGTCTCGCCGACGTACGCCATGGTCGCGAGCGCGAACGCGCGTTTGCGGTCGAACGAGCGGCCGCGACGAATCTCGGCGTCGAGGAAGAGCACCGGTCCGTCGACGGCGCGCCCGAGGTGGAGGTCCGCCTGGCCGCGCTCGCGAATCGAGACCGCGACGTGGCCCGCGGTCGTCGCCATCTCGTCGGTGTACAGGTCCGTTACCCGTTCGGCGAACGCCGTCTTCTCGGCGTCGGAAAGTGACAGTGTCGTCTCGAACTGCAGTAGCGGCATACCGCGACTTGGATCGGAATCAGCTTATACGCTCGTCCGTGCCGCCAGGCGCGGTGTAGGGACCGTGTAAGCGACCACTATTATGCGCCTGGTCGTGGGAGCACTCCGAAACATGGTGGCCGAACGCGACCGATCCGGCCGTTCGCTATCGCGGCTGTGGCGGTACCTGTGGGTCGTCAATGCCCGGACGAAGGCGTACCTCACGCTCGACGCGCCGGCCATGATCGCGGACATGGACGACCTGACGGCCGAGGAACGACGGCTCGCGCGGCGCGTCTTTTCGGACGGCGGGCGCGACGCGGGCGAGCGCGGCGCCGCCGGGTCCGGTAGCGAGACCGAAACTGGGACCGGAACCGAGACTGCGACCGACGCTGATCCCGGCGGCGGCGCCGGCGGCAGTCGCGGCGACGACGGCGGCTCCCCGTTCGACGTCGGCGGCACATACGCCCTCCGACAGAAGGTCGGCTTCGTCCTCGGGCCGGTCCTGTTCGCGCTCATCTTCCTCTCGCCGACGCCGAGCGGGCTGTCGGCGGCGGGAAAGGCCGTCGCGGCCGCCACCGCCTGGGTCGCGATCTGGTGGATGTCCGAGGCGATCCCGATTCCGGCGACGTCGCTGTTGCCGATCGTCCTGTTCCCGCTGACGGGCGCGCTGCCCGCGGCGGAGACGACGCCGTCGTACGGGCATCCGCTGATCTTCCTGTTCATGGGCGGGTTCTTCCTCGCGATGGCGATGCAGCGGTGGGGGCTCCACCGGCGGATCGCGCTCCGGACGATCAAGGCCGTCGGCACCGAGCCCTCGCGGCTCATCCTCGGATTCATGCTCGCGACGGCGTTTCTCTCGATGTGGGTCTCCAACAGCGCGACCGTGATGATGATGGTCCCCATCGCGCTGGCGGTCATCTACCAGACCGCCGACCTGATCGACGAGGCCGGCCTCGACGTCGACACCAGCGAGGGGAACTTCTCCTTCGGCGTCGCGCTGATGCTGTGTATCGCCTACGGCGCCTCGGTCGGCGGCGTCTCGACGCTGATCGGCACCCCGCCGAACGTTCTCTTCGCGGGCCAGGCGTCGGCGCTGTTCGACCAGTCGGTGACGTTCGCCCAGTGGATGCTCTACGGCGTCCCCATCTCGATCGTCGGACTCGTGGCCGTCTACGGCTACGTCACCCGCCTCGCGGTGACGCCCCAGTTCAGCGAACTCCCCGCCGGGGCGGACACCATCGACCGCGAACTCGAGCGCCTCGGGCCGATGAACACGCAGGAGATGATGGTCGGCGTCGTCTTCGTCGGCATGGCCGCGGCCTGGATCGGCGCTAGCCTGATCGAGCCGCTGTTCGGTGTGACGCCGCCCGAGGACTCGGACACGATCGTCGCCATCGGCGGTGCCCTGGTTCTCTTTACGCTCCCGACGGAGACCGAAACGGGCGCGCACACCTTCCTGCTCGACTGGACCAACGCCGTGGACATCCCGTGGGGCGTCATCCTCCTGTTCGGCGGCGGCCTCGCGATCGCCGACGCCTTCGGCGAGACCGGCCTGGCGGCCTGGATCGGCGAGCAACTCGAGTTGCTCGCGGGGGTTCCGATGGTCGTCATCCTGCTGGCCGTGGTCGTGATGACGATCTTCCTGACCGAGGTCACCTCGAACACGGCGACGACGGCGATGCTGATGCCGATCTTAGCCGGCGTCGCGGTGGGGATCGGCGTCCACCCGTTCGGACTGATGATCGCAGGCGCGACGGCGGCGTCCTTCGCGTTCATGCTGCCGGTCGCGACGCCGCCGAACGCGATCGTCTTCGGCAGCGGCTACATCTCGCTCCCGCAGATGGCCCGCATCGGGAGCGGGCTCAACGTCATCGGGATCGTCCTGATCACGCTCGTCGCGCTCGGCTGGCTGCCGATCGCCTGGGGGATCGAGATCGGGACGCTGCCGGCCGAGTTCGCCGAGGCGTTCCAGGGGTCCTAACGGTCACGCGGGTCGTCGGCCGCGGGAATCGGGATCGATTCGGGCGACCCGTTGAACCGGAGTTTCAGATCAACAACTGTGGTTGGAACCCAGCACCGTCCCGAGTTCGATCGTTGCTAGAACGCAAGCGTTCGAAGACGCCGTATAACGACACAAACTCAGTTGAATAGTCATATAATTCGGAGACACAATCACCGCGTTCAATACACGCGTAGGTGCTGGACTCGAATGCCTCGAGAGGGGCACAGAGGCACCAGGGCACCGATCGATTACAAAGAGAGGGGCGGACATCACACCCCTTTCGGGCACTCGTTTCGAATCCGCGATCGAGCGACCCATTTTTTCTCCGATCGAAGCGCTCTCGAGCCGCCGACCGCTCAGCCGCGATCGGTGCGACTCGGCCACCCGTCGCAATCATGCGCGTCTAGTTGCCCGTCCGTCATCGCGATCCACCGCATCTCGTTCCAACTCAACCGGTAGTGGCATGTCTCGGGCTCCATCCGTTCCCAGTAGATGGTCTGCATCGACGGGACGTCCGCGTCGCCTGGCCGTATCGGAAGCGGGTCCCCGTCGGGTTCGGCCGCTTCCTCCATCGTCCGGAGTCGCTCCTGGGGCTGCGGAGAGCCGTAGTGCCAGCCCAGTCCCGCGAGGACGAGCAGTCCAACGACGGCCACGACGGCCCACTGGCGGCGGATCGTCGGGGCCGCGTCGTCCCCGGGGTCCGTCACCGACGATCGCCGCGCGGTCACGCGTTCGGCGGCGACGCCCACGCCGAGCGCGACGAAGGCGAGCCACAGGAGCGCGTCGGTCGAGCCGTCCATGTCGACGAACAGCACCTGAAAGCCGAATATCAGGCCGCCTGCGGGCACCCACCACAGCTCTCGGCGGTCGACGACGGCGACGGCGCGCGCCCAGCCGTAGAACGCCACCGGAAGGAGCATTGACCCGTAGCCGAACACCAGCAGGATCGAGTAGACGCGTTCGGCCAGGGTGTACGACGAGCCGGCGAGCAGCGGTGCGAGCACGGTCTGGACGACCATTGGAACGAGCGCGCCCGCGGCCGCGAACGCGACGAGGACGGCACCGGTCACGACGCTGCCGCCCGCGATCGCCGCGAGCGCGCCCCGCCGGTCAGTTCGCTGGTACGCCATCCCGACGACCAACAGTGCGAACGCGGCCCCCGACTGCCACGAGCCGGCGCTCAGCGCCGCGGCGGCTCCCGCGAGGAACGGACGGTCGCGGAGGACCAGAGCGAGCGCGAGGACGCCGAAAAACAGCGCGTAGAACTGCGCCCGCACCCCTTCCGGGGAGAGGAGGAAGAGTTCCGGGACGACCAGCATCGCGAGGCCGGCGGCGACCGCCGCCGCGTCGTTCCCGGTCGCGAGGTGAGCCACCTGCCCGACGAGCAGGACGCTCGCGGCCGCGACGACCGCCGTGAGCGTCACGCCGAGCCCGTGCAAAACGAGCATGTCGCCGCCGGAAAGGACGGCGAGCACGGCCGAGATGCCGAACGGGACGGGCGGGTTCACGTCCCAGACGTCGACGTATGGAACGCCGCCGTTGAGGACGTACCAACCGGTGTGCTGGAAGAACGCCGGATCGGTCGCGATCGCCGGCCACTCGGTTACGAGATACGTCGCGAGTCCGGCGGCGAACAGAACGGCGACGATCGGACCGAGAACGACGATCCAGTCGGAGCGAGCGCGGAGGGGGATACGTATCGGCATGGGGGGGTATCGTGACGGTCGGGTACGGACGCTGCGGGCTCGTCTGCTGCCATCGCGCGGGTCAGCGCGCGACCGCCGTCGGCACCGGTCAGATCCGCTGTGAGACTTTCTTCGCGGCGACGAGGGCACCTTGATCCCACGCGACGCGGTGATCGAGGCCAGTCTCGTCGGCCGCCTGGTCGGACTCGTAGTTCTCTAGATACCACTTGTACGTCTCTACGAGCGCTTCTTCGTTGGAGTACTCGGGCTCCCAGCCGAGGCCCTTCAGTTTCTCGACGGAGACGTACGAGTCCTCGTGGGCCGTCTCGTAGACCCACGGGTACAGCGGGGAGAGGTTCAGCTTCTCGAGCGCGCGGAGAACCGTGACCGTGAGGACGGCGGGCGTTCCGATGGTGCGCTTGCCCGTCCCCGCGTAGTCGATCGGGGCCTGGAAGTCCTCCTTCATGGTGCCGAACTCGTCGGTGCCGACGTTGAACGTCTCGTTTACCGCCTCCTCGTCCTCGGTGAGCATCAGTTCGATGGCGGTGACGAGGTCGTGGACGTGCAGTAGCTGGTAGCGGTTGTCTCCCCAGCCGACGAGCGGGACGTTCGCGCCGTCTTCGATCCAGTCGAACAACACCTGAAACACGCCGAGCCGCTGCGGGCCGATGAACGTCTTCGGGCGGAGGACGGGAACGCACATCCCCATGCGACGGAAGTCCTCGCAGACCTTCTCGGCCTGGATCTTGGCCTCGCCGTAGGGTCCGACGCCCTCTAGAGGCGACTCCTCGGTGATAGGATGCGTATCGTGGGTCCCGTAAACCGCGGTCGAGGAGATGTAACAGACGCGCTCGACGCCGCCGTCTTTGGCCGCCCAGAGCACGTTGCGCGTTCCGTCGATCGTCGTCTCGCGGATGCGGTCGTCGTCCCACAGCGGGAGCGCGGCCGCCGCGTGCACGACGGCGGTGGCGCCGCTCTCCTCGAGCGCGTCGGCCACGGACTCCTCGCTCCGGACGTCTCCCCGGACGAAGTCGATTCCGTCCGTGTCGTCCGACTCCTCGAAGGGCTTGCGGTCGAACGCGGTGACGTCCCAGCCCCGATCGCGGAAGTGCTGGCACGCGTGGAGGCCGAGGAATCCGGTCCCCCCCGTAACGAGAACGGCACCGGTCGAGTCGTCGCTCGTGCGCTCGCTATCGCTCATCGTAATATCAGCCGAACGTCGACGCAGCGCTTCAATAGTGTATCGACGGTTAACCGGCCCTAAACGGATGGTTGTTCGGCCTACCGACGCGGAACGGAGTGATTACGGCGAGCCGAATTCGAAATCGGATCCGGGTCGAGAGCCGCATCGAACGGGCGGAGCGAGGGAAAGAGCCCACTGGCGAAGTGCTAGTCGGTGCCGTAGCGGGCGGGTCACCGACCGGCGTTTCTGCCCGCCCGGTTTCGCTCGGATCGGGCACCCTTCGGCGAGAAGCGGGCGGCCGCTCGTCGGCTCGTGCCGTTTCGCGATACCAAACGATCGTAAAATGGTTGAAAGCGAGCGCGAGCCTTTTTTGTCCGTCCTAGGGGTGGAGAGACAGAGATGTCCCGCGCCTATGCCGACCAGAGCCGGCTCGCGGGTGCCCTCTCCGGCCTGGTCAAGGAGTTGCGACCCTGGCAGTGGTACAAACAGAGCATCCTGCTGTTGGGGCTAATCTTCTCCAAGAGCCTGCTCGATCCGGTCGCCGTCGCGAGCGTCGCCCTCGGGATTGTCGCGTTCTGCGTCATCGCGGGCGCGACGTACATCGGCAACGACATCCTCGACGTCGAGGAGGATCGCAACCATCCGCAGAAGAAACACCGACCCATCGCCAGCGGCCAGGTTCCGATCCCCGTGGCGGCGGCGTTCGCGATCCTGCTCTTCGTCGGCGGGCTCGCCCTCGCCTGGTACCTCGGTCCGCTGTTCCTCCTCGTCGTCTGCACGTATATCGTACAGAACGCGCTCTACTCCGCGTTCTTGAAGGAGGTCGTCCTCGTCGACGTGATGGTCATCGCCATCGGGTTCGTCCTGCGGGCTATCGCGGGCGTCGTCGCCATCGACGTCTCCCTGAGCCCCTGGCTCGTCGTCTGTACGTTCCTCGCGGCGCTGATGCTCGCGCTCGGCAAACGCCGCCACGAGATGATCGTCAGCGATGATCCGGCCGCGTCGCGCTCCAGCCTCGACGAGTACACCGAGGAGACGCTCGACCAGTTGCTCGTCGCCGTCCTCTCGGCGCTGCTCGTCTCCTACTCGTTGTACACGTTCTACGGGGACGGCCCGTGGATGATGGTCACGCTCCCGTTCGCCTTTTTCGCGGCCTTCCGCTATCACCACCTCGCCCACACGCGAGACCTGGGCGGCGACCCGAAGTACCTCTTTGGCGACCGCCCGTTTCTCGTCAACCTCGTCGTCTGGGGCTTCGTCGTCATCGCGGTCCTTTACGAGGTGCCGCTCCGACTTCTCGAAACGATCACGTGAGACTCGCACGCTACGCCGCGCCGAACCCACAATGACACGCAGATACGATCTCCAGGTACACACGGACGCCTCGCCCTGTTCGAGCACGCCACCCGAGCGCGTCGTCTCAGCGGCGGTCGACGCCGGACTCGACGGCATCGCGATCACCGACCACGACACGCTCGCCAACGTCGACGCCGTTCGGGACGCCGCACCGGCCGCCCTCGAGGTGATCTCCGGGGTCGAGGTGACGACGACCGAAGGGCACCTCCTGGCACTCGACGTGACCGAGGCGCCGCCTCAGACCGACCCGCTGACAGCGGTCGACCGCGTTCACGACCAGGGCGGCGTCGCCGTCCTCTCGCACCCGTTCGACGCGCTACGACAGTACTACGAGACGGACCTCGACGCCCTCGCCGACGCCGTCGACGGGGTCGAAACGGTGAACTCCCGCTGTGTCCGCCGGCGGTTCAACGAGCGCGCGGCGGCGTTCGCGGCTGCTCACGACCTGCCGTCGACCGGCGGGAGCGACGCCCACTTTCCGATGGAGGTCGGTCGCGCGTACACCTGTATCGACGGTGACGGATCGCTCGCGGACGCCCTGCGCGACGGCCGCGTCCGGCCTGGCGGTCGCGGACGGTACCTCTCGGGGCACGTCGCGACGAAACTCCACCAGGTCCGCACCGCCGCCGGTCGCGCCGTCGAACCCTTCAGGTCGGAGGGATCCCCGCGACGATGAGCAATTACGGCGAATCCGTCGTCGATCGTGGGCGAGCGGCCGTCCGCGACCACGGCATCTGGGTGACAGCACTGCTCTCGGTCGTCGTCTTCCTCGGTCTCGCTGTCTACGCGGACGTCGGCGACGTGACGAACGCCCTGGCCGCCCTGAACTGGCGAACGTTCGCGATCGTCGTCGGCTTGACGACCGTCGGCTACGGGTTCCGATTCGCCAAGTGGCACTACTACCTCCGGTGTCTCGACATCGACGTTCCGCTCGATGCGAGCGCCGTCACCTTCTTTAGCGGCCTGATGATGGTCGTCACGCCGGGCAAGGCCGGGGAGGTCTGGAAGGCGTGGTTTCTCCGCGATCAGCGCGGCGTGTCCGCGAGCAAGACCACCTCCGTCGTCGGCGCCGAGCGGATCACGGACCTCATCGCGCTGAGCGCGATGGCCGCGCTCGGACTGTTGGGGTACGGTCGCTCGTCGCTTCCCATCATCGTCGTTTTCGGCGCCATCGCGACCGGGATCGGTCTGCTTCAGTGGCGACGGGGCTGCCTGGCGATCCTCGAACGGCTCGAAGCGGTCCCGGTCGTCGGCGACTACGCGACCGAACTGGAGCAGTTCTACGAGAGCGCGTATCGACTGTTTCAGGTCCGGCCACTGATCGTCTCGACGCTGTTCAGCCTCGCTGCGTGGGGGCTGGAGGGGGTCGCGCTGTGGGTGGTACTCGACGGGTTCGGCGTCGAAGCGGACGTCACGACCGGCCTGTTCGTCTTCGGGCTCGGGTCGGTCATCGGCGCGGTGTCGATGCTCCCCGGCGGGATCGCAGCGGCGGAGGCGTCGATGGTCGGCGCGCTGATCGCGGTTGGGTATCCCGAACCCGTCGCCGCCGGCGCCACGATGGTCATCCGCGTCGGAACGCTGTGGTACGCCGCGGCGCTCGGCACGGCGGTTTTCCTCGCGTACAAAGCGACGCGCTGATTGCCACCATTCGACACATCCAAATGATTTTGGGAGTAGTATTATCTGATGGATTCTGGTAGTAATACTGCGGACGGCTCCGTGATAGCGGACCCGGCATTGCGTCCGAACCCCTACCCGGGATACCACCACCGTCCCAACCCCACCCCACTCCACCCTACTCCACTTCGTTTCGCGTTTCGCCCGCCGAGCGGCGCCACCGAGCGCCGCTTGGACCGACGGCTACCGCGGTCTACCGCTCGGCGGAATTCCCTCGAGAACGAAGAACGCGAGCGCGACGCGATCGAACGGCGGACCGGCCTCCGAACGCGTTAGATTAGTCGTCCGCGGGGAGCTGCCGGTCGCCGACGTCGGGTCGGCTCACGTCGCGATCGGTCGCCTCGCCCTCGATGTCGTAGGGGTACTCACCCGTCACGCAGCCCAGACAGAGGTCGATCCGCTCCTCGTCGAGCACCTCGGCGACCGCGTCGGTCGAGAGGTAGGCCAGGCTGTCGGCGCTGATCGCGTCGCGGATCTCGTCGGTGGACTTGTCGGAAGCGATCAGTTCCTCGCGGGTGGCCATGTCGATGCCCATGTAACAGGGGGCGACGATCGCCGGCGCGCCGATCCGGACGTGGACTTCCTCGGCCCCGCAGTCTTTCAGCAGCTGGACGAGCTGGGTCGAGGTCGTCCCGCGGACGATCGAGTCGTCGATGACGGTGACGGTCTTGCCCTCGATCGTGGACTTGATCGGGTTGAGCTTCAGCCGCACCGCGCGCTCGCGTTCATCCTGAGTCGGCATGATGAACGTCCGGCCGACGTAGCGGTTCTTCATCAGCCCCTCGGCGAACTCGACGCCGTCGTCGTCGGCGTCGCGGGGCTCGCCGTCGGCGGTCGTCTCGCTTGCCGCGTCCGCGTAGCCGGAGGCGAACGCCCGACCGGAGTCGGGTACCGGCATCACGACGTCGGTCTCGACGCCGCTTTCCTCCCAGAGCTTGCGCCCGAGGTTCCGCCGGGCCTCGTAGACCAGCGTCTCGTCGATGACGCTGTCGGGGCGGGCGAAGTAGACGTGTTCGAAGAAGCAGTGGGCGGTGTTCTCGTTTTCGACGAGCTGGTAGGAGTCAAAGCCCTGGCCGTCGTCTCGCAGGACGACCAGCTCGCCGGGGCGAACGTCGCGGACGAGGTCCCCGTCTAACGTGTCGATCGCGGCCGACTCGGAGGCCAGTATGTAGCCGTCCTCGAGCTCCCCGATACAGAGCGGGCGGTTCCCCTGCGGATCGCGCACGCCGAGGATGGTGTCGTCGTGGCTGATCGTCAGCGAGTAGGAGCCGTGGATCCGCCCCATCGTGTGTTTGACGGCCCGCACCAGGTCCTCCTCTAAGAGGTTGCGCGCGAGGTCGTGGGCGATGACCTCGGTGTCGCCGTCGCTGGTGAAGGCGTGGCCCGCGGCGGCGAGTTCGTCGCGGATCTCGTCGGCGTTGACGAGGTTGCCGTTGTGGGAGAGCCCCAGCGAGCCGCTCTTGAAGGAGACGGAGAACGGCTGGGCGCACGAGGAGTCGACCGAGCCGGCCGTCGGATACCGGACGTGGCCGATCCCCGCCGCCCCGTTGAGCGCGTCGAGGTCGTCCTCACCGAAGGCGTCGCCCACCAGGCCCATCTCGACGTGGCTGTGCTGCTGGAAGCCGTCGTGGGTGACGATCCCCGCGGACTCCTGACCGCGGTGCTGGAGTGCGTAGAGCGCATAATACAACGGTCGTGCCGCGTCTCGACCGTTCAGTGAGACGCCGACGACGCCGCACTTTTCGGTCATTCCTGTTCGCCGGGGAGTCTCGCCCCGCCCATCAGTCATGGAAGTCAGTAGGGCGCCGCGGCGATAAAAATCCCCGTGTTTGTGCTCCTATAGCCGCGTTCGAATCCAAATCTTACACACATTCGTGCATACTTACTGTGGAATCGTACGGTGTCCGCTGCGCGCCCGACGAGCGATGACACAGTGTTCAAGACGGTCGGCTCGAACCCAACGGGTATGCGACTCGAGGAGTACTGGGGGGTCGGCCCGAAGACGCGGGAAACGCTGGTCGAAGAACTGGGCCGGGAGCGGGCGATTCGAGCGATCGAAACCGAGAACGTCCGGGCGCTCGCGGATGCCGGACTCGCCCGCGGCCGCGCGACGCGCATCCTGCGCCGAGCGACCGGCGGCGCGGGTATGGACGTCCTGGCGACCGGCGACGCCCGATCGGCGTACAAGGAACTGCTAGCTCTCGCGGTCGACCACGCCGTCACGCGGCGCGCGGCCGACCGGATCCGCGTGCTCACTCCGCTGGAGCGCCGCGACGAGATGAACGATCGACTCGACGACGTCCTCGCGGCCAGGGACGCCTGGTCGACCCTCGCGGACGAGGACCGGGAGGCCGTCCTCGACGCCTACGAGCGCTACGACGAGCGCGACGGGAGCGAGCGCGCCGCCGTCGAGGCCGCCCTGGCGCTGCTCGACGCGGGCGTCGACTCGGGGCCGTTCGCCGCGATCGCAGGCTTAGAGCGGAACCGCCTCGAAGACGCGGCCGCGGCGCTTTCGGCGCTCGACGGCGACCGAGTCCGCGAGGGCGCCGACGAGGAACTCGACCGACTGCGGGCCACGCTGGGCGCCGTCGAGGACATGGACGCCGACGCCCTCGAACTGATCGAGGACCTCCGTTCGGAGGGCGTCCGCGACGTCGAGGGCTTTCGCCAGGCCTTCGAGGACCACCTCCTGAGCGAAACGGATGTGACGATCGATCGGGTGCGCGACGCGATGCCGACCGACGCGACGGACGCGACCGACTTCGTCGGCGGCACGCTGCGGACGCTCCGGAGCGACCTCACCGAGGCGGTCGACGAGCGCGAGGCGGCCGTCGCGAGCGAATTTCGGGAAACGCTGGAAGCGGCTCGCGACGCGGTCGACCGAGCCGTCGAAGCGGTCGACGACATCGCCTTCCACCTCTCGCTGGCTCGGTTCGCACTGGCGTACGACTGCACTCGTCCGACCTTCGTGGACGACGATGACGCTGCAGTGTCCGTCGTCAACGCGCGCAATCTCACACTCGCGGCACGCGACGACGATTCCGTCCAGCCCGTCACCTACGCGATCGGCGAGCACGGCGTGACGAGCGTGCCGGCCGACGTCGACTCGGTGCCGGGCGAGGAGCGCGTAACGGTCCTGACCGGCGCCAACAGCGGCGGGAAGACGACCCTGCTCGAGACGCTGTGCCAGGTCGTCTTGCTCGCGACGATGGGGCTGCCGGTGCCGGCCGACCGCGCCGAGGTGACGCCCGTCGACTCGCTGGTCTTCCACCGCCGGCACGCGAGTTTCAACGCCGGCGTCCTCGAGTCGACGCTGCGGTCGATCGTCCCGCCGCTGTCCTCGGGCGGGCGCACGCTGACGCTGGTCGACGAGTTCGAGGCGATCACCGAACCCGGTAGTGCGGCGGATCTGTTGCACGGGCTCGTCACGCTCGCCGTCGACCGGGACGCCCTGGGCGTGTTCGTCACCCACCTCGCGGACGATCTGGAGCCCCTACCGCCCGAGGCGCGGGTCGACGGCATCTTCGCGGAGGGGCTGAACCCCGAACTGGAACTGCTCGTCGACTACCAGCCCCGGTTCGACACGGTGGGCCGCTCGACACCGGAGTTCATCGTCTCGCGGCTCGTCGCGAACGCGGGCGATCGGAGCGAGCGGGCCGGGTTCGGGACGCTGGCGGAGGCCGTCGGCGACGAGGCCGTCCAGCGGACACTCGCCGACGCTCGCTGGAACGAGAACTGAGTCACGGGTCGCCGGCGCCGATCCCGCCGGCTCCGTCGGGCTCGTCGTCGCGCTCTACGTCTGTCTGGCGCTCGGGTTCGATCCAGCGGTCCGGCGTGGGCGTATAGCCGCCGCCTCCGTCGCCGGTTCCGTCCGCGAGCGACTCCGTGTACGTGTAGACCGTTCCCTGCTCCTCCTCACAGACGCGGGCTTCGAGATAGGACTGAGCGGCCCGCCGCGAGAGGGCGCCCATCTCGATGATGTCCGCCAGCGCGGTCTTCGTCGCGCGAAACCAGATCCGAAGCCGACGGTCCTCGTCCGGATCGGTCGCGACGAGCGCGCCGCGGCCGCCGTCGCGACCGTCGCCCCATTCGAGCCAGCAGACTCGGAAGGCGTCGACCGCGTAGTCGGCCGCCGGATCGACGAGGTACAGCGCCTCGTGAACGCAGGGATCGAGATGGTCCGTCAGGATCCGATCGCGGGTGATCGAGCCCGCGAGCAAGGCTCCCTCGATCGCGCCGTCGGCTAGCGGGGTCGTGCCGGTGATTTCGTCCGCGAGGGTGAGATCCTCGCCGCCCCAGTGGCTGTACCGCAGATCGTAGAGGGAGTCGGGTCGCCGGTAGGCGACGAGGGCTCTATGGCCCATCGTCCACCCGATCGGGACGGCGCGGGTCGAGGTGCGCGGTGCGCGAGCGCAGTACTGGATGGCGAGTCACGGGGGGTCTGGTCTCCCCTCCGTACTTGAACCTCCGGACAGGAGGGACATCGCGACGGACACGGCTCGGATCGCAGTGGACGGCCGTCCGCCGCCGTCAGCCGCAGGAAGTGGTGATGCGTTCGTCGGCGGTCGGGTCGCCGACCGGCCCGTTCGCGTCGACGGGCTGATCGAGACGATGGATCGTCACTGACTCGACGTCGGCGGGCGCACGCTCGCAGAAGTACGCCGCCGTCGGCTCGAGGTGGGCGTCGCCCCCTCCCTGCACCTTCGTTGCGAACCGCTTCCAGAGCGTCGACGGATACCGATCCATCGCGTTCGGCGGCCGGTCGAATTCGACCGGCCCGCCGTCGACCAGGTCGACCGCGTCTCCGGACTCGCGATCGGCCTCGACGACGTACCAGGCGTAGGAGTCCGGCGGGTTCGGCGCGAAAAAGGCCCAACTGCCGCTCTCGAACGCGTCGTCGTCCGCCGGCGCGGTGTCGACCAGGCCCGCGGCCGCGACCTGCCAGCCCACGACGGCGAGGAGGACACACGTAAGCAGGACCGTCGCGGCGAGTCGACCGCCGCGCCGAACGAGCCGCGAGCGGTCGGTACCGGAGTCCGGCGCCGCCGGTCCTTCCGCTCCGGCGCCGTCGGCAACCGGTTTTGCCGCCAGGCGACCCACTCGATCCGCGAGCGCGGTCGCCGAGACGGATCGATCGATCGGATCCCAGATCCGCGGCGGGAGGTACAACAGCAGGGCGGCGAGCATGACGAACGGGAAGGCGCCTAGACGCATCGTCGCGGCCATTCCGAGGTGGGCGCCGACGAAGGCGGCGACGGTCGCGGCCCGGAGCCGGTCGGTCGCGACCACGAGCAGGACCGCGGCACACAGGGTCGCGGTCCAGAGCCAGTTGATCGCAGTCAGCAGCCCTGGAAACTCCGCGACCGTCGGACCCAGCAGGTACACGAAGTCCTCGAGCTGGAAGATGCGCCGGACGGCGACGCCGCTCGACCAGGCGTCGCTTCGGAACTTGAGGACGGCATTGATCGCGTAGATGATCGCGACGTGTAACAGAACGGTCGCGGTCGCCGCCGAAACGACGCGGGGATCGTCGCCGCGCGTCGCGTCGCCGGCGCGAGGGGCTGCGGTCGCCTGGCTTCCCGCGCGCCGTCGGCGCCCGCGGAGCGACCACCGGGCGTCCAGCGGGAGAAACGCCGCGAGGAACAGCAGCGAGACGAGGATCGTATCGCCGCCGTTTGTCAGGTACGGATTCCGGGCGTGCAACGACGCAAGCAGCAACGCGGAGCCGACCGCAGCGAACCGGGAGCGGTAGCCGACGAGCAGGCACCCGGCAAGGGTGACGGCAATCCCGACCAGCAGGGCCTGCGCCCATAGCGACCCCGATTGGGCGTGGAGGGACCACCGCGCGAACGCGGGGGAGGTCTCAGCGAGGGCCGACCGCGGGAGCACCCCGTCGTCCGTGTAGAAGGTGGCCAGGCCGGGCAGCCGAAGGACGAGCAAGTCGGCGAGGAGGACGAGCGCCAGGCCGATCCGGAAGGCGCCCAGGGCGCGGGGATCGATCCCGAGCCGCGATCGGAGGCGCGGGCGAAGCGACGCGAGCGGCGCCGATTCGCTGCCAGTCGACGGATCGGTGCGGGCGGCAGTCATGACGGATCAGTCGGATCGGTGCCAAATTATCAACCGTCGTATAAGTGTTTTCCCTTCTATTTCGGTCCGAGAACCCGATTTCGTACGCGGCGGGCGCAACGCCGAAATCCCTCCGCGTCCTACCGGCGATTACATGGGAACGCGGACGGCGTACGACGCAGTTATCTTCGACAACGACGGCGTGTTGACGACGCCGACGGATCGGACGGTACTGGAAACAGCGATGCGCGAGGCCTTCAAAGCGATCGGCGTCTCGGACCCGTCGACCGAGCACGTCGACACCCTTCTCGGCCCGGACGTCCCCTCGCTGCGCCGGGTCGCGGCCGAGCACGGCGTCGATCCCGACGAGCTCTGGACCGCCCGCGAGGAGGCCGCGATCGCGGCCCAGCTCGCGGAGCTCCGAGCCGGCCGGAAGCGGCCGTACGACGACGTCGCGACGCTCGACTCGCTGTCGGTGTCGACGGCGATCGTCAGCAACAACCAGCACGAGACCATCGGAAACATTCTCGAACACTGCGAGTTCGACGGGTTCGACGTCTGGTACGGTCGCGAACCGACGCTCGAGGGGATCGAACGGAAGAAACCGACGCCGTACTACCTCGAGCAGGCGCTCGCGGATCTCGGGGTCGAGAACCCGCTGTTCGTCGGCGACAGCCGGGTCGACGTCGCCGCCGCCGACGCGGCCGGAATCGACGCGGCGTTCATCCGACGCAGCCACCGCTCGGAGTACGAACTCTCGATCGACCCGGCCCACGAGATCGACTCGCTCGAGGCGCTGCCCGACCTGATCTGACGGACCGTCCCCGTGGTACCCGCCTCGAACCGTCAGGCAGTCGCGCTCGCCAGGCCTTCCGCGCTAGCGGCGATCGCCTCGTTCATCGCGACGAAGGCCCGTTCGACGCGGGTCTCGTCGAACACCAGCGGGACGAGCGCGCCCCGGACGGTCTCCCGCTGAAGCAGTCGCGTGCTCCGCCCGTCGTCGATCGGCTCGAGGTGGAACTCGTGGTAGCGGTCGAAGGCGAAGGGGAGCACGAACCGGTCGAGCCAGGCGAGCCGTCGGTTCGGCTCGACGGCGACGACCATCGGCCCGTCGAGGAACCGGCTGGGATCGGTCGGCTCGATCGGTCCCCGCCGAACGTCGATCGCGACGCCCTCGATCGTCCGCTCGATCGGATCCCACTCGGGATAGGTCTCGAACCCGAGGAGGACCTCCCAGACGGTCTCGGGCGGCGCGTCGATTTCGGCGAAAGCTTCGACCTGGTTCACGTGACCGAGTAGCACCCGCAGCCGGATGGCTCTGCCGCTCACCGTCGCAAGGACGACGCTCGCGGCGTCGGGGGGTCGCGCGGCTCGCAGATCCGCCGGAAGGCGCTCGAACGGTCGAACAGACGAGCCGCCAGGCAATCTACGCGCTGTCGTTGAAGCGCCGGTTCGTCGAGAGCGGCGCGTCGCCCGGCTCGCCCCGGACGAAGTGGCCCGCCGGGTTGATCTCGCCGTCGCGCTCCATCGAGAGGAGTTCGACGAACCAGGCCTCGTGTTCGATCTCCTCCTGGAGGATGCGCTGGGCCATGTCGTAGGTGCGCGGGTCGACGCCCTGGGTCATGTCGCAGACCTCGGACCAGGTGCGGATGGCGCAGCGTTCGGCCTCGAGCAGTACCTCGAGGACGTCCTCGGCGGTGAGTTCGGTGACGTCCAGCTGGCCGCCCTCGTCGTCGTACGGCACCGGCAGTTCCGCGTCCGGGCAGGACGCCCGGTCGGCGAAGTCGCGAATGTCGTTGGGCAGGTGGCCGCCTAGTTCGTACACCCGCGGCGCGACCAGTTCGAAGTGGGCCCGGTCCTCGAGGCGGGCGTCCTCGGTGATCTCCTTGTAGTCCTCGTGGCCGGCCAGGTGCATTCGGAGGTTCGTATAGTAGTAGTAGGTCGTGAACTCGGCGCCGATAGCGTCTAACAATGTCTCGCGCAGTTCCTCGGGATCGAGGCCGCGTTCGCGAAGGACCGCCATTCCGACGCGCTCGCTCGTGTCCCCTTCATCGACGTTTCCAGAAGCATGCGATTTCTCGTCGGACATCGCACCGATTGTCTCCCATCACTCGGCACTTAGAGCTTGGCGTACAGTCGAGCGAATTTATACGTTACAGGCCGATAGTCCGGCTCTCAAGCCGGATTTGCCGCCGTCGGAAACGGCGCGCGATCCGACCAGCCCGGATCGCTGGGACCGCAATACCCTTGGTCGCCAGTCCCCGAGAATCACGTATGTCCGGCTCGGATCGCGGCCTCTCCCGTCGCGCGTTCGTGAAAAACGCCGTCGCTGTCGGCGGTGCCGGCGCGCTCGCCGCCTGCCTCCAGCGTGAGGAAACGGAAGACGTCCCCCAGGCCGACCTCGCCCTCGACGAACTGCCCGACCGCCAGCACGCCTGGAACGAGTTCCTCGCGACGGACGACCACGGGAACGACGACCCCCCGCAGCATCACCTCCTGCTCGGACTCGACTACGTCGGCGACGGGCCGGCCGACGCGGACGGCGAGCGCGAGCAACTCGACGCCGCGTTCCGAACCCTCGAGCGCGCGTACAAGCGCGGCAACGAGGGCCTGGTCTTCGCGATCGGCTACGGGCCGTCGTACTTCGACCGGTTCGACGACGACCTCCCCGAGGGGGTCGACCTCCCCGACCCGGAAGCCCTCACGTCGTTCGAGGACCCGCAACTCGACGCGTACGACGCGCTGGTGCACGTCGCCAGCGACTACGGGCACGTCACGTTGAGCGTCGAGGAGGCACTGAAGGGCGACCTCGACGAACTCAACGGGGTCGAGGTCGAGGGCACCGTCGAAGGCGTCTTCGAGGTGGCCGAGCGCCGGACGGGATTCATCGGTCGCGGGCTTCCCGCGGAGCGCCAGGCGGGCGTCAGCGGGATCCCCGACAGCGAGCCCGTTCCCGAGGACGCGCCGCTGTTCATGGGGTTCAAGTCCGGCTTCAAGCGGACCCAGGCGAGCGAGGACCGGGTGACGATTCGGGAGGGGCCGTTCGCCGGCGGCACGACGATCCACCTCTCGAAACTGCAGTTGCACCTCCACCAGTGGTACGAACAGGACAGTCGCGGCCAGCGCGTGGCCAAGATGTTCTCGCCGGCCCACGCCGCGGAGGACCTCGTCGAGGGAGCCGGCCACAACCTCGGCGATTCGAGCCGCGTGACCGAAGTCGGCGGGGACGCGGCCGAGGACGCCCGGACCGAGGGGACGGTCGGTCACGCCCAGAAGGCCGCTCGCGCCCGCGAGGACGGCGAGCCGATCGTCCTGCGGCGGGACTTCGACTCGACCGATGACGACGCAGCGTCGGTCCACTTCCTCTCCCTGCAGCGCTCGATCGACGACTTCGTGACGACCCGCGACGCGATGACCGGCAGCGATCTCACCGAGGGCTCGGTCGGCGCCCGGACGAACAACGGCATCCTCCAGTACATCAGCGTCCGCAACCGGGCGAACTACCTCGTGCCGCCGCGGCGACACCGCTCGCTCCCGACGCCGACGCCCGAGTGAGCCCGAGAACGGACCGAGATGCCCGTGATTCAGGTGGGTCGAACAACCGCTCTACCGCGATCCGTCGCTCGCAAATCGATTCTCCGCCGTTGATCGTTCCGGTGCAATGGCTGTTCGAGACGGATGCATCAGCGGGGTGATCTTATCGGGAGCCGTGTTGGAGGATAGCATATGTCGCATTCACGGCGGCGCTTCCTCGAACTAGGGGCGGCGACATCGATCGGTAGCATCGCGGGCGCATCCGGAATCGGAGCGGCGCGGGACGACCGCGGCGACGGTGACGACGGCGACGACGGCACCGATCCGGAAGTGGCCCTTACTGCCAGACAGGAGCCGGGCAACGCCTTCTACTGGGTGCTTCCCGGCGAACGACCGCTAAGTCCGACGGTATTCGGGACGGCCGAGAACCCCCGGCACGGGACCGAACACCTGCAGGCGCGGATCGACCAGGCGAAGGAGTTTCCATCCCCGCTCGACGAGGCGATTCCGCAACTCCTCGAAGACCTCCCGTTCCTCGTGGCCGCGCCCGACGAGGCCCGCGAGCCGATCGAGGAGTCAGACGGGGAGTCGATCGCACAGCAGCGCCTCGCCGAACCGACGCCGTACAGCAACGACGCCGAGGTGACCAGCGGCGCGTTCGAGGTCACCTACGAGGACCGACGGCCGTACGATCTCCCCGGAGAGCCGGGCGACACACCGGAGACGATCGAGTTCGACGCGCAGTTCACCGATCCGGCGGGCAACGAATACGAACTCGAGCACGACCACGTCGTCCAACCGCCGATCCCCGGCTACGAAACCGGCGGCGGCGTGTTGACGGACGGGCTGCTCCACGGCGTCACGGGCACCGGCTCGCCGCTGTTTCCGAAGGTGTACACGTACGGCGCGTCCTGGGGCGTTGGAAACGTCCACATCGACGGCGAATTGGCCACCGAGGACGGGTTCCGCGTCATCCACTTCATGACGACCCAGACGGTTCGCGACGAGCGATACCGGATGGTTCTCGACGAGGAGATGCCGCTCGAACCGGAGACCACGATCGCGGGACAGAGCCACCACACTCACGGCGTGGTCCTGCCGATCAGGCCGACGCCCGAGGGTCCGGAGTACGCGCCGGTTCCGACCGCGTTCGAACTCCCGAACGGGGAGCCTCAGCCGTTCATCCACGCGATGTAGGAGCAAGACGAGATCGTCGAGGGGCCGTTCGCGGACTGGGAGTTCGGCGACGGGGAGGAGCAAGCGGCCAACGGCGACGCGGGGACCGACGCGCAGGCGGACGTCAGGCTCCTCGGCGACGCGTCGGCCTGGCAGGGCGTCACGCCGGACGACGTCTCGGAAACGGAGAACCCGACGCTGACGCTCGACGCGGGAACGGAGTACGTGCTGGTCTGGGAGAACGGCGACGGCCTCCAGCACAATTTCGCGATCGAAGCCGAGAGCGGTGCGGACCTGCTCGCGACGGACCTGGTCGGCGAGGAAGGGGCGACCCAGTCGGTTACCTTCACGGCGACGGACGAGATGGCCGAGTACTACTGCCAGATCCACCCGAGTTCGATGCGGGGAGAGATCGACGTGCAGTGACCGGCGGCCGATAGCTCGTGCGGCCCGCGACCGGGCTGACGGCGGGTCGACGGTTCCGACCGGTCGATACTCGGACCGGGTGGCGAGGCGTCAGGCGTTCGGCACGTGCGTCCGGTCGCCCTTCGCCGCCAGGCGATCGAACAGCGCCGCGGCGTCGTCGGCCATCGGATACGCGTCGTGGTACGGATCGAGCTCGCGGTCGGCGCCGACCACTGACTGAATCGCGTCCGCGAATTGCTCGTAATTCCCGTCGACGATGTCCTGGACTAGTACCGGCATACCGGCTCGCTTACACAGCTCGGTCGCCGCGGCTCGGCCCGACCAGACTGTCTCGGCCTCAATATCCGCGAAGAAGAGCGCGAACGGCGTCTCGTCGAACTGGGCCTCGAGGAACGCCTGGGCCGCCGGATCGTCCCACGGCACGACGCCGACGCTGTCGAGTTGGCGCATCGCGGTCGAGGCCGCCGAGCAGAACGGGCAGTCGCCGTCGTAGAGCAGGATGCCGGTGAACTCCGACTGCGGGTCCGCCGTCGTCATACGGGCTCGTTCGACGGCGAATCGGAAAACGTTCGGCGGGCAGTCGCCGGTCGCGTCGATCGATCCTCACCCGAGCTTCGACCGGCCAGGTGGCTTGTCGTGGTCGGCGCGGTGGCGGAGCAGTTCGTCGTGCCGTTCGACCTCGATGACGCAGTCCGCACGGGGTCGCGCGACGCAGGTGAGCACGAAGTTCGCCGCCTCGTCCTCCGGGTAGTATCGCTTGGCCCGACTGTGATCGACCTCACCCTCGAGGAGTTTCGCGCCGCAGGTGATACACCACCCCTGCTGGCAGTCCGCGGACAGCCAGATGCCGGCCGCGCGGGCCGCCGCGAGGATCGACTCGTCCTCGTCGACCTCGATGGTCCGGGACTCGCCGGCGGCGTCTACGTCGGCGTCCGCGGGAATTCGAAGTTCGACGTCCCACGTCGTGGGATCGGTCACGGATACACGTACGGCCGATCGGGAAAAAGGGCTGTGGTGGCGGGTCGCAAGCCGCCTGGCCGGCGTCCGGACCGCCCGTTCGGTGCCGCCTTCCCTAGGATCTTTGCGCTCGAAGCCCACTCGGGAACCGATGCGAGCCGCAGTCTTCACCGAACTGATCGGTCCCGAGGGAGTGAGCGTGATCGACCGCGACGAGCCCGAGCCTGGCCCGGGCGAGGCCCTGATCGACGTCGAGGCCTGCGCGATCAACCGCCACGACCTCTGGATCCTCGAGGGCGATTCGGCGATGGTCGACGCCGACGACCTGCCGTTCGTCACGGGGCTCGACGTGGCCGGCGTCGTAAGCGAGGTCGGCGACGATGTCGCCGACGCCGATACCGGCGTCGAGCCCGGCGACAGGGTCCTCCTTTGCCCGAATCAGACCTGCGGCACCTGCCGGTTCTGTCGCGAGGGCCCGGAGAACATGTGCGAGCGGTTCTCGCTGTACCACGGCGGCCTGGCCGAGACCGCCAGCGTTCAGGCCGACCGACTCCTCTCGCTGCCGGACGACGTGGACGCGACGACCGCCGCCGCGATCCCGACGGCCTACATGACCGCCTTCCACATGCTCCGGCGGGCCGACGTCGGCGCGGGTGACCTGGTCTTCGTTCCCGGCGCGACCGGCGGCGTCGGCGTCGCGGCGATTCAGCTCGCCGATATCCTCGGCGCGACGACGATCGGGACGTCCTCCTCTCCCGAGAAACTCGACCGCGTCCGCGACCTCGGCCTGGATCACGGCATCGAGTCGGCCGACACCGACGAGATCCGCGCGGAAGTCGAGGAAATCGGGACGCCCGACGCGGTCGTCAACCACCTCGGCGGCGAGTTCACAGCGCTCGGCCAGGCGGTCATGCGCCGCGGCGGGACGATGGTGATCTGCGGTCGCACGGCCGGCGACGAGTCGACGATCGATGTGCCCGATCTCTTCCTGGGCCACAAGCGCGTCGTCGGCTCGACGATGGGCACCCAGGACGACCTGCGTCGGCTCGTCGAACTCGCGGCCGACGGCCGACTGCGACCGGAAATCGACGAGACCTACTCGCTCGCGGACACCGACGCGGCCTTCGCGGCGATGCGGGACCGCGAGAGCGTCGGAAAGATCGTCGTCGAGCCGTAGCGGGGCCGATTCGGAGGGCTTCGGCCGGCAGGTCTCACTACCGTCGGGCTTTCGGAGTTCCGTCGCCACCAGTTGCTACGCGGCATTCACCGATGGTTCGTTCTGCCGCGCCCAGGCCGGAACGCGCCGGCCCGACCTATTTCCGGCCGTTCGCTGTCCATTCCGTATGACCGATATCGCCATCACCGGCGCATCGGGCAACGTGGGCAGGGAGGCCATCGACGCGTTTCCTGACGACGATCACGACCTCACCCTCTTCTCTCACAGCGAGACCGAGGATCTCGACGCGGAGCCCCTCGAGATCACCGACCGCGAGCAGTTCGTCGACGCGCTCGACGGCCAGGACGTGCTGATCCACCTGGCAGCCAACCCGTCGCCGCGGGCCGAGTGGGACGAGGTCCGCGGGCCGAACGTCGACGGGGTCTACAACGCGTTCGAGGCCGCGGCGGCGAACAACCTCGAGCGGGTGGTCTTCGCGAGTTCGAACCACGCGGTCAACATGAAAAACACCGTCTCGGGGATCCGACCGGAGTCGACGGTCGGGAACCCGGGGATCGTCAGACCGGACGGTCCGGCGGACCCCGACACCTACTACGGCGTCACGAAGGTCTTCGGCGAGGCGATGGGATCGTACTACGCGAAACGCCACGGCTTCGACGTGGTCAACCTGCGGATCGGCTGGCTGCTCACCCGCGACGAACTCCGGCAGGAATGCGAGGAGCGGGACGCCTCCGGCGAGCGGTACGCCCGCGCGATGTGGCTCAGTCCCGAGGACTGCCGACGGGTGCTCAACGCGGCCGCGACGACGACGCTCGAGACGACGCCGCTGATCGCCCACGGAATCTCCGATAATTCCGAGCGGTTCCTCTCGCTGTCCGAGACCATGCTCGAACTCGGGTATCGACCGCAGGACAACGCCGAAGCGGTGCTGAGCGACGAGTCGAACGGTCGCGACGGCCCCGAGACGACCTGACGGTTCCGATCACGACCGTGCGCCGACGACGGGTCCGGGATCGAAAGACGGAATATCGACACGTTCGTACTAACACACATGTCTATCAAGGTGTCCGAATCGACCGGCTACGGGCCGAACACCCAGATGACCCTGTTCGGCTACGTGATGGCCGCGATTCTCGTCATCGTCCTCATTCCGGTGATCCCGGTGCTCGTCCCCGCGTGGATCCTCTGGAAAGTATTCGTCTCCGAGGACGAGTTCGAGCACAGCTTCGAGGACTGGCGGCGCGGCCGCGAGTCGGGTCAGCCGCCAAGCGGATCGTAAGCCGGCAGCCACCTGAACAGTAGGTAAGGAAGACGGAAGCAAAAGGGAACCCAGAAATCAGCGACCCGGGATCCGCAACCCGCGTTTTTACTCGACCGAGACGGCCGTTAGTCGTCGCTCGCCGCCGCGGTCAGGTCCGACGGCGGCCCGCCCGGAAGTTCGTCGCGGTCGTGAGACGCCTCGAAGTTTAGGTCCGGACCGCGCGCGATGATTCCGCTGGGGTTGACGTCCGGGTGAGTCGTGTAGTAGTGTTCCGTGATGTGGTCCATGTTCACCGTTTTCGCGACGCCTGGCGTCTGGTAGAGATCGCGCAGGTACGGCCAGAGGTTGTCGTACTCGCGGACGTACTGAACGTTACACATGAAGTGGGTGTGGTATACACTGTCGAACCTGACGAGCGTCGTGAACATCGCGACGTCGGCCTCGGTCAGCCGATCGCCGGCGAGGTAGCGCTGGTCCGCCAGGACCTCGTCCCAGTGGTCGAGCGCCGAAAAGAGGTCGTCGACCGCCTCGTCGTAGGGCGCTTGCTCGGTCGCGAAGCCGGCGCGGTAGACCCCGTTGTTGATCGGCTCGTAGATCTCGTCGATGATCCGGTCGACCGCGTCCCGATAGTCCTCGGGGTAGATATCCACGTCCCGGCTCGCGACACCGTCGAACTCGGTGTCGAGCATCCGCATGATCTCCGCGGACTCGTTGTTGACGATGGTGTCCGTCTGCTTGTCCCAGAGGACCGGCACCGTCACGCGACAGGTGGCGTCCGGATCGGCCCGGACGTACAGCTCCCGAAGGTAGTCCGCGTCGTGGACGTGATCGCGCGTACATCCCTCCTTCTCGGGCGTGAACTGCCAGCCATCCTCGTCGCGGTAGGGGTCGACCACTGAGACGGAAATCGAGTCCTCAAGGCCCGTCAGCGCTCGCGTGACCAACGTCCGGTGGGCCCACGGGCACGCGGAGGAGACGTAGAGGTGGTACCGGCCCGCCTCCAGCTGAAACTCGGCGTCGGACTCGTCGCGGATCCGGTTTCGGAACGCCGTCTCCTGACGCTCGAACGCCCCCTCCTCGTTCGTCGTCTCGTGCGCGTCGGTCCGCCACTCGCCGTCGACGAGCATGTTCATACGCGAGCCTACGGCCGGCGGATACAAATGGACCCGCTAACACTCGCGTCACCACCCTCGTGCGACCGATCGCGTGGCTCGTCCCCGGTCGTCTCCGCTCCCGCCGGCCGCCGCTCCCACTCCTCCGACGCGACACACGGATCACGCTGGCCCACAGCGCCAGGACGCCGGCGACGAACGGAGCGGCGTCTCCGACGAACGACATCGAAGCGACGGGCCTTGGACGAGGCCGTGAAAAAGCGTTTAAGCGGTCCGCGTGAGCAGTCGGGGTATGACAGACGACGGGGAGCGACACCGCCAGAGTCGCCTGGTCATCGACGAGGACGGGACGTTCGACGCCGAGCGCGCACGGGAAGAGTCCCTGCCGGTCGAGGACGGCGAAGTGATCGACACCGACGAGCTCGCGGACCACCAGCGCTACGTCGAGGGGCGGGGGGTCTACGACGAGCGAAACCGGGTGAACGATCTCACGGGTAGGGAATGGAAGTACGCCACGAAGTCCGTGATCGCGGAGGGGTATCCGCCGGCCCTCCAGCACGACCTGCGCAGCGAACACGGCGGCCAGAAGCCCCCACGGCTCTGCGCGGAGCTGATCGGCCGGTTCAGCAAGGCCGGCGACACCGTACTCGACCCCTTCGCCGGCGTCGGCGGCACCTTACTCGGCGCGAGCCTCTGCGAACACGAGGGGACGGGGCTCCGGGAGGCGATCGGCTTCGAGCGCACCGAGCGGTGGGTCGACATCTACCAGAACGTGCTCGAAGCGGAGAACGAGGAGCGGCGCGCCCGCGGCGAGCCCCCGCTCGCCGACCAGGACATGCGCCGCGGCGACTGCGCCGACCTGATCGACGACGTCCCCGACGACTCGATCGACCTCCTGCTAACGGACGTTCCCTACTGGCACATGGACGAACTCGAGCAGACGCGCAACGAGCGACGAACCCGCGAGAGCAAGTTGGGGTCGTTCGACGGGGACGGACCCGGCGAGACCGACGCCGAGGGGCCTGACGGAGCCGACGCGGGCGACAAACCCGACGAGCGCGACGAGACGCAGACGAAGGCCGCCTGGCTCGCCGAGATGGCGGCCAAGTTCGACCGGTTCGCGGACGCGGTCACGCCGGACGGCCACGTCGTCGTCTTCATCGGCGATATGTATCGCGAGCAGTCCTACGAATTCCTCTCGGCCGAACTCGCCGACGCGATCGAGTCGACCGCACCCCTGACGCTCGCGGCGACCCTGATCTGGTACGACCCCACGAAGGACCTCCACGTCTACGGCTATCCCTTCTCGTTCGTCCCTTCGATGGTCCACCAGAACGTGCTCGTCTTCCGGCCCGAATCGGAGGAGGCAACCGGGAACTGATCCGCGTCTGACTCCCGTCTGTCGGTCGTCTGACGCGGTTTTATTTGCCCCCCGTGCGACGGAACGAATAGGCGCGCCGACGGTCTCCCCACCCCTCCCCATCCGTCCGTCTGCGCGCCTGATACCGTTCCTCTCCCCCTTTCCCCTTTCGACGCCGCCAGCGCGGGATTTAAGAGGCCGGTCGGACCGATCGAACGGTCGGCGACGACGAACCCTGTCCTACGCGCTCGCGGGTAACAACGCCGAGCGGACGGCCTCCGCGCGATCGGTCTCCGTGATGACTGCGACCTCGTCGCCAACCTCGAACTCGGTGCCCGGAAGCGGAATCGTCAGCGGTTCGCGGGCGCGGCCGTGGGCGTAGATCCGTGCCGACTCGGGTAAGTCGAGTTCGCTCATCCGTTTGCCGACCGCCGGCGATCCCTCCCGGATCTCGAAGACGGTCAACTGGAGGTTCGCCGCCAGGTCGGCGACGACGTTGAAGTCGCCGCCCAGCAGGGCCGTCTTCGCGCCCGCGGCGCCTAGCCGCTCGGGGTAGACGATCTCGTCAACCTCCTCGGCGTACTTCTCGTAGATGTCCTCGCGGTAGTCCTCGTCGATGCGCAGGACGGTCCGGCAGCCGTGGTGGGTGCCGACCATACAGGCCGCGAAGTTGGCGTTGAGATCGGGCGTGAACGCGCCGATCGCGACCGCGTCCTCGATTCCGGCCTCGATCAGGACGTCCTCGTCGGAGCCGTCGCCCCGGACCGTCTCGAACTCGTCGCCGCCGGCGCGCTCGATCCGATCCATGTCGTTGTCGACGATGACGACCTGATGGCCTTCTTCGGAGAGGATGGTCGCGGTCCGCGAACCGACCCGGCCGTATCCCACGATGACAAACCTCATGGTACAAGAGTACGGTACGCGCTCCGAGGTGAAATACGTTCGTCCCGCCGGCGCCGTGACCGCTCGAGACCGCCGCTCGCGGGCTGCTCGCGGCCGACGTTCGGTGCCCGTCTCCCTGGTGTCGGCTCGACGCGGACCGTTATACTCGCTATCATATACATGGACGTGAATACTATGGGCGCCGATGCGGACAAGAACGCTTAACTAATCCGTGTTTCTATGCTCGAACATCCAATATGGGGGCTATCGACCGGTACTTCGGGTTCGACGAACACGATACTGACCTCGAGACGGAAGCCATCGCGGGGGTGACGACCTTCCTGGCGATGTCCTATATCATCGTCGTCAATCCGATCATCCTCAGCGAGGCGATCACGATCGACGGCTACGGACAGGGGGAGATCCAACAGATGATCGCCGTGGCGACGATCCTCGCGTCGGTGGTCGCGATCGGCGTAATGGCGCTCTGGGCGAACCGGCCCTTCGGGCTCGCACCCGGGATGGGCCTGAACGCCTTCTTCGCGTTTACGGTCGTCCTCGGACTGGGCGTCCCGTGGCAGGTCGCGCTCGCGGCGGTCTTCGTCGAAGGGATCGTCTTCATCGCGCTGACCGCCGTCGGCGCGCGCCGGTACGTCATCGAACTGTTCCCCGAACCGGTCAAGTTCGCCGTCGGGGCCGGGATCGGCGTCTACCTGCTCTTCCTGGGTCTCCAGGAGATGCAACTCGTCGTCAGCGACCCCGACACGCTCGTGACGATGGGCAACGTCGCGACGAGCGCCGTCGCCGCGCTCTCGCTGGCCGGCCTGGCGCTGATGCTCGTCCTCCACGCCCGCGGGATCCGCGGCTCGATCGTCATCGGCATTCTCGCGACCGCGGTCGCCGGTTGGCTGTTGACCCTCCTCGGCGTCACCTCGCCAGGCACGCTCACGCCACCCGGGAGCTACGAGCAGTTCTCGAACGAGGGCCTCCTGAACGTGATCGCGAGCGTCCAGTACGACTTCACGCCGCTCGTCGCCGGGTTCGTCGACGGGCTCGGCATGATCACCGACGATCCGCTCGTCTTCGTACTGGTCGTCTTCACGTTCTTCTTCGTCGACTTCTTCGACACCGCCGGGACGCTCATCGGCGTCTCGCAGATCGGCGGCTTCCTGAACGAGGAGGGTGACCTCCCCGAGATCGAGAAACCGCTGATGGCCGACGCGGTCGGGACCACCATCGGCGCGATGATCGGCACCTCGACGGTGACGACCTTCATCGAGTCCTCGACCGGGGTCGAGGAGGGCGGCCGGACCGGCTGTACCGCTCTCGTCGTCGGTCTCCTCTTCCTGCTGTCCCTGTTGCTCGTCCCGGTGATCAGCGCCATCCCGCAGTACGCGACCTACGTCGCGCTGGTCGTCGTCGGGATCATCATGCTCCAGGGCGTCGCCGACATCGACTGGCAGGACCCGGCCTGGGCAATCGCCGGCGGGCTGACGATCACGATCATGCCGCTGACCGCCTCGATCTCGAACGGCCTGGCCGCCGGGATCATGAGCTACCCGGTCGTCAAGGCCGCCATGGGCGAAACTGACGACGTCTCGCTCGGCCAGTGGGTACTCGCACTCGCGTTCGTCCTGTACTTCGCGGTCTTCTTCGCGGTCGACGCCGAGATGTTCGCGTTCTGACGGAGCCGTCTCGGGACTCGGTTTTCGGTTCGCATTCAGCCGTCACCCGTCCGCTGTCCGCCGTCCGCGCGGCGCTTTCTTCCGGCAACCACCCGGGCGACCGGTGGGCTGATACGTCTTCCGCGGCAACGAACGGGTATGGCAGACATCACGCTGTACGAACTCCCGGGCTGCCCGTACTGCGCGAAGGTTCGGTCGAAACTCGACGATCTTGAACTGGACTACGACGTGATCGAGGTCCCCCGGTCCCACGGGGAGCGCACCGAGGTCGAGAAGGTCAGCGGACAGACCGGCGTGCCGGTGATCACCGACGAGGCTAATGGCGTCGAGGGGATGCCGGAGAGCGATGACATCGTCGAGTACCTCGAAGAGACCTACGCCTGACGGCGCTCCGATCGCCGCCGTCGCTTCTATCGATTCGAAGTACGGAGACCGGAGACTGCGGTAGAGCAGAGACAAAGAAAGAAATAGCGTCGCGGACGCGGCTATCGCGGGCCGCCGAACCGCGAATTGCGAATCGTAACTCGACCGATCGACCAATCAGGCCGCTTCCTCGCGCTCGGACCGCTCCCGGATGACGTCGCGGAGTTCGTCGGCGTCTCGGAGCTCCGCGAGTTCCTCGCGTTCGACCAGGGCCGTGCCGTCGACGGACTCCTGTTTCGCCCGATCCACGATGTAGACCGAGCGCGTCCGAGTGACGTGTCCGATCGAACTCATAATGCGGGCGCGCTTCTGGGCGGCCTTCGTGAACTCCGAGTGACCCGTGAGGACGACGTCGCTGTCGTCTTCGTCCTCGCTGACGGCCGTAAACGGCGAGCGGACCGTCGGATGGACTCGGTAGCCGGCTCGGGTGAAGACGGCGACGACCTGCTCGTCGTCCGGGTCCGCCTCCGGATCGTCCGGCGTCGACTCGCTCTCGTGGACGTCCTCGGCCCCGTCGAGCACGTCGACGGGGCTGGTCAGGGGCGCGTCGAACATCTCCTCGAGCGCCATCGCGACCTCGACGGAGGCGTTCATGCCGTCTTCGTACTTCGAGACGGTCCGCCGAGAGACGCCGAGTTCGCTGGCGAGTTGGCCGAGGCTCCAGTCGCGGTCCTGCCGTTCGTCGGCGAGCAGCTCGCCGTCGATGTTGACGTAGAGGCCGCCCGGGGCCGCGTAGATCAGCGGCGGGACGCTCTCGATGAACAGGTTGTATGCCGTGTCGGGGCTGAAGACGGGGACGCCGTGTCGGAAGTAGACGACGTCCGGTTTGAGGTCCTCGTCGCGACTGCGCAGGCCGATGACGAGCGGCGTCGCCTGGAGATAGGTTCCCAGCCGTCGCATCTCGTGGCCGGTCTCCTCGTTGAACGCGTCGATGTTGGCGAGGATCTTGACGAGAATAAGGTCCTCGCCGCGTCGCGCGACGATATCGAAGCTCTTGGGTCGGATCGCACACCGGTCGCTGACAACGAACCCCGCGTCCTCTAACATCGCGGTGACATTGCCGACCAGTGCGGAGCGGGACATAGAGGGTTGTAAGCGATTCCTCGTATAAGACGCTTTCCCCGGGACGCCCGGCTGCCGTGTCGCGATTCACGCCTGTATCGGGAACATACTTATATACTGGTTTCCGCCCGCCGGCGGTCCGCGGCTATCCGCAGTCGTCCCGAAAGGGGTTACCCGCTCCCCCGCCAAGGCCCGCCGATGACCGTCGTCGGGCTCGACGATACCGACTCGCGCGAGCGCGGAATGTGCACGACCTACGTCGCCGCACGGATCGCCGAGCGGCTGCGCCAGGCGGACGCTGACGTGGCGCGACTCCTCCTCGTCCGGCTCAACCCCGCCGTCGAGTACAAGACGCGGGGCAACGCCGCCCTGGCGATCCACACCGACTGCGATCCCGACCGTGCGTTCCAGATCGCCCGCGAGCGCCTCGAATCCCTGGCCGAGACCGCGGACGAGCGGACGAATCCCGGCCTGGTCGTCGCGGCCCACGTCCACGACGATCCGGCACCCCCCGAGGACGTACGTCGATTCGCGCGCGCGGCGATCCGCGACCGCCTGGCGATCGAGGACGCGACGGCGCTGATCGAGCGCCGCGGCTACCGGTCGTGGCACGCCGGCGACGGCCGCGGTCGGATCGGCGCCGTCGCCGCGATCGGCGCCTGGTCGGCGCTCGACGAGTGGACCTACGAGTACATCTCCTACCGTGAGCCCGACCGCTGGGGGACGCCCCGCGACGTGGACCACGAGAGCGTCTTCGAGGCGGCCGATCGAGGCTATTCCGAGGTCTGGGACACGGTCGATCGCGGCGAGGACGAGACCGTCTGCGTGCCGCACGCGCCCGGTCCGATCCTGCACGGGATCCGCGGTGACGATCTGGACGCGGTCCGGGCGGCGGCCGAGCGGATCGAGAGCGAGCCCGTCGCCGCGAGCCGGCTGTTCGTGACGAACCAGGGGACGGACGTCCACCTCCGGGAGGGATCGATTCCGAACGTCGAGGACGGGCGGGCCTACCGGCTGGAGGGCCGCGTCGTGAGCGAGCCGGAGACGCGCCGCGGCGGACACGTCTTCATCGAGCTCGAGTCACCGTCCAGCGACGGGCGAGGGTCGGCCGACCGACTCGCGTGTGCGGCCTTCGAGCCGACGAAACGGTTCAGAGATCGCGTCAGAGCGCTCCGAGTCGGCGATCGGATCACCGCTTGCGGGGAGGTTTCCCGTGGGACGCTCAAACTCGAGAAGTTCGCCGTGCGCGGCCTGGTGCGGACCGAGCGGGTGACGCCGACCTGTCCCGACTGCGGCCGGACGATGGAGAGCGCCGGCCGAAACCAGGGCTATCGCTGCCGGGACTGCGGAACGAGCCGGGACGCGAAGGCGGAGCAGCCGCTGGAGCGGGACCTCGAAGAGGGGTGGTACGAAGTGCCGCCGTGTGCGCGCCGTCACATCGCGAAGCCGCTCGTCCGCGGCGGATTCGACGCGCCGACGCACCCCGAGCGGTAGCGGAAGTTTCGGTGCCGGACGTCGCCATCCGCTGACTGGACACTGTGGCCGATCACGGACCGCGGAACCGTCAGAGCGGCGCTCGTTCTCCAACCGTCCAGCCGCGCCGCTCGAACCGGCGCAACAGGCCCGCGACCGCCGAGAGCAGCGGGAGTTCGACCAGCGGGCCGACGACGAGCGCGAGCGGAATCAGCGGCTCGTTCGGGAACGCGACCACCGCGATCGCGAGGGCGGTCGGCGAGTTCCGCGAGAGGACCGTACAGTTGAAACAGGCGACTTCCTCGTGAGAGAAGTCGAGGACGCGACCGATCGCCAGGCCGAGCGAGAAGTTGACGGCGTAGAAGGCGACGACGGGGAGGGCCAGGCGAACGAGCACGTCCGGGCGCTCGACGACCAGGCCGCCCTGGGAGGCGAACATCGCGGCGACGGCCAGCGCGAGGAAGGTGATCTGGACGGGGCCGAGTCTCGGTCGCACCGTCGCCGCGAACCACTGCTGGCGGTCGAACGCCGCGACGCCCCTGCGGACGGCAACGGCCAGCGTCAGCGGGACCACGAGAACGAGCACGATGCTCTCGAGCAGGAGCTGCAACCGAAATTGGACGAGCGTGTCCGCGAAGAGCGCGAGGTAGACCGGTAGCAACAGCAGTTGCAGGACGAGGTTGTACGGCAGTAGCGACGTCGCCAGCGGCACGTCGCCGTTCGCGAGGTCGGTAAAGACCAGATACCAGTCGGTACAGGGCGTTACGAGCAGCATGAGCAGGCCGACCCACAGCGCCGGGTGGTCGGCCAGGAAGACCGCGCCGAGGCCGACCGCCAGCAGCGGGTTCCAGCCGAAGTTCACGACGAGAGTCGTGGCGACGAACCGCCGGTTCCGGAACGCCCGGCGGAGGTTCGCGAGCGGCATTCCGGCGAACGTCGCGAACAGCGTCACCAGCAGGAACGGGAGCACGAGCCGATCCGCGAGCGCGGGGACGCCGTCGAACTGCGCGGCCGCCAGGCCGACTCCGATCCCCGTCATCACGAACAGCGTCTGGAAGCGCTCGAAGACGTTCACCGGCGGTCACTAGGGCGCACCCGCTCGAAGGGCTGTCGATTCCGACGGCGGTCGGGACCGGGGGCTGCGACCGATCGCGACCGCATCTCCGCGAAAATGGTTAGCGGACGGTCACGCCGCGGCGGGCGAGGAACTCGCTGGCCGCCTTGATCTCGACGGGGCTGCCGATGATCCGGCAGCGGTCCTCGCCGTCCGGAAAGACGGTGACCGTGAACTCGTCGTCGAGCTGCGGCTCCAGCCCCTCCAGCGCCTCCCGCGGGAGGACGATCTGGGTGCTGTCACGCAGCTGCGACGCGTCTGGCATGTATAACCAGTCGCCCGCCCGTCGTTTATGCGTGTCGAATCACGTTGTCATCGGTAATGATCCGCGCGAGCGCCCGGTAGAACCTTCGGAGACGGCGGTGGCCGACCGCTATCGCTCGCCGCCTCGACCGGAAGCGGCGTCACCCCGACCCGCGAACCGTCACCGTCCGCGTGTCGCTCGTCTGCGGCGACCGAATCGTCACCGGGAACGTGTCGTCGTTGCGGACCGGATAGGTTTCGTACCCCAGCGACACCGTCGTCGTCTCGCCCGGCGCCAGGCTCATGCTCGCGGCGTCGACCACCTCGGGCGTGCGGCCGACGACGAGTTCGACGTCGTGCGTGCCGGCGGCGTCGCCCGCGTTCTCGACGGTGGCAGTCACGGAGAGCCGCTCGCCGCCCGCGACCGGCGCGTTCGTTCCGGTGATCGACACCGCGAACGACGCCTGGCCGGTCCCGTCGTCGCCGTCGTTCCCGTCGCCGTTCCCGTCACCGTCGCGTCCGTAGACGAGCACCGTCCGCGACGCGCTGTCGTCGCCCGTCCGCACGCGGACGGGGAACTCGTCGTCGTTGCGGACCGGATAGGTCTCGTAGCCGAGCGAGACGGTCGTCGTCGCGCCCGCGTCGACGGTCACCCGGCGCGTGTCGACGGTCGTTGGATTGTCCCCGACGACGAGTTCGACCTCGCGGTCGGCCGGCGCGTCGCCCGTATTCGCGAGCGTCGCCGTCACCTCGAGCCGATCGCCGCCGGTCACTGGCGCGTTCGTCTCGAGGTCCGTCACCTGCAGGTGGCCCCGTTCGTCGGCGTCGTCGGTCCCGATGACGGTGACGTCGGTTTCCGACGCGGCGTGGCGCGTCTCGACGCGGACCGGAAACGTCTGCGTGTTACGGACGGTAGCCGTCGTGAACTCGAGTTCGATCGACTCCGCCTGGCCCGCGAACACCTCGACCGTCGCGCTGTCGACGTGAGTCGGATCGTGGCCGACGATCAGGTCCGCCGACGCCTCCACGAAGGCGTGATAGGTCGAGCTCCCCTCGGCCGCGATCTCGGCCTCGACGACCAGGTCCTCGCCGGCGCGGACCGGTGCGTTCGTGCCGGAGATATCGACGTCCCGAAACGCCTCGACCGCCGGCCCCTCGGTGCGGGCGGTCGTCAGCCGCCCGTCGCGGCAGACGATCCACGCGATCATCGGATAGTCGCCGATGAACCAGATGGCGTTGCCGCCGGTCACCGCATACGTGACCGTCGCGTCCGCCCCCGACAGGTCGGTGTCGTCGACGTAGGTGGCGTTTCGTCCCTCCTGCCAGAGGAGCGTCCGGAGTGTTCCGGAGTCGTCCGCGGCCGTCGCCGTCACCTCGATTTCGTCGCGGACGGTGACGGTGGCGTCCGGACCGGGCTCGCACGAGAGGTCGGCGCTCGGGGCCGCCGGCGCGCGCTCGGTGGCGACGACCGTCCAGTCGACGCTCGAGGCGCCGACCGAGACGGTGACGTCGTAAACGCCGGTCTCGTCGAACCGCCCGGCCGCGGCCGGATTTCCCGTTCTATAGGTGTAACTCCAAAACGGTGCGCCCGGACGCACCGCATCCGACTCGCCGCCGTCGACGGTCCACTCGGCGTCCGGGGATTCGACGCCCGGCTCGGCCGCGGCCTCGAACAGGACGTCGTCGCCCGGACGAACGTGCGTCACGGTATCCGCCGGACAGACCCGCTCGAGCGTCGCCGGCTGCGCTCGTCCCGTCCCACCCGTCGCGAAGACACCCACGGTCCCCCCCAGTGCAGTGACGTACTCCCGCCTGCGCATACGATGACATAGCACTTACAGTACGGTATAGTTAATTCAATATTCCCAGAACGAACTGAATAGGAGAAACGAATGTCCACTTCACGGATCGACGCGTCGCGGTTCCCGCCACGTGCAGTCTCGAAAGGGTTTTTCGGCCCGACCGGTTGGATACTGACAAATGGGGCTCGAGGAGGAGATCGAGGAGATCGAGGAAGAAATCGCCAACACGCCCTACAACAAGTCGACCGAGGCCCACATCGGTCGGCTGAAGTCCAAGCTCGCGGAGAAGAAGGAGAAGCTCGAAAAACAGCAGTCGGGCTCCGGCGGTGGCGGTGGCTACTCCGTCGAGAAACACGGCGACGCGACCGTCGCCTTGGTTGGGTTTCCGAGCGTCGGCAAGTCGTCGCTGTTGAACTCGATGACCAACGCCGAGAGCGAGACCGGCTCCTACGAGTTCACGACGCTGGACGTCAACCCCGGAATGCTCCAACACCGCGGCGCGAACATCCAGATGCTCGACGTACCCGGGCTCATCGAGGGCGCGGCGTCGGGCCGGGGCGACGGCCAGCAGGTGCTGGCGGTCGTGCGCAACGCCGATCTGATCGTCTTCGTGCTCTCGGTCTTCGAACTCGAGCAGTACGATCGCCTGCAAGAGGAACTGTACGATATCAACATCCGCGTCGACCAGAAGCCCCCGCGAGTCACCGTTCGCCGCAAGCACAAGGACGGGATCAAGCTCACCTCGAGCACCGATCAGGACCTCGACGAACAAACGATCAAGGAAGTTCTCCGCCAGCACGGCTACGTGAACGCGGATCTCAACCTCCAGGAGACCGTCACCATCGACCGCCTGGTCGACGGCCTGATGAACAATCGCGAGTACATCCCCTCGATCACCTGCGTCAACAAGGTCGACCTCATCGAACCCTCCTACAAGGAGACCGTCGACGAGCAACTTCGCGACCGGGACCTCGATCCGGCGGACGTCACCTTCATCAGCGCCGAGAAGGAGAAGGGTCTCGAGGCACTCAAGGACCGGATCTGGGAGAATCTCGGGCTCATCCGGGTCTACATGGACAAGCCAGGCCGCGGTATCGACTGGGAGGAGCCGCTCGTGATCGAGGAGGGCGCGTCCGTCGACGACGCGCTCGAGAAGCTCGGCGGCGAGATGGAAGAGCGGTTCCGCTTCGCCCGCGTCACCGGCCCCAGCGCGACCCACGACGAACAGCAGGTCGGGCGCGATCACGTCCTTCAGGACGAGGACGTGCTCAAGCTGATCCTGCGTCGGTAACCGGGCAGCCACCGGGATACGTTCGATCCGGCGTCATCCGGTTTAGCGGCTGACCCAACTGGTATCGGCCGCTGACGGCCTTTATTTTTGCCCGACAGAAGTCAACTATTTGATCAGAAGTGCACGGATTCCGCCCAATTCGCGCGCACACGACACGTACGTTTTCTGACTGGACGGTATTCGAATCGGAACGGTGAAAAATATCCGACCGCTCGACGACTAGGTAGATATGGCAGAATTTGGCGCGCTCTCGCTCCTGCCGCCGCTGCTCGCGATCGGGCTCGCGATCGTGACGCGTCGGCCGATCCTGTCGCTGTTCCTCGGGATCTGGTCGGGCGGCGTCATCGTAACCGGTAGTATTGGCCTCGGACAAGCGTTCGACTGGATCGCCGAGTCGATGGCGGACGTGTTCCACGCCCAGATCCTGATCTTCACCCTGTTGCTGGGATCGGGCGTGGCGCTGATCTGGCGCCTCGGCGGCGCGACCGCCGTCCGCAACTGGGCGACGAATCGGCTCGAGACCCAGCGCAACGCCGGCCTGGCGACGTGGGTCCTCGGAATGCTCCTGTTCTTCGACGACTACGCCAACACGGCCATCGTCGGCAGCACGATGCGCGAGATCTCCGATCAGATGCGCATCTCCCGGGAGAAACTCTCCTACATCGTCGACTCGACGGCCGCGCCCGTCGCGACGATCGGCCTCTCGAGTTGGGTCGCGTTCCAGCTGTCGATGATCGACGAGGGATACGCCGCGCTCGTCGAGAGCAACGACTACGACGTCGCCGCGGCCGACACGCCGGGGACGTTCGAGACGTTCGTCGGCTCGATCCCGTTCAACACCTACTCGCTGCTCGCGATCGTCATGGTGGGCGTCATCATCCTGTCGCGGCGCGACTACGGCGAGATGCTCGACGCCGAGCACCGCGCCTGGCGGACGGGGAAGGTAAACCGCGACGACGCGCAGCCGCTCCAGGAAGTCGAGGAGGACCTGGGTGCGCCGATCGAGGACCGACCGATGCTCCGAACGTTCTTCGTGCCGATCGTCGTTCTGATTGCGGTCACGCTGGCCGGCGCCTTCCGGACCGGCTACCAGTCCTGGGTCGCCGATCAGGCCGACGCGGGTGCGCCGACATCGCTCGAGGGGGCCATCGGTGACGGCGGCGTCGTACAGGTTCTGGTCGACGTCATCGGCGCCGGCGACTTCGCGGCCGCGCTCGTCTGGGGCTCGTTCGCGATGGTCGCGACCGCGATCCTCATCGGCCTGGCTTACGACCTCTTCGACCTCGGCGACGGCGTCGAGACGGCGCTCGAGGGATTCGACCTCATGCTGACCGCGGTGACGATCCTGGTGCTCGCCTGGTCGATCAGCGCGGTCGCCGAGGATCTCGGAACGGGGGTCTACGTCGCCGGCGTCGCGGAGGGAATCGTCTCGCCGGCCGTTCTCCCGATCGTCGTGTTGCTCGTCTCCGCGTTCGTCGCGTTCACCATGGGGTCGTCGTGGGCGACGATGGGAATCGTCACGCCGATCGCGATCCGCGTCGCCTACGAACTCACCGGTACGTTCGAACTCATGCCGGTGATGGTCGGCGCGGTGTTCTCGGGCGCGATTTTCGGCGACCACACGTCGCCGATCTCGGACACCTCGGTCCTCTCCTCGACGTTCACCGGGGCGGACCTCATCGATCACATCCGCACGCAGCTGTACTACGCCGGCACGGTCCTGCTCGTCGTGATCGTCTGTTACGCGCTCTACGGCTTCCTCGGCGTCCCGCCCGTCGTCTTCCTGCCGCTGGGCGTCGTCCTGCTCGTCGGTCTCGTCTACGGACTTTCCGAATTCGACGCCCGCCGCAAGGGCGTCGCTCCCAAGGCCTCCGCGATCGACGCTGACCTCGCTCGTCGCGGGACGGACGCCGAGGCCGGGTCGGCGCCGGAAGACCTCGACTAGACCGCCGCCTTCGCCACGTTTTTGCTGCCCGCAGGCCTTGTTTCGCGCATGGACGGAACGCTCGACCACACGATGATTCGCGTCGCGGATCTGGAGGAGTCCCTCGAGTGGTACCAGACCCACCTCGAGTACGAGGAGAAGGACCGCTACGAGGGCGACGGCTTCACCATCGTCTACCTCGGACCCGAGGACATGCACGAGGACGGGGCGATGCTCGAGATCACCCACAACGAGGGCGAGGTGCCCGAACTGGGCGACGCCTGGGGGCACATCGCGGTCCGCGTTCCCGAGGGCGAACTCGAGGACTACTACCAGCAGCTCATGGACGAGGGTGTCGAGGACTATCGCGACCCCGAGTCCTGCGGCGGCGACTACGCCTTCGTCAAAGATCCCGACGGCCACGAGGTCGAGATCGTCCAGCGCGACCCCGACGAGGGCGCGCTGTGGTCGCTCGACCACACCATGATCCGCGTCGAGGACGCCGACGAGGCGCTGGGCTTCTGGACCCGGAAATTCGAGTACGACGAGGTCGGCCGCTGGGAGGCCGACACCTTCGCGAACTACTTCGTCGAGCCCCGAGACGCCGCTCCCGAGGCGATGTCCGTCGAGCTCACCTACAACTACGACGGCCGTAGCTACGACGCGGGCGACGCCTGGGGCCACCTCTGTATCCGCGTCGACGACCTCGCCGAGGACTGGGAGGCGCTGCTGGAGCGGGATGCCGACGACTACCGCGACCCCGAGAGCAACGACAACATGTACGCGTTCACGAAGGATCAGGACGGCCACGAGATCGAACTGATCGAGCGCGATCTCGAGGCCGACTCGCTGTTCCCGTTCTGAGCCGTACCGGTTTCGTTC
Organism: Natrinema salifodinae; assembly: GCF_900110455.1. NCBI lineage: Archaea > Methanobacteriati > Methanobacteriota > Halobacteria > Halobacteriales > Natrialbaceae > Natrinema > Natrinema salifodinae. The sequence continues at coordinate 432,849 of NZ_FOIS01000001.1, read as the reverse complement.
CCCGCACCCACCGCCGTTCGTTTTCGAGATTTAGTCCGTAAGAGTCCGCGAGAACCCGTGCGAGCGACAGGGCTGAGTGTCGCCGCCGGAGTACAACTTAGAATTCGGGACCCGGAACGACGACCACCGGCCGGTCGGCGGCTGCCAGCAGTTCCCGCGCGGTCGAGCCGAGGTCCCGCGTCGCAGCGGCGTCGGGATCGCCGCCGCGGGAGCCGATCACGAACTCGTCAGCGTCGCTGTCCGCCGCGGCGGCGCGGAGGACGTCCGCCGGCGATCCCTCGCCCTCCCGCAACTCGGTCTCGACGTCGCCGACCGTCGCCAGGCGAACGGGGGCGACGGTTAGCGCTTCCTCGGCGTCTCGGCGGGCCGTCGGATCGTCGCTCGGCGCGACGGCGACGACGGTCACGGCATCGGTGGCGGTCGCTCGCTCGCCGAGATAATCGCAGATCGAGGCCGTCGTGTGGATCGAATCGGTCCCGACCAAATAGTGCATAGCGGGCCTCTCGACGGCGATCCCAAAGAACCTGTGGGACCGACGATGGACGCGAAACCGAACGACTCGGCACAGTGTTTTCCAACCCAGAAAACGCGCTTCCAATACTAATACGAACACGCGGAAAAGAACGCACGGGGGACGAGGTACGCCAGCCCCGCACGCCTCGTTGGTCCCCCGCATCCGATCATCCCAGGGTCGCGACGCTACCACTCCGGCCCCGCGATCCCCTCGACGGAGCCGTTCCGCGTCGATCGACCCACCTCCCGCCGCTGACGGGAATCGCTGCGCACGCGGCTTGTACCGCGCACCGCTTCGGCCCTCCCGCTCGTATCGACCGAGAACGAGTTACCGAGCTAAACCAGACCGGAACCGACCATGGACGGGAGACGATCGTTTTCAGTGCTGTCCGTACAGAGAGTAGGTGATTGCGACCAGGCCGACCAGGCGGCTGATATTCTCCAGCAGCGCGATGACAATCCGCTCAGGGCTCACCAGCGTCGTCACGATGACGTTGAGCAGGAACGGGAACAGCGTCAGCAAAAGGAGGCCGACAGCGAGATAGAGCATCGAAGTCGCGTCGTTGCGCCGGTAACCCCGGTAGGCCTGGTAGGCGATGATCGTCCCGAAGAGTGCGACGAGAAAGAGGCTCGCGACGGTCAGCAGTTCGAACAGCGTCGCTTCGTCGACTCGGACGACGCTCCGGGTCATCGCATGCCCTCCCACATGCGGGTGAACTTGTCGGCGACGTCTTCCTCACGGTACGTCAGTTCGAGTGTGAACGAGCCCTCGTTGAGCGATAGTTCCAGCCGATCGAGGTTCGCACTGTAAACGCTGTAGTGGTTGCCGTCGGGTGCGAGTTCGGTCTCTTCGGTGACGAGGTTACACTCCTCGAGCCGGTCGAGCCGTCGATAGATCGTCGGGAGGGACGCGTCACACCGTTCGCTCAGTGTACTAGCAGACATGGGTTCGACGCTCGTGTGGGTGAGGATATCCCGTGCGTACTCGTCGTCGAGGACCGCAAGCAGGGTCGACAAGTTGGTGTCCTCACTCACTGGTATAACCGTTCGTTCCGGTATCGCTATGAAAAGCAGTCCGGTTTTTCTGGGTGAGAAAACACGCTCGCCGCACCCCCCCCCCCCATTCCATATAGCGCCAAGAAGTTTATCAGGAAAGATCGCGGGCTTTGATCGATCCGACCGCGATCCCGCCGATGGTCGTTACGCCGGTCCGTACGCCCACTCGAGCCACTCGAACAGCCGATCCAGAAGCCGTTCTTCGGCGGCCCGGGAGAACCGGTGGCCTTCCCCCGCGAACCGTTCGAGGAGGACGTCGGTCTCGAGTCGCCTGGCGGCGTCGAAGCTATCGGTCGGGTCGACGACCGCGTCGTCGCCGCCGTGGAAGATCGCGACCGGAACATCGAGTGCATCGACGACGTGGTCGAACGGGTAGCGATCGAGCGCGTCGAAGAACCAGCGGTCGATCCGCTCGCCGGTGTCGAACGTCCACGTTCCGTCGCGATCGACGGCAGATCGGTAGTCGTCGAACGCCCCGTTCGTCGTCACGGGCGCACGCGTAGCGACCGCGTCGACGCGGTCGTCGTCGGCCGCGGCGTGGAAGGCGGCCTTCCCGCCGAAACTCGAACCGAACAGCGCGTACGACTCGGGATCGAAGTAGTCGACGACGTGACGGAGATCGGTCAGTCGCGCCGCGAGCGTCGACGCGGCGAACTCGCCGTCGGATTCGCCACAGCCCCGGCAGTCGAACCGGACGGCGTTGTACCCCGCTTCGACGGCGCGTCGACACCGTCGCTCGTAGCTGCCGGACTTGTCGCTTCGCAGGCCGTGGCAGAAGACCAGCCAGGCGTCGGAATCGGCCTCGTGGTGCACGGCGACGACGTCGGGCGTCGCGTCCACCCCGGTCGCCGCGTCGATCGGGATCCGATGCGTATCGGGCATTCGTTCGTGTACGGACGGCTCCCGTGCCCTTGATATCGCTCGGTATCGGTTCGCCCGTCGAGTCAGTTCCGAGTTCGGAGTCTTAGCCCCGTGAGTCCCGGCGAACGGTTTATCGGCTCCGACCGGGTTATCTCGCTCATGACCCGCACGACCTACCGGTGTCCGTGTGGTGCACACATCGAGTTCAAACAGGACCTCGAGAAGGAACCGGGCATCCCGACGCCGAACTGGAAGTGCAAAGACTGCGGGACGCCGGTGCCGGGGATTACCGCCGAAAAGATCAGACACCAGCACCCGTCCTGATCTCTGACTCGAGATTTCTCGGGTTCGGGCCGTTGCGGTCGAACGCTTTCGCTACTGGGAGTCGGCTCGCCGCTACAGCGTCCGGTAGCGTCAACGACCAGGCGACCTGGCTACCGTCCGTACGATCCGTCTCGTTCGTCCGCCATCAACCGTAGTAAACCAATTATCGATATACCGAATTGGGACCGACTCCTCGGCCCTCGAATAGTACTGCCAGTCGTGACTGCCGTGGCGAGCACGTAACCGCTAGAACCACTCCACTGAGCACTATTCACACGGACAAACGCGCATGCGAATATAAAATGGTATTATAATCGGTTATGCCCGACTCTCACGTCCGCCGATCTGTCCATGTCGAAGCCGAACGACGACGAGAGACGCACCGGCCACCCAGACACCACCGGCACCGCGCTCCGCCGACGATCGTTCATCGTCGCCGCGGGCGCGTCGGCGACCGGCCTGGCCGGCGCGGCGAGTGCCGATCGGGGGCGCGGAAACGGCACCGGTTCCGAGGGCAAGGGCCCGAAACACGATTCCGAGCGAGATCTGGACCGGGAGCGATTCCGCGGTCGGGCCGGCGATCCGGCGCTGATCGCTCATCGCGGATTCGCCGGGCTGTACCCCGAAAACACCGTCGGCGCCGTCGAAGCCGCGGCCCGCGGCGGACAGTCGTCACACGCTCCTTCCCGCGGCGCCGACATGATCGAGATCGACGTCGTCCCGACGGCCGAGGGCGACGTCGTCGTCTTCCACGACGACCGCCTGGCCGGGCGCGACGGCGGCGAGCGCGGGTTGACGAACGCCGAGGGCGTCGTCTGGGAGACGGACACGGCCACCGTCACGAGCGCCGAAGTCCTCGCGAGCGGTGACACCGTCCCCCGACTCCGGGAGGTTCTCGAGGCGATTCCGACGAGCGTCGGCGTGAACGTCGAACTGAAGAACCCGGGATCGTTCGACGTGGCGTTCGCCGAGTCGCTCTCCGGGAACGAACTCGCGGAGCAGACGGCGATATGGGAGCCGTTCGTCGCCGACGTACTCGCCGTCGTCGACGACTTCGACCACGAGTATCTCTTCTCCTCGTTCTACGAGGCGGCCCTGGCGACGACTCGCGACGCGTCCGACTACCCGGTCGCGCCCCTGCTGTGGAGTTCCGTCGCGGACGGCGTCGAGATCGCGCGGCGGTACGACGCCGAGGCGGTCCACCCGCCCTACGACATGATCCGGGGGACGCCGTTCTACGCCGACCAGCGCTACGAGGAGGGCGCCGGCTGGGAGGAGATCGACCTCCTCGCGGTCGCCCACGAGGAGGGACGGGACGTGAACGTCTTCACCCTCGAAACCTGGTACCAGGCGGAGCGACTCGCATCGGCCGGCGTGGACGGACTCATCGCCGATCACTCGGACGTGCTTCGGTTCGGATCGATGAACTGAGTCCGGTACCGATCGTACTCCGCGTCGATCGCGCCGATCACCGAGACCGGTCGGCGTTTCAGTAGCCGCGGATCACCCGGGACGAAGCGAGGCGGGTGCGGCGACACCCATGCGAATCGACGAACCGCGTGTGTTCCGACCCGTTCAACCGAAACACGGATTTAGGATCGTGGAACAGTATCGCACGAGTGATGCACCGCGGCGTCACCCTCGCGATCCGCGACGGCCGCGACAGCGGCCCGCTCGCGAACCCGAGTACCGACCGGAGCGGCGTTCACTATCCGTCGCACTACCCGACATTTGACGGAGCGGTGGCCACCGAGCAGGTGATCGCACCGTGACCGCGAACGGGTCGGTCGCGATCGCGGACGCGGTCGACGCCTACCTCCAGCGAAAGGCTGTCGGCGACCCCGACGGCTCGGGCGCGGGCACCTACGCGTCCAACGCCGAATCCATCCTCCGCCGGTGGATCGAGTGGCTCGCGGCCGAACACGGCGTCGAGTCGATCGGCGAACTCGATGTCGCACACATGCGGGCCTACGCCGCCGAACTCCGGCACCGGACCGACCGCGGGGAGTACACTCCCTCGACCGCCGGCACCTACTACGCGGTCGTCCGCGCGTTCCTCTCGTGGTGCGTCCGCGGCGGCATCCGCGAGGACAACCCCGCCGCGACCGACCGCGCCGAAACCGCACTCCCCAGCGCCGAGGACCGGCCCGACAGCGACTTCTGGACGGCCGACCAGCGACGCGAACTCGAGTGCTACGTCCGCGACCGAGCGCTCGAGGCCGCGCCGGGCGAGTGCTCGACCCGCGACCGGCGCGCGAAGCTGCGCGAGTACGCGATGGTAGCCGTCCTCGCCCACTCGACCGTCCGCGGCTCCGAGCTGTTCCGGGTGCCCGACGACGACCGCCGGACGGGCGCGACCTGGGACGACATCGATTTCTACACGGGGACGATCCGCGTTTTAGGAAAGTCCCAGCGACTCGAGGACGTCCCGTTGCCCGCGCGGGCCCGGACGCCGCTGCGTCGCTACCGGGTCGTGCTCGACCCGCCGTCGAACGACTGGCCGCTGTTCCCGACCGGCCACGCGCCGTCGATCGCCAGGCGGGTCCGATCGGCGCTTCGCGAGCGAGGGTACGACGAGGAAGCGATCGAGGCGCTGTTCGAGGACGCGACGGCGACGGAACTCGCCCGCGAGCGGTCGATCGCGCCGCCGGCGATCACCACGGAAGGAGCGCGGTCGGTGCTGAAACGGCTCTGTCGGGCGGCCGCCGTCGACGTCGACGGCGACTACCTGACGCCCCGAGGCGTTCGACGAGGGCAGGACCAGAACCGCGCGGACGAACCCGCCCGCCGCGAGGCGACGGCATCGAAGCCGACGCTGCGCGCGTCGGTTCTCGAACAGTCGATCGCCGTCCCGGAGCATCAGGCGCCGATCGTGGAGACGACCGGCGGCGACAATGGAAACGGACGGCGCGACGAGCCGACGGAGAACGACTAAGGGGGACGACCGACGGAACGCGACGGAAAACGGAGAATCGTCACAGCGCGATTGTGCGTCGGAGTCGGTGCGGTCCCAGTGGCGTACCGGTGCTTAGACGACCAAGAGCCACAGGACCGCCGTCAGGACGAGGACGAGTAACAAGACGGTGGTGCCGATGCTCGTCCGGAGGTGGATCGTCGACGGGCGGCCACCGTCGGTCGGCTGGCGCTCCTCGACGTCGACCAGCGGGAGCCGGCGCGCGGCCGCGTCGACGGCGAGTACGGGGTTGTTCCCGAGCCAGTAGCACCGTTTGACGATTCCGACGACGGCGGCGTCGACGGCGGCGTAGAGTTCGGTGACCGCCAGCATCGTCCAGCGGCTGACGTGGTAGGTCGCAGGGTAGACGATCATCGCCGGGTCGCCGAGGTCGAGTTTCGAGAGCGGCTTCCGGACGATCGCGAACGCGACGGCCGCGATCGCCGTCAGGACGCCGGCGGTCTGCAGGTGACTCGAACTGTAGGGATGGAGGTGGCTTTCGCCGCCGTCGGGGTAGGCGAACTCGAACTCGCCGCCGTGGGCGTGCAGCGTCGGCGCCAGGTCGGCCAGGCCCTGCCACCAGACGCCGAAGAGGAGACAGGCGCCGCCGAGGCCGAGCATCGCGACCGTCTGGCCGGGTTTGGCGTCGGGAACCGAAACGTCGCTCTCGCCGTGGAAGAAGACGTAGTAGCCGAGCTTGATAAAGGAGAGTAGGGTCCCGATCGCGCCGAGCCAGAGCAGCCAGTACAGCGCCTCGAACTCCGCGACGCCGTAGTAGTGAGGATCGGCGGCGTCGAAGACCATACCCTTGCTGATGTACCCGTTAAACGGCGGAATCGCGGTGATCGAGAGCGCGCCGAGGCCGAACCCGATCGCGGTCAGCGGCATCTCGCGCCAGAGCCCGCCCAGCTCGTAGAGGTCCTCCTCGCCGGTGCGGTAGATGACGACACCGACGGCCATGAACAGCAGACTCTTGAACAGGATGTTGTTGAACAGGTGGCCCATGGCGCCGGCGACGGCAATTTCGCTCTCCACCAGCCAGGCGCCCATCCCGATCCCGGCGACGATGTATCCGAGCTGGGCCTGGATGTGGTAGGACAGCAACGCCCGCATGTCGTGTTGCAGCAGGGCGAAGCTCGCGCCGTAGACGGCCATCAGGCCGCCCATGTACGCGATGTAGATCCCCAGGTCGCTCTGGGCGTCGACGGGGAACGCCCGGTAGAGGATGAACGCACTCGTCTTCGTCGTGTAGACGGAGAGGAACACCGAGGCCGCGAAGTGCGGTCGCGGGTAGGTGTCGGGCAGCCAGGTGTGGAACCCGATGAAGGCGACGTTGACGCCCATCCCGAGCACCGCGAGCAGCGCTGGGATGCCGTCAGCGATGCCGGTCTCGCTGTAGATGAAGGTGCCGGCCTGGACGTAGTGGACGGCGACCGCCAGCATCACGAGCACCCCGCCGGTGCCGTGGAAGACGGCGTATCGGAAGCCGGCCCGGACCGCCTCGCCGCCGTAGTGCCAGACGACGAGCGTGCTTGTCACGGCCATCAGCTCCCACATGAACAGGAGTACGAGCCAGTCGCCGGCGAAGGCCGCCCCGAGCGACGAGGAAACGTAGATCAGGGCGAAGGCCGTCAGCGTCTCGCTCGCTTCGCTCGAGTAGGCGTAAATGACGCTACAGATCCCGAGGAAGCCCAGTCCGAGGCCGATCATCCGGGAAAAGTCGTCGACGAGGAACGGGACGACCTCGAACCCGAGGAAGGTCCCGGCTAAGTGCTGGCCCTCCGGCGCGATCAGCGAGATCGCCAGGACGGCGGCAAGACTGAGCGCGCCGACGGCGAAGCCGGCGAGCCGCGGTAACACGAGCACGAGCAGCCCCGCCGCAAAGACCAAAAGCGGCGGGTACGCCATCGACAGGAATTCTGCTTCCATTATTCGTTCACCTCCGTCATGAGTTCGTCGAACGGAACGTCAGTCAGTTCCTCGAAAGGCATCCCGAAGACGCCCTCGACGATCTGGGTCGCCAGGTCGAGGAAGACCGCGTAGTCCGGGATGATCCCGAGGACGACCGCGCCCGTCGCGATCACGGCGATGGGCGCGAGCATGAGCCACGTGCTCTCCGTAAACGGCGAGTGACGCGGCCAGGCGCCGGCCGGCGGCCCGCCGGTGAGGTGGTCGTCGTGGTCGCCGTGGTGGTCGACGGTGCTGACGCGCTCGCCCTTGGATTGGGCGGGCACGTCGGCGTCGCTGGGATACTTGTCGACGGCGTAGTCGTAGTCCTCCTCGTCCGGTTCGGCCGCGTCCGGCGGTCGCTCCGCGTCCGCCGTATCCGCCGCGTCGGGCGCTTCGGAACGGTCCGTCTCGCCGTCGGTCGGCTTCCCGCCGTCGGAGCGACGCTCCGACGAGGATCGCGAACCGTCGGTCTGCTCACCGCCGTCGGCGGCGACGCCGTCGTCCGCCTCGCCCGTGCCGGCGTAGGATTCGACCAGGCCGCCCTGCGGGAATTCGAGGAGCGGCTTGGCGTCGTGGCGGTCCTCGCTCTCGAAGAAGGCGGTGTAGACGACCGGCCAGAAGTAGCCGATGTTGAGCACGGCCGAGAGCAGCAAGGCGCCGGCGAACAGCCAGTAGCTGGCGCCGACGTCGCCGGCGCCGATCAGCATGTAGAACTTGCTGACGAAGCCGGCGATCGGCGGTAGGCCGGCCATGCCGGCGGCGCCGATCGTGAACGCCGACATCGTCAGTGGCATGCGCTTCCCGATGCCGGCCATCTCGCTGATGTAGTCGGTGTGGGTCTCGACGTGGATCGCGCCGGCACAGAAGAACAGGGTGAGTTTCGCGAACGCGTGCGCGGGGATGTGGAACAGCGCCCCGACGATCGCGTAGGGATGGAGCAAGGAGAGCCCCAGCACGATGTAGGATAGCTGGGCCGTCGTCGAGTAGGCGAGTCGACGCTTGAGGTGGTCCTTCCGCATCGCGATGATGCTCGCCGCGGTCAGCGTGAACGCGGCGACGATGGCGACTGGAATGTTCAGCCCGACCTCGCCGAACCCCGGCACGTCGAGCGGCAGGTCGTGGATCAGCCCGGGGCCGTAGACCTCGAGGATGACCCGCGCGATGCCGAAGGCGCCGGACTTGACGACCGCGACCGCGTGGAGCAGCCCAGAAACGGGCGTCGGCGCGACCATCGCGTCCGCGAGCCAGGAGTGCAGCGGCATCAGGGCGGCCTTGACGCCGAAGCCGAGGATCAGCAGGAAGAAGGCGACCTGCGCGTAGACTGGCTCGGCCTGGGCCGCTTCGGCCAGCGCACTCATTCCGCCGGCTTCGAACGCCAGTGTCGGCTCACCGACCAGGCTCGTTAGCCAGTAGACCATGACGGTCCCCGCGAGCAGGAAGACGCCGCCGCCGAAGAACGTGTACGTGATGTACTTCCGGCCGGCGATGCGGGCCTCGTCGTCCTCGTTGTGGGCGACCAGCGGGTAGGTCACCAGCGACAGCAGCTCGTAGAAGACGAAGATCGTCACCAGGTTCGCCGCGAAGGCGATCCCGACAGCGGTCGAGAGGCTGGCCGCGAACGCCGCGAAGAAGCGGGTCTGGGCGTGCTCGTCGAGCCCGCGCATGTAGCCCGCGGCGTAAAAGGACGTGAAGATCCAGAGGAAGCTCGCGAGCAGCGCGAAGAAGATCCCCAGCGGATCCGCGCGCAGCGCGAAGTCGAGCCCCTCGAGGAACTGGATCCCCGTGGTCTCGTAGAGGCTCCACGTGTAGACGGTCCCGTCCATGACCCCGGGGAGCATGCTGGCGACGAGGCCGAACTTCGCGAGCGCGGCCAGAACGGACCAGCTCTCGCGGAGGTTCGGACGACGATGCGACGCGACGATCAGAACGATCGCGACCGCCGAGACGAGCACGGCGGCGAGCGGTCGGAGATCAGCAACCATCAGTTAAACACCTCCGTGAGGAACGGACCGAGCATGTCGGCGATCGTGCCGCCCGCAAAGCCGAGCACGACGGCGCCGAGCGCGGCGACAACAACGATCGCGAGCATTCCGGCCGAGACGTCGTCGGGGGAGCCCCGACCGCGGAACGCGGCGGTGATGGCAGTTCCGGATTCGGGTCCGGTTCCACCGTCAGTTGCGGCCACCCCGGTCGCGCCGGACGCGTGGGATCGCTCGACCGGAGACGACGGCGTGAAGTACATCTTCTCTATCAGGCGAGCGGCGTACGCGAGCGTGAGCATGGTACTGAGAAAGATCACTGCGGCGACGGGCCACAGCTCGGACTGGACGGCGCCGACGGCGATGTACCACTTGCCGACGAAGCCGACCCCCGGCGGGACGCCGACCAGCGCCAGCAGGAGGACGGCCATCGTGCCGGCGGCGATCGGCCGGTCTTTCGCCAGGCCGGCGTACTCATCGACGGTGCGGGCGTCGTAGCTGATCGCGACCAGGCCGGCCCCGAGGAAGAGCCCGGCCTTCAGCAGGCCGTGGCCGACGAGGTGGATCGCGGCGCCGATAAAGGCCGTCTCAGAGTTGCCCGCGATGACGACCCCGTAAGCGGCGATCACCAGGCCGAACTGCGAGACCGACGAGTAGGCAAGCATCCGCTTGACTTCGGACTGGATCACGGCCAGCACCGTGCCGGCGAGGACGCTCACGCAGCCGATCGTGACGACGATCGCGGCCGCCCGGGGCATCGTCGACGAGATGTAGTCGACCTCGAAGACGGTGACGATCACCCGCCCGAAGGCGTACGCGGAGGCGGTCGAGACGAGCGCCGCGATCAGCGGCGTGACGCCGTCGGGAGCCCGGTTGTAGGCGCTCGGCTGCCAGGTGTGTAGCGGCCACTGGGCGACCTTGACGGCGAAGCCGACGACCATGAACGCGAAGCCGGCACGGAGCAGCGTGAGCCGTTCCGCGTCCGGAATCGCATCGGCGAGTTCGACCATGTTGAGCGTCCCCGTCGCCATGAAGACGAATGCGACGCCGATCAGGTACATCGACGCGGCGACGGTCCCCAGGATCAGGTACTTCAGTGCGGCAACCGCCGCTTCCGGGCCGTCGCCGCTCGCGACGAGGGCGTAGGTCGCGATGCTCGTGATCTCGAGGAAGACGAACAGGTTGAACACGTCGCCGGTCAGCGAGATGCCGAGCAGCCCGCCGATCAGCAGCAGGTACGCGGTGTAGAACGTGTTCCCGCGCGGACCGCCCCGACGCGTGTACGCGAGGACGCCGAGGGCGACGCCCGTCACGAGCAGAACGATCAGCATCGAGAACTGGTCAGCGACGAGTTCGATCCCGTACGTGCGGGGGTAGCCGCCGAGTTTGTGGGTCACCGCTTCGCCGCTGGCGTAGACCTCGTTCGCGAGGACCGCTGCGCCGGCGAACAGTCCGAGCGAGGTGATCCCCGCGACGGACCACCCGGTGCGGTCGAACCAGAGGCCGAGCGCGATCGGCAGCGTCGCCGCGAGGATCGGTGCGGCGATCAGCAGCGGCGGAAGCAAGTCGACGCTACTCATCGGCACGCACCTCCCTGAGGGTGTCCTCGCGGAGCGTCCCGTACTCCGAGTAGATGCGAATGATCAGCGCCAGGCCGACCGCGGTCAGCGCGATGCCGACGACGATGGCGGTAAGCACGATGACCTGCGGCAGCGGGCTGGCGACCAGCAGCTCCCCCGGGTTCTCCTCGTGGGGGACGACCGGCGCCGAGCCGCCCTCGACGTAGGCCATCGCGACGAAGAACAGGAAGATCGCCGTCTGAAAGAGGTTCACCCCGATCAACTTCTTCACGAGGTTCTCGTTGGCGATCACCATGTAGAGCCCGACGCCGAGCAACACGAACAGCAGGGCGTAGAGGTAACGGCTCGCGAGCAGTTCAATCATCGTCGCTCACCTCCGCGTTCGAATTCGCGTCGGCGGGCGGCGACGTCGGCCGATCGTCGGCCGTGCCGGCTCCGCCGCGCCCGGCCCGGCGTTCGGGCGTGAACCCGGCCGCCATCGCGAAAAACAGGGTGATGATGACCCCCGAGACGATCAGCGCGATGCCGCCGATCTCGATGGCCTCGAGCCCCCACTTCGGTTTGACGTGGAAAACTTCCTTGAGCTGGTAGAACTCGAGGAAGTTGCCGCCGAGGGCGATCATCGCCAGGCCGACCGCGCCGAAGATGAGGACGCCGCCGGTGACCAGGCCGACGAGCAGGGAGTTGCGCAGCCACTGGCGGGTTGGCTCGATCCCGAATGCGAAGGCCAGCATGAGGACCGTGACGCCGATGATCGTCCCACCTTGGAAGCCGCCGCCGGGGGCGTCGCCCCCGTGGAAGGTCATGAACAGCCCGTAGGTGAGCGTAAACGGTGCGATGATCTTGACGGCGGTCATGATCACCTGACTCTCGGTGTAGGTATCGTCGACGGAGTGGGACATTTAGGCGAACACCTCGCGTTTCAACACGAGCAGCGTCGAGACGCCGGCGGCGAAGACGACGACCGCCTCGCCGAAGGTGTCGAACCCACGGTAGGCGGCAAGCACCGATGTCACCGCGTTCTGGACGCCGGTCTGCTCGTAGGTCTCCTGGATGTAGTGTTGGGTCACGTCGGGGTTCGACCAGACCGGCGTCTCCGTTCCCCCGATCGCGTACATCTCGGGGAGGACAGCGACGCACAGCACGAGGACGAACGCGCCGACGACGGCGACCGCCGGCAGGTGGATCCGCTCTAACAGTCCGTCGGTCGCCGGTCGGGTCGTCCGCGCGATCGTCAGTAACAGCAGCAGCGTCGTCACGCCGGCGCCGATCGCGGCCTCGGTCATCGCCACGTCAGGCGCCAGCAGGAACGTGTAGAGGATCGCCATCCCAAGGCTGTAGGCGCCGAAGACGATGATCGACGACAGCACGTCGCGGAACAGCGCCGTCGCGACGGCGGACGCGAGGACGAAGACCGCGAGCGAGAAGACGAACGCGTTCATCGCGGCTCACCTCCCGTGTCGGTTTCGGCTCCGGTTTCAGATCCGGACCCGGTCCCCGTCTTGCCGCCCGCCGCGTCGGATGCTTCTTCGTCCAGCTGCGGCTCGACGCCCGTCTCGGCGGCCGAGCGAGCGATCGCGTGGGCCGCCGTCGGGTTCGTGACGAAGATGAAAAACAGCAGCAAGACGGTGTAAACCGCCGCGTGCTGCCAGCCGAGCGCGAGGGCAACCCCGGCCAGGGCCAGGCCGGCCCCGAGGGTGTCCGTCTGGGACGCAGTGTGGGCCCGCGCGTAGACGTCGGGCAGCCGGAGCACGCCCACCGTCGAGACGAACGTGAAGAACACGCCGAGCCCGACGAGGCTGACGATCGCCCAGAAGCGGATCGTCTCGATCACAGGACCCCACCTCGCTCGACGGTGAACTTGGAGATCGCGATCGACATCAGGAAGTTCAGTAGCGCGTAGATCAGCGCCACGTCGAGGAACCACGGCTCGTCGAGCCCTACGGACAGCAGGGCGAGGATGACGACCGTGTTCGTCCCGAGGACGTTGACCGCCAGCAGCCGGTCCTGAGCCGTCGGCCCCGCGATGGCGCGGTAGAACATCGCGATCGCGAGGACGACGAAGGCCGCGGCCGCGGCCATGAAGATGTCCGGAATCGACGCCGGCGTCACAGCTCGTCACCTCCGACGATCTCCGCGTCGTCGCGCTCGCGCGGCGACGGAATCGCGGCCGAATCGCGACCGTAGAAGACGAACCGAATCGCGCGCTCGAGCCCCCCGTCGAAGAGGTCCTCGCGGGCGGAGGGGATCAGCGTGTGGACGAGCAGCTGCTGATCGGTTGCCCGAACCGTCAGCGTTCCCGGCGTGAGCGTGATGCTGTTGGCCAGGGCGGTCAGCGGTAGCCCGCCGCGGACGCGGGAATTGACCCGCGTCAGCGTGGGTTCGATCGGCATCGACGGGCGGAGGATCACGGCCGAGACCGCGATGTTGGCCTTGACGATCTCCCAGAGTAGATACGGGATGTAGACCGCAAAGCGTAGGGTCCGGAGCGGCGACTCGACGCGATCGAGCGGCACCGTAAACGTCACGTGGCCCAGCGAGACGGCCACGATCGCGGCGACGGCCGCGCCGGTGACGAGGTCGAACCAGTAGAACGGATCTCCGAGCACGAGGTAGAATCCGAACGAGATCCAGAACGTCGCGAACAGTCGGTCGAACCCTTCGCGATTCCAGACGAGTCGCCCGTGGCGGGCCGGCCGCTCGACCGGCGCCTCGTCGTAGGCCAGGCCGACGCGATCGAGTTCGCGCTCGAGCGGCTGGAGCATCTGGGCGGTGACGCCCGGCTGGTACTCGGGATCGATGATCGCGCGATCGATTCCGTGGTCGTCGGCGTAGTCGTCGAAGAGTTCGGCGTAGTCGCGGGGGCCGAAGAGGTACTCGTCGGCGCCCAGCGTCGCGGTTTCGATCGTCACGTTGGCGTCGCCGGCGTCTTCCTCGACCCAGTTTCGCGCCCGCGAAAGTAGCTCCTCGGCGTCCTCGCGATGGAGGTCGCTCTCGGGCGCGTTGGCGTCGTAGGGCAGCGCGACGACGAGGTGGCACTCGAACGAATCGGCCCGCTCGAGGCCGGACTGGACGGCGTAGCCGACCGTCTGCCGGACGGTCACCGTGTCCGACAGCGGGACGAGCAGGCGTTCAACCGCCACAGCGTCTCCCTCCTGGTGACCGTCGTTCGGTACTCATGGCTCTCGTTGTTAGTCGATTCAAGCGGTAGCCGTAGGAAAACGATTTCGTTATCCGCCGGCCGGCATTCGTTTCCGCGATTTCGCTGGCACTGCTCGTGACATTCGATTCGTCTTTCCGCCGGGTAGTCGACGGAAGTCGAGTTCGCGCCGCCGACGTCCGACCGGTAGTTTTACAATCGCAGTTTCAGTAGAGAAATCTTACTTGCATGACGACGACCGACACCGTTCACGATCGACTCGGGACCGCACGTGACGAGCTGACGACCGGCCAGCTGCTGGCCGTCTTCGCGTTCGTCGCGGCGCTTTCGTTCACGCTGCTCTTCCTGCAGGAACCGCTGGCACACGACGCGATGCACAACTTCCGGCACGCGGCCGGCGTGACCTGCCACTGATCACGATGTTCGTTGACTACCTCGAGCGCGGCGTCCTCGCCGGCGCGATCGGGGGACTCGCCTACGGCGCGTATATGGCGCTGGTCGCGAACCCGCTGGTCGGGTACATGGAGGACCTCGCCGAGGCCGGTTCGGGTCACGAGCACGCACACGCCGCCGATCATGCGCACGCGGCCGGTGAACACGCACACGCCGCCGGCGACCACGCCCACGCGGTAAGCGAGACCACGACCGCGCTCGTCAGCGTCGGTAGCGGCGTCCTCTGGGGTATCCTGCTCGGCGGCGCGTTCGCGCTGGCCTTCTACTTCCTCGAGCCGGCTCTGCCCGGCCGCGGGAGTCTCAAGGCCTACGTACTCGCCGGTGCCGGCTTTCTCGCGGTCTCGGTCGCGCCGTGGCTGGTGCTCCCGCCGGCGACGCCAGGCGCCGATCAAGCGTTCGATCCGACGACCCGGATCGCGATCTACGTCGGCATGATGGCCGTCGGCACGCTCGTCGCCGCGGCGTCGATCTACGGCTACGGGCGCGGCGCGGCGCGAAGCCGCCGGGTCGGGGTAGTGACGGCGGCGGTCCCGATCGTCGTTCTCGTCGCCGCGACGTCGATCGCGGCGCCGACCATCGTGGACGCCGGCGCGCTGCCGGCCGCCCTCGTGACCGCGTTCCGGGGGCTAACCGCGCTCAGCCAGGCCGCGCTCTGGGCGCTGGTCGCCGGCTGTTTCGGATGGCTCCAGACGCGGGCCGACGTACGGGCCGCTGCGGAACGACACGAGGACCTGCTGACCAGCCCATGAAGGATCGAACCGAACACCACCGCGAGCGCCTCGACGCACACGTGTTCGTCTGTGCGAACGAGCGCGAGTCGGAGCACGCGGCCTGCGGCGGGGCCGGCGCCGACGAGACGGTCGCCGCGGTCAAAGACTGGTTGCGCGAACGGGACGCATTCTGGACGGCGGTCTCCGTCAGCACGACGTCGTGTCTGGGACTGTGCAGCGAGAACGGAACCGCGCTCTCGATCCAGCCCCACGACGCCTGGTACTCCGACGTTACGCCCGGCGACGTCCCCGAACTGCTCGCGTCAGCGTTCGGGCCGAACGCCAATCGCGTCGACGACGAATAGACGGTTCGAACGCCCGTTTGTCGGGATTTTGACGGCCGCTTGCGTTCGTCGAGTTCTCGAATTGCTCTCGGGAGGGAGAGCCTCTCGCACCAAATACTGTTGGGAATACGGTTATCACGCTCAAGTTAGACTCTCAGGATAGACGGACGACGCGGTCCGAGACGACGATTACGGTCCCCTCGCGGTGCGGCGAGCAGCGGACCTGAATACTTGTTTTTGTACTTGCAATAAAATAATGGTCCTGTATGTGTTGGCACAGAGAACGTTATGGGATGTATTAGTTAGAATTTAGTTGCGAAAAGTTTACGATGGCATAGTTTCCCTCTCCGAGTGCAGCGCATGACCCTGAAAGCTGACAGTCACCCCCGCTCTTCCGAGTCATCCTCCAATACGGCGGGAGCCGACGAGCCATCCGAGCTCACACCGGACGATATCTTTCACGTCCTCCAGACGAATCGGAGACGGGACGCGATCAGGTATCTACTCGAGAAAGACAACCCCGTAAAGATGCGCGACGTCGCGGAATACGTCGCGGCGAAGGAAAACGAGACGACAGTGGCGAACCTGACGTCCACGCAGCGCCAGCGCGTGTACATCCCGCTGTACCAGTCGCACCTGCCGAAACTGGACGAACAGGACGTCATCGAGTACGACAAACCCCGCGGAATCGTGCGACCGACCGACCGGCTGGAGGTGTTCCGGCCCTATCTCGAAGTGTCGAGCGAGGAGTCCCATCGAACGGACCGGGATCGGCGAGAATCCGAGGCGGACGGCGCCGCCGTTCGGTCCGATACAACCTACTACAGCGCGGCAACCGCCGCGAGCCTCAGTCTGTTGCTCGCCGCCCAACTCGGCGTCCTCACGCTCTCCGGCCTGGTCCTCGGGTCGCTCATCACGCTCCTGTTCGTGCTGGCGACGGCCGTCACGACCCGAGCCGGAGCGCGACTTGCGACGCGGTCGAGTGGTCCGCACCGGACCGACGTGTGAGGCGACGATCCGCTATCGCGGAGACAGGAACACGGGGCTTTACGAGACGACTCCGTTCGTTCGTCCGAACGAGAGCAGCCCGCTGTCCGACTTCTGCTACCCTTCTGCCAACCGTCTGCGCGACACACCGCGGTCTCCGAGCGTCGCTCCTCATTCATACGCTCCGGTCTGCTAGCTCGCCACACGGGCGAGCGGCCGACCGATGGGACTACGGTCGCGGTTCACGATGCACGAACCGAATCCATGACAGACGATACCGAGGAAGGGGCCGAACGGGAACCGAGCGATAGCGCCGACGACGCGACCGACAAGCGACTCGTCGCCGGCTGGCACGGCCGCTACTACGAGGACTTCGCGGTCGGCGACATCTACAAGCACCCCTTCGGCCGCACGGTCACCGAGACGGACAACGTCTGGCTGACCAACCTGACGATGAATCTCAACCCGATGCACTTCAACGAGGCCTACGCCGCCGAGACGGAGTTCGGCGAGCGCCTGGTCGACGGCACGTTCGTCATCGCCCTGGCCGTCGGGATGAGCGTCATCGACGTCTCGGTCAACGCCACCGCGAACCTCGGCTACGACGATGTCCGCCACCACGAGCCGGTTTTTCACGGGGATACCATCTTCGCCGAGAGCGAGGTGCTCTCGAAGCGGGACCTCGAGTCTCGCGATCACGTCGGCATCGTCGAGACCGAACTTCGGGCGTACAACCAACACGGCGACCTGGTGCTCTCCCTCGAGCGGACGCCGATGGTCCTGAAACGCGAGCACGCCCAGCCCTCCGCGGCCGAGCCGCCGGGGTGGCCGGAGGGAATCGGCACGCAACCGGAGGACCTCTGACCGCGCCTCGCGTCCGGAGCGGAACGGCCGCGATCCCGTCGTGAAGACCGCAAGGGGTGCGGTCAGAGGGGAATGACCGCTATTTCGTCGGATCCGCAGGTCGGACAGGTCGTGTCACGCTTCGAGAGCGTCGTCCCGCAGTGGCGACACTCGTAGTGAACGCGCGTTCGTTCCCCCGTCCCTCGACCGCCGCCGATCCACTCGATGAGATCGTCTAGTACTGCCATTCGTGACTGTCACCGGACAGTGTCGGTCATTTCAATAAATACCTTGCGCCACTTGTGTAATTTATTACTCTAGTACTAGACATTTGTGTCCTTTTCCAGTGAATTATCTGATTGTTTCCGACATCAGCGGCAGTATACTATCCGCTGTCCGATCCGTTCGATCGACGAGCCGGCGCGCTCTCGTCGCGATCGTCAACGCCACCGCCAACCTTGATTCGATTCCGCGTGGATCCGAACCTCATGGCAAGATCTGACACCGCCACCGAGGTCGTTCTCGTCGACGGCGCGCGAACGCCGCACGGGACGTTGCTGGGATCGCTCGCGGACGTCGACGCGGTCGAACTGGGACGGACGGCACTCGACGGACTCCTCGATCGCATCGACGTTCCCGGCGCGGACGTCGACTGGGTGAGCCTCGGCAATGCCATCCAGGCCGGCATCGGTCAGGTGCCGGGTCGCCAGGTCGTCGTCGAATCGTCGCTGCCCAACGACACGCGGGCGACGACGATCAACGAGGCCTCGGGATCGGGACTGAGTGCGATCGCGCTCGCTGCCGATCGGATCGCGGCCGGACGCGCCGAGATCGCGATCGCCGGCGGCTTCGAGTCCATGTCGAACGCGCCGTGGATCCTTCCGGGCTATCGGAAGGGACGCCGGTACGGAAACGTCGAACTCGAGGACTCGATGCTCCTCGACTCGCTGTGGGACGTCACCCTCGACGTCCACATGGGCGAGATCACCGAGCGCCTGGTCGACCGCGAGGACGTCCCCCGGGAGGCCCAGGACGAGTACGCGCTCGAGAGCCACCAGTTGGCCGCGGAAGCGATCGAATCGGGCGCGTTCGACGACGAGATCGTTCCCGTCGAGACCAGTAGCGAAACCGTCGATCAGGACGAGGGCCCCCGACCCGAGTCGACCCCGGCGGACCTGGCCGACCTCCCCACCTCGTTCCGCGAGGACGGCACCATCACGCCCGGCAACGCCTCGAAGTTAAGCGACGGGGCCGGCGCGGTCCTGCTGGCCGACGGCGAGACGGCCGCGGAGCGCGGCCTCGACCCGCTGGCGACGCTCGTCGACTACGCGACCGCCTACCGCGATCCGGACCGGTTCAACGAGGCCGTCGGCGACGTCGTCGAGGAACTGCTCGAGCGAAACGACCTGGCGGTCGACGACGTCGACGCCTTCTGGATCAACGAGGCCTTCGCCGCGCAGTCGGTGTACGTCATGGACCGCCTCGGGATTCCGCGGGAGAAGATGAACCCCCAGGGCGGCGCGGTCGCGTTCGGCCACCCGATCGGTGCCTCCGGCGGCATGCTCGCCGCAAGCCTGGCCTCCCAGTTGCGGGCCGATTCCGACGTCGACCGCGGCCTGGTCGGCATGAGCATCGGCGGGGGCGGGGCGATCATGGCGCTGCTCGAGCGGGCCTGACGAGGTTCGAGACGTTTACCCGTCAGCCGTTCCCATAGGCCGGCAATGACGCTGTACTCTCGGGTGCGCCCCCTCGCGTTCAAGCTGCCGGCCGAGACGGCCCACGGGATCGGCAAGCGGACGCTCCGGGCGGCCCAGTCGACCTGGCCGACGCGAGCGGCGCTGTCGTACGCGTACCGGTACGAGCATCCGGCCCTCGAGGTCGATCTGTTCGAGTCGACGTTTCCGAACCCGGTCGGCGTCGCCGCCGGCTTCGACAAGAACGCCGAAGTGACGCACGCGCTCGAGGCGCTGGGCTTTGGCTTCGTCGAGATCGGGACCGTCACACCCTACCCGCAGGCCGGCAACGACCGCCCCCGGCTCTTCCGGCTCCGGGAGGACGAGGGGATGGTCAACCGGATGGGCTTCAACGGCCAGGGGATGGAGACGGTCAGGTCGCGACTCGAGGCCGACGGCACCCCCGGCGTCCCGCTCGGGGTCAACGTCGGGAAGATGAACTCCTCGACCGAGCGCGAGGCGATCGAGGACTACCGGCGCGTCTTCGACCGACTCTCGCCGTTCGCCGACTACGTCGTGGTGAACGTCTCCTGCCCGAACACGCCCGACGAGTTCGACGAGGCCTCGCCCGACCACCTGCGCTCGATCTTCGAGACGCTCGAAGCCGAAAACGACGCTGACGTCCCCATCCTCGTGAAAGTCGGGCCCGACGAACCCGAGGAGTCGCTGTTCGATCTGGTCGACATCGTCGAGGAGTTCGGCCTCGACGGCATCGTCGCAACGAACACCTCCACGAGCCGCGAGGGCCTCGAGTCGCCGCGCCGCGACGAGTGGGGCGGCCTCAGCGGCAAGCCGATCGAGAACCGGTCGACGGCCGTGATCCGTACCCTCGCCGAATATACGGACGGGGACCTCCCGATTATCGGCGTCGGCGGCGTCGACTCCGCGGCAAGCGCCTACGAGAAGATTCGGGCCGGCGCCTCGCTCCTTCAACTCTACACCGGGTTCGTCTACGAGGGGCCCTCGACGGCCAGGCGGATCAACCGCGGCCTGGTCGACCTGCTCGAACGCGACGGCTTTTCGTCGGTCGAAGAAGCGGTCGGTGCGGACCTCGAGTGAGGAGAAAACGGACTCGCGATCAGTCCGCGGATTCGGGATCGCCGATCGCGTCGTCGAGGCCGTGGTGTTCGGCCGGCCCGACGACCTCGTCGGTGCGCGCCTCGCTGATCTCGCGCGTGTCGGTGTCCTCTCGTTGGGACTCGACGACCGGCTCCGCCTCGCCGTCGGTCACAGAGAGGTAGACCGATCTGAGTCGTTCCGTCTTGTCCGTCGCGTCCGGCTCGTCGCTGGCGTCGATCTCGGCGTCCTCGGAGTCTGATTCGGACATGGCGCGGTCTTCGTCGAACCGGTGGGACGGCACCGAAATATAAACTGGCCGCTACTTTCACGGATTGAGAATCGTCACGGGGATCGACTGATCGAGGGTCGACGATCGTCGATGGCGAAGAGACGAACGGCCGCGGTCGGTCTCTCGACCTGCGAACGGGAATGCGTCGCGAGAAGAATCAGTCCACGTCCACACGCGTTCCGTACCCCGACTCGCCGACGACTTCGCCGTCTTCGTAGACGACTTCGCCGCGGACGACCGTCGCGACCGCCTTACCGCGGAACGACTCGCCCTCGAACGGCGTCACGCAGTTCTTCGAGTGTAGGTCCGTCCGATCTTCAAGGGTCCACTCGAGGTCGGGATCGACGATGGTGAAGTCGGCGTCGGTACCGACCTGGAGCGACCCCTTCTGCGGGTACATGCCCCAGACCTTGGCGGGCCGCGTCGAGTGGCGGCGGACCCACTCCTCGAGCGTGAACCGGCCTCGATCGACGAACGTGAGCATGACCGGCACCTCGGTCTCCAGACCGACGAACCCCGAGATCGCGTCCCAGGTGTTTCCGAACGGGTCGTCAACCTTCTTCTCCTCGGGGGTGTGGGGCGCGTGATCGGTCGCGATGCAATCGATCGCACCCTGCTCGATGCCGACGTCCCAGAGTTTCTCCTGTTCCTCGGCGTCCCGGATCGGTGGCTGAATTCTGGCTGGATTCCCCTTCTCGCGCATGACCTCCTCGGTAAACCAGAGATAATGAGGCGTCGTCTCGGCGGTCACGTCGACGCCGCGGTCCTTGCCGCGGGCGACGGCCTCGGCGGCCGACCCCGACGAAACGTGGAACATGTGGACCTTCGCGCCGGTCTCCTCGGCGAAGGTGATCATCCGCTCGACGGCCTCCCGCTCGGCGATCACCGGCCGGGAGTGGGAGTGATCGATCGGATCGTTCCGCCCCTCTGCTTTGAACTGCTCCGTGTAGTGGTCGATGATCTCGCCGTTCTCCTCGTGGAAGCCGAGCCGCTTGCCCGTCTCGCGGATCCGCTCCATCGCCTCGAGGATCTCGCCGTCGCTCGGCGGCGGGACGTCGCCGACCGTCGAGCCGAGGAAGATCTTGTAGCCGAGCGCGCCGGCCTCGTCGATGTCGGGGATCAGATCGAGGTTCTCGCTCGTGACGACCGCGTAGCTCTGGAAGTCGACGTGGGCCGAAGTCTCGCCGCGCTCGAACTTCAACTCGAGGTGCTCGGGCCGATCGATGACCGGGTCCGTGTTCGGCATCCCGACGACGGTCGTCACGCCGCCGGCCGCGGCCGCTCTGGTCGCGGACTCCCAGTCCTCCTTGTACTCGAGGCCAGGCTCCCGGTTGTGAATGTGACAGTCGACGATCCCGGGGACCAGGACCATCCCCTCGGCGTCGAGGACGCGGTCCGCGTCGGGGAGACGGTCGCTCCGGCCGACGGCGACGATCGTTCCGTCCTCGACGGCGACGCCGGCGTCGGGCGTCCGATCCGCGGGCGTGACGACGGTGCAGTTGCGCACGACGAGCTCGACGGTCATTGCCGTGGCATTGCCGAGGACCGCGCATATAGCTTCCCCATTCCTGAACCCCGCTGCTTCCTCGCGACACAGGAACCGTCGATCGAATCCGCCGCCGGTCAGATATCGCGCGTTCGCTCCGTAGGTGCCGTATACCCCGAGGTACCGATCGAATACTAAACAGCGAGGGGGTGGTGGAACGTGGCAATGGATTCGCCAGCGATCCGCGATACGACGATACTCGTGACCGGCGGTGCGGGCTTTATCGGCAGTCACCTGGTCGAGGCGCTGATCCCGCAGAACGAGGTACGCGTCCTCGATAACTTCTCGACCGGCGACCGAGCGAACCTCCCCGACGACGTGACGGTCATCGAGGGCGACGTGCGCGACCCGATGGCGCTGCAGGAAGCGGCCCGCGGCGTCGACGTGATCTTCCACCACGCCGCGGTCGTCAGCGTCTCCCGGAGCGTCGACGAACCGCGCCAGAGCAACCGCACGAACCTCGACGCGAGCCTGCTCGTTCTCGAACAGGCCCGCCAGGAGGATGCCCGGGTCGTCCTCGCCTCGAGCGCGGCCGTCTACGGCCATCCCGACGAGCTACCGGTGCCGGAGACGGCGTCGACGGCGCCCACCTCCCCCTACGGCGTCCAGAAGCTTGCACTCGACCAGTACGCGCGCCTCTACGAGGACCTGTACGACCTTCCGACCGTCGCGCTGCGGTACTTCAACGTCTACGGACCGCGCCAGCAGGGCCCCTACAGCGGCGTCATCTCGACGTTCCTCGAGCAAGCGTGGGCGGGCAAGCCGATCACGGTCGAGGGCGACGGCGAGCAGAGCCGCGACTTCGTCCACGTCAGCGACGTCGTCCGCGCGAACCTGCGAGCGGCGACGACCGACGCGGTCGGCGAGGCGTACAACATCGGGACGGGCCAGCGCGCGACCGTCCTCGAACTCGCCGAGACGATCCGGGACGTGACCGACTCGTCCTCGCCGATCGTCCACCGCGACGCCAGGCCAGGCGACATCAGACACAGCGGCGCGGATACGTCGAAGGCGGATCGCAAACTCGGGTTCGAGGCTCGCGTCGGTCTCGAGTCCGGCCTTCGATCGCTGGTCAGCGAGTCCGATGCCCGGCCGGCGCCGACCGGAGAGGACCCGAGCCCTACGCTCGAATCGAATCAGTACAGTTGACGCCCGTCGAGTCCGGCAGCCATCCCGACGGCAGACGGCGCGCCGCCCGCGCCTGGCCATCGAACGATGTCGGACGGTCGGTCGGTGAGAAATGGGGGCCGGGCGGCAGTGAAACGACGTATTCCGCATCTGTTCACCTACCGAAACATCATCGAAGCGATCACTTACCGGCTAAATCCGGAGTGAATCCGCGCTAACCATTTCGAACGTCCGGTCGAGTTTATTCGGCTCGTCGAACAAAGGGTTCCCATACCATGACCAGCGACTGTCTTCCCGGTCCGGTCTCGATCACGGCCAATGCCGTTCCGCCCCCGCTAGGGAGCGACTGAGTCGGCGTGGACCCACCGTGAACTTGCTCACCGTCCGCGGCGATATATCGGTTGAATTGAATTAACGCTCATCGTGAAATACAGCTAAAATGCTAACAGTCCATGTCCGATAAAAAGCGATTTGTAGAGCGGCCACGACGGTACAGGACGTGAATCGAGTGAACGAGAACCCTCTCCAGGCGCCATGAGCTCCCTTCACCGAGTTGCCACGTCCGTCGAGACGCTCGCGCCATCGACTAACGGAGCGATCGCGTCCGAAATCGTCGCGGAATCGACCGCCGTCCGGCCGCTCCAACTGGAGGGGGGCGCGCACCTCGCTGCCCTCGTGGGGATGTTCGCGCTCGCGCTTCTCGGCGGGATCCTCGTCGCTCGCAACCGGTACGAGGAGCCGGACTCGCTCGCCGCCGATCGGGAACCGGACCGCGAGGAGTTTATGACCGATCGGGAACGGGTTCGGCAACTCCTCCAGGATAACGGCGGTCGAATGAAACAGTCACACATCGTCAACTCCGTCGACTGGTCGAAAGCGAAGGTCAGCCGGCTGCTCGCCGACCTCGAGGAAGACGACCAGATCACGAAACTCCGCCTCGGGCGGGAGAACCTGGTCTGTCTGCCGGGACACGAGCCGACGGCTTCGAAGTCACCGGAGCAAGCCAACGACGACTAGTGTCAGTCGCGGTGCTCGCACTGTTTCTACTGCTGCCACTGTCACCGACGCTGACAACGGATCGAGCCGGGCCATTCCTATCAGCAATCGTTGTTTTCCGCGATCGAACGAGCGACTGAATACGCCCCGCGTTGGCCGTAGTATCCGATTTCTATGCGTAATGGTTCTGCCGGTTTATCCCCGGAAATCACGACAAAACGGATGCCTCTACGGCAACCATGAACGCACGCAATCAGTTACTCACACTTGTCGTCGCCTTGATGCTCGTCTGCTCGAGCGGGGCGATGGTCACAGCGGCGGCGGGCGCTGGGACCGTCGAGCAGAGCGACGAGGTCGAAGGCGACGAGGTCGACCAGAACCAAACGGACAACGAGACGACGGACGGACCGGTAGGTGATGACGGAGACGTCGAAAACGCCACGGCAGACGATGACGACGGACTCGAAAACGAGTCTGTCGCCGACGACGGCGAGCAACAGTCCGCGTACGTGACGTTTGAAGACCAGGCGACCGACGGTGAGACGGTCGTCGTCGAAAACGTCTCGATGGCGAGCGGGGGCTTCGTGACGATCCACGATAGTAGCCTTCTGGTGGGTGACGCCTTCGAGAGCGTCATCGGCACGTCGGCATACCTCGAAGCGGGGGCCCACGAGAACGTCGAGGTCACCCTCGACGAGCCGCTTGAGGAGGATGAAACGCTGATCGCGATGCCGCATCGCGACACGAACGACAACCAGGAGTACGACTTCGTCGAGACCGAAGGCCAGGCTGACGGGCCGTTCCTCACGGCCGACGACGAGCCGGTGACCGACGACGCAGTGGTCTCCGTCGATGGGACTGACGAGGGACCGGTCGCGGACAACGAGACCGAGGATAACGAAACCGGCGACGTCGTTCAAGAGCCGGTCGACGAGAACAAAACCGATACCGTCGATGAAGAACCGGTCGCGGACAACGAGACCGAGGATAACGAAACCGGCGACGTCGTTCAAGAACCGGTCGACGAAGAACCGGTCGACGAGCAGCCGATCGACGACAACGAGACCGACGGCGTCGACGAAGGACCCGTTGCGGAAGAACCGGTCGATGAAGAGCCCGCCGCGGCCGACGAACTAACGATCAACGTCATCGTCGAACAGCTCAACGTCCACCTGGTCACGCAGGACGAACTCAACGACTCTCAGGACGACATGTTCGGCGAGGACGAGGCCGCTGACAACGGCCTCGACGCCGAACCAAGCGAGGACAACGAAACTGACGGCGTCGAGGACGAACCCGTTGAGGGGCAGCCGATCGAAGACGGCGAGGATAACGAAACCGACCTTGACGAAGAGCCGGTCGACGAGCAGCCCGTCGAAGACGGACCGGTTGACGATAACGAGAGCGCTACGGATGCCGAAGCCGAGTTCGGCGACCGAGATCTGTCCTTCGAGAATGTGGCGATCACCGTCTCCGTCGAGAACCTCGAGATCCAGGGCGCTGACGGCGCACTTGGCCACCTCGGTATGTTCGGGGACGAATCGGCTGCGGAAGAGCCGACTGACGATAACGAGACCGACGACGGTCTCGATGTCGATACCGACACCGAAACTGCGGACAACGACACGGCCGCCGGAATCGGAGACGAGACGAACGAGACGAACGAGACGGACGATACTGACGTCGCTCCCGTCGAAGACGATGTGGACGGAGACGATGACCGCGCGAGCGACGAAGCGGGCGACGGTCACCAAATCCAGATCACCATCGAAGAGGCGACCGTCTTCGTTGTGCTCGAAGATGGCGATGAAATGCCGATTGAAGAAGAGCCGGTCGACGAAGAACCAGTTGAGGACGAACCCGTCGATGAAGAGCCGGTCGATGAAGAGCCGGTGGAGGACGAAGAACCGACTGAAGACGAGAACGTGACCGACGATGTCGATGAAGAGCCGGTGGAGGACGAAGAACCGACTGAAGACGAGAACGTGACCGACGATGTCGATGAAGAGCCGGTCGACGAGGAACCGGTGGAGGACGAAGAACCTGCTGAGGACAACGAAACTGACGCCATCGAAGACGAACCCGCCGACGAAGAGCCGACCGAAGACGAGAACGTGACCGACGATGTCGATGAAGAGATCGACGGAGAGGTGACGGCCGAGTCCTTCGTCGTGAGTGAATTCGACGCGCCCGAGGAAGTCGCAGTCGGTGAACCGCTCATCGCGACGGCAACTATCGAGAATCCGACGGATGAGGAACGGACCGAATCCGTCGAGTTCCGGCTCAACGGTGACTTCGTCACCGGGGAGGAAGTGACGCTCGAAAGCGGCGAGAGCGCGAACGTCGAGTTCCAGGTCAACACGAGCAGTTTCTCGCCCGGGTCGTACATCCAGATGGTACTGACCGAACAGTCCGGTCAGGTCGCGACCATCGAACTAACTGAGGGAGAAGAGATCGAGACCGACGAAACCAACGAGACCGACAACGGTGACGATGATCTGACGAACGGCGACGTTGAGTCGTCGATCGGTCACGTCGCGGCCTAACGGCCTCGACTATCGCACCGCCACCGACGAACGCATCGGCTCCAACGGACGGCGCGTCTTTTCCCGTCGTCGCGAATACAGCGGCGATCTTCTTTCGGTGAGTTCAGCACGCAGACGAGACGCACGTCACGGCCTGGCCAACGCTCGTAGCGGCGGAAAGTGCAAGAGCGGCGAAGCGGGTCGCTCGTGAGGGGAGGCGGGCCGAGACTCAGGCGAGGAGCTGATAGAGGCTGCTGGCGCCGGCGGCGAGCAACACCAGGACGCTCGAGAGCACGGGATCGATCGCGGAGACGACCGGAACGCCGAGTCCGGCCAGCGCGATGACCGCGAGTCCGAGAACGCAGAGCCCGAGGTGGAGTTGAAGGACCTGCGAATGATCGTCGTTGTGACCGTCGACGTACCGGAGCACGTCGTCGAAGTGCCGGCCAGGCCGGATCGTCTTCGCCTCCGAGTCGTACTCGATCACGGCGTCCTCCTCGAGCTGGGGGAGATGCGTCTGTTGGAGTGAGACGTAGACGCTCTTGTAGAGGTTGTTCGGGACGGGCGTGGTGTCGGATTCGGTGGCAGCGATCTCGCTCGCGACGTCGGAGACGTCGACCTGGCCGCCTTCGTTCGCGAGCAACTGCACGATAGCCCGCCGCCTATCGTTACCGAGGATGTGAAACACCTCGCTCTCCTCGAGCGGTTCAGTTCTGTCCGTTTGAACTGACATCGATCGGGGAGACAGGGGGAGAGTTCTCGAGGGGCAGTCCACCACCAGTGACCATGTACCCCAACTTCTCCCACCACTAACTTTAACTTTTGCAGGTTACGCCATCGTCCGTTTCGGCGGGTGAAATCGAGGGACGCGAGCATCGCCGTAAGGGGAGGATACAATTAACCGCGCTGTTGGGTCACCGACGGTTCGCAGTACCTCGTCGCGATATTGCGACGCTGGCACGACGCGGGAGTAACGAGCAGGCGATGGACGCCGGGTTGGACAGAGCGGGGAAGAAGGGGAAAATAGGGGAGAACGGACGATGACGCACGCGTCGCGGCCGCGACGATCGACGACACCCCTCGGTGACGACGGCGACGGCTGCCGGTCACTGAGTCGGGGCGACAGAAAACGATGACGTGTGTAAGCGACGCGAATACCGGTGTCGGGACCGGATCAGTTATCGGCTTCCGGGGAGATGGCCGCCGGACTGCATCTCCCGATAGGTTGTACAGGATGGACAGCCGTGGACGACGTCACCGTTGTCACCGAAGACGCGAGCGAACTGCTGTGTCACGTGCGTGCCACAGTTTCGGCAGCGAGCGCCGGCCGTCGACGATTCCATGGGCTTCCAGTCTTGCTGTTGAGGGGTCATGGTTTGTGGGGGTGTACTCGGACGAGCGACGAACTGATGCGCCGCCGATCGGCCCGCGGACAGCGGTCCTGTGTCGGTGGGGCTCGTCCGGGCATCATCGTACCGAGGGGAGCAGATGCGAATAAAGGACGGAGACCGTTCACCCGGTACGTGCACTCGGAAAGCTGGAAACAGCCTATTTCTGGCCTCTGGAGCCGGTGAGAATGCCCAAATAGGCCGAAAGTAGACCGAATCGATAATCAGCCAACAAACGACCTCAATCCGAATTCACTCGTATTGGGGCGTCTTGGGTCGTCAAACAGCGAGTTGATCGCTTCGCAAGCCGGTCTAAAGCAGTAGTTTCTCGATCGAAATACGATCTTACCTCACGGAACGAACTGGCGGCAGTGAATAAGGTACATCGTTATAAAATACCACTATCGCTTACCGATCGTCGTGCCGGAATGTAACGGTGCCTCTCGGACAGTGGTAGTCTTTCCCCGCTGTTCCGAATCGTCACCGCTCACGGAGATCGAACGGACCTGCCCCACCAGGTGACCACGACTATGTCAACGCAAGCGAGTAACACTCGATCGGAGTCGACTGCCGACCCGTCTGCCCAGCTCGACGTCCTCGGAGACGACTGTGCCCGGACGATCCTTATCGCGACGAGCGAGGGCCCGAAGACGGCGAAGGAACTGACGAAGCGAACGGACAGTTCGTCAGCCACCGTGTACCGACGAATCAACAACCTCCTCGAGAGCGATCTCCTCGCGGAATGCGTGCGGTTCGAGGACGACGGGTCGCACACGACCGCATACGAGGCGACCGTCGACGTCCTCCACGTTCGGATCGGCGCGGACGGAATCGAAGTTGCCGTCTCGGATACCGAGGACTAATCCGAGCGTGATCGAAATTAGGTCTGCGAACGGTCGCGCCGTCCGTTTCGTTTCAGATAAGTGACTGCTCATTTGGACTGCGGACGATGGACTTCCCCACCAGCGAGTGACCGTCACCGGAACTGTCCGTTTCGGTTCGGTAACATTGCTTAAAATAACTGGGACAATCCTGTATGATACGGATAACAAATATCTACTCACTGGAACGGTCACTGTGATTGAGCAATGCACGATCTGACCGGCTTCCAGCGTGATCTGTTGTACGTGATCGCGGGCGCTGACCGACCGTCGGGACAGACCGTCAAAGACGAGGTCGAGAAGTACTACAGTTCGGAGATCAATCACGGCCGACTGTACCCTAATCTGGACACGCTCGTCAACAAGGAACTGGTCGAGAAGGGACAACTCGACAGGCGAACGAACTACTACGCGATCACTGATGCCGGTCGACAGCAGATCGAAGAGCGCCGGGAGTGGGAGGAGCAGTACGTCGATTTCTGACGCGATCGAACTCGCGGCGACGAAACGCGGTGAGCGACCGTCGCCAGCGATCGCCAGGCGTGGCTCCGATCTCGATCCCGGATTCTGCCACAGTCACAGTCCCGATTCCGATCACGTTCTCGGCCCGATTCCGCGGCCTACTCGGGCCCGCACAGCCGCCCGGCCGTCCGGTCGCACTCGGTAACGCGGTCATAACAAAGCACGTGAGAGTGTAGCGACCGGACGAGAATGGGATCCGTACTGTTCGTCGGTCGATCGGCTCTCGAGCAGCGAACGACGGTGGAGCAGCGATGAGCCACGAAACCGGCACCTTGACTCGATTCGCGGTCGTTCGCCGCTACCCGATCGATCTCGCGGCCGTCTCGGTCGGCGCTTTGCTCGCGTATCTGGTCGCGACGGCTGGCGGGGTCGACGGCGGGCCGCGGCTGTTCGCGACGTTCCCGCTCGCATTGTTTCTACCGGGCTACGCGCTCGTCTCGGTCCTGTTTCCGGCCGGCGAGCGCGACGCGCGGGAGACCGCAACGGCGGCGACGGCGACCCATCCCCGCGGGATCGATACCGTCGAACATCTCGGCCTGGCGTTCGTCCTCTCGATCGCGATCGTGCCGGCGGTCGTCCTGGCGTTGCCGCTGACGTCGTGGGGGCTGACGACCGCGTCGATCGCGGCGGCGCTCGCGCTCGTCACGGTCGCTGTCGCACAGCTCGGTGCCGTACGACGGCTCCGAACGCCGGCCGCCGAGCGCTTTACCGTCTCGCTGACGGCGGGCGTCCGGCGGCTCCGCCGGGACGAAGGCGCGGTCGCGACCGTCTCGTCGATCGTGCTCGTGCTGGCGATCGCGACCGCGGCCGGGGCCTTGCTCGTGGGCTTTCTGTTCCCCGTGTCGGCCGGCGGCTTCACCGAACTCGCGCTCTACAGCGAGGCCGACGACGGCGAGTTGGTCGCCGGGAACCTCCCCGGCGAGGTGGAATCCGGCGAGTCGATCCCGGTCACGATCGCGATCGAGAATCAGGAGGGCGAGGACCGCGACTACACGGTCGTCGTCCAGGAGCAGGTCGTCAGCGAGGACGGCGAGGTGACCGAGCGCGCGGAGTTGCGACGCATCGACGCGAGCGTGTCCGACGGCGCGACGGGAACGGGCGAACGGTCGATCGCGCCGACGGCGGCGCCAGGCGAAACAGTCCGCATCAGCGTGTTGCTCTATCACGACGAGCCGCCGGCCACTCCCACGAACGAGAACGCCGCCGAGGAGACCCACTTCTGGGTGACGGTGACGGGCGGCGAGGCGGACGAGTAGGCGACTGGACGAGGCGGCGGCGGCGCGGAACAGGAGACCAGGCGACGGAAATCGCGTCGGTATCGGCGGGGACGCCGGAGGAACCGATCCGATCAGGGCGTCGCCTCCGCGACGAATCGGTCGAAGTGCTCGAAAATGCGGTCCGCGGAGACGTCGTCGAACGAGAACGCCGTCGGCTCCCAGCCGAAGTCTTCGACGAGACGGTCCCGGAGGGCAGCGGTAACTTCTGGATGGAACTGAACGGTCCACAGCGGGGCCGAGCGGTGGCGCGTGCCGAACACGCGGGCGTGGTCCGCCGAGGCGATGACCTCCATCTCCGCACCCGGCTCGGTCACGGCGTCGCCGTGAAGGGCTGGGACGACCGGAGCGACTCCCTCGAACAGCGGCTCGTCGGCGAGCGTCGCCTCGACGAGCCGCGCAGTCGTTCCGACGTGCTCGACGGTGCCGCCGAGTGCCGCGTTCGCGATCTGGTGTCCGAAGCAGACGCCGAGCGTGGGAATTTCGCGGTCGACGAGTTCGCGAACGAGGGTCGCCTGGTCGTCGATCCACGGCCGGCGCTCGGATTCGTATACGGCCGCGGTGCTGCCGGTGAGGACGACGCCGTCGGCGTCGTCGAGGGGGATCCGTTCGCCCGCGACGAAATCCACCTCGTCGGCGGCCGGGAACCGCGACGCGACCGCGTCGCAGTGGTACTCGCAGTCGGCGTCGACCTCGTTCCGAACGACGTACAGGGTCGAGGGGTCCGTGTCCACAGCGGCCATGTGTGTTCCGCTTATCGGTCAGTGGCCCTCATCGTTTCGACTGGGCACTAGTTCGCTCGGCTTCGGATCGCAGAGGGACGGACGAGCGTATCGGGTACGACGAGCCGAATGACGGCCAAAAAGAGCGGGAGAGAACCGACTCGGGACGGAAAAGGCGACGACGGGGACGGTGAGTGTGGGAGGAGCCTACCGACTCGCAAAGCCGAGCGGAAGGGTCAGATCGGGGCGGCGTGAGACGTGCTGTGCCGCCGAGAGAACGAGGACGGCCAGGCAGAGGGCCAGCGCGACGATCGGCGCGAGGGCCGTCGTCAGCGGGCCGACTGCGAGCCAGGTCAGCGCGAACCCGACGGCGCCGAGCGCCGTCACGGCCGCGTAGAGTCGGTGCCACTCCCACCGATCCTCGAGGTGGCGATCGAGGTACGGTTCGAACCGTTCCTCGCTCGGGAGGAGTTCGATCTCGTGGCCGTCTGGATCCCAATCGACGATCCCGTGGTCCTCGAGCATCGGCAGGTGGGTCTGGTACAGCGAGATGTAGACCCGCCGGCGCTGGGTGCGGGTGACATCGTCGGGGTTGGTATCGTTCTCCCAGGCGGCGACCTGCTCGACTAACGGTGCGAGATCACAGGAGCCGCCCTGTCGTTTCAGGTATTGGACCGTTCGGCGTCGACGTGCGTTGCTGAACACGTCGAACAGTTCGGCCTGCGTGAGTTCGATGTCAGTCATGCGTGTCCTCGTCGTATCCGCTGGCGTTCCGCGTCCGTTCCCCGCGGTCTGGAGCGGGGTCGGGCGTGGTCGGATAGCTCACAGCACCGACTCCCAGACTGTGACCCTTTACTATCACTCGGCTACCCGCGCGAAAGGGAATTGTACCTGTTAGCGTCCGTGACAGACGTCTACGCCAATATTTCGGGAATCGAACCCACCCCGATCGATCGATGGGGAGCGCGACCGGGTGTCGCGCGACGGTCGCGGGATCGGCGTCTCGATGGCGCTGTAGTTCGTGGCTACAGGACGCTCAGGGCGGGGATAACAAAGCGTCGTTACCGGCTGTATCAGCATGATTGCCCACGCGGGTATCGATTAGCTATGAAACGAATACGCGACCGACCACGACGCCGATTAGCGGTTCGAACACGTGCGACGATAGCGAATCGCGGTCGCTCGAGCGGGAGCTGGGGCGACCACGGCCGCGGCGACCGAGGTGACCATCGATGAGCGAAACGGTGCGCGACGTCGTCCGCGGCGACGGCTGTACCATCGACGACGGGGCGACGGTCGGCTACGGCGAGTTCGACGCGCCGACTCGGATCGGCGACGACGCGACGATTCGAACCGGGTCGATCGTCTACGGCGACGTGACGATCGGCGACGAGTTCTCGACGGGCCACGACGTCCTGGTCCGCGAGGGAACGACCATCGGCGACGACGTGCTCGTCGGAACCAAGACGGTCATCGACGGCCAGACGACGATCGGCTCGCACGTCAGCATCCAGACGAACGTCTACGTGCCGACCCAGACGACGATCGGGAGCAACGTCTTCGTCGGCCCCGGCGCCGTCCTGACCAACGACGAGTACCCGATTCGGGCCGACACCGAACTCGAGGGGCCGACGATCGAGGACGGCGCGTCGATCGGCGCGAACGCGACGCTGCTGCCCGGCGTCACCGTCGGCGAAAACGCGTTCGTCGCGGCCGGCGCCGTCGTTACCGAGGACGTGCCACCGAACAGCCTGGCCGTCGGGACGCCGGCGACCGTGCAGTCGCTCCCGGAACCGCTCGACGGAGCGAACCAGCTCGCATGACCGACACCGAGCCGAACCCCGAGACCGACGGCGGTGTCGACGCCGACGCCGGCGTGGACGAAGCGGCCGACGTCGAACAGGTGACGTCGGTCTCGATCGCCGATCCCGAACTCAGCGACGACGCCGTCCGGCGGGTGCAGGCGGTCCTCGAGGACGGCCGGCTCGCGGACGGGCCGGAAGTCAGGGCCTTCGAGGAGGAATTCGCGGCTTACTGCGGGACGGACGACGCGGTCGCAACGTCGAACGGGACGACCGCGCTCCACGCCGCCCTCGAGGCCATCGGGCTCGAGGAAGGCGACGCGGTGATCACCTCGCCGTTCTCCTTCGTCGCGAGCGCGAACGCCATCCGCCTGGCCGGCGGCAAACCCGTCTTCGCCGACGTCGATCCGGAGACGTACACGCTGGACCCGGCCGACGTCGAACGGGTGCTCGCCGAGCGCGAGGACATCGTCGGCATCGTTCCCGTCCACCTCTACGGCCTGGCCGCGGACATGCCGGCCCTCTGTGAAATCGCCGACGAGCACGACCTGTTCGTCGTCGAGGACGCCTGCCAAGCCCACGGGGCGACCGTCGACGGCACGCGCGTCGGCGGATTCGGCGACGCGGCCTGCTTCTCGTTCTACCCGACGAAGAACATGACCACGGGCGAGGGCGGGATGATCGTCACGGACCGCGACGACGTCGCCGAGCGCGCCGCGAGCTACGTCAACCACGGCCGCGACGTGAGCGGGACCGGCGGCTACGACCACGTCGATCTCGGGCACAACTTCCGGATGACCTCCATCGCGGCGGCGATCGGTCGCGTACAACTCGAGCAGCTCTCGGCGTTCAACCGCGCGCGCCGCCAGACCGCCGACTTCTACGACGATCGCCTGGCCGACCTCCCGCTCGAGACGCCGACGGAACCGACCGGCTACCGCCACGTTTACCACCAGTACACGGTCCGGACCGAGGACCGGGACGCCCTCGAGGCGACCCTCGCGGAGCGCGACGTCGGAACCGGCGTCTACTACGATACGCCGATCCACCACCAGCCGGCCTACGAGACGATCAGCACGGCGGCGGCGCGGCTTCCGGCGGCGGAGCGGGCGGCCGACGAGGTCCTCTCCCTCCCCGTTCACCCGAACCTCTCCGAGCGCGACAGCCGAACTGTCGTCGAAGCAGTGCGAGACCACTTCACCACTCAATGAGCACGGATCCGAAAGCGGACGCGACGACCGAATCAGCGACCGAAGCACAGCTCCGAGCCGGCGTCATCGGCGTCGGCTCCATGGGCGAGAACCATGCGCGCGTCTACGCCGGACTGCCCCGGGTCGAGCTCGCCGGCGTCACCGATCACGACGAGTCGGTCGCCGATCGGGTCGCCGGCGAGTACGGGACCGAATCACTCGACCTCGAGACGCTGCTCGACCGCTGTGACGTCGTGACGGTGGCCGTCCCCACCCACGCCCACTACGAGACGGTCTCGACCTGTCTCGACGCCGGCGTCCACGTTCTCGTCGAGAAGCCCATCGCCGAGACCGTCGAACAGGGCCGGCGCCTGGCCGACCAGGCGCGCGAGGCGGGCCTGGTCCTTCAGGTCGGCCACATCGAGCGGTTCAACCCCGCGGTTCAGACGATCGAGGAGTTGATCGACGACCTGGACGTGATCAGCATCGAGGCCGAGCGGCTCGGCCCGCCGATCGATCGGATGGCACCGGGCAACGTCGTCCACGACCTGATGGTCCACGACGTAGACGTCGTCGGATCGATCCTCGACGATCGGCCGCACTCGGTCGCCGCGATGGGAACCGACGACGGGCAGTACGCCACCGCGACGGTCGAGTACGACGACGCGGTCGCGACGCTGACGGCGAGCCGGGTCACCCAGAAGAAGGTGCGCCGGCTCGCGGTGACCGCCCGCGAGTGTTTCGTCGAGGTCGACTACCTCGACCAGTCCGTGTTGATCCACCGCGATTCCTACCCCGAGTACCTCTCGGACGACGGCCAACCCCGCTACCGCCACGAGAGCGTCGTCGAGCGGCCCCACGTCGACACCGGCGAGCCGTTGCGGTACGAACTCGAGTCGTTCGTCGAGGCGGCTCGGACTGCGTCCGAGCCGGAGGTCACCGCCGAGGACGGCATCGCGGCCCTCGAGACGGTCCAGCTGATCGACCGGCTCGCGTCGGGGCCGACGGACGAGACGCCCGATGACGAACGCTCTCCCGAGCGGGACCGAGAGCGGGAACAGGAGGTGGAAGCGTGACGGCTGACGCTCCGACTCCGACCGACGGATCCGCGGCAGCCGCCGACGCCGACGCCGACACCGACGGCGGTCTCTACGACGCCGCCCTCCCCGCGGATCGCCAGCGCGAGCGCCTGGCCGACGGCGAGATTCCGGTCGCCGTCTACGGGCTCGGCAAGATGGGGCTCCCGCTCGCGGCGGTCTACGCCGAGACGACGGGGAACGTCATTGGCGTCGACGTCGATCCCGCCGTCGTCGAGACGATCAACGGCGGCGAGAGCCACGTCGTCGGCGAACCCGGGCTCGACGACCTGGTGGCCGAGCAGGTCGCCGCCGGCCGGCTCGAGGCGACGACCGAGGGACCGGACGCGGCCGCCGAGGCCAGGGTCCACGTCGTCATCGTCCCGACGCTGCTCGACGAGAACGATACTCCGAACCTGGCGACGGTCGAGTCGGTCGCCGACGACATCGCGGCCGGGCTCTCCCCGGGCGACCTGGTGATCGCCGAGTCGACGCTCCCGCCGGGGACCTGCCGGGACGTGCTCGAGCCCCATCTCGCGAGCGAGAGCGGCCTGGCGACCGACGAGTTCGGGCTCGCGTTCTGCCCCGAGCGGACGTCGAGCGGCCGCGCCCTGCAGGACATCCGCGGCGCGTATCCGAAAGTGGTCGGCGGCGTCGACGACGAAAGTACCCGCGTCGCATCGATCGTCTACGACGAGCTCTCGGACAACGAGGTCCACCCCGTCTCTGACGCGACGACCGCGGAGGCGGTCAAGGTGTTCGAGGGGATCTACCGCGACGTCAACATCGGCCTGGCGAACGAACTCGGCCGGCTCGCCGACGAGCTCGGCATCTCCGTGCGCGAGGCGATCGACACGGCCAACGACCTGCCGATGTGCCAGCTCCACGACCCCGGTCCGGGCGTCGGCGGCCACTGCATCCCCTACTACCCGCACTTCCTGCTCGGCCGGACCGAGGAGCCGATGGCCGTGACGCGGACCGCTCGCCGGGTCAACGACGAGATGCCGTCGGTCGTCGTCGACCGGCTCGAGGGAGAACTCGATCGGACGGGGACCGATCTGGCGGACGCGTCGGTCGTCGTCCTCGGGATCACGTACCGGCCCGGCGTCGAGGAGACCCGCGCCTCGCCGGCGCTGGGGATCATCGACGCCTTGGACGAGCGCGGCGCGGACGTCGCGGGCGTCGATCCGCTGGTCGATCCGGCCGACTACGGCGCGCGCCCCGTCGCGATCGACGGCCTGGCGGACGAGTCGTTCGACGCCGCGGTGGTCGTCACGCCCCACGAGGAGTTCGACCGGATCGACTGGGCGAGCCTCGAGTCGATGGTCGTCGTCGACGGCCGCGACGCGGTCGACCTCGCGGAGACCGACCACCGCGAGTACGATCTCGCGGGAGCGAGCGACGGGCAGCCGCCACGAGGGGCGCGCGAGGGAGCCGTCGGAGCCGATACCGGAGGCCCCGGCTCGGAATCGGGATCGAAGTCGGACCCGGACCCGGACTCGGGACCGATGGACGTGACCACCGACGGAGGCGAGGATGTATAAGGGCAAACAGATCGGCGTCGTCGTCACGGCCTACGACGAGGCGGCGTTCGTCGGCCGCGTCATCGAAACGGTTCCCGACTACGTCGACCGGATCTACGCCGTCGACGACGCCTCGCCGGACGAGAGCTGGGACGTGATCCGGCGGGTCGCCGACCGGATCAACGAGGCGGCGGCCGCCGAGGACGCCGAAGTGGAGTTGGCGGTCACCGACGGCGGCGACGAGCGGCGCGTCGTCCCGATCCGCCACGACGAGAACCGCGGCTACGGCGCCGCGGTCAAGACCGGCTACCGGCGGGCCGCCGAGGACGGACTCGACGTCGTCGCGGTGATGAACGGCGACGGCCAGATGGATCCCGACATTCTGGATCGGATTATCGACCCGATCGTCACCGGCGAAGCCGACTACGCCAAGGGGAATCGCTTGGTTAGCCCCACGGATCGCGCGGAGATGTCGACGTTCCGGTTCGTCGGCAACGCCCTGCTCACCGGGCTCTCGAAGTTCGCCTCGGGCTACTGGTCGATCGGCGACCCACAGAACGGCTACACCGCCATCTCGGTCGAGACGATCGAGGCGCTCGACCTCGACGAGATCACCGACCAGTACGGCTTCCTCAACCACATCCTGACCCACCTCAACGTCGCCGGCTTCCGGGTGGCGGACGTCCCGATGACGGCCGTCTACGGCGACGAGGAGAGCAGCATTCGGTACGTGCCGTTCGTCCGGTACGTCTCCATGCTGTTGCTCCGGAGCTTCCTGTGGCGGCTGAAGACCACGTACGTGGCCCGCTCGTTCAACCCCGCCGTCGTCTACTACGCCGCCGGCTCGGTCGGCCTGGCCGGCGGCCTGGCCGGCCTGGTCGGATCGGCCGCGCGAGCGGCGCGCGGCGAGGAGGGCTTTACGGGCGGCATCGCCTCGTTCGTCGCCGCCTTGCTCGGCGTCGTTTCGCTGGGAACGGCGATCCGACTCGACGCCGAGGAAAACGAGAGCCTCGAGAGTCCGTGTGACGAACGCGAGGCGACGGTGGAGCGGGTCCGCGATCACGATCGCGACCGCGACGAACGAGCACCGACTCAGTCTATCGAGTAGCTCACGATATCTTCGCTCTCGCAGGTCGGACACTGGGACGTGCCGACCGAGACGTTCGTCCCGCAGTCTCGACACTCGTGGACGACCGTGACTGAGGGAACCTCGTCGCCGTGCTCCGACGCCTCGGCCGTCGCCGTTTCGGGCGACTCCGTCGTGGAATCAGCGTCGGAGAAAAGTTCACTGAGGAACGTGGAGAGACTCATAGAACGGGGTCGATCGGCTCTTTTCCAAATATAGGTAAAAGCGTTTCGTAATTCGTTATTGATCATTATATTGAAGTGTCGTTCCGAACGACGGCTCGAGGACGGAGAGAGCGGACGAACGGGCCACTGAGGAACGGGGCGCCGAGAATCGACCGCGCGGACTACAGCGACTGCGACCGCGGTTGGAGCACTCGCTTCGTCGACCCGTCGAGTCGGTCGATCGTGCCGCGGGACCGGGCCACGTCGACGAGCAGATCGGTGAGATTCACGAGATCACCGACGTACTCCCGGCGGCGCTGTTGCCACCGGTCGCTCGCGTCCTCGTCGCCCAGAACCTCGAGCGACCGATCCCGGACCGGCTCGTAGTCGTCGAACTGCTCCGCCAGGCCGGCGCGTTCGAGTTCGCGGAACTCGCCGTACTCGTGGTCGTCGGTGCCCCGGTAGCGGAAGGCGGGCGTGCCGAGCAGGGCGGCCTCCGTGGCCATCGTGCCGGTGTCGGCGACCAGCAGCGAGGCCTCGGCCATCGCGTCGTGGATCAGGGCGGGGTGGAGGTCGTAGGGGCGCGCGGGGAGTTCGCGCAAGTTCAGCTCGCCACCCTCGTCGGAGACGAAGACGGTCGCCGCCTCGCTCAGTCGCTCGATCAGGTCCCGGCGCTGCTCGGGACGGAATCCCTCGAGACCCGCGTCGTGGAGCGCGTCCAGGGCGTTGAACCTAACCAGAACGTACGGCTCGTCCGGATCGACGTCGAGGTACTCGCGGACGTCGCCGCGCGGCTCGAACACCTCGGGGTGGAGATAGGCACACTCCTTGAAGCCGTCGAAGGTGTAGTGGTCGTCGCCGAGATTCCGGCGAGTCACCGCCGGCGAGAGGATGCAGTCGGCGAAGGGTTTCGAGACGGTGTGATTGAAATCGCCCGGCTCGTCGTCGAGCACGAGCACGACCGGCGTCCGCGTGAGCGTGCCGGCGTAGGCCGCGTACGGCCCTCGACCGAAGATCACGTCGGGGTCGAACCGGACCGCTTCGGTGCCGATCGTGCAGAACTGGCCGCCCAGTTCGCGGGCGAACTGGACTTTCGAGAACTCGTCCGTTCCGTGGCTGCCGTACACCCGGTAGGGCATGTCGAAGAAGTCGAGTAGGTCGGTCGTACAGGCGTATTCTCGGGTGAGGACGAGCACGTCGTGTCCCGCCGCCGCCAGGCGGTCGACGGCGTGTCGATACAGGTGGACGTGTGCGGGCGTGTTCGCCAAGACGAGTATCCGCATCGATGCCGGCTACCCGTCGTCGAACCTTTGTAATAGCATTACTACGGAGGAACGCGGGCTGAAACCGGCGTCTATGGAATCGACGTGTACGAGTACGTGAAGAAAAACCGCGCCGGCGCGTCGGTTGGTCGACGGGGAACGGCTGTATACGAAGCCTGAACGCCGCGTCGGCGGGGCTGCGCTGTGGATAACAAAACGGCCCCGATACGTCGGCCCTCGTACGCGAGATGCACGTTCTCACGCTTACGACGAACGCCGATGCCCCCTTCATGACCCAGCAGATGGACGCGCTCGAGGACCGCGGCGTCTCCTTTTCGACGGTGTCGGTGGCCGGCGAGGTCGACGCCGACACCGATCGGAGCCCGGCCGACTACCTCCGGACGATCCCGGAGGTCGTCAGGGAAGCGGGGAACGGCTACGACCTGATCCACGCTCACTACGGGCTGACGGGACCGATGGCGCTCGCCCAGTTTCGCAAGCCGGTCGTCCTCTCGCTGTGGGGATCGGACGTGCACGGCCCCATCGCGCCGGTCAGTAAGGCGTGCACGCCGTTCTGCGACGAAGTCGTCGTCATGTCCGAGGAGATGCGGACGGAGCTCGGCCGCGACTGCACGGTGATCCCCGACGGGGTCGATTTAGCGAAGTTCCGACCGGAGCCCCAGGCCCGTGCCCGAAAGACCGTCGGCTGGGAGGCGGACGAGGGCTACGACGTGCTCTTTCCCTACTCGCCCGCGCGCGAGGTGAAGAACTACCCGCGGGCCGAGCGCGTTGTAGCCGTGGTCGACAACCTCCTCGACGAACCGGTCCGCTTGCGGACCGTCTACGGCGTCGCCCACGATACCGTGCCGGACTACATGAACGCCGCCGACGCGCTCCTGTTGACCTCCGATAGCGAGGGGTCGCCCAACTCCGTCAAGGAAGCCCTGGCCTGTAACCTTCCCGTGGTCGCCGTCGACGTCGGCGACGTCCGGGAGCGCCTGGCCGGCGTCGATCCGTCCCGCGTCGCGACGGACGACGAGGGCCTGGTCAGGGGACTGATCGACGTCCTCCGACGCGGTGAGCGATCGAACGGTCGCCGGGCGGCCCGCGAGGTGAGCATCGAGCGGACGGCCGAGCGGATGCTCGCGGTCTACGAGCGAGTCGCGGATCGCACCGTCGAGACCGAAGAACCGCCCGCCGCGCCCGTAAGCCGATAACGACTGCGAGTCGCGTCGGACCGACAGAGTACCGCCGACCACGAAACGAGTCGTCGGTTCTCCGCTACCGCACTTCCTGCTGATACCACTCCATCGCGGCCGGCAAGTGCTCCTCGAGCGGCCGGTACTCGTAGCCCAGTTCGTCCCGCGCCTTCCGCGAGGTGTAGAACAGCCGCTCGGTCGCGAGCTTAGCCATCTTCCGGTTGAAGGGGAACACCCGCCGGCCGGCGACGGCGTCGACGGCCTCGGCGACCGGCCCGGCGGCCCGGATGGCCGTCGCGGGCACGCGGATCCGCGCCGGCGAGCCGTCGACGGCCTCGGCGATCCGAGAAACCGCGCAGTTGTAGGTGAGGTTCTCGCCGCCGAGGACGTAGTGTTCGCCGCTCGCGCCGCGCTCGGCGGCCGCCACGATGCCGTCGACCACGTCCTCGACGCCGACGATGCTCGCGCCACCTGGCAGGTGGGCGGGCATCGTTCGCTCGACGCCCATCGCGAGTAACTGGGCCGTGAACTCCTCGTCGCCGGGACCGAAGATCGAGGTCGGGTGGACCGTGACGGCGTCGCCCTCGGCCTCGGCGGCGAACTCGTCGACCAGGCGCTCGGCGTCGGCCTTCGACGCCTGGTAGGCGCCGATGGGTTCGGCGAGGTCCGTCTCGTCCGCCACGTCGGCATCGCCCTGCGGGCGGCGCGTACCGGCCGTGCTGGTGAACACGACCCGGCCCGCGTCGACGTCGCGGCAGGCGTCGAGGACCCGCGCGGTGCCGTCGCGGTTGACCTCCCGGACCGTCTCGGGGCCGGCGCTCCAGAGGCCGATCCCCGCGAGGTGGAAGACGACGTCGGCCCCGTCGACGAGCGACCGCAGCGTCTCGCCGTCGGAGAGGTCGCCGACGTACCAGTCGATATCGAGCCCCGCGAGATCGCCTCGGTCGGAGGTCGGCCGGCTGAGTCCGCGGACGTCCCAGCCCTCGGCGACCAGGCGTTCACAGAGGTTCGTGCCGAGGAACCCGGTCGCGCCGGTGACCGCCGCCGTGGGCGTCTCGGAGTCGGTCGCCGTCACCGTCATCGGCCCCCCTCGAGCTGCGGCGGGACGGCGTCGCCGGCCACCGCCGCGTAGACGCGGTAGGCGGTCGTGACGGCCGGATGGGGATCGTCCGCGGGCGGTACGTCGCCGTCGGGCAAGCGCTCCCGGAGCCGGTCGAAGTCGATCCCGGTCCCCTCGACGGCGACCGGCTCCGCGTCGGGCCCGCGGGCCAGCTCGAGCGCCGGATCGCCGTCGAGCGAGCGGCCGAGCAGCGAGGTCGCGACGGCGTCGACGGCGGGAGCCCCGCCCGCGAACAGCGCGTCCGCGGCGACGGGGTCGCCCCCGTAGGCGGTCGTCGCGTCGAGGACGGCGACGGCGGGCTCGACGGCGCGCGTCGCCGCCACCGGGACCCGCTCGGGCTCGTCGGCGCAGTCGACGAGCGACGCGAGCGTGCGCATCGCGCCCGCGACCGGGCCGCTCTCAGTCGGCCGCAGCGAGGGAACGGGGATCACGGCGTCGTCGACCAGGCGAGTCGGAACCGAGACCGAGACCGGGCTGCCGTCGACGTTGCAGATCTCGTCGACTCGATCGTCGTCCGCCAGGTCGACGAGCGTCGCGTCGAACCGCTCGAGGAGGTCCGCGTAGCCGAGGTAGGCCGCCGTTCGGTCGAACGAGATCCGCTCGTCGCTGGCGCCGGCGACGGCGACGTCGGCGTCGGTTCGTCGCTCGAGCCTGGCGACGATCGAGCCGACCACGGCTGGGTCGGTCACCATGCCCGACGAGGGGTGGAACGGGTAATGGGCGTCGGGGACGACCGTGATCCGCTCGGCGCCCGCGACCGACTCGACGGCGGCCTCGAACACGTCACGGACCGGCGATTCGAGGGCGTCCATCCGAGCGTCCACGTCGGGGTTCCAGCCGCCGCGGCGGTCGGCGGCGTCGACGCCGGCGGCGCGGATCCGGTCGGCGTCCGCGCTCATAGCGTCACCTCCGGCGTCCCGGGGTCGGCGTCCTCGTCGTCCGCAACCCCATCGGCGTCGGCGTCAGCCGCGGCCAGTTCGTACGCCCGCTCGGTGAGTTCGAGCGTGCGCCGGCCGACCGCCCCGTCGACCGGGGGCCGCTCGTCCTCGCGGACCGCCTCGCAGAAGTCGGCCAGGGCGTCGTAGTGGGCCTGGAGGTAGAAGGTCGGGCCGAAGACGGCCGGCTCGTCGCTCGTCAGTCGGCTCGCGACGTTCGAGAGGGCGGATTTGGCCGCGCCCGCGTAGAAGTTCTCGGGCATGTGATCCTCGTTGCTGATCGTTCCCGTGACGCCCTCGAGGCGCAGCCTGGTGTTGACCTCGGGGAGTTGTTCCCACTGATAGGTGCCGCAGTGGAGCGTGATCGTCGTTCCCGTCTCGGGGGCCTCCATGAGCACGGTCGCGGCGTCCTCGACGTCGGTCTCGATCGTCTTGCCCGTCGCGGCGTCCCGGATCTCGAGGTCGCCGAACAGCCACTCGAGGACGTCGAAGCAGTGCACGCCGAGTTCGACCAGCGACCCGCCGCCCGCGGCGTCGGGGTCCAGCGGCCAGCCGGGCGGCGCCTCGTCGGCGGGCGGCCGGCCGAGCGGATGGTCATTGAGCCTGGTGATCGAGGCGAAGGGGACGTGACCGACGCTGCCCCCGTCGTAGGCCTCCTTGACGCCGACCATATCGGGCTGGTAGCGCAGCGTGTGATCGACGCCGACCGAGATGTCGGCCTGGCGGGCGGTCTCGAGCAGTTCGTCGGCCTCCTCGGTCGACCTGGCGAGCGGTTTCTCGACGAAGACGTCGACGCCGGCCTCGGCGGCCCGTTCGACGGCCTCGGCGTGGAGAAACGGCGGGAGGGCGACGACCGCCGCGTCCAGGTCCTCGGCGTCGAGCAGCGCCGCGTAGTCGTCGTACGTTCGGGGGACGCCGGCCCGTTCGGTTCGCTGGCGGTTCTCGGGGACGGCGTCGGCGGCGGCGACGACCTCGACGTCGGGCATCGCGACCGCCGACTTCAGGTGTACCATGCCGATGTTTCCGACGCCGAGCACGCCGAGCGAGAGCGCGCTCGAGTCGGTCAATCGATTCAGAAACGCTGGTGCCATCTGCCCGAGAACGGGTCGGCTGCGTGCTTTGTTATCGTCGCCGTACCGTCTCGTTCGGGCGAGTAGCGGATCCCTTCGGCTGATTCCGGTGATTTCGATCGGCCGTTAGCTCCAGCTGACCGTCGCCCGCTCGTCGAGACACGATGCTCCCGCGACTCGCTCTGCGACGTCGGCCAGCGTCTCGACGGTGAGGTCCGTCG
The DNA here is from genome assembly GCF_900110455.1 of Natrinema salifodinae. Classification (NCBI taxonomy): domain Archaea; kingdom Methanobacteriati; phylum Methanobacteriota; class Halobacteria; order Halobacteriales; family Natrialbaceae; genus Natrinema; species Natrinema salifodinae. The sequence goes on along the minus strand of NZ_FOIS01000001.1, from coordinate 388,385 downwards.
CCGTCCGCTGGCGCTCTAGATGCGACAGGATCGCTCGCATCCGCCGGTCGTCTCGCTCGTGGGTCAGGTTATTCGGGTGGAGCCACATGTGAAAGATCCCGTCCGTCCGCGCCGCCTCCTCGATCCCGCGACGGGCCAGCACGACCATCGGATCCTCCCAGATCGACTCGGCGACCGTCCGCGCCGGACCCTCGAATCCGAACAGGAACATCGAGGCCGGCACGTTGACCAGGCCGTACTCGTCGACGGACGGTTCGACCAGCATCGACTGGTCCCGGATCGTCGAATCGAACACGCCGCGAACGCCGTCACGAGTCGGCGACTTCCCGCGATAGGCCGCGATCCCTTGCTCGGCGAGGACGTCGCGGTGCCCGACGTCGTTGCGCGGATAGATGAAGGAGCTGATCGACTGGTCCCAGGCGTCCGCGATCTCGTGACAGCGATCGAGTTCGGCGACGGCGAGTTCGTGGTCCGTCTCCGGCCGGCCGAACAGCACGTGCGAGAACGAGTGGCTGGCGAACTCGTGGTCGACGTCCGATTCGAGGACGTCCGACACCAGGTCGGGTCCGAACCGGAGATCGTCGCGATCCGCCCACTCGGTTCGCTCGCGTTCGAACCAGCCGTCCGGCGCCGGATGCTCGGCGTGGGTCCCGTCGCAATCGTCGAGCATGAGGTGGCCGACGATCGCCCACGTTGCCGGGACGTCGAACTCCTCGAGCAGTTCGACCATGACCGACCAGCCGCGACGGCCCGCTTCGACCCGTTCGGCGGGCGGGTCGGCCAGGTCGTGAAAGCCCCAACCGAGCTCGGCGTCGAGGGAGATTACGACGCTGCCCACAGATCCCACCACGGTTGAATGCGTTTCATATCGGGACGGTCCTTCTGGGATGACTTTGTTATGGATCACCTGAGAGACTCGACGGCGAGAAGCGACGGGTTCACGGCCGGCTACCGCCCGCTTGCGGTCCCGGCGGGACCGACCGACGGGTTAACCCGACCGAACAGGTGCGACCCGGCCCGGGAACCGCGTGAAACATCTCTATAACAAAGCCTCCGTCGGGCGACCTGCAGGACAGTAGGCGTCTTCGACGTCTCACCTACGTAATCATGAGCGGATCTACAACCCCCTCCGAGCGAGCGTTCGTGCTCGGACTCGACGGCGTGCCGTGGAGACTCATCGAGCAATGGAGCGACGAGGGCGAACTCCCTAACTTCGCCCGGATGCGCGAGGAGGGCGCGTCCGGAACACTCGAGAGCACTCGCCCGCCGACGACGCCACTCGCCTGGCCGTCGATCGCCACCGGGGTGTGGCCGGATAAGCACGGAATCTACGGCTTCCAGAACCTCTCTTCGGAATACAGTCACGAGATGTACACGAGCCGGGATCTCCAGCAGCCGGCCCTCTGGGAGCAACTCGGCCCGGCCCACGTCGGGAATGTCCCGATGACTTATCCCGCCACCGAGGTTGACGGCTCGATGGTCACGGGCATGATGACGCCCTCGACCGACCGAGAGTTCGCCCATCCGCCCGATCTCCAGGACGAGATCGATTCGCGGATTCCCGACTACGAGATTAGCCTCGACTATCCCGAGTATGCGGACCGGTTGGACGACTTCGAGGTAGCCGTCGACGAGATGCTCGCGAAGCGCCGCGAACTGTTGCAAGTCCAGATGGACCGGGCCGGCGACGACTGGCAGCTGTTCTTCTTCGTCTTCACCGCACCGGACCGCTTCCAGCACCTCATCTGGGACGAGGACCGGCTGCTCGCCCACTACAAGAAACTCGACGCGATCCTCGGCGAGGTCATCGAGTACACGGACGACCACGACGCGGACCTCTACGTCGTCTCCGACCACGGCTTCGGCCCGATCGAGGAGCTGGTCTACGTCAACCGCATCCTCGAGAACGAGGGCTACCTCTTCCGGCGCGAGGACGACGGCACCCGCGGCGCGCTCGCGAGCCTCGGCATCTCCAAGGACTCCATCACCGGCGCGCTCAATCGCGTCGGGATCACCGAGGAGACGCTCGTCCGGTCGCTCCCTCGGCGCCTGGTCGACTCCGTCGCCGAACAGATTCCCGGCGACCACGCCCTCTACGACGTCGACTTCGACCGCACCGTCGCGTTCATCCACGACACGGGCAACTGTTACATCAACGACACCGATCGCTTCGACGACGGCGTCGTCTCGCCGGCCGAGATTCCGGAGCTGAAAGCCGACATCACCGCCGCTCTGGAGTCGGCGACCGACGCCGACGGCGAGCCGCTGCTCGAGGTCCACGACGGCGACGAACTGTTCCCTACCGACGAGGAGTCGCCGGACCTGGTCGTCACCGGACAGGGGACCTACGAGGCGCGCAGTACGGTCGCGGAGGAGGTCCTCGGCGACACCGAGCCCTACGACGCGAGCCACCGCAGCGAGGGGATCGTCCTCTGTCGCGGCCCGTCGATCGACGCCGGCGCGACGCTTCGCGGCGCCCGCGTGGTCGACGTCGCGCCGACGCTGCTGCACGGTATCGGCGAGCCGGTTCCGGAGAACGCCGACGGGCGGGTACTGTTCGACGCCTTCGCCGAGGAGGCCACGCCCGCGATGACGAAGGTCGACCGCACGACGGTGACCAAGACCCGGAGCGACGAAGAGGTCGACGAGGACTTCGACGACGTAGAGGACCGGCTGAAGGGCCTCGGCTACATGGAGTGAACGGCGGACGATTCCTGGCGGACCGACGGTATTGAGTGCTCACAGGGCGCGGAGCGTCCGTGGAGGGGGTGTATCCGGGTGACCGGTAACCGTGACTGTGACCGTGAGTTCGATTCTCCGTTGCTCGTTACCCGCTCGGGAGCGTCGCCCGCGTCTGACCAGCCATCGATCCGATCGCCGCGCGATCGGCTACGGCCGAGTGAGCGACTGTGGCGTCGACGGACGGGAGAAGTGGAAGCAGAGCGCAGAACCGTGTCTCGAACTCGCTATCGATCGGATCGGACGAGTCGAAGTCCGGCCTTCGCCGCCGTCCAGGCCGGATAGACCGCGTTGTAGACGGTGTTCGGCGCGTTTCTCGCACCGACCCAGAAGAGCCGGTGGGTTAGCGGTGGCTCTGACGCCGAGACCAGGCCATCCAGATCCGCGTCGTCGAGCCACTCGAAGAAGGCCCGCTCGGCCGGGGTCGCCGGCTCCGTCTCGCGGACGCGCTCGCGGATGTCCGCCCACATGTGGTACTCGTCCTCGCCGAGGACCCAGTCGCCGCGTTCGAGCGCGGCGCGGAGCTCGTGGTAGTCGGCGTCCGTAAACGGGTAGCCGTGGTCCGACGGGTCGAGGCCCTCCAGGCGGAGGCCGACGGCGGTCCGGTAGCACTTCTCGCACTCGCCGCAGTTGCCGTCCATCCGGTCGTTGCAGGTCTGGAGTTGGAGGGCGGACTCCTCGTCGCGGACGTAGTCGGCGATGGCGTCGATCCGCTCCTGGCGGGTGAGCTCGTAGGCGTCGTGGTGACACCGCGTACCGGCCCAGCGGACGCGCTCGTCGACGTCGGGACGGGAGCCCCACTCGAGGTCGATGCCGTCCCAGTGGGTCGCGGCGACGTAGAGGTCGTCCATCCCGCGGGCGTAGGCCATCGGCGCGCAGAGACCGAGCAGGCCCAGGCCGTGGCCGACGGAGCTGTACCAGCCGCCGTCGACGTAGCGCTTGTAGTGGGCCAGCAGCATGGGGTGGTCGAGAAACGAGAGCATGTTCGACTCGACGAAGGCGGTCTCGAGCCCGCGGTCGTCGGCGAACCCCGAGATGCGATCGCGGAGGACGTCCCACTTCTCGTCGTCGGACGGGTCGGGGGTGACCGTCCACCCGCGGATGCTGATCAGCGTCGGGTCCTCCTCGCGGTGGCGGACGTACGAACACGTCGAGTCGACGCCGCCGGTAAACAGCAGCCCGCTCTCGTCGGTCGTCTCGGGGTCGGGCTCGATCGTCCGCTTCGCGTAGAGCGTCCCGCCCTCGAGGAAGTCGTGCATCTCGCACAGCGACTCCCGAACGTCCTCGAGCGCGCGGGCGAAGGTGGCGTCGACCTCGTCGACGTAGATGTCGGCCCCGTTAGCCCAGGCGACCGGGCAGATCTGCGCCAGGACGGGGATCGCGAGCACCCCGTCGGGGACGTCCGCGATCGACACGTCGTAGCTGGTTCGGAACGGTTCGTCGGTGAAGAACCGCTCGAGGTCGGCGGACGTCCGGACCGAGCACTCGAGGGTCCCGTCGGCGGCGGAGAGTTCGTCGATGATGATCGATGACATAGTAACGTGGACGGTCGTCGGCCGATCGCATCACGACCGCCTACAAAAACCATCAGAACCGTTGATCGTTCGGAAATCGAGAAAGCGATCCGTAGCCGAGCGGCAACGGCCGATCAACGGACCGCAGGGACCGCATACCGTCGGCCGTTCGACGGTCGGTGACGGCGAGCGAAACGGCTGCGCGCTACGGGACTGAGACGGCCGTGCTACCGCTGCGCATCGAGTTCGCGGGTAAGAGCCGTATAACAAACCCCGACAGGACCGACGAGACGAGCAACGTATGCGTACGGAGACTGGCCCGGGCGAGCCCGGTGAGAACGCATGAGACGATCCACGCTCGACGCGACGATGGCGGTCGGGTTCCTCGCGGTTGCGGCCGGGATCCTCGTGGCGAGAGCGAATCCGGCGACGACCTACGAGTCCTCGGTCTTCGCGGGGACGCCGCTAGTCACCTGGGCCGGGTTCGCGCTCGCGCTGGCGATCGCGGTCGGCACCAGCCTCACCTGCCGCGGTCGCCTTCAGGGGCTCGGCATCGCCCTCGGCGGGCTGACGGTCACGGCCACCGTGAGCCTGCCCGTCGTCCGAAACTACCACTTCGCCGGGATGGGCGACGCGCTCACCCACCTGGGCTGGACGCGGGATATCGTCACCGGCGTGACCGCGCCCCACGAGCTGTTCTACCCCGGTCTCCACACCATCGCGACGGTCCTGTACTTCGTCGGCGGCGTGCCGATCGAGCGCGGGCTGTTGATCGGCATGGTCGTCCTCTTCGCTCCGTTCGTGATTTTCGTCCCGCTGGTCGTCCGCGACATGGCCGGGAGCGGCCCGGCGGTCGGCCTGGCCGCGATCGTCTCCTGGATGGTGCTGCCGGTCAACAACATCGCGACGCACATGGGCGTCCACACCAACTCGAACGCGCTGTTTCTCGTCCCGCCCGTGCTCTTCGCGATCGTCGCCTACCTCCACCGGCGGGCGACGATCGAACGGCTCCCGTTTGGCCTCTCGCCGTTCAGTGCCCTGCTCTTCCTGACCGGTCTGGCGCTCCTGTTCGTCCACCCCCAGCAGATGTTCAACATCGTCGTTCTCGTCGGCGCGATCAGCGGGATCCAGTACCTCGCCCGCCGGCGCTTCGACGACCACCCCATGCTCGAGCATCCGACGACGTACGCGCACACGCTCTCGCTCGGGGGCCTGTTCGGGCTCTGGGCGCTCGGCAACGAACGGTTCCGGGACGCCTTCAGCGGCCTCCTCACCGGCCTGGTCGCTCAGGACGTCGGCGCCGGGACCGAGGTCGACCAGCGCGGGGGGTCGCTGACCGAGATCGGCGGAAGTCTGGCCGAACTGTTCGTCAAACTCTTCCTCGACGCGGCGATCATCGGCTTGGTCGTCGCCGTCTTCGTCCTGCTCGTCTGGCTCGGCCGGTCGAGCCTCGACCGCGAGACCACGTCCTTCGTCAACTACTTCGCGCTCGCGTTGGTCCCGCTGGGCGGGATGTTCGCGGTCTACTTCGTCGGGACGCCGACCATGGCGTTTCGCCAGGTCGGGTTCATCTACGTACTGTTGACGATCCTGGCCGGGATCGCCCTCGCGCAGTTCGCGGGCGGGCTCTCGAGCGCGATTTCGCCGTCCGGCGCGAACGCGGTCACGGCGCTGGTGGTCGGGATCTGTCTCATCCTCGGGCTGATGACGGTGTTCACGTCGCCGCTGATCTACAATCCGGGCCAGCACGTCACCCCGCAGATGATGAGCGGCTACGAGGACGGCTTCGAGCACCAGGCCGACGGCGTGCCCTACGCCGGGATGGGATACGATCCCTACCGGTACGATCACGGGCTCAACGGACTGCCGGGCAACGGGATCAGCGGCGCCTCGGCGTCGACCGGGACTGTCGACCGCGACGAATTCAACGACGGCAACTACAGCGGGGCCTATCCGACCGACGAGTACTACTTCGTCATGACGGAGTGGGACAGGACGAAGGAGGTCGGCGTCTACGAGGAACTCCGCTACAGCAACGCCGCACTGCGGGGCCTCGACGCCGATCCGGGGACGAACAAGGTCGTCTCGAACGACGAGTTCGAGATGTACGCGATCAGCAGCGAATCGTAGCGACCCGCCGGTCGCCGATCGTCTCGGGCCGCCGGGAGCCGGGCCGGACGCGGGGACGGAACTCGATGCGCTCGCCGTTCTGATCGCCCTGCAGGTTCGCCTGGTACACCGACCGGACGACATAATGGATCATCGCGCGCGTAACGGCGCGCGAGCAGACCGGTGATCGCGAGCCGAACCCGCGAGCGTCCGCACCGAGCGGACACCTCGCTGCACCTCGATCACGATCGTCGGGTCGGATCGGCGGATCACCGCTTCGTCGGTCGAACCCGTCCTCGCTGCTCGTCAGTAACCGAAGAACCGCTGTCGAGCCGCAAAACGGCCGGTAATAGGCTATTACGGGCCGAGAAATACGATCATGGGCCGGCGAAACGGTACGGTCTTCCGCGGGGCCGTCGCTCGCCGTCGACCGTCCGATTCCGCTCGGAAACCACGATTTCGAGCCGACAGTATCGTATTTCCTCGTCTAAGAAGCGGTTACGAGCGCCGGTATCATTGTTCCAGTCATTCGTATATTCGTGGCTTATTCCCGGTAGATTGTGGCTCTCTTCCTAGTGTTAGAAATATAGTCTGTAAATTTAAGCCATGATGACAAGAAAAAGTTTATGGGCGTAAGGCGGAGTTACGGACATGTATGGCGCAGAATCCCCGTACGTCCGAGACGGAATCTACTCCGACTACAGGCCGTAACACCGGATTAACTCGCCGAAACTACGTGCGCTCGCTCGCCGCGGTGGCGACCGCGACGACCGCACTCGGCGGGGCCGGTGCCGCTGCGGCCCAGGACGACTACGAGGTTATCGAAGCCGAAGGGCAGACGATCACCGTCGACTCCGGTGAGACCTGGGAGAACAAGCTCATCGACATGACGACCGGCCAGGACATCATCATCACCGCTCACGGGAGCGGCTGGACGATCCGGAACGTCGGATTCAAAGGCGAGAACACCTCCGGCACCGGCACGGCCACCTTCGGCATCTCCGACACTGGCGGCGAAACGAGCACCGTCGAAAACGTCTACCTCGGTGACGGCTCGAGCACGGGTAACGGCAACCCCAACGGGCACGGCCAGACCGCCTTCTGGGTCGCCCCGGACCACAGCGGTCACATCGACTTCAAGAACGTCAACATCCAGAACTTCGCGGACAACGCGATCTACGGCTCCGCGCCCGGGAACAAGGGCGGCGGTACGATCCACATCGACAGCTGCTTCGCCGCGAACTGTTACGTCTCTCACTTCCGACTGGCTACCGAGGGCAGCAAGGTGACCAACTCCAGCGTCTACGTCGACGGCAGCGAGGGCTACGCCGGCCGCGGTATCTGGGCCTGGGCCCCCGGCACGATCGAGATCGAGGGCTGCCAGATTCAGATGAACGGCCAGAACACCGCCATCGACGCCGGCGCGAACGGTAACCCGACCGAGGTCGTCGTCAAGGACTCCGACTACGACGACCAGGCCGACATCGCCGAACACGCGGGCTCGTCAGTCCAGCTCGGCGACGACGTCGGCACCAACCCCGAAGCCTTCATCCCCGAGGGCACGCCGACCTCCGCCGAAGAAGCCGCCTCGGGCGCCGGGAACTGAGCCGCACTGACGTCCCCTCCCCGTCCGCTCGTCTCCCCCGCCTGGCGCGACGCGACCTGCCGCGGTCCCCCTGACGCACTGACCCACCTCCACTCACCACGCGACACCCCGCTGACGTCGGTTCCGCCGCGAACCGATTTCGCCCCTCCCCGTTGACGCGGCCCTCCGCCCCGACGCCTCTATTGTCGGTCCGTTTTCGATCCATTTTCAGTCCGTTTTCAGTCTGTTTTCAGTCCGTTCCCGCTCTGATCTCCCGTCTCGTGCACGCGCGATTTGCGTCGGGAGCCGGTGTGCTCTCGGAGAACAACGGCCCACCACGGGCAACTGGACGATTTCGATCCGAGACGTGCAGCTGTTGGGCCACCGAATCGAGGCGACGGCGAGATGACGTTCAGCTACAGGTAATACTCTATTACCGGCGAAACGAGCTAATTTCCGACGGATCGAGACCAGCGTTCGCCGCCAATTAGCGAGTAATAGACACTTACAAACGGAAGGTCCGGTGTATTTCGGCCGTATAATTCATGCGGTCATATTCAGACATTCATGTGTAAATCGTACAGATAATATCTACTGTCTGTAAATTTTAGGTATGGAAATGGAGAAAGTTTATGCCGGTAGTAGCAGATTACCCGTATTGCATGGCACGCGACCCTTCGATACTGGATGACGAGTCGACCGCCGCTGACAACGAGGAGGCGGTTGACGACGGTAGCAACGACGGTAATACTGATTTACTCAACCGGCGATCGTACATGAAACTCGCCGGCGCGACGACGGCGGCGGCGACGCTGACGGGAGCCGCGAGCGCCGCCGGCGACGACTACGAGGTCGTCAAGGCCCGCGGTCAAACGGTCAGAGTCGGCCGCGGCGAGACGTACGAGAACAAACTGATCGACCTGACGACCGGCGGAAATTTCCTGATCTACGTCGAGGGCGCGAATTCGGTCATCCGCAACATCGGTTTTAAAGGACTGTACCGCGGCGACCAGTTCATGATTTCGATCAAGGCCGGCCAAGGCGATATTCTCGTCGAGAACGTCTACCTCGGCGACGGCGCGACGAAGGAAGGCTCGAGCTTCGTCCACGGCCCTGGTGGCGTTTTCATGCACCGCGGCAGCGAAGCCGACATCACCTTCCGGAACTGCAACGTACAGGGATACCCGAACAACGGCTTCTACTGTTCCAATACGCCCTACGGCGGCAGCGTCCGCTTCGAAAACTGCTTCGGCAAGAACAACGGCGTCTCCACCTTCCGGTGTGGCAGCGCGGCCGACGAGATCGTCAACTGCGTCGCCTACAACGACAACACCAACTACGGCTCCGGCTACGGCGGCTACGGCGAGACCAGCGGTCGCCCAGTCTGGGTCTGGAACGGCGGCACCGTGACGATCCGCGACTCGCAGTTCGCCGACGGGCCGTACTCGTATGCGCTTGTGGCCGGCGCGAACGGTTCGCCTGGCAGCGTCGACTTCCAGAGCGGCGGGATCAGCGGTCAGATCCAGCGCGCGAGCGGATCGACGGTCAGCCTGGCCGACGACGTCTCGAACGATCCCGATCTCTCGATCCCCGAGGGCGTGCCGACCTCCGCCGAAGAGGCCGCCGCGGGCGGTAAGAGCGACAACGGCGGGAGCCAGGCGGACGAAGAAGATGAGGACGAGAGCGAACACCTCCCGAACCTTCTCCTCGTCGACGGCAGCACGTCGGACGCGACCCGCTACGAGTTCGCCGTCGACGGCGAGGTCGAACACTCGAACGACGAGGGCGCGTCGATCGACGACGAGGACGCCATCGACGGCGGCACCGTCGCCGGAAGCGTTGCGGACTGGATGGACGCCTTCCGGTTCAGCGGCGACCTCGAAGAACTCACCGTCGACGGGCCCGGCTCGGTGCTCGTCAACGGCGAGGAAGTCGACCCCGCCGACTACGGCGCAGAGTTGCCCAACGTCCTCGAAATCGCAGGACGGGGCACGCCGACGAGCTACGAGATCACGGTCGACGGCACGATCGAACTCGCGTCGGACGAAGCGGCCGCGACGGAGGCGACGACCGTCTCCGGAACGACCGTCCAGAGTTCGATCACCGACGGGACCCAGACGTTCCGGTTCTCCGGCGCGCTGACGGACGTGACGTTCACCGACGGCGACGCGGACGTCACGCTCGACGGCGAGGAGATCGATCCCAGCGAGTACGGCGACCACGAACTGCTCCCCCACGCGATCGTGATCGACGGCACCGAGGCCGACGGCCCGACCGCGTACTCCTTCGAGGTCGACGGGACGGTCGTCCAGTCGGACTACCGTGACGCCTCGATCGACGACGAGGACGTCGTCGAAGACCGCGCCGTTCGCGGGACCGTCGGAAACTGGCTCGACGCCTACTGGTTCGACGGCGACATCACCGACTTCCGGCTGCGCGGGACCGCAGCGGTCGACGTCCAGTACAACGCGCGCAATCAGTAACGAGTACTCGGCGTTTCGATCCGCCCGATCCGTCTCGACTTCGTTTTACCCGATTCAGGGCCCGAAACCGGCGTCTGGATCATCTGAACACGGTCCGGAAGTCCCTCCGCGGACGCTCCGCGCGACGCCGACTCACGTCAGCGTCGCGATCGTCTCTCGCGGATCCACCAGCCCGCTCAGCGTCGCCAACGCGCCCCAGACGGCCACGCCGACGGCGATCACGCCGGCCAGCGACGGAATGGTCGACGCGTACGGAACCAGGACCACCACCGCGAGACCCATCCCGCCCGCGATGGCGCTCGCCAGGCAAAGCGAGCGAGCGATCCGGACGAGGTCGAGCGAGAGTTCGCGGTGCATGACGTAGCAGTTGGCCAGCGTGTAGGTGCCGAAGGTGATGACCGTCGCGGCGGCCGCGCCGGTCGCGCCGTACAGCGGGATCAGGAGGACGTTGAGGCCGGCGTTGGCGACCGAGGTCGTCCCCTTGGCGACCGCACGCGCGTTCGCGCGACCCAGGTAGTCGAGCCCGTTGGTCGTCACCTTCGTCACGGCCTGAAAGACGACGTAGATGCCGAACACCTGCAGGACGGGGCCCGCGCCGGCATACGCGGAACCGAAGATGAGTTCGATCGCCGGCTCCGCGACGAGGAGGATGCCGACCGCGGCCGGGATGTACAGGAGGAAGACGTACTGCAGGGTCGTCTCGTAGATTCGGGCCGCCCGATCGAGCGCCTCGTTGGCCTTCTGTTCGCCGTAGGTCGGCGAGACGGAGAACCCGAGCGAACTCGCCGGCACCATGATGAACTCGGAGAGTTGCTTCCCGAGGACGTAGTAGCTGACCGCCACCGGGTTGACGAAGTACGCGACCAGAACGGTGTCGACGCGCTGGTCGATGACGCTCGCGCCGTGGGTCGCCGTCAGCGGGACGCTGTACTTCAGAATGCGGTTGCGCAGCGACCGATCGCCGCCGCCGTCCTCGTAGCTCTTGTAGCGGCGGTAGAACAGGACCGAGCCGACGGCCACCCCGAGGGCGGCGCCGACGACGTAGCCGAACAGCGCACCGGCGACCCCCAGGCCGAGCGCCGCCAGGCCGACGACGAACGCCAGGCGGACGACGTTGTTGACGACTTCGATGGTCGCGCTCAGGTCGACGCGATTGAAGCCCTGGAAGAGCGCCAGGTAGTAGGCGTAGATCGACTGGACCGCGAGGTAGAGCGCCCCGACGAGCAACAGCGGCGAGAGCGCCGGCTCGCCGAGCACGTCCGCGATGCGGTCCCGGCCCAGCGCGAGTCCGACGCCGACGATGCCGATGAGGACCAGGCGGTAGCGCAGCGACGTCCGCAGGATGAAGGGAATCGTCGACGGCTCGGACTCCTTCCGTTCGGAGACGTACCGCGCGGCCGAGCGGGCGATGCCGAGGTCGGCGCCGAGTTGCGCGACGGCGACGATCGAGATGACCAGGAACAACAGCCCGTACTCGTCGGGGGTTAGCAGCAGGCGCGCGAGCACGAGCATCAACAGCCCGTTGGCGACGTTGCTCGTGATCCGCGCGCCGAACGTCGCTTTGAACCCCTTGACGATCCGGTCGGTAACCGACATGCTCACCGACCGGGGGCCGACAGCGACGGTTTCGAGCGCGAGGCACCGTCCGCAGCGTTCGACGGGAGCCGTCGGGAGGGCAAGCAGGTGGATCGGCACTCCCCACTCCGTTCGGTCGACGGGCGATTCGATCGACGAGGACGCGGCGACGAAGGCATTGTCACTAACTGTCTCAGACCGAAGACAGTCATTGTAATCGACCGCGTACCCTCCGTTTCACGGGCCATACCCGCTGAACGATCCGTGCAAAGCCGAGATCACAACGCCACCAGGCGACCGGTCGATCGAATTGGAAAACCGTCGGCTCGGTTCAGTTGCTCCGGGCGTTGTACTCGACGTCGACGCTCGCGGCGCCGTGTAGCCGGAAGTCGGTGATGTCGCCGTCGAACCAGTAGGCGTCCAGTTCGTCGTCGACGCTGCCGCTGACCGAGCGACCGTCGATCTCGTCGTCGCCGTCGACCGAGGCGTCGCGGTAGCTCGACGTGATGACTTCGCCGTCGACGGCGAACTCGTAGCTCGTCTCGCCGTCGGTGTCGGTGCCGTCGATCACGATCGCGTTGGGGAGCAGTTCCTGATCGCCGTACTCGTCGGGGTCGATCCGCCGGTCGTCGAGGTAGACGTGGGCCGAGCCGTCGAGGAAGGTGACGTCGGTGAGGGCCCCGGAGAAGCGGAACCGCTGGGCGCCGCGCTCGATCGATCCTTCGACCGTGTGCTCGTCGACGATCGTGGCGGCGTCCGCGGACTCGTCGCCGTCGACCGTCTCGATCGCGCCGTCGACGGTGATCTCGTAGTTCGCCGTCGTCCCGTTGCCGACCAGCGTCAGCACGTGGGGCCGTTCCTCGCCGTAGTCGGCGGGATCGACCCGCTCACCGTTGACGAAGATGGTCGCGCCGCCGTCGACGGTGAGTTCTTCGAGGTCACCGCCGAACCGGAAGCCGTCGCGCCAGCTGGCGACGGCGCCCGTGACGTGACCGCCGTCGACGGCGTCCTCGTCGTCGATCGACGCGCCCTCGACTGTCGCCTTTTCGACCGCCCCGGAGGCCGTGAACTCGTAGCGCGTGCTGCCGGACGTCCCGACGCCGTCGACCAGCAGCGTGTTCTCGAGGTCGGGGTCGTCGCCGTTGTACTCGTCGGGGTCGATTTCCTCGCCGTTGACCTCGACGCGGGCCGATCCCTGGGCGAACGCGACCTCGTGGAGGTCGCCGTCGAACAGGAACTGGTCGACGTTCGAGGACGTCGTCACCCAGCCGGTCGCGCTCGTCCCGTCGATCTCGTCGTGGGTCTCGAGCTCACCGGCGTCGGGATCGGCGACGAGTTCGTCGGTGGTCTCGACGTAGTACTCCGTCGGATCACCGGTCCCGGTGATCGTCAGCGTGTTAGCTGGAAAATTTTCCTCGCGTTCATCACCCCCCTCCGGACTCGATGATCCGCCGCTCGCCGCCTCCTCGGCGCTCTCGGGGCATCCGTCGGGCACGAAGTGCTCGGGGCTACCGTCGGTCCCGGAACCGTCGTCGGTGTAGACGCCGTCCATGTCGATCGACGGGCCGTTCCGCCTGGCGATCCCGCTGCCGGCGCCGTTGGTGATGACGTGGGTGTTCTCGATCGTGGCCCCGCTGCCGTAGTTGCCCGCCCAGACCCAGATACCGCGGCTCGCGGATCTGGACCCGCTCTTGTAGACGACGGAATTGGTGATCTTGGAGCCGTTATCGCCGATCCGAAGGCCCGTGTGGTGGTTGTCGTAGGTGTAACAACCGTCGATGTGGACAGTGCCGCCGTTGCCGTTGTACGCGGGGGCGGAGCCGTAGATCCCGTTACAGCCGGCGTGGCCGAAGTTGACGTTGCGGACGTCGAGGTGGCCGCTGTGATCGGGGTCGACCCACATCAACAGGGGGCGCTCGTTCGACGGTCGACTCGGATTACCGCGCTCCCAGAAGATGTTCTCCAGCGTGGAGGTGCCGTCGCCGGTGTCGGCGATGCCGAAGACGGTGCCGCTGTTCGGCGCCGTGCCGGTTGCGCCGAGGGTCCCGCGGAACCCGATATTCCGGATCGTCCAGTCGGTACCCTTGGCGATGATCGTGATCGTGTTGCCGTTCCCGAGTTCGATGAGTTTGTTCTCCCAGGTCTCGCCCGAACTGATCCGGATCGTCTGGCCGCGGGCCTCGATGACCTCGTAGTCGCCCCCGGCCGCGTTCGCGGCGCCCGCGCCGGCGCCTGCGGTGATCGCCGCCGCGCCGGCTAATTTCAGGTACGACCGTCGGTCGAGTAGACCGCGTTCGTCGTTACTAGTCGTCTTGCCGGGACTATCGGCGTCCCGTACCGGTTCGTCGCGTGCCATGCGATTTGAGAGAGAACACTACCAAACCATAAACTTTCCTTCCCAATTATCAGTAAGATTTCGTGAGAATAATTGTATCGTTATTAAACTGTTATCTATTTATTCGGAAAAACAACAGTTCTTTATATTCATAATCGAGGGGCGGCGCCAGGGAGATTCATCTCTCCGCCCGGATTCGGTGCGAGATAAACGATACTATCGTATCCAAAACTGTCACCAAACCATTGGTAATCGCGGTTAGCAGAAAAGTGACCTAACGATTCTGGTGTTTGACATCCGTCACGGACAGTCATCGGATCCGTTCGGACCGGCCGCGGCTGGATCCGGACCCGATCGGATCGGTCAGCCGAATACGGCGTCGCGCCGCGATTCGAGGACGCTCTGGGTGGAGTGAATGTCGTCGATTACGCTCGTGATCGTAAAGAGCCGATAGACCGACGTCCGGTCGTGATCCGGGTGCGAGTCGAGGAACGCGCGAAGTTCGTCGGACGAGAGCACGTCGTCGACAGCCTCGCACTGCTCGATCTGGGCGCGAATGCAGTCGACCGTGTCCGGCTGGAGCTGCGAGCCCGTATCGAGCCCGTTGATCGACTTGACGATCGGTCGCGCCAGGTCGAACAGTCGCGGGTACCGCGAAAGCACGTCGTCGACGAACGCCGCGGCTTCGTGGCGCGCGGAGTCGACGGGTACCCCGTAATCCGGATGCGGCAGCTCCGCGGCGGCGGGCTCGAGGTCCGCGAGGAACGACCGATAGAGGTTGTACCTGGCCTTCTGCTCGGGCGGACAGTTCATCGCATAGCGGAAGAAGTCCATCGAGTAGAACGGGGTCGTGCTCCAGAAGAAGAACCGGTTGCGATCCTCGCCCTCGAACAGGAAGTTGACGCCGCGCTCGTAGAGCAGGAAGTGGACGTACTTCGCCGCGGGATCGCTCTCGGGGTAGAGCCGAAGCCGGTCGCGCACGCTCCGACGAATCGCGTCCGCCGACAGCCCCGTGATCTGGGCGACCTGGTCGAGCGAGAGGAAGCTGTTCTCCGCGATGACGTAGTCGACCAGGCCCTCCTCGTCGTCGATCGACCGCGCGGGCGTCAGATCGGGAAGGACCTTGTCTCCGCCGTCGCCGGTGACGTAGGTGAGCGCGGGGTCGTACGTCTCGCGCAGTTGTCGGAAGAAATCGAGAATGAACGACGTCAGAAGGCCGATCTGACCGTTTTTCGTCTTGATGATGCGGTCCAGATCGGAACCGTTCGGCGGCCCGACCTCGTATCGGCGCCACTCGACGTCGAGCGCCGACGCCAGGCGCTGGGCGATATCGACGTCCGACGGCGGAACGAAGTCCTCGGAGGCCATCGTCGCCGCGGTCACCGGGATTCCCTCGGCGTGGTAGCCGGCCAGCACCGACCGAGAGTCGAGGCCGCCGCTCAGCGAGATCACGTCGCGGCTGCCACAGCCTGAGCGCTGCTGACACGCCTGCTCGAACCGGTCGACGAGTTCGGCGGCGTTTCGCGACTGGCTCCGATCGGCGTGGGCCGGATCCCCGAAGTCGAATCGGTGGAGCGCGGTCTCCGTGATCACGCCGTGATCCGGATCGACAGTGAGCTTCGTGCCGGGACGGAGTCGGTTTGCCCCCTGAACGAGCGTCCGCGCGCCGAGCGAGTACCCGAAGAGGAGACACTGGGCAACGCCCATCGGGTCGAAGTCCTCGACCGCTGCCTCGTTGATGAGATAGCGCAGCTCCCGCGAGAATACGAACGTCTCTCCGTCGTGGAAGTAGTAGGTCGGCAGCCGGCCGAGCGGATCGTTGAGCAGGCCGAGCCGGCCGGTGTCCTTGTCGGCGGCGACCAGCAGGAACTCGCCGTCGGTCTCGAGGAGCCACTCCGTCAGGAACTCGTCGTCGGCGTCGGTCGCGAGGACGTGCTCCGCGACCTCGAGCAGTTCCGCTTCGAGGCCCTCGTCGTCGCGATCGTAGATGCGCCCCTCGAGACAGACCCAGCGGTCTTCGTCCTCGATAATGCGGATCGGATACTCCGGATAGGCCGTCGTCCCGACCGACCAGGCCGGCGAATCGAAGACGACGTCGGCCTCGTAACGGTCCGTGTGCACGAGCGGCTCGAGCGAGCCGGCGAACGATCGGTCGTCGACGGCGGGGGTTCGTCCCGTGAGCCCAACCATATCAGAACGCGAGTCAGTATACCGCTTTGTAATGTCCGCGTTTATGACCGTCAGCAGGGGGCTACCGCGGGCGGGCGCCGCGACGGCGTCTCACTGTCAGGGAACCGTTCACCGCGGGGCGAACTCGCGGCCGTCGGCGCGACGACGTCGCGACTGGGGTATGGGATGGAATTACGGATTCGGACCGAGAGAAACGTGCACAGCGTACGGGAAACGGCTCCCGCGCCTGGAACAGATGCTGGCACGCGACTGTTCCGGTACCGGATGACGGTCGTCGGGAGCCAGGTGGTCCTATGCAGTTGTGGCCTAAAAATCTTCGCGGTCCTGACATCCGTCGATCGATGGCAATTGCGGCTACTACAACCGTCACAGCGGGCGGCTTACGCACGCGGTTCGGGTCGCGTTCGGACCGTCCAGACGGCGCGGCCTGGTCGGATCGTCGAGGTCGCGTCGGCCGTCGGTGTTACAACGGGCGAGAACAGGACGAACGCGACGGTGCAGCGGTATCGAAGGGAAAACCGGTTACTCGATACGGGAGAGTTTCCCGTCGACGGTGCGTTCGCGGCGGTGGTTGCGGACGACGTGAGCAACCGAGAGACAACAGAACGCGGCGACGACGACGGCCGCGAGCGCGGTCACCGGAACGGCCGCGAGGCCCGGGACGCCGAGGATGGCGGCGCCGAGAACGGCGGTACCGGCCGCGCTCAGGCCGGCGTACCACCGGTCCCACCGGTCCTGTCGATGGGAGTCCGTATCGAGGTACATCATTAACAGGTCGGCGTTGTCCGAAAGCGAGATCAACCCGCGGTCCTGGTCGTACTCGATGATCCCGGCGTCGTCCATCTTCGGCAGATGGGTCTGATACAGCGCGACGTAAACCCGCTTGCGCTGATCAGAACTGAGCGCATTGACGTCGGTATCGTTCTCCCAGGCGGCGATCTGTTCGGCGAGTTCACCGAGGGTGACCGTTTCGTCGGCTTCCAGTAAGTACGCGAGGACTTCTCTCCGACGGCGATTCTTTAACAGTTCGAAAATGACGTCCTTCGACAGTCGATCGTCTTCGTCACCGTCGGCGACCGATGCAATTTCGTCGGGCAGTGACGTATCGATCGAAGACATTATCGAATGCCTCCGGTCGTATAGACCGCTTTCGAGCCCGCTGTCCCCTGCATTCGGGTCCCCGGTATTCCGGAGCTGCGGCTCGACGGCGACCGCTGTACGTTCGAACGGCGAGTCCCAATCACGTTTGACACACCAGGTTGTACGCCAACACTGATACTCTTAAACACGACCACGTTTCGCACCGTCTGCAAAGCAGGTACGGAGCGACTTCGCGCCGACATCGTCGTCAGTGCGCGGGCGAGGCCAGGCGAGCGCTCGTCGGCGCGCTCGAGACCGATCGGTATCGATCGATTGTCCGCGTATATCGACGGCGTACGGAGGCTCCGTCCGCGGCGGGACGGGTCGCTGGCGCGGAGTGGGCCCGATCGGCGACACGACACTGGTACCGAAAGTTCGGCCGTGCCAATATAAATGCGCGCGACGGTTCGAACGCGAAAGATGGGTTTACGCGATGAACGAGGGATTGACGCCGCCGCCGCGCTGCAACGATCGGCACGTTCATGTCCCGTGTGACCATTGGGCATGATGGGTCGAAGCGACCGTTCGGCGGTCGTTTCGCCCGGACACGACCGATGGGACACGGTTTCGCCGTAATCGGTGCCCTGTCCCGGCCGAGACAGGCGGCCGTTACGGCGGCTCTCTTCTGTTCTCTCTTCCGACGATCCGGCGCCGTCGGTAAGTCGGTGTTTCCCGCGAAACCATGTGAACCCCTTACAGTGCCTGCACGGTTTCGGTCGGGTACTGATGACGCGGTCTATCATCGATCACGCCAGCACCGAATCGCAGTCGGAGGAGGTCGAGGCTGGTCTGTGTCCCGACTGCGAGACCGATACGATCGTCCACGATCCGGACCGCGGCGAACGGGTCTGCGAGGAGTGTGGGCTGGTCCTTACGGAGGATCCTATCGATTACGGACCGGAATGGCGAGCGTTCAACGCACAGGAACACGACGAACTCTCCCGGGTCGGCGCGCCCCTGACGCAATCGATGCACGACCGGGGGCTGACGACGACCATCGACTGGCGGAACAAGGACGCGAACGGGCACTCGATGTCGGCCGACAAACACGGCCAGCTCCACCGACTCCGCGTCTGGCAGGAACGAATTCGAACGAAAAACGCCGGCGAACGAAACCTCAAGTACGCCCTCTCGGAGATCGATCGGATGGTCAGCGCGCTGGGCGTCCCGAAGCCGGTCAAGGAAACGGCGAGCGTCATCTACCGTCGAGCGCTCGAACAGGACCTTATCCGCGGCCGTTCGATCGAAGGCGTCGCGACCAGCGCCCTCTACACCGCGTGCCGTAAGGAGGATATTCCGCGCAGTCTCGAGGAAGTAACCTCCGTTTCACGAGTCGATCAGCGAGAGATCGGACGGACCTATCGATACATCGCGGACGAATTGGACATTAACTTGGAGCCGACGAACCCCCGACAGTTCGTCCCGCGGTTCTGTTCCGAACTGGACGTCGGCAAGGACGTCGAGACCAAAGCCATCGAGATCATCGATCGAACGACCAAACAGGGACTCCACTCCGGCAAGTCGCCGACGGGCTTTGCCGCCGCGGCCATCTACGCGGCCGGCCTGCTCTGTGACGAGACGATCCCCCAGCGAGCGGTCGCCGACACCGCACAGACGACCGTCGTCACCGTCCGCAACCGCTATCGCGAGCAACTCGACGCGATCGACCAGCAGCCCACGGCGTGACGGCCGCCGACGGGACTACATGATCGATCGCTCGTCCTCCGTGTAGAGATCCTCGCTGGCCATAGCCTGAAGGTTCGCGTAGGGAACGAACGCGATGAACTCGTCCTCGTCGTCGTAGAGTTCGACGCCGTTGTCGGTGTGTTCGTAGCGCTCGCAAGCGATCTGACCTTCGGGAAGGATCGCGCGGAACATACGATTCCGTACGCCGTCATCCCGCATATACTGTGGGGCCTTGAACGAGCGATTACTCCGGGCTCGTTGCCCCTTGCACACCCCCGAACGCGGCGTCGGCGAGCGAAATCTGTTTACCCGCACCGCCGTTACGCCCGGGCAGTGACCGACGAACGTTCTCCGACGCCCTCCGACGAGCAGCGGAGCGAGTCCGGTGATCCCGAGAACGATTCGGACGAGCCGAGCGATCCGAACTCGACCGAAGCGGCAGCACCGATCGACGGCGATCGAGGGACCGATAGCGACGACGAACCGACCGACGAGAACGAACCGACCGACGCGGGCGGCGACCGCGACGAGACCGGCGACGCGGCGTTCACCATCGCCGACTTCCACGACGCCAGCCAGCACGAGGGCCGGCCCGTCCTCACGGCGGCCTCGGTCGCCCGCGCGCTCGAACTCCCCCACGAGGCGGCCAGCGACCGCCTCGAAACCCTTGCCGAGACGGGCGACCTCGAACGGCTCTCGGTCTCGACCGACCCCGTCGTCTGGTACCCCAGCGAACTCGAGGACCTGACCGATCGGGAGCGCGTGGTCGTCTTCCCGAAACGACGGGAGATCATCGTCGACCGGCCCGACCAATTCACGCGCGCGCAACTCTCACAGTTCGCCCACCTTGCGGACGGAAACGGCGAGCAGGGCTACCGCTACGTCGTCCGGCCCGAGGACGTCTGGAGCACCCCCCACGACTCCTTCGAGGACCTCGCGCGGACGATGCGCCAGGCGCTCGGCCAGCGCTCCGAACGGCTCGAGGACTGGGTCGAGAGCCAGTGGGACCGCGCCCACCAGTTCCGCCTGGTGACCCACGAGGACGGCTACACCGTACTCGAGGGCCAGACGCCGGAGATCATGGGCAACGTCGCGCGCCAGAAGTTAGACGAGGAGCACGTCCACGCGCCGATTTCGGACACCGAGGACTGGGTCCGCGAGGGGGCGGAGGCCGCGATCAAGCGAATCCTCTACGAGGCCGGCTATCCGGTCCAGGACCACCGCGAGCTGACGGCCGGCGAGGAGTTGCCGATCGAGCTGGGGGTGCGGCTGCGCGACTACCAGCGGACCTGGGTCGACCGCTTCGCCGAGGCCGGCGAGGGGGTCTTCGTCGGCCCGCCTGGCAGCGGGAAGACGGTCGCCGCGATGGGCGCGATGGCCCACGTCGAGGGCGAGACCCTGGTGTTGGTGCCGAGCCGCGACCTGGCCCAGCAGTGGGCCGACGCGATCGTCGAGTACACCTCGCTGGAACCCCACCAGATCGGCCAGTACCACGGCGGCCGAAAGGAGGTTCGGCCGGTAACGATCGCCACCTACCAGATCGCGGGGATGGATCGCCACCGCTCGCTGTTCGACGACCGCGAGTGGGGCCTGGTGGTCTTCGACGAGTGTCAGCACGTCCCCTCGGACGTCTACCGGCGGAGCACGCACCTGCAGTCCAAACACCGGCTAGGGCTGTCGGCCAGTCCCATCCGGGAGGACGACCGCCAGAAGGAGATCTTCACCCTGGTCGGCCCGCCGATCGGCACCGACTGGGAGGCGCTGTTCGAGGCCGGCTTCGTCGCCGAACCCGAACTCGAGATTCGCTACGTGCCGTGGGGTGACGAGGAGCAGCGCAACGCCTACGGCTCGGCCGACGGCCGGGAGAAGTACCGCATCGCCGCCCGCAATCGGGGGAAGATCGACGAGGTCCGGTACCTGCTGTCGGCCCACCCTGACTCGAAGGCTATCGTCTTCGTCGACTACCTCGAGCAGGGCCGGGAGCTCGCCGAGGCGCTGGACGTTCCCTTCCTCAGCGGCGAGACGCCACACCACGAGCGCCGGCGGCTGTTAGGCGAGTTCCGCCGGAACGAGCGCGACCTGCTTCTCATCTCGCGGGTCGGCGACGAGGGGATCGACCTGCCGACGGCCGACCTGGCAATCGTCGCCTCCGGGCTCGGCGGCTCCCGCCGTCAGGGCACCCAGCGCGCCGGCCGGACGATGCGCCCCGCCGGCGGCGCGCTCGTCTACGTCCTCGCGACGCGGGGCACCCGCGAGGAGGACTTCGCCCGCAAACAGCTCCAGCACCTGGGTCGCAAGGGAATGACCGTCCGCGAACGGGCGGTCGAGCGCGAAGACTAGAACTACCCGACCTCCGCTGGCGGCGGCGCCTCCGGTTCGACCGACTCCACGCGCTCGACGTCGGCGACCGATTCGACGCCGACCCCGACCGCGAGTGCGCGCCTGGCGAGCGCGTCGACGTCCTCGCCGCCGCGGGGCAGTTCGAGGGCGACGCGAACGCGGAGTTCGACGGTCGTGTCGTTGAGGCCGGGCGACACTCGGCGCACGTCGGCGGTCGCGATCGTTCCGACGGCATCGGTTCGTTCGACGATCCGCACTGCGCCGTCCGCGAGGCTCCCGGTCGCACCGAGAGGAACGCGCACGGTGAGCGTTGCCGCGACTGGTTCGCACTGGCGATTCATACGCCCCCGTCGAGACTCGAACTCGACGCTCGGGCCGGAGCCCGCGTGTTGGCCGGTACACCACGGGGGTACGAGGACGGACACCGACGCGTCGCAGCGGTCGTGCTGGCCGATCGACAGCGTCGCCCGGTACGGAGACGGCGGAATTCGGTCCCGAAAACCAGTCCGAGCGGCCGTCCGGCCGGCGGCGACCTACGCGGCGCGGACGGAGCCGATGCCGACCGCGCCTGGCCACGACGGATAGGAGGAACGGCGGGGATTCCGTCCACGAAGGCCGCGAACGCCGAGCCCGGCCCCGCTCCCGTCGGCGGGTGCGGCGTCGGACGCGACGAGCCGCTCTCCGGCGAGATACTGGCCGGCAAAGCGGATCGGTGATGTGGTCGGAATCATCGGTCGGCGGATAACTGTATCGTACAGTAGCAGTGACATAACTCTTTCCGCGGTGTGTTCACAACTCTCACTGGAGTACTCGGTTCGAGTGCAGCGGGCGGTCGCAAAGACCGCTGCTGGGATCGCCGGGACGAGGCCAATATTCAAGGTCGCGTGTTCGGACTGTACGGATAACATGAACGAACCGCGCGCGATCGCGATCGCAATCGAGAGTGAGGTGATCGGTCAGTGAGCGACGAGGAGTCCAAGCAGCGACAAATTCACGTCGGCGAGACCGCCGACGGAACCAACCTGAAGCTACCCGTGGTCGAACTGCTCACCGGACGCGGGTTCGTCACCGGCAAGTCCGGGTCGGGGAAGTCAAACACCGCATCGGTCATCGCCGAGGAGTTACTCGAGGCCGGCTACCCGCTCCTGATCGTCGACACCGACGGGGAGTACTACGGCCTGAAGGAGGAGTACGAGATGCTCCACGCCGGCGCCGACGAGGAGTGCGACATCCAGATCGGGCCGGAACACGCCGAGCAGATGGCCACCATCGCGCTCGAGGAGAACGTCCCCGTCATCCTCGATGTCTCCGGCTACCTCGACGAGGACGTGGCCGACGAACTCCTCCGGGAGGTCGCCAGGCAGCTGTTCGTCAAGGAGAAGAAGTTGAAGAAGCCGTTCCTGCTGGTCGTCGAGGAGGTCCACGAGTACATCCCCGAGGGCGGCGGCGTCGGCGAGACCGGCAACCTCCTGATCAAGATCAGCAAGCGCGGGCGCAAACACGGCCTCGGTATCCTCGGGATCAGCCAGCGGCCGGCCGACGTCAAGAAGGATTTCATCACGCAGGCCAACTGGCTCGTCTGGCACCGACTGACCTGGGACAACGACACCAAGGTCGTCGGCCGGATCATCGACACCGAGTACTCGGAACTCGTCTCCGATCTCAACGACGGCCAGGCGTTCGTCCAGACCGACTGGACCGAGGTCGACGTCCGGAAGATCCAGTTCCGCCGGAAGCGGACCTTCGACGCGGGCGCGACGCCGGGGCTCGACGACTTCGAGCGCCCCGAACTCAAGTCGGTCTCGGACGCGCTGGTCGGCGACCTCCAGGAGATTTCCGAGCGCAAGGACCGCGAGCAGGACCGGATCAACGAACTCGAGAACGAACTCGAGAAGAAAGAAACGCGGATCGAGACCTTAGAGGACGAGCTCTCCTCCGCGCGGGACGTCTCGAGCGCGGCCAGGCAGATGGCCGACGCCCTCCAGAACGCGGAGCCGGTCCAGTCACAGTTGCCAGGGGGCGGCGGGGACGCGCGCCGGCTCCACGAGGAGATCGCCGAACTCGAGGCCGAACGGGACGACCTCCGGGAGCAACTCGGCGAGCGCGACGAGCGGATCGACGCCCTCGAAGACGACCTCGCGGCCCGCGAGGACGAACTGGACCGACTCCGGCGGGAAAACGAGCAGTTACGGCGGGTCGTCCGCGACCTCGAGCGGGAATCGATCGCCGGGGACGATCGGGGCGACCAGGCCGACGAAGCCGACGAGGCCGAGGCGGACGACGGTGACGGCGAATCGGCGATCGTCCAGGCCGGCGGCGACGACGTCGAGTACGGGTACACGCCCGTCGAGGCCGACGACGGTGGCAGTGCGAACGACGACGCGAGCGGACGATCGAACGCGGCCGACGAACCCGGCTTCGTCGTCGCGAACGAGGAGCGCGAGCTGGCGGATCTGCTCGAGATCTCGTGGCTCGACGACCGAGTCCAGCGCGCGTGCGACGGGTCGCGGTGTTCGGTCGAGACGGCCCACGACGTCCTGGCCGAGTTCGCCCGAGACGGACCGCTCGAGACGCCGGCCGTGGCCAGGCGCGTCGATCGGTCGACGGTCGCGGTCCAGAGTCTCCTCTCGGAGCTGCGGACGGAATCGATCCTCGAGCGGACGGCCGAGCGGACGTACGCGCTCCACGAGGACGTTCGGACGGACCTGACCGCGTCTCCGTCAGCGACCGCGGAGTGAACGCGGGCGCGAGCGGCGACTCCGTTGCGTAGGTCCGGTGAGCGATAGAAACCGGGAGTGGCTCAGCGCCGGAGGCGATCGCCGACCGCCTCGATCGCCGCCGGCTCGATCCCCTGGTGAACGGGCAGGACGACGATCTCGTTTGCGAGCCGGTTCGCGGTCTCGTAGGCCGCGTTCTCGTGGACGGACTCGCGGAGGATCGGCCAAGTGTGTGCGCCCGCAACGCCCGCGTCCGCGAGTTCGTCGAGCAGCGCCGCTTGATCGTCCGCGCGGACGGGGAACTCGTAGGGGGAAAGGCCCGCCGAGAGCTCCTCGTAGAGGAGTCGGACGTCGTCGCGGGCCTCGAGGACGTCCCGCCAGGCGCGGAAGTTCTCGCGTCGGGCGTCGCGGATCGCCTCCGGGTTGGCGGCCGCGGCGACTCGAGCGGAGAACTTCGACATGGGGATTTTCGCGGCCTCGTATCTGGCCTCGGGATCGACCGACGACGAGTCGTCGGGCCCGTCGTCGAGGACGGACTCGATCGAGCGCAACAACGTCGGGCTGACGCGCTCGGCAACCGACGTGGCGACGAACCGGTAGTCGGTGGCGGCGACGCGGTCGGCCGTGCCGGCCAGCGACGACGGGTCGAACGCCTCGCGGACCTCGTCGTCGCGGCGGTAGAGGACGGCCCCGTCGGGGACGGGGAGCAGCTTCCGGAGCGTCGCAATTCCGAGGTCGCCGTGGGTCCCGAGCAACCTGTCGTCGGCGACGCTGAGCGGCGCGTGGGCGTTGTCGTCGATGTGATAGCAGTCGTGGTCGTCGGCTAGCGACGCGAGCCGGCGGAGGCCGGGCTGGGGAAAGCCGAAGTAGTTGACCGACGTGATGGCGACGGTGTCGTCGTCGATACGGTCTTCGAGATCGGCGAAGTCCGGTGCGAGCGTTTCCTCGACGGCGTAGAACCGCGGCTCCAGCCCGAGGTCGCGAAACGGTTCGACCACCGCCGGCGAGAGGTAGGCCGGAACAAGGACGTTTCCGCCGGGCTCGACGAGCCCCGCCAGGCCGTCCCGGAGTGCGATCTTGCCGGCACCGTAGTAGGTGTATTCGACGTCCGGAGCGTAGCGATCGACGAACGAATCGATTCCGGTCGACCCCGACCGGGAGAGCGACGCATCGAACACAGACGGAGTGGCATTAATCATACGTGAGAACCCGGTGCGATTGCGGCGCAACGGAACACGACACGAGAGGATGATGACCGTCATATTAGTGATTCGGACGTTACCGGCAGCCAATCATCCGCAACCGGTACTTACGGCCGCCGCGGATCGGACCGCCGGCCGCGCTATACCGTCCCTACGATCGAGAATCCCATTGAATAACAAAGCATAGGGGAAGGGACAACGCGCCCATGGCAGGTTCGACCGACGGCGGAGACCTTCGTCTGCTCGTCGTGGGGCTGGACGCCGGCTGCCGGCCGGTGCTCGAGCCGATGTTCGAGTCGGGCGACCTCCCTACTTTACGACGACTGTTCGACGGCGGGACCGCAGGGCCGCTCGAGTCTCAAATACCACCCTGGACCGCGAGCGCCTGGCCATCGCTGTACACCGGGAAGAACCCGGGAAAGCACGGCGTCTACGATTTCCTCTCGTTCGACGGCTACGACTGGGACGTCGTCAACGCGAGTCACGTCCGCGAACGGCCGGTCTGGGAACTGTTGAGCGATCACGGCCACTCGAGCGTCGTCGTCAACGTGCCGGTGACCCATCCGGCGCGGGAGTTCGACGGCGCGTTGATTCCGGGCCTGACCGCGCCCGAGGAGCCGGGCTGTCACCCCGAGGGGATCCTCGAGGACGTGAAGCTGGCTTGCGGCGGCGAGTACTGGATCTACCCCCAGAGCAGTCCGCATCCGGACCGTTCGATCGAGGGGTACGAACGGACCGTGGAGCTTCGAGGGCAGGCATTCCGGTATCTCTGCCGGCGGTTCTCGCCAGAGTTCGGCTTCGTCCAGTTCCAGCAGACCGACTCGGTGTTCCACGAACGGCCGGGAGACAAGCGCGCGATCGAGGCGGTCTACCGCGAGGTCGATCGCCAGGTCGCGGAAACGATCGAGCGAACCGATCCCGAGAACGTCCTGGTCGTCAGCGACCACGGAATGGGGAAGGTAAGCGGCGACGAGTTCCGGGTCAACGAGTTCCTCCGGGATCGAGGCGACGTGAGCGCCCGCAGCGGCGGCGAAGGGATGCCCGATTGGTCGAAAAGCTGGGAGAACGACCTGCTCGAGGGGGCCGAGGCCGGCGACCACGAGCCGAGTCCGCTCGAGCGGGCGATGAACCTGGCCGCGAAAGTCGGGCTCACCACCCAGCGCGTCGCGAGCGCGCTCGACTACGTGGGGCTGAAAGAACCGATCGGTAAACGGGTGCCAAACGATATGATCCGGGCGGCGAGCGAACAGGTCGACTTCCCGAATTCGCGAGCGTACGTCCGCTCGAAGAGCGAACTCGGCGTTCGGATCAACCTCGAGGGTCGCGAACCGAACGGCCAGGTGCCCGAATCGGAGTACGAGGCCGTCCGCGAGGCGCTCATCGAGGAGCTGTCGGCCGTTCGCACGCCCGACGGCGAGCCGATGTTCGACGCCGTCGAGCCGCGGGAAACGTTCTTCGAGGGGCCACACGTCGATCGAGCGCCCGACATCGTGACGGTTCCGGCGGCGTTCGACAACGCGATCGCCGCCGACCTCGGGAGGGAGCGGTTCGGCGAGCCGATGGAACCGTGGAACCACAAGCGAACCGGCGTCATCGCGGCCGCCGGTTCGGCGTTCGACGAGTCGGCCGCGATCGGGGACGCGACGATCTTCGACGTCGCGCCGACGATCTGCTCGCTGTTCGACGTGCCGATCGACGTCGCGATGGACGGGACGCCGCTCCCGGTCGTCGACCGAGGAACGGAAACGGAACGCGAGTACCCCGACTACGAGCCGTCGCCGATCACGGCGACCGACGACAGCACCGTCGAAGATCGACTCTCCGACCTCGGCTACCTATGAGCATCGACATCCGCACCCTGGATCCGCAGCACGACGCCGACGAGTGGAACCGCTACGCCGACCGCGCCGACGGAGCGAACCCGTTCTTCCGGGTCGAATCGATCCGATTGCAGGCTGCGGAGACCGACACGACCCCCCACTTGCTCGCCGGATTCAAGGGACAGGAACCGGTCGGGATCTTCCCCCTCTTCGAGTACAGCAAGGGGCCGATCACCGGTGCGTTCTCCCCGGCACCGCAGTCGTG
This sequence comes from Natrinema salifodinae, assembly GCF_900110455.1. Lineage (NCBI taxonomy): Archaea > Methanobacteriati > Methanobacteriota > Halobacteria > Halobacteriales > Natrialbaceae > Natrinema > Natrinema salifodinae. Next base: position 360,685 of record NZ_FOIS01000001.1, on the reverse strand, counting down.
GACGGCGTATCTCGGTCCCGCCCTGCTGAACGTCGACAAGCTCAAACAGCGCAAGGCCGACCGCCGGATCAAGCGGTTTCTCGAGGGCTGTCACGAGTGGATCGAAGACGAGCTCTCGCCGCTGTACTGCAAATTCGTCGCCGGCGCCGAGTTCGACGATATCCGCCCGTTCGCCTGGAACGAGTACGACGTCGAACCGGGCCACACCTACATCGTCGACCTCGACGGCACCGAAGAAGAACTGCTGAAGCGGTTCAGCAGCGACGCGCGAAGCAACGTCCGCAACGCCGACGCAGACAGCTACGTGATCGAGGAGGGCGACGCCGACGACGTCGAACGCATCGTCGACCAGGTCCGGAAGCGCTACGAGAACCAGGGACAGGCGTTTCACATGCGTCCCGCGTTTGCGCGGTCGCTGTACGAACAGTTGCCCGACGGTGCGGTTCGGCCCTACGTCTGCCGCGTCGACGGCGAGTTCCTCGGCGGCATCTTAGTCCTCGAGTCCGACCGGACGCGCTACCGGTGGCAGGGCGGCGTCAAACCCGACGCGGACGTCGACATCGCGATCAACGACCTGCTCGACTGGCACGTCATGCGCGACGGGCTACGCGATGGAATCGACGAGTACGATCTGGTCGGCGCCGGCGTGCCGAGCATCAACCGCTACAAGGCGAAGTTCAACCCCCGGCTCGAGACCCACTACGAGATCACGTCCGGGGTGTTCGGAATCGATCTCCTGGTCGACCAGTATCAGAAACACCGGTAACGTCCTGTAACGTCCTGTAACGTCCTGTAACGCCCCGTAACGTCCTGATATCGCGGTTATCAGTCCTCGCGTCGGCTCGTCGTCCCGATTCTCACGATCACGTCCGGATCGTCCGATCGTCGGGCTCGCCGATCCGATACTTCGACTGCCTGGCGTCCTCGAGACAGACGCGGCTGCTCACGAGATCCTGATCCTCCAGTTTCCCCAGCGCGTAGCGGACGGTCCGGGGACAGAGCCGGGACTCGGCGGCGATTCCCTCCTGGGTCAGCGGGCCCTCGTACTCGAGAACCTTGTAGACCAGTTTCGAGCTGGGCGGGAGCTCGGCGAGCGCGTCGCGCTCGTCGGACGTCGTCGGGTCGGTTGCCTCGCCGTTTTCCTCGGCTTCGGTGTCGGTATCGGGCTCGGTCGCGCTCATGCGTATCGACCCGCGCGGACGGCGGACGAGCGGTCGAACCGCAGCGTTCGCGGTGGCTGAGACGGCGATTCACCGCCGCAACGTGTGCCGGTCGGGAGGAAGCGAAGTCCGTCGGCGATCGAAGAGCATCGGCTGAATCCGTGCAGTGCCGCTAGCATTCTCACGCGGTCGTACCGGCCTGACTCACATATACGGTACTGACAGTTCAAATCGACAGGGAGGAACTAACAATTGTATAGCGACGTTCGGATTCCGGGCGGACGGCGCGGATCGGTATCGATCGACGGGGTTCGCGAACCCGCGTCACGCGTGACCGAGCGGCGAATTTCGGCGGATGGCTTGCCGGTTTAGCCCATGCATAGTAAGGCAGAGGCCCGATTCAGGAACGGGTATGTTCGGAACCAGTGGTATTCGCGGACGGGTCGGAAGCGAGGTGACGGCCGACCTGGCGCTGTCGGTCGGCCGTGCGGTCGCCTCCGAGGGATACGAACGCGTCGTCGTCGGTCGCGACGTCCGCGAGAGCGGTTCGATGCTCGTCGACGCGGTCGGCGCGGGGCTGCGGGAGTGCGGCGCGGACGTCCTCGAAGTGGGCGTCCAGGCGACGCCGACGGTCGCCCGCGCGATCGAGCACCTCGACGCCGACGCGGGGGTCGTCGTGACGGCCTCGCACAACCCGGCGACGGACAACGGGATCAAGCTCTGGAACCCGTCCGGGAAGGCCTTCGGCCCCGATCAGCGCGACGCGATCGAGCGACGGCTCCGCAGGGACGACTACGACCTCGCCGCGTGGGACGGGGTCGGCGACCGCCGCCACCGCGACGGCGTCCGGCAACACCACGCCGCGGCGCTCAAAGAGGCGGTCGACCTCGACGATCCGCCGAGCGTCGTCGTCGACGTGGGGAACGGCGCCGGCGGCGTGACGGCGGCGGTGCTCGACGATCTGGGATGTCGGGTCCGCACGCTGAACGGCCAGGCGGACGGCTCGTTCCCCGGCCGGCCGAGCGAGCCGACCGCGGAGACCCTCGAGACGCTGTCGACGCTCGTCGCGGAGACGGACGCCGCCCTCGGAATCGGTCACGACGGCGACGCCGACCGGATGCTGGCGGTCGACGAGACCGGCACGTTCGTCCCGAAAGACGCCCTGCTCGCCGTGTTCGCTCGCGAGGCCGCCGGCGAGGGCGATCGAGTCGCCGCCCCCGTCGACACCAGCCTGGCCGTCGACGACGCTCTGGCGGGCGTCGGTGCGTCGCTGACCCGCACGCAGGTCGGGGACGTCTACGTCGCGGAGCGGACAACCGAGGACGACGTCGTCTTCGGCGGCGAACCCAGCGGCGCCTGGATCTGGCCCGGAGAGACGCGCTGTCCGGACGGCCCGCTTGCGGCCTGCAAACTGGTCGAGTTGGTCGCCGAACGCGGACCGATGTCGGCGCTCGTCGACAGCATCAGTCAGTATCCGATCCGGCGCACGTCGATCGAGGTCGAGGACAAGGCGGCGGTGATGACCGAGGTCGAGGGTCTGGTGACCGAACGCTACGACGAGGTCGACGCGCTCGACGGGGTGCGCGTCGAGACCGAGGACGGGTGGTTCTTGCTGCGGGCGAGCGGAACGCAGCCCCTGATTCGGGTCACCGCGGAGGCGCGGTCGGCGGACGACGCCGAGGCGCTGTTCGAGACGGCACAGACGCTGGTTACCGACGCGCTCCCGGCGAACGCCTGAACGCGCCGATCCGGGCGGCGCTGGGTGCGGTTGGACGCTGATTCCGATGAGATCGAACGGAGGACGGGACGGCCCTTGTCTCGGTCGGCGAGCACCAGTCGCCTGGCGGGAGAACTGGCACGCGACGACAGACGCTCACACGGACTCGAGATGAACCGGGCTCGACGAACCGATTATCTGGCTTCTTCAGGGATGAAATCCGACGTCTTCATCTCGCGATAGGTGGCGCAGTCGGGGCAGGCGTGGACGACGTCGCGGTTGTCGCCGAAGACGCGGGCGAACTGGCGGGTCACCTGGTTGCCACAGTTAACACAACGGGGTGCGCTCGTTTGCTGACGGGACGACATGGGCGTCCACTTCGCGGATGGATCCGTCGACATCAACAGCCCGTAGCCACAGAACGGTATTTAATATAGACCGCATAATCAATATCGTCGCAGTTAGTCATTGCTTTCTTCGGCGAGTAATCGGTCCCGAAGAGAGTCCGCATAACGAACGTATTAGCGGCTCATTCGTAAGAAATTAGATATTACGTTGGGGTAATACGGTCTTTCACGGTATATTACATGTGTTGCAGTTGGGAGATCGGTGGCTCGGCGGACGAGATCGCGATCGTCACACCGGAACGCGAACGACGGTCCGAGCGAGCGGCCTGGTTGAGCACGGTCGGTACCGCGGCGATCCTAAGTCTCGAGGGGCCGGACCGAGTCGGCGGTCAGACGAACCGCCGGCCGAATCGAGAGATCCCGATCCCGACCGGTGTAGAAACCCTATAATTATCCCCCGGATCGAGGTACGTCGGCGTGATGAAAGCCATCGTTCTCACGGCAGGTGAGGGCACACGGATCAGACCGCTTTCCGCATCTCGACCGAAACCGATGCTGCCGGTCGCCGATCGACCGCTCGCGGCCCATACCGTCGACGCCGCCGTCGACGCCGGCGCCGACGAAATCGTGCTCGTCGTCGGGTACGAAGCCGAGACCGTCCGGGGGTACTTCGGCGAGGAATACCGGGGCGTCCCCGTCTCCTACGCCGTCCAGGAGGAACAGGCCGGGACGGCCCACGCCGTCAACACCGCTCGGGAACACATCGAGGGGCCGTTTGCCGTTCTGAACGGCGACAATCTCTACGATCCGGCCGCAATCGACCGCCTGTTCACGGAGTGTCCGGCGGTCTGCGCCGCCGAGGTCGCCCACCCGCGGAACTACGGCGTGCTGAGCACGACCGACGGAACGATTACTGACATCGTCGAAAAGCCCGCGGATCCGCCGACGAACCTCGCCAACGCCGGTGCCTACGCCTTCCCCGCCGAGGCCCGCGAGTGGCTCGAAGTCCCCGCCAGCGAGCGCGGCGAACACGAGATCACGGACGTGCTCGCCCGCGTCATCGACCGGTACGCGGTCACGCCGGTGACCCTCGACCGGTGGCTAGACGTCGGTCGACCCTGGGAACTGCTCGAGGCCAACGAGTGGAAGCTCGCCGAGCTCGACCGCCGGATCGACGGCGACGTCAGCGACGCCGCCCACGTCGAGGGCGACGTGGTCGTCGAGGCGGGCGCGACGGTGAAACCGGGCGCCGTGATCGAGGGTCCGGCGCTGATCCGCGAGGGTGCGACCGTCGGACCCAACGCCTACGTCCGCGGGGCGACGCTGCTCGGGGCGGACGTCTCCGTCGGGAACGGGGTCGAGGTGAAAAACAGCGTGCTCATGCGGGACGCGTCAGTCAGTCACCTCTCGTACGTCGGCGACAGCGTGCTCGGCCGGGACGTGAACTTCGGGGCGGGGACGAACGTGGCGAACCTCCGGCACGACGACGACGATATTCGCTTTACCGTCAAGGGCGAGCGCGTCTCGACCGACCGGCGGAAGTTCGGCGTCGTCGCCGGCGACGGGGTCAAAACCGGGATTAACACGAGTCTAACCCCCGGGCTGAAACTCGACACCGGTGCGACCACGCGTCCCGGCGAAACCGTCGACCGGGACCGATAGGTCGATCGACCCACTGCGACTCTCGATCTCGCTGCCCGATCGCCGTCGGTCGAGGTCGGCGGCCAGGCGAGCCACCCGTAGCTATCAGGTACGTCCTTTATATCCTAGTCGAACACCTAGTCGAACTGGAGGGTATCGATCGATACCGACGGGACCGGCGACAATCGGTGCCGCCGTCGCCGGACGCTCGATCGCCGCAGTACCCTCCGCGAACGATTCCGAGGTCGTTCGAGTACGGGTCGCGGATCGACGCCGCGCGGACGGGAACTACGGGGGTGGTTTCGCGTCCCGTGGCCTCGAGGCCGCGTCCGCTGCCGGCCGGAGTCCGTGTCACGATTCGTCGACCCGTTCGGGACGAATCACCCGACCAGTTACGCCGGCAGTGTACTCGAATCCGACAGCGGTCCTCGTTCGTCGCGACGACGCCGACCAGCGGCGCGTCCGTGACCGCCGACCAGCGGCGACCGAACCGAGACACCGACGACACCACGGCGCCCCATCGCGACGCCGATCACTCGACCGTGACGCTCTTGGCCAAGTTCCGCGGCTTGTCGATCGGCCGATCGAGGAGGTCCGCGGCGTAGTACGAGACCAACTGGAGCTGGACGTTCGCGTGCAGTCCCGCCAGGTCGGGATCGGTCTCGGGAATCTCGAGATGGTCGTCGGCGATCGCGACGGCCGGATGATCCTCGGGGCAGACCGCGATCACGGGCGCACCACGAGTCTGGGCCTCCTCGGCGTTTTTCAGCGTCTTCTCGTCCTCCTGACCGGTGAAGATGGCGAACACCGGCGTGTCGGGGGTGACCAGCGCCAGCGGGCCGTGTTTGAGCTCGCCGGAAGCGAAGCCCTCGGCGTGCTCGTAGGTGATCTCCTTGAACTTCAGGGCTCCTTCGAGCGCGACCGGATAGCCCAGGCCGCGCCCGATGAAGAAGTACGACTCGCTGTCCCGGTATCGCCTGGCGATCTCTGCGGCGTCCGAGTCGTCGAGCAGGTTGTCGATGGCACCGGGCATTGCATCGAGCGCCGACAGGAGCGATTCGAGGTCCGTTGGCGGTTCGCCCCGCAGGTCGTCGGTGATGCGCTGAGCCAGCAGCGTGAGCATGACGGCCTGCGAGGAGAACGTCTTCGTCGCGGCGACGCCGATCTCCGGCCCGGCGCGGATGAACAGCGCGTCGTCGGCCTCGCGAGCGGCCGTCGAACCGACAACGTTTGTCACCGTTAACGTGTGCGCCCCTTCGGCGTTGGCCCGCCGGAGCGCGTTGAGCGTGTCAGCCGTCTCCCCGCTCTGGGTGACCGCGACCACCAGCGTGTCGTCGTCGATCGGCGGCGCCGAGACGCTGTACTCGTTGGCCAGCAGCGCGGTCGACTGCACGCCCGCCTGGTTCAGCGTGAGCGAGCCGTAGAGCGCGGCGTGGTAGGAGGTACCACAGGCGACGAACTGGACGCTATCGACGTCGGCGAAGCTGCCGGGCTCGAAGTCCGACAGCGCGATCCGGCCGTTGATGGGGTCGATCCGTCCCTCGATCGCCTGGGCCAGGGAGACGGGCTGCTCGTTGATCTCCTTGAGCATGAAGTGATCGTACTCGCCCTTGCCAGCCTGTTCGGGGTCCCATTCGACCGTCTCGGGCTCGCGCACGATCGGGTCCCCGTCGAGGTCGGTGAACTCGACGCCGTCCTCGTCGACGATGACGACGTCCCCGTCCTCGAGGTAGATGACGCTGTCCGTGTACTCGAGGAAGGCCGGGACGTCGCTCGCGAGGAAGTACTCGCCGTCCTCCATGCCGACCACCAGCGGGGAGCCCTGGCGGGCCGCGTAGAGGACGTGTTCGCCCGAGACCATCGCAGTGACGGCGTAGCTACCCTCGAGTTCGTCGATCGCCCGGCGAAACGCCAGTTCGCTATCGAGGCCCTCGTCGAGGTAGTACTGGATGAGGTGCGGAATGACCTCGGTGTCGGTGTCGCTGGTGAACTCGTAGCCGTTCTCAGCGAGGCGTTCCCGGAGTTCGACGTAGTTCTCGATGATGCCGTTGTGGACGACCGCGACGTCCTCGCTCTCGTCGGTGTGCGGATGGGCGTTCTCGTCGGTCGGCGGGCCGTGGGTGCTCCAGCGGGTGTGGCCGATCCCGACTTTACCGCTGAGAGGTTCGCCGATCGAGTCCTTCAACTCCTCGACCTTCCCGGAGCGTTTCTCGACGTTGATGCCGGAGCCGTTCTGGACGGCGACGCCGGCCGAGTCGTAGCCGCGATACTCGAGGTTCTCCAATCCCGTCAGCAACGGTTCCAGGGCGTTGCCGTCGCCGACACGGCCGATGATTCCACACATCGACTGATCACCGCCCGGCGGGCCGTTCGGATCGGTGTGGCCCGGACACGATATCGGTTCCCGCTGCCGACGCGTCGGTGCGGCGCTTCGCGGCGAGAGACGAGGGCCGCGTCGGCGCGAACTGCTGTTCCGCGAGGACTGTTCGAGACGGCGGACGGTACGCAACCATGAGCGGAATTCAAACCTCCGGCACCCATTACTATAGACGGACTACTGAGCGCCGTAGCCTGTCGGTACTGGAGCGCTGACGGCCGACCGCAGGACGGTTGCTCTCGCGCGGGCGAACGGAAAAACGGTGGTTCGACGGCGACGACGAACTGTCGGTTCCCGCGGTTCACGGACCGATCCGTTTGAAACCGCAGCGCCGACCGAAAAAGTACGCCGAACGAACAGCAGACCGGCGTTCGAGTATGCTCCGTCGAACGCCAGTAGCAACCGCCCAACGGCCGGTAGGGTCGGGAAACAGCCGCCTCCGCGGTGAAGTCTCGCAGCGCTGACAGCGACGGACCGCGTCTGACGGCTCGCCTGGCGGCCGCGATCGAATCGAATCGCCGGCGCACGGTCATCGGCAGCGGGACACGAAACGAGGGGAATCGCCACACCTTTTGGTGTGGGCCGGGTGGTAGGAATATGGGTTTTGGTAGCTACGACGAATCCGAGCAGCAAGAGCAGACGACTTCCGACGAGGACGTCGAGGCCGTCAACGTCCACGAAAACGACCACGAGGGCAAGCTGTCCTTCGAGTCCGACCTCTCGACGGACGAGCTGGTCTCCCAGCTCGGCTCGATGAAAGACGAGGAGTCCGAGGACTAAGTCCCGACCGCGTTCGGATCGGTTCGGCGGTCAAAACAGAAGCAGGAACGGGGGCCGACCGTCGACCCCCACCGGACGCCAGCGGACGGCGGACCAGCGGCTCGATATTTGCTCAGTTTTCTCGCGTCCTCACCGAGACAGTCGATAGTACGCCGCGAGTCAGGAGAGCGTCGCCGAACAGAGTTCCCCGATCGCCCGCCGCAGTCGCTGGGAGACGGCCGACTTCGAAACGCCGAGCTGATCGGCGAGTTCGTCCTGAGAGATACCCCGCGGCACGTCGAAGTATCCCTCCTCGTAGGCGACGGTGAGCAGTTCCTGTTGCTTGTCGGTCAGGGCGACGACGCCGTCGCCCTCGTCGTCGGACACTCGGAGGTGGTCGACCGTAACCGAGATGTCCCGCTCGCGACAGAAGTCGTTGAACTCGACGAGCCGGTCTCGGTCGGGGAACCGAAGCTGGAGCAGCCAGCCGTCGCGGGAACTCGAGAGATCGAGCAGGCGGCCGCCGACCGCGGCGGTCGCGGACGTGACGGTCACCGCGCGGTCGGTGAGGGTGACCCGGTAGACTCGTCGATCGGGGTACCGATCCGCCAGCACCGGTTCGGTGACGGTCGGGTCCGTCTCTAGGGCGGACTCGAACTCGTCGAACGCGCTCCCGTAGACGGTGAGAAACAGGAGCGTCCGGCCCGGTTCGACGGTGGTCCAGTAGTCCGGTTCGACGGTGACGTTCGGGACGCGCCGGAGGGTCGGGCGCAGAACCAGATCCGGGTGATCGAGCCGGAGCTGGGCGACGATCCCACCCTCGGCTTCCGACCGGAGTTCGGAGCGGCCGTCCGCGTCCGCATCGGCCGTGTCGACCGCGCCGGCCGCGTCGGTAGCGCGGGAAACGTCGGTGATCGTTTCGGCGTCCGTCGACTCCTCGGTGTCGGTGATCTCGATGCTCACGAATCCATCCGCCATCCGGAACGATGACCGTTGTAAGTAGCTGTTACCTCGAACGCACTCATTGAATGCCACATTAGGACCCGAGTACATGGACGTGAGCGCTATACACGGAAACGGTTCAGCTAAGCACCTCAATACCTATTCATCCATCAATTCGCTGTCCAATTTGCGTTCCGCAAACGCCTGGCGGAAAAACGAAATTACCCGGCGGATCACCCGCTAAACTCGCGGTAATTCGCGGTAATATCTTGCTACCGATCGAGGGGCGAACTCAGTCCTGGGTCTCATCGAACAACAGCGCGAACAGCTTTCGCTGGGCCAGGCGGAGGTGACGACTGAACGTCGGCTGGGAGACACCCAGCGACTCAGCGACTTCCTCGCCGGTGCGCTCGCGGGGCCACTCGAAGAAGCCGCCGTAGTAGGCCGCCTCGAGCGTCCGCCGCTGTCGCTCCGAGAGGTGAGCCGCCAGGTCGTCGAACGGTTTCGGGCGGGTCGACCGCAGCGGCCGATCGCGTTCCCGGCGCGCAACCAGTTCCGTGCCGGGGTACGTCCGTTCGAGCGCGCGGACGAACGACCGAACGGCGACGGGGGTTCCGAGTTCGATCGTGAGCCTGGCCCGATCGTCGACGGGAGCGAGCGAGCGGAGGACGCCGCCGGCGTCCGCGACCGCCCGCGCGACGGTGTCGTCGGTCAGGACGAGTTCGAGGGCCGTCTCGCCGTTCGTCGGACTGACGCTCGCGATCGATTCGACCGCCGACAGCGACTCGATCGCGTCGCGAACCGCGTCCGAATCGGTCTCGGAGACCGTACAGAATACCGTCGAGCCGCCGGACGACCGGGGGATCACGGATCGCACGTCGATCCGCCGACCGAGCCGGCGGGCGATCGCCGACAGCGGCTCCGTCTCGTCCCGGAGGGCGACCTCGAGTTCGGTGATTCCATCGGCGAGCAGCGCGCGGGTCGTCTCGATCGTCCCGATCGCGGCGCCGGCGATCCCCGCGAGGTGCTCGCAGGCGCGCTCGGTGCGGTCGTCGAACGCCGACGGCCGGTCGGCGTAGACGGTGAGCGTCCCGTGGCGAACGCCGCCGGACGCGATCGGGACGCACAGGACGGAGCGGAACCCGCGCTCGAGCGCGCGCCGGCGCCAGGCTCGGTCGTCCTCGGCCGGCCGGCCCGGCTCGTCGAATGCAAGATCATCGAGATCCGCGATATCGACAGACTCACTGGTCGCCGCGGCGATCCCCGTCGGCGCGTCGGTCTCCCCGAGCGGGACCGACAGCGACTCGAGGAACTCGCCGTCGCGGCCGGCCCACGCGGCCGGGGTGATCGTCTCGCGGCCGTCGTCGACGCGACCGCACCAGGCGAGTTCGAGTTCGGCGTCCGACTCGAGGGGCGACAACGAGAGCACCGCTTCGCAGAGCCGTCGTTCGACCGCGTCGCGCGTGTCGGCGTCGAAAAACGACCGCTCGGCGGCCCACAGTCGGGTCGTCCGGTCGGCGACGGTCGCGAGTCGGGATCGATCGCGGCGACACGATCGGAGGTCGGCGGCGCGCTCGAGGCCGTCGAGCGCGCCGGTCGCGGCGTCCGACAGCGCCGCGACCGGCTCGAGATCGACCCCCTCGAAGGCCATCGGCTCCGTGCTGGTCGCGAGGACGACGCCGCGCTCGCCGATCGGGACGGCCAGGACCCGCTCGGCGCGGAGCCCGGCGCGAACGAGCGCGCCGGCGAGCGCCGCCCCGTCGTAGACGGTCGGCTCGCCGCGTTCTGCGCGCTCGCTGCGCTCCGTCGGGTCGACCAGCGGCGTGCCCTCGGGATCGATCGACGGGAGGTCGATCCCCGACTCGCCGTCCGCGATTCGGTCCGCCACCGTGACCGCCGCCGGCCGGAGCCGGTCGTCGGCGACGTACCAGGCGGCGACGTCCGCAGCGACGTAGTCGCGAACGGCATCGACGACGGTCTCGCGGACGGCGGCCGGCGTCTCAACGCCGCGGAGGGCGGTGACGGCCCGGCTGAGGATCGACAGCGCCGCGGCCGCGGAGTCGCGCCTGTCGCGGACCACGCAGAGCGTTCGATCGGGATCGGACAGCGGAGCCACGAAGACGTCGACCGGGATCCGCGCGGCGCCGTCGGTTCCCGCATCCCCGTCGGTCACGAGGTCGCCGGTGACAGGGTCCATCCACCGGACGACCGGCGATCGGGCGCGCTCGCGGATCGCCGCCGCCAGGTCGTCGTCGAAGACCGCGTCGAGGCCGCGACCGACGAGCGCGTCCGCGTCGGCGAGTTCCAGCAGCGCCGGGTTGGCCAGGCGGATCGTCTCGCCCCCGTTCTCGCTTTCGCCCTCCCCGTCGTCCTCGAGAACGGCGACCCCGTCGTCGAGCGCGTCGACAACCGATTCGAGGAGATCGAGGCGGTCCCGGACCGGCGAGGTCGCGTCGGTGGGCTGCTCGCGCGCGTAGACGGACACACCGTCGTCACCGTCGCGGGCAGGATGAACGGAAACGGCGAGGGGCGACGCACGCCCGTCGGCGGGGTCCGGCACCTCGAACTCGACGACGGAGCCGGTCGTCTGGGCCTCGCGGACCCGCTCGTAGACCGTCTCGGCGACGCTGTCGGGGAGGAGGGCCCAGACGACGGTACCGGTCAAATCGGCCGGGCCGTCGGGCGCGTCGACGGTACTCGATCCTCCATCGTCGTCGGGTCCCGGGCCGGCGAACAACCGCATCGCCGCCGGATTGGCGTATCGAATCTCGTCGCGCTGTCCGAGCGCAAAAAAGGGATTTCCGAGCCGATCCGCGGCCGCGCGGACGCCGTCCGATTCGCCTGGTGCCGTCGACGCTGCGTCCGACTCGGCGGTGACGGTGACGACGATCCCTTCGACCGTCGGGTCAGCGAGCCGGTTCGTGCAGGTCAGCGCCGCGACGCGCCAGGTGCCGTCGGAGCGGCCGAGCCGCAGGGTGGCCCGCTCGCTCGTCCCGAGCGGGGCCGCGGCGACGGACGCGAGGACGTCGCGGGCCGTCTCGCGATCGTCCGGATGGACGAGCCCGGGGAGCGACGTTCGCTCGAGTTCGGCCGGCGTGTACCCGAATTGTGCTTCGACCGCCGGGCTGGCGTACTCGATCTCGCCGTCCGCGTCGAGGACCCAGACGACCGCCGCGGCGTGCTCAAGGATCGAGCGGTGGCTACGGTCCGCCCGCGACGCGGCGGTTCGGTAGTGCTCGCGCTCGGCGGCGTTCCTGACGCGGGCGGCCACGACCGCGGGGGACGCGTCGCGATCGACGACGTCGGTCGCGCCGATCTCGAGCGCCCGGTCGGCGTCGACGCCGGCGGTGACGGCGACGATCGGACGCTCGTCGGTGCGGGCCGCGAGCCGCTCGAGCGTCGCGTCGGATGGGGCAGTTCGATCGGCCGCGAACGGACAGACGAGACAGTGGACCCGACGATCGGCGAGTCGATCGAGGGCGTCCGCGACCGTTCGCTCCCGGAGCACTGCGGCGCCGCCGAGTCCCGCGGCGAGCGCGTCCGTCGCGTCGTCGGCGGATTCCGAGTCGCCGACGACAAGCACGCACAGCGCGTCGCCGACGACGGTTGCGGTGCTGTCGCTCATCAGTCAGTTACACGGACCAGTTCGCTCTCACGGGCCGATCTGATCGTCGGTCCGCTCGGGCACAAGTGCGAGTTGTGGTCACGATAGCACCTGCACCGCGCTCTCGAAGCATGTCTCGAACTCGTATCCGCACGTAGCGCGAGAGTACGAGCCGCGGGACGCGCCGGGTTCAGGGTCGGGCTCAGGTATCCGACCGGACCGTAACGACGGGAACCGGCGCGTTCCGGACGATCTCCTCGGCGACGCTGCCCGAGATCAGGTGATCGAGGCCGGATCGGCCGGCCGTCCCGACGACGATCATGTCGACCGGGTTCGTCTCCGCGAAGTCGACGATCTGTTCCTGCGGGACGCCGTGGCGGATCGACGACGTCGTCTCGACGCCCGCTCCCGCCGCCATCTCTTCGGCCTCCTCGGCGGCCGCGGCCGCTTGCTCTTCCGGATCGTTCCGTAAGCGGTCCTGTTGCCCTTCGGCCTGCGGACCGTCCTCCGAGACCGACACCACGTGCAGCGTCGCGTCGAGTTGCGCCGCGAGCTCGACCGCGTGATCGGTCGCTCGACGGGCGGCGTCGCTCCCGTCCGTCGCGAGCACCAAGTCCTGGTACATTGCTCGCCTATGAGTTCGACAGGCGGCGGGATACATCCCTGACCTGCCGTTGCCTGCCGGGCAGACGAGCCCGGGTCAGTGCCGGGTCAGTTCCGGGTCAGCGCCGAGTCAGATCGCGTCGAGCACGACGATCGCGAGGTACAGCTGGCCGATCCCGGCGACGATCATCACCGCGCCTGCGACCCGCTTCAGCGGGTCGGAGTAGGCCGCGAACCGGCCGGCACCGGCGACCAGGCCCATGCCGGTCGCGACGGTCAACGAGACCATGAGGGCGACGATGCTCCCGACGTACGTCCCGAGGAGGACCGTCGCCTCGCCGGTCGGCAGCGACAGTGCGCGGGTGACGATGCCGAAGAACACCGGCGCGACGCAGCCGGCCGCGGCCAGCGCGTAGCCGACGCCGAAGATCGCGAAGCCGAGCACGCTCGAGCGCCGCTTCGGGAGCGTGATCGAGAGCGACGGCGCGCGGCCGGCAGCGGTCACCAGGCCGAACGCGATCAGGATCAGGCCGGCGAGCACCTCGAACCACTTGACGGTCGACAGCGTCGAGTAGCTGAGCATGAAGGTGGCGCCGAGCAGGGCGGCGAACGTGACCAGGACGCCCAGTCCGGCGAACAGCCCGCGGCTCAGCGCGCCGCCCAGCGACGCCCGCTCGCCGTCGGTCTGGCTCACGTAGAAGCCGACGTAGCCGGGCAGGAGCGGGTACGCACACGGGGAGAAGAAGGTAGCGATGCCGGAGGTCAGCGCGAAGACGATCGAGGTAGTTTCCACCGCGTCGACCATTCTTATTCGGCCTCGGTCGCGTTGGATTCGTCTCCCTCGCCCTCGTCCTCGCCGTCGAGCGCCCGTTCAATCCCAGCGACGAGCTCGTCCGCCGTCTTCGGTCCGGTTTCGTGCCACCGGACGCGGCCGCTCGCGTCGATGGCCACGGCGGTCGGATAGCTCGTCCCCCAGTATCGGGCGCCAAGCTCTACGGTCGGATCGAGGCCGAGCGTCCAGTGCCCGTCGTGTTCGTCCCACCAGGCGACGAGTTCGTCCTCGGTGAGCGACTGGCCGACCCGTTCGTGGGTCACGGAGAGGAAGGTAATCTGGTCGCCGACTCGCTCGTGGGCCGCGCCGAGCGCGTCCATCTGTTTAATACAGGGATCGCACCAGGTCCCGAAGAAGTCGATGAACAGCGGCTCGTTCGGGGGCGGTACTTGTATCGTGCCGGCCTCGCTTCCGGGCGCGTCGACCGTCTCGATCTCGTAGGGCTCGTGTCGGCGACCGATGAGACCGCCGGAGCCGTCGTCGGACTCGTCGGATTCGTTCGCCGCCTCGCCCTCTTTGGGGTTCGTATCGTTCCCGGAGGGAATACCGAAGGCCGCGACGGCGCCGGCGCCGGCGAGCACGCCCGCGCTGCCCAGGCCGGCGAGGACGTCGCGTCGGCGCATCGCTACTCGTCCACCCCCACGACCGTTCGCGTGTCCTCGACGATCACTTCGGTGTTAACCGCCTCGCGCTGGGTCGCCGCACTCGGGTACGCGCGCTCGACGATCCCGCGGTCGTTGACGAGTTCGACGAGGGCCGAGTGGGTGAACGTGTACTCGCCGTGGTCGTGGTCCGACGAGTCGTGGTCAGCGTGCTCGCCGTCCTCGACTTGCTTGACCGGGACGCCGAAGGTGTCGTTGACGAGCGTCAGGGCGTCGTCGTTGTTCTCCGGCCGGAGGAAGTGCCAGTTGTCGGCCTCGTAGTCGATCCCCTGTTGGGCGCCGTACGTTTCGAGAGCGTCGGGCGTGTCACGCTCGGGGTCGAACGTCACCGCGAGCAGGGCGATATCGTCCTCGTACCCGCTCTCGGCGGCGTCTTTCTGTACCCGGTTGAAGTGTTGGAGCAACATCGGACACACGCCGTCGGGGCAAGATGTGAAGAAGTACGTTATCAGGAACGAGCGCTCGCCGACGAAATCGTCCAGCGAGACCGATTCGCCCGCGAGCGGGTTCTGAATCGAAAACGACGGGAACTCCTCGCCGTGGATCGGGTACGACGGATCGCCGCGGCGCTCGTCCGCAAATCCGAGGACGGTATCGGAGTCGTCGACGCGATCGTCGGTATCGGTGTCTCCGTCACCGTCGTCCCCGCCAGAGCCGCCGAGGGTATCGCCGAGACAGCCGGCGACGCTCGCGAGTCCTGTCGCCCCGAGTGAGCCGAGATAGGTCCGCCGGTCCATGTCTAACTCGTAGGAACCCGCAATCAAAGGTTCATTGGTTCGAGCACCGAAGACGCCGTTCAGCCGTCGATCGATTACCGACGGAGCGGGCCGATTCGACGGGAGAGTCGCCGGAGAGCGGCCCGGCCTTCGATCGGTGAACCAACAGGCGTTTTGTCGGCGGGTTCCAAGGACGGACCGATGAATCGCCGGGGTTTCCTCCGTGGCACGGCCGCAGTCGGAGCCGCCGGAACGGTCGGCACCGCCGGCTGTCTCGAGCGACTCGGCTTCGAAGAAGAATCGGCCTGGGCGAACCCGCCGCTCGTTGAGAACCGCCCCGACGCCGTCTACCTCCCGGCCTCCCGCGAGGAGATGGGGACCTACGGCACGGCGACCGACGGCGACTACGGCGTCGCGCTCTCGTACACGTTCCCTCACCGGTTCTGGATCGTGGAAGCCGTCGACGAGGGCAAGGAACTCGTCGAGGTCGACGCCGACGACAGCCTCCACCTCATGCTCACCGTCTGGGACCGGGAGACCCACACCGTCCTTCCGGTGGACATGCGCCTCGATATTCTACAGGACGGATCGATGGTCGACACCGGTATCTCCTCGCCGTGGCCGATGCTCTCCCAGCGGATGGGCTTTCACTACGGCGACAACGTCCGCCTCCCCGGCGAGGGCGAGTACACGGCCCGCGTGCAGGTCGGCCCCGTCTCGCGGGTCGACCGGACCGGCGCGTTCGAGGGACGCCTGGAGTCGATGGGAACGCTCGAGGTCGACTTCGAGTACGAGCGATCGGCCGTCCACGACCTCTCGTTCGAAACGATCGACAAGGAGCGGCGGGGCAGCCGCGATGCGCTCCCGCTGATGGAACACGGCGACGGCGGCGACGGCGGTCACGACAACGGCTCCGGACACGGCGGTGACGGACATGGCGACGAGCACGGGCAGCGGCCGATGGGACGAGAGCCCGCGATCGAGGACCTCCCCGGCGAACACCTCGGCACCGACCGCAGCGGCGACGCGAAATTCGCGACGTTCGTCGCGGACGCGAATCGGTTTACCGACGCCGATACCGACGGGTCGTACCTGGCGGTCTGTCCCAGAACGCCCTACAACGAGATCATCCTCCCGTTTACGTCCCTGTCCGCCACCGTCGAGCGCGACGGCTCGATCGTCCGAGAGGAAACGCTCGCGGAGACGCTCGACGGCGAGTTCGGCCACCACTACGGACTCGTCGTTGAGGACCTCGCGGACGACGACCGCGTGACGGTCACCGTCGATTCCCCGCCGCAGGTCTCCCGGCACGACGGCTACGAGACGGCGTTCTTCGAGTTCGACGAGGTCACGTACGCGGTCTGATTCGTCACACTGCGACTTGTCACACCGGATACGTTCCATATCGGCTCCCGCGCCAGGCGAGGGATAGCAACCGACCGAGCTGAACGGCGTGTCGAACACCCGACACGCGCCGGGGTCGTCCAGTTCAAAAATCGAACCTTTCCGGTCGGCCGTCGGCGAGCGACCGATACACGGCGCTACACAGCCGGTTAGAGAGCGTGTAAATTCCGTTCTGTACAGATCGAACGATCGAAACCGGCTGCAACCGTTCTCGTACGCCTCCGATAACTATCGGGGATCATCAACTACGCAGGGTGTATGTCTCGTACAGGTCAGGCAGATATGGACATCGGCTGTCCCGAGTGCGACGCAACGATCGACGCCTCCGTCCCGCCGGGCCCCGGAATCCACGCCGAGAGCGATTCGAACCGTCTCCTTGGCACGGAAACCGAGTGCCGGAACTGCGGACACGAACTCGAACTCTACTACTACTGAGTTGGGAGCAACCGTGATCTCGAGGGTCGCCCAGATGCCACCCGAGAGCGGTTCTCCATCGCCCATTCTTGCTCACTACTCCGGTCACGGTCGCCACTCTCGTCGCCAGGCGGGCCGACGAGCGACGGACCGACCGGGTGCGACGGAGCCACACCGGGTTTCCGGTGAAATCCGATCGATGGGATTCCTCGGATATCGCGCGTCGGAGAACGGTTGTGCGGGAACCGCCGGCGGACACACCACGTTTCCGGTGAACGATGCGACGACCGAGACCACCGAAAGAATTCCGCCCGCAAACACCGAATTTCCAGTGTATCGCGAATGGCGATCGGAGAACTCGACAGGGGATATTCGTCACGGATCGGGCTCAGCGAGGGACGACGTGCAGACACACCGTGTTTCCGGTGAACGACACGGACGATTCCGACCAGCCGGCGGCCGGTAGCGTACCGATCGGGGATGTGATCGGCCGTCGAACTACGGTTCGGTGTGGGATTCGAGAACACCCACACCGGGTTTCCGGTGAAAGAGGACAGATCGCGGAAAAGGAGCGGTCGAACTACCGAGCCACACACCGGATTTCCGGTGAAGTTTCGAAAGACCAACTCCTGATCGGGAAGGATGACGGGAGCACACTCGATCGACCGGCACCCGCTCGAATCGACCATGGCGACACTCCACATACTTCATCTCTATAGGAATATATTAGTAGTAAATGTGAGTACAGTCCATTGGGTAAATCGAGGTTCTAAGTCTCGACGGGAGTCGAGACCGAGTACCGGTCGACCAGACGGGCCACAACGTCTCGCGAGCCGAATTCTGTTCGTGACGCTCTGTTCTGCTACTGTCCCCACACCGGGTTTCCGGTGAATCGAACCGCCATTTCAACTGGACGTTCCCCCACTGTTCCCCGCCTTTCACCGGAAATGCGGTGTGTGTCTGTGGTCGTGTATATTTGTGAACGTCTGTCTCCGTGGCCGCTTCTCGACTCGCTCTCCCGACCAGGCGGTCCGTTCGAGTTGAACTACGCCGTCGAATCGGCAGTTGACGGCCGCGAGACGGTGTCTCGGTTCGACGCACGCGGCTGCGACGCCAAACGGAAAGGCTATTTCACCGGAAACACGGTGTTCCATTCATGTCGAGTTCCGGCGACGACCTGTTCACTCGCGACGATCCGATCTTCGAGAACAAGGAGCTACTCGAGATCAATCACCTCCCCGAGGAGGGTCGGATCGTCGGCCGGGACGACGAAATCTCCGAACTCGCGAACGCGGTCAACCCCGCAATCTTCGGACAGAGTCCGAGCAATCTCCTCATCTACGGCAAGACGGGGACGGGCAAGTCCCTCTGTGCGAAGTACATCTCCGAGCGGCTCGTTCGCGTCGCGGAAGACGAGGGCATCACCTCGGCCTTTGCCTACGTCGACTGCGCGCAGGACAACACGGAGACCCAGGCCGTCCAGACGATCGCCCACACGTTAAACGAGCCGGCGATGACCGACGTGAAGATTCCCGACAAGGGGCTCAGCACCTCGACGTACTACAAGCGCCTCTGGACGGTGCTCGACTCCCAGTACGACGTCGTGCTCGTCATCTTAGACGAGGTCGACAAGCTCGACGACGACGACATCCTCATGCAACTCTCGCGCGCGGGCGAGGCTGGCAAGCTCGAATCGTGTAAAATCGGTGTCATCGGAATCAGTAACAAGATCAAGTACAAGGACCGACTGGACGAGCGCGTCAAGTCCAGCCTCTGCGAGCGCGAGTTCGTCTTCCCGCCATACAACGCGACCCAACTGCGGGACATCATGGAGGCCCGCAGCGACGCGTTCAAGGACGGCGTTCTCGAGCCGTCGGTGATCCCCCGCGCCGCCGCCCTGGCCGCACGCGAACACGGCGACGCGCGGAAGGCGATCGACATCCTCCGGTACGCCGGCGAGATCGCCCAGTCGAAGGGCAGCGAGACCGTCCGCGAGGAGTTCGTCGTCCAGGCCCGCGAGCGGGCCGAGACTGATCGCTTCCGGGAGCTCATCCGCGGTTCGACGCCCCACTCACGGTACGTCCTTCAGGCGCTTGCGGTGCTCTCGCTCAACACGCCCGACGAGGACGGGTTCCGGACGACCAGAATCTACGATGTCTACGAGGAGATCTGTCGCCAGGAGAGTTCCGACCCGCTCTCGCTGCGACGGGTTCGCGATCTCCTGAAGGAACACGCCTTCCTCGACATCTTAGAGCAGACCCGCCGGAGCGGCGGCAGCGCGGAGGGCAGCTACACCGAACACCAGTTACTGGAGGACCCTGAAGTAGTGCGGAAGGTCCTGGTCGAAACCGGTGAGCCGTGACCAGGCGCGGCGATCCGTGACTGTGAACGGTGATCCATAACTGGGAACGGTGATCCGTCCGGTCACCAGAGCGCCGTCAACCGGCAATACCAGTACTCGGAGCGTTCTGAACCGCGTTTCCGCGATCCGACTGACCTGTCAGATCGGACACCTCAGTCGGCAATCCTCCGACATTTCACCGGAAACCCGGTGTCTTCGGAGTCAGGTCTCTCGATCCGTCTCCGTTCGAATCGAGTTCGTCCCGAATCAGCCGCCGGTCTCCCAGCCCCGTGGCGTGTCGTTCAGCCGTTCGGCCTCGTCTTCAGTTACAACGACCAGGTCCTCGATCCGGACGCCGAACTCGCCCTCCAGATACATTCCCGGCTCGACGCTGAAGACCATGCCTGGCTCGAGCTTGCGGTCGTTGCCGTCCGCGATGTACGGCGGCTCGTGGACCTCGAGGCCGACGCCGTGGCCGGTCCGGTGGACGAAGGCGTCGCCGTAGCCGGCGTCCTCGATGACCGACCTGGCGGCGCGATCGATTTCGCCGGCCGTCGCGCCAGGCTCGACGGCGTCGACCGCGGCCTGCTGGGCCTCTCGTACGATTTCGTGAACGCGCTCGTACCCGGCCGGCGGTTCGCCGACGACGATCGTCCGGGTCTGATCGCCCGGGTACCTGGCGGTTCCGGCCGCGGCCCCCACATCGGCCGAAACGAAGGCACCGAAGTCGAGGACGATCGGGTCGCCGGCCCGAATCTCTCGCGACCCACTGTGGTGGTGGGGCCTGGCGCCGTTGGGCCCGGCGGCGACGATCGTCTCGAAGGCCGGTTCCTCGCCGCCCGCCGCGGCGAGCAGCCGATCGATCTCGCTCGCGAGTTCGGCTTCGGTCGTGCCGATCAGGTCGTCGCCGCGCTCGCGGATTTCGAGCGCCACTCGGTCGGCGACGTCAGCGGCCCGCCGGAGCGTCTCGAGTTCAACCTCGTCCTTGCGGATCCGCAGCGGCTCGAGGACGGCGCTCGCCAGGCCGAACTCGAGGTCGACGTCGACGGCGGCCGACAGCACCTCACGGAGGTCGTGGGTGAACGTCGCCCACATGCGGTCGTCGACGAGGACGGTCGCCGACCCGTCTCCGTCCGCGTCCGCATCCGTTCCGAGCGGATAGTCGTCTATTACCTCGGCGACGAGGGCGAGCGGGTCCTCCGCGTCGGTCCAGTAGCGTCGTCGCAGGCCCGTGATCGGCAGTTCGGACAGCTGTGCCTCGTACATCGCCGGCGCGACGAGGGCCGGCTCGCCGGTTTCGGGAACGAACAGCAACAGGTGCCGTTCCGACGGCGACTCCTCGAACCCGGTCAGATAGGTGAGGTTCGGGCTCGGGAAACAGACGACCAGGTCGGCCCCGGTCGCCGCGAGCCGTCGCCGACAGGCTGCGATCCGCTGCTCGAACGGGGAGTCCATGGCGACCGTTCGTGCGAGCGAGAAATCAACGTTTGGTTGCGGCGACGACACCGCCCCGTCCGGTCAGTAGCTCCTCCGATCGTCGGCACCGCGGTCTCGCGTAGTCCGCTATTACGCGCAGCCATCGCGTTCCGGGCAGCTGGACAGTCACAGCCTCCAAATACTTTGGATCTCGTGATTGCTACTGGAAACATATTAGAGCCCCGGCGTTCGCAGGCCGCGAAGCAACCCGTCGGGGCACTGTGGTATTTCAGCGAATGCGAGACACCGAGCGGTTGTCGTCGACGACTGTACGTAACCGACAGCAACGAGGCGACGGGCGCGGCCGAACGGACGAGGCGGCCGCGTCCGACGGCCCCGACTGCCCCGGTTCGCTGATCGTCGTCTCGAACCGGGAACCGTATCGTCATGCGTACGAAGACGAGCCACCGACGGACGCAGACGCGGAGACGGCTTCCGACACGTCGATTTCCGTCGACGAACCGACCGGCGGCCTGACCGCCGGTCTCGATCCCGTGATGCAGGAAACCAGCGGCACCTGGATCGCCTGGGGCGACGGTGACGCGGACTTCGACGTCACGGACGAGCGCAATTGCGTCGCCGTCCCGCCCGAGGACGAGGAGTACACGCTCCGTCGGCTCGAACTCTCCGAAGAGGCGGTCGATTCCTACTACTACGGCTTCAGCAACCGCGTGCTCTGGCCGCTCTGTCACGACTTCCCGGACCTGATCGAGGACCGTTCGAACGACTTCGAGTGGTATCGGACGGTCAACGAGCAGTTCACCGACGCGGTCGCCGACCACGCCACCGACGACTCCGTGATCTGGCTGCAGGACTACCACCTTGCGCTCGCGCCGCGAATGATCCGTGAGTCGGTGCCGCCTGGCGCGACGATCGCCCACTTCTGGCACATTCCGTGGCCGTCGCCGACGACCTACCAGCACTGTCCCGCGGGCGGCCATCTCCTCGAAGGCCTGCTCGGCAACGACCTGCTCAGCTTCCACGTCGAGCGGTACGCCGATCGGTTCCTCGACTGCGTCGACCGGTTCCTCCCCGGTGCCACCGTCGACCGGGCACAACGAACCGTCAGCTACGACGGGGGGACGACCCGCGTCGTCGCGACATCGATGGGCGTCGACGCCGATTCGTACGACCGGGTCGCCCGGTCGGCCGACTTCGAGCAGGTCTCGTCGCTGTTCGAGGAGTACGACATTCCGCAGGACACCGCGATCGGGCTTGGTCTCGATCGGCTCGACTACACGAAAGGGATTCCGGAGCGCCTGGCGGCGATCGAACGATTCTTCGAGTGGAACCCGGACTGGCGCGGCGAGTTTACCTTCGTCCAGAAGGCGACGCCCTCCAGGACGAACATCGAGACCTACGAGCGACACGGCGAACTCGTCCGCAGCGAGGTCCAGCGGATCAACCGCCGCTTCGAGACCGACGCCTGGCAGCCGATCGTTTACACCGAAGACGTGTTGCCCAACGAGGCTCTCTGTGCGCTCTACCGCCGCGCGGACGTGATGGTCGTGAGTCCGCTGGTCGACGGGATGAACCTGGTCGCCCAGGAGTACGTCGCCGCGAGCGTCGACGGCGACGGAACGTTGGTGCTGAGCGACCGGACCGGCGCCCACGAACGACTCGGGTCGCACGCGCTGACGATCGACCCGACGGACACCGACGGGTTCGCGGTCCAGCTCGAGCACGCGCTCTCGATGCCGCCCCACGAGCGCCGCCGCCGGATGAACACGCTCCGCCAGCGCGTCTTCAACGGGGACATCGAGTCGTGGATGTCCACGCAGTTCGACTGGATCCGCCGCGTGCACGGCGATCCCGGCCGGAAGCGCCGACGGACCGATTCCGACTCGACGGAACCGACCCCGTCGGTGTAGCCGTGTCGCGAACCGAGTCACCTCCGCGACCGCTCGACGAGCGGCTGCCGACGCTCCGCGGGCGACTCGACGGGGCCGCCGAGTTACTCGTCTGTCTCGATTTCGACGGCACGCTGGCGCCGATCGTCGAGGATCCCGACGCTGCGGCCCCAACGGAGCGAAACCGGGAGGCCCTGGCCGCGCTCGCCGCGACGCCGGCGGTGACGACAGCGGTCGTCAGCGGACGCGCTTTGCGAGACGTCCGCGCGCGCGTCGACGGCCCGTCGATCTACGCCGGCAACCACGGACTCGAACTCGCCCGCGAGGGATCGATCGCCGTCCACCCGGTGGCGCGCAAGCGCGCGATCCGGATCGAGCGGATCTGTTCGATCCTCGAGACCGCGCTCGCGTCCGTTCCGAACTGTCGGGTCGAGAACAAGCGCCTGACCGGAACGGTTCACTACAGATCCGTCCCGGACGCCGCCGAGCCGATCGTCCGCCGCATCACGAACACCGTCGTCGAGCGGTTCGGCGGCGACGACCTCGAACTCTCGCCCGGCAAACGGATCCTCGAAATCGGGCCGGACATCCCGTGGGGCAAGGGCAACGCCGTCGAGTTGATCGCAGCCGACGAGCCTTCCGAGACGGTCCCGGTCTACATCGGCGACGACGTCACCGACGAATCGGCGTTCCGAGCCGTCGAACCCGACGGAATCGGGATCCGCGTCGGGGACGACGACGAGCCGTCGAGCGCTTCCTGTCGCGTCGACTCGCCGACCGAGGTCGCCGACTTCCTCGCCTGGCTTGGCTCGACCGGCGCCGATCTGGTCGATCGAACCGGATCGCCTGCCGCACCGCCCGTCGAAGCGCAGTAGCACATTGGCGAATCGAGCGGGCCGGCGGTAACTCTCGACCCCGTCATGGATCGAGTCTCGGCCGACGACTCGCCTCTAATGGCTATGACTGTAACGGAGGGCCGATACCGGTCAACGGGTGAGAGAAGGGACGGTACTGGGAAAGGGGGAAAGGGGGGAAGGGGAGGGACGGGCACGAGTTCGGGAGTGGTAACCGCGCCCGGACGGACAGCGACGATTCCGATCCGGGCGCATCCGCGTGGTACGGTCAGGGGATACCGTCAGGGAGTACTCGACCCGTCCACCCACCTATTCGTTCGTTCCCATCCCACTTAATAATACCGATGCCTATTACTATTACTAACACTCCGGTTCGAGCCGAAAGTATTAGTTACCACTGGAAATATAGTGCGGTACGAGAGTGAACGAGAGTGAAACTCCGTCAACCAACTGACTTCCTGATCCTCGAAGCGCTCGAGGACAAGGGGCGAAACGTCGCGACGAATCTGTCCGCGCACACGGGGAAGAGCCGGAAGAACATCAACACCAGGCTACCGGTCCTCGAGGACTACGGCCTGGTCCGCAAGATCGGTCCCGCCGAACGGTCCGGTCTCTACGAGATCTCCTCGAAGGGGAAAGCGGCGCTGGTGTACCGCGACCAGTACGACGAAGTCGACGATTTCGAGTCGCTCATCGAAGGGCCAAACGCCGGCGCCGAACAGGATGGAGAGGCGCAGGCGAGCTTCGCCCGCGGTGAGGATGAGGGCGACGAAGACGAATAACGGGCGAACAGACATGGCCACACCGGTTCGCCCGCCCGCCGCGCTCAGTCTCGATTGTACTCCGCTTCGGGCGATCCGACCGTGGCTTCAGCAGCGGCGTAGCTGTCCACGCACGTCCGCTATCTCCGATCGACTGTCGTGACGGTAACTGCGGTTATGGCGGGACGTCGTCATCGTCCGCGAGTGCGCGACGAGCACACGCGGAGAACGCCAGGCTCAGTTTTTGCTCCCGCCCGTCGGTCGCCGGAATCGTCGTCCCGCAACGGGACGCGTCGGCGGTGTAGTCGGAATCCCAGGCGTACGCGCTGAGCATCGGCGTTGCGACGACGGCATCGCCCGACAGGAACGCGACCCCGTGATCGTGGCGCAGCCCGAGCGCGTGGCCGACCTCGTGGGCGAGCACCTGGATCGTTCGCGTCCGCGTCGTGTGCGGGACGATCCGCCGCGCGTCGTCGACGACCAGTTCGTCGAACGGTTCGAGCGCGGCGATGTGGCGGGCGCCGCCGACCGACGCGACGTGGGGGAACCCGTACCCGGTGGGCGCTTCGTCCATTCCCCCGTCGGTCACCAGCAGGTTGACGTCCGCGGCCGACTCGCGCTCGCGATCGCCCAGCGTCTCCCGCGCGACGGTCATCGGCCACTCGCCGCGCCTGGTGACCCGCGCGGCGTCTTCGGTCGAGACCGAGACGGTGTCGCCGATCGAGAGGTCGAGCGTCCAGCGGCCGAACGCGAGCATGCGTCCGAGATACTCGCGGATACGGTCGCCGACCCCGTCGTAGGTCGCGGCCCGCTCCGAGAGCCGGACCTGAACAGCGAGCGTCTCGCCCGAATCGCCCGTCGCGTACGCCAACGTGGTGAACGAGACCGTCGACCCAACCGCTCCGAGAAACGCGCGGCGCTTCACGGCTCCGAGTCTCGCGGTCGCGCGCCCAGTTCGTTCGGGTGAACATGGACACGGGTTACAGTCCGCCGCACGCGATCACGGCGGCGTCCGGCGGGTGTCGACGATGCGAGCGCGGCCGTCGGCGACGCGGACGTCGATGCCGCCCGGTAACGCGTCCGGCTCGACCGACACGAGCAAGAGCAACGTGCCGTCGCCGGTTTCGACCAGGCGCCGATCCGGCTGTCGCTGGCGGAGACAGCGCGTCCACTCGCCGGACCGCAGCCGCCGTCGCACTTGCCACGCGGTGTAATACCGTCCGTTCGAGCCCTCGTAGAGGCTTACGTCCGGTTCGCCCACGACTGGCTCACCTCCAACAATCGAGCGACGCCTGCGGTCGCCCGAACGATCGTCGTCATTCCTACCCGATCGACTAGTCGGCGACCGCATCGACGCTCGGATTCATATGGACGACGTTTAAGAAAATCTGAGAGTCACTCTCCGGGAGAGTACGAACCGTGGAACTCGGTATCGTAGTCCATAGTGTCGCGGCTAACTGCGTCGGATCGCGGACCGCGGACCGTGGATCCTGAATCGTGGACGACGGATCGCACCTACCTCGTGCTGCCGCCCTCGAAGAACTCCCCGAGAATCGACTTGTGCCCCTTTCGGAGGTGCTGGTGCATCGTCGGCGGCGAGATGCCCATCGCCTCGGCGATCTCCTCGCCGGTGCTCTCGCGCGGCCAGTCGAAGAACCCGCCGTAGTACGCGAGCCGCAGCGTCGTGAGCTGGCGATCGGTGAGCTGATCGAGGATCCGGTTACGCCGTTCGGCCGCCGTTCGGACCGGCCGGTCGACCTCCCGCCTGGCGACGAGTTCGGTGTTCTCGTAGACGAGGGTCAACGCCTCCGCGATTTCCCGGATGTCCGCGTCCTGCGATACCTCGACCAGGCAGGTCCCGACGCCGTCCTCGACGGTGATGTCTCGGATCGTCGCGCCGTGGTTCTCGAGCGTGCGGACGCCTGATTTCGAGAGGCGCATCTCGATGGTACAGCGCTCGTCGCCGTCGTGAATGAGCCGACACCGCTCGACGGAGTCGTGGGCCTCTGCCTCCTCGAGCACCGTGTCGCCATCGAGACCGTCGATCGTCACGTACTGGAAGGTCCGCCCCTCCGCGGTCGTGCCGGCCCACTCGAGCGAGCAGGTACAGCCGTACTCCTCGGAGAGGTCGAACGAGAACGTGTCGCCGCCGTCGATGCGGAACTCGAGTTCGACGACGGTGTCGGCAAAGAGCAGTTGGCGGTTCTTCACGGCCATGATCGTGAAGCCGATGGTCTCGCCGAGCAGCCGGAACCCGGCCCGTTCGCGCTCGCTGAACGCATCGTCCCGGCTCGCGAGTACGGTGAGCACGCCGTAGGTCGCGTCTTCGTGGGAGATCGGCACGGCGATCGCGGACCGAACCTCGTTTTCGCGGGCCGCGTCCTGCAAGGACTCAGGGACCGACTCGTCCGCGAGGATTCGGTTCGTGGTCTGCAACTCGCCCGTCCGCGCCGCTCGGCTGACCGGGCGTTCGCGGCCGATGTCGAGTTCGCGGATGCGGGCGAGGTAGGTCTCGGCCTCGCCCGCGCCGGTCCGGTAGGCGATCCGTCCGTCGCCGGTCCGTTCGGCGATCCACGAGCCGCAGTACAGGTCCGAGTCGACCAGTTGGTCGCAGACCTCGTCTTCGATGGCGTCCCGGGCCGGCGCCTCGACTAGCGTCTCGATCACCTGACGGACGACCGCGTTGATCCGGTTGAGTGTCTCGAGCTGGTCTTGACGCGAGCGGAGCTGTCGCTCGCGCTCGACCCGCTCGGTGATGTCTCGGGCCAGCCAGACGACGGCGCGACGGCCCTGAATCCGTTGGTCGATCGGTACGACGCGGGCCTCGAACCGCCGCCGCCCGTCGGTCGTCTCCGCGTCGTACTCGACGGACCGAACGTCGCCGCTCCGAATCGCCTTGTCGATGCAGTCCTGCAGCCGCGCGGCGACCTGGTCGGGGAAGGCGTCGACCAGCGAGGTGCCGGGGAGATCCTCGGCGGAGACGGTGTAGAGGTCGGCCGACTCGGGCCGGGCCTTCGCCTCGAGGTAGGTGCCGTCCTCGCCGATGACGAAGGCTTCGTCGGGGAGTTCGTTGGCCAGAATCCGGTGATACCCACCGCCGTCGCCGTCGGACGAGGTCTCGGGCTGGGAACGAATCGTCGAGACGATCCGATCGATCGGATCCTCGTCGCGTTCGGTCGGCACGTACTCGGTCGCATCGGCCCGGAGCGCGACCGTGGCGAGTCGTTCGCTGCCCTCGCGCGGCGCGACGATCGTCGGAACGCTCGGTGCGGTCGCGTGAATGCGCTGGAGGATCGTCTGTATCTCGCCCGGGCAGTCGAGTTCGACGATGACGGCGCTGGGGTCGGCTGATCCGGTCTCGCTGCCGTCCGACGTCGTCGGGTCGTCGTTACTGTCGGTCGCATTCGTCGCGTCCGCTTCGAGAACGCCTTCGATGTCTCCGGTCGCCGGCACCGGTCGCACGTCGCGGTCGGTCGCCTTCTCGAGACGCGTCCGTAGACGGCTCTCTCGGTCGGTGGCGTCCACCACGAGGACGATCGGTCCAGCTCGCTGTGTCGTAGTCATCCGTGTCCCTCCCCAGTTCGGTCGGCTGTCGCCGACCCCATCTGTCGCTCCGTTCTTTCTACATAATGGGCTATATAGAATAAAAGGCTGCTGGTATCGTATCGTTCGTTCGACAAGTTTGCGACCCGGATGGCCGACGGCGGACGTGGACAGCGGTCACCCGAACCAATTCGGTTACAGTTCGCCCTGTTCGTTCAGTTCCGCGATCAGATCGTCGACGAGGGAGTCAACGTTCTCGTAGGGGAAGTCACCGGAGGCCTTGGTGTTCAGTTCCATCGCAGTCATCGAGAAGTCGCCCGATTCGAACTTCGTGCCCGGCCCGTTCGGGAGCGCCGGCACGAGGTCCATCGGACTCGAAACGGGGTAGTCTGCGTCCTCGAAGGCGTCGATCAACTGTTCGCGGAGTTCGGCTTCGTCTGCCATGACGCTCCGTCCTTCCGTGCGATAAATAATAAATTTGCAGGTAGTTTCTGCGTGCTCGGTCGACCGAGCGACCGTGCGACCGAGCGACTCGGCCGCGGATGGGACAGTGTTCCCCGCCGGAACGATTAAAGCCGCCGCATGAATTTCGAGCGAATCCCGACGGCAGCCGTACCACGGGAGAAACCTGTTCGAAACAGTAATTAATCAGGGCCGAGCAGTGTCGGGACATGGCGAAGGATACCGTCAGGTACCCGGACGACGTGGTCGAAGAGATCGACGCGCTCGTCGAAGACGGTATGTTCGAGAGCAAATCCGAGTTCTACCGCTTCTCCGCGGAGTACGTTCTCACGCTGATCAACGACGATCACGACGTCAAGACGTTCAACTTCGACGAGATCAAGTCCGAACTCGACATCAGCGAGAGCGACCACGCGAAAGCGCTCGGGGCCGACGGTGGCACCTTCTTCCTCGACGCCGTCATCACCATCCGCAAACACGGTCTCCGCGGGAACTACGAGGCCGCAGAGCGGTTTATCGACACTCACTACGACGAGACTGACCAGGAGTGTATCATCCTCGAGGAACTGCTCGGCACCTACCGCGACGGGCCGACGTAGCCGACCGCCGCACCGCTTCCTTCTTGCCGATCCGTCTACTGTTCCTGCACTCGGTCGAACGGCTCGCCCAACGCCGCCAGGTCGACGTGCTCGCGGACCAGGCGCGCCGCGCGGTCGGCGGGCGTGGCTGGGGGTCCGGTGTCGGTGATGGTAGCGGTGGCGGCTTCCGCCGTCCCCGGTGACGAGGGCTCGTCCGCGTCCGCCTGCGACGGTCGATCGACGCCCGCCGTCGCCGCGACGTGATCGAGAAACGCCGTCCGGACCGACTCGTTGTCGAAGAGGCCGTGCAGGTACGTTCCGAGGACCTCGCCGCGGGCCGCGCTCGACTCGCCCAGCGGCCTGGTCACGTCCGCGAGCGCTCGGGTCCGCCCGGCGTGGATCTCGTAGCCCGACGCGGTCCCGTCGGCGCCGGCGAGCAGCGGCGACGCCGACCCGTCGACGGGAACCGTCGTCTGCTCGAGGCGCTTGTCCCCCTCGAATCGGGTTTCGACCGGCAGCAGGTCCAGCCCCTCGACGACGTCGTCGTCGCCCGTTCCCTCGAGCGCGGCGTTGGTGATCCGCTCGCCGAGTAGCTGGTAGCCGCCGCAGACGCCGACGATCGGGCCGTCGAAGGCCGCGAGCGCGTCGGCGAAGCCGGCCGCCCGCAGTGCGAGGAGGTCGTCGACCGTGTTCTTCGTCCCCGGAAGCACGACCGCGTCGGCGTCGACGCCGTCGAGCGGATCGGCCGTTCGGCCGTCGCCCGCGTCCCCATCGACCGGGACGTAGACGACCGAGGCGCCCGGTTCGGCCGCCAGCGCTTCGAGATCGGTTGCGTTCGAGATCCGGGGGAGCCGGGGGACAGCGATGCGAACGCGGCGGTCGTCGGGGACGCCGTCGTCGTCGCCGACGACGCCCTGCTCCTCGGTGCCGGGCAGACCGACGCTGTCCTCCTCCGGGAGCCCGGGATCGTCGTACGGAAGGACGCCAAGGATCTGCACGCCGGTACGGGATTCGATCTCCTCGATACCGGACTCGAGCAGCGTCGGATCGCCCCGGAACTTGGTGATGGCCGCGCCGACGATGCGCTCGCGGACGGCGTCGGGCGCGAGTTCGATCGTCCCGTAGAGGCTGGCGAACGCGCCGCCGCGTTCGATGTCGACAAGCAGGAGGATGTCGGCGTCCGCGAACTGAGCGGTCTCGACGTTCGCCAGGTCCCGGTCGTGCAGGTTGATCTCGCCGATACTCCCCGCGCCCTCGGCGACGATCACGTCGTTGTCGGCCGCCAGGCGTCGGTAGGATTCCTCGGCGGCCGCGCGCGCCCGGTCCCAGTACTCCTCGTAGTAGGTCCCGGCGGGGACGTGTTCGTGCGCCTGGCCCTGGAGGACCAGTTGGCTCTCCCCGTCGCCGCGGGGTTTGAGCAACACCGGGTTGCAATCGGTCGTCGGCGTCGTCCGGGCCGCGCGGGCCTGGACGAACTGGGAGACACCGATTTCGCCCCACCGATCATTGGTGTCGTCCGTGCCGTCGGTGCTGTCGGCGCCGTCGGCGGCGCGAGCGCGGTCGTCGTTCGAATCGCTCTCCGGTCGAACGACGACGCGGGCGTTGTTGCTCATGTTCTGGCCCTTGAACGGCGCGACGTCGACCCCACGGTCGGCGAGCAGCCGACAGAGGCCGGCCGCGACCGTCGACTTGCCGACGTGGCTCGCGGTTCCGGCGACGAGAAGCGTTCTGGTCATCCGCGTTGGCCGTATTCGAACGGACGACGGTATCGTCCTATCGGTTCGACGCGCTCCCCGTCAGTCGGTCCGATACCGCGCGTCCCAGCGCGGGCCGGCGCGACTCGAGAGGACGTGCCCGACGGCCCCGAACGCGACCCCGGCGAGCGCGAGGACGGCGGCGACGTCCGTCGAGGGCGGCACGACGACGAAGCCGGCGACCAGCGTCGGCACGAGTGCGACGGCCACGCCGACCGTGAAGGTCACGAAGCGGACGG
This sequence comes from Natrinema salifodinae, assembly GCF_900110455.1. NCBI lineage: Archaea > Methanobacteriati > Methanobacteriota > Halobacteria > Halobacteriales > Natrialbaceae > Natrinema > Natrinema salifodinae. Next base: position 329,649 of record NZ_FOIS01000001.1, on the reverse strand, counting down.
CGTCGAAGAGGAACTCGTTGGGATCGAAGCCGGCAATGTAGACCGTCAGCCCGTAGTAGTACAGCCCGTAGCCGGCCAGCAACACGGCTCCCACGACGGCGTCGACGAGCGTCGCGTCGAACCAGGCGACGGCCGCGAGGTACGGGAGGGCGACGGTCGGCGCGCCGACCAGGACGAACGCGATCCGCTTGGCCCGGAAGACGGCCTCGATCGAGACGGGATAGGCGAGGTAGGCCTCGAGCGAGTCGAACTGGGTCAGCCAGTTGTACGTCGTGAAGGCCGTCAGCCCGAGGACGCCACCGAAGAAGATCCCCGGCGCGGGTGCGACGCCGGTGATCGCGTCGACGACGCCGACGAGCGCCGCGACGAGCGCGAGCAGGATGCCGGCCGAGACGAACGGCTTCCAGACGCCACCCGAGGAGCGCGCGAGATCGAGCAGCGTCTTCGTGACGAGCGCGTCGTGCTCGACGGGAATCGTTTCGGTGAGGTCGGCGAACCGATCCGTCGCGGTCCGCGAGGGACGCCCGTACGTCGGATCGTAGGCGACCAGCGACGCCAGCGCGACGGCGACGGTCCCGACGGCCAGGCCGCCCGCCGCGAGCGGAGTGCCCTCGATCGGCATCAGGACGGTCCGGACGAGATCGAGGCTCCCGGTCGCCCAGCCCCCGACGGCTGCGAGACCGACGGCCAGGCCGATCGCCCACGGCGGGACGCCCCGAGTTCGGACGGCGATCAGCGCGACGGTCGTCGTCATGCCGACCGCGAAGACGAGACAGAGCGAGAGCCAGAACAGGCCGACCGCGAGCGGCGTCGCGGCCGAGAGGCCCTCTAAGGCGGCGCTTCCCAGCGCCATCGGGAGGACGAACGCGACGCTGTAAAAGAGCGCATCCTTCAGGAGAAACGCGCTCAGCAGGCGCCGCCGCGAGAGCGGCAGCGTGGTCGACGACGAGAGCAACAGCGACAGTCGGCCGAAGACGTTCTCGAGCATGTCCGAGCCGGCGAACCCCGCGGTGCCGCTGTAGAGCCCGAAGCCGAGGGCCAGGACGTGGAGGCCGCCGACGATCGTTCCCGGCGCGGTGCCGGTCTCGACGAGCGCGACCGTCGCGCCGACGGTGAACAGGGCGATCACGACCGGGAACAGCGCGAACCGCCAGCCGCCGAATAGCTGCGTGTGGAGCCGCCACTCCTCGCGGAAGAGGATCGCGAGCAGCCCCGTGGTGGACAGTCCCGATCCGGTTGCGGAACCGCTCCCGTCTTCGTTTCCGGCCCCGAGGCCGTTCCCGTTCGACCGTCCGCCCGACCGATCGGTCGCCGCACCGGTTCCGGTCATGATTCCGTGTCCATTCGTCCGGGCGTCGGAACGTCTCGCTCGGCGGTCCCCTCGACGCGGTCGAGGAACACGTCGAGCAGCGACTCGTCGTCCTCGTCGCCGTCGAGCGTGCGTTCGGTCACGAGTTGCCCGTCGGCGACGATCCCGACGCGAGTGCAGATCTCCTCGGCGACGTCGATGTTGTGCGTCGAGACGAAGACGGCGTTGTCGCCCGCCGCGTAGGAGACGAGAAACTGCTTGACCTGCTCTTGTACCAGCGGGTCGAGGTTCGCCAAGGGCTCGTCGATGAAGACCACGTCCGGCTCGTGCAGGAAGGCCTGGGTGATCATCACCTTCTGCTGTTGGCCCCGCGAGAGGTCGGTGTGCAGCGTATCGAGCTTGCTCTCGAAGCCGAGTCGGTCGGCCCACGCAGCCATCCGGTCGGCGACGCGCTCCGAATCGAGGTCGCGCACCTCCCCGACGAACTCGAAGTACTCGCGGGGCGTGAGAAAGCTCGGCGGCGAGCCCTGCTCCGGCAGGATGCCGACCGCCTGGCGCGTCGCGAGCGGCTCGGTCGTCGGATCGGTGCCGAGTACGCGGACCGAGCCCGAATCGGGTTCGATCTGCCCGGTCAGCGTCCGGATCGTGGTCGTCTTGCCGGCCCCGTTTGGCCCGAGAAACCCGTACAACTCTCCCCGTTCGACGGTAAACTCCATCCCCGCCACCGCTTCGACGGATCCGTAGGACTTCCGCAGTCCGTCGACTCGAATCGCTCCCATTGAACGCCCGAGCGTTCTCAGTATCTGATAATAACTGTGTTGGTAGAGAAATAATAACAGCGGTCGTCGATTCCCAATCGCCGCGCCCGCTGTCACGTCGGTCAGAACTCGGCGCCGCGGCGCGCCCGCTGCCCGTCGTCGATCGGATGGGACACTTTCCGGACGTTCGTAACGAGGTCCGCGCGGTCCGCGAGGTATGCCGGCTCGGCGTGGCTGCCCGACAGCACCAGTTCCAGGTTCGCCGGTTTCGCGTCGATCAGGTCGAGCACGTCGTCCTCGGAGATGAGGTCCCGGTCCGCGGCGTAGAGCACCTCGTCGAGGATCAGCATGTGCATCCCCGCGTCCGGCTCGGCGTCGAGGGCGATCGGTTCTGTGAGGTCGGCGTCGCCCGCGGCCGCGAGCAACTCGCGGGCCCGTTCCAGACCGGCCTTGGCCTCGGCCTCGTGATCGGCTTCGTCGGACCCGTCCGCCATCCCGTGCCAGCCGTAGTGGCCGAGGTTCTCGTAGCTGATCCCCGGAAGCGCGGCGATCGCGTTGTACTCGCCGCGGACCGCGTCGACGCTCGACGCCCCGCCCTTCATGAACTGGAGCATATGGACGCGGTAGCCGTGGCCCGCCGCGCGCATCCCCATGCCGAGCGCGGCCGTCGTCTTCCCCTTTCCGTCGCCCCACCAGACCTGAACCAGGCCGAACTCCTCGGGCGCGGCCGGCTCGATGCCTTCGGGTTCCGGCGTTCGCCCCTGGCCAGGCGTGTTCTCGATCGTGGATTCGACCTCGCGTTCGGATTCGGACTCGGGCGTCCGCTCGTCGCTCATACGCGACCGATCGGACCGATCGCATATGTAAGTAGTCCAGTCGCCCCGTCGTCTCGCCCCGGTTCGTCACGGGTCCGGTACTCGGGATTCAGGTCGGATGAGTGGCCCAACCAAACGTGTCTTTAGGCTTCGCTCCCAACCCGAATGCACTCCATGTCACTCGAGTTCTCCTCGTCCGGCGATGCTCCCGCCTTCGAGCACGTCGTCGCCGCGCTCGACGACGACGGCTGCCGGGAGATCATCGCGATCCTCGAGGAGCCGATGACAGCCCACGAGGTCGCCGAGGCGACGGACCGGCCGCTCTCGACGACCTATCGGAAACTCGACCGCCTGACCGAGGCCGGCCTGGTCCAAGAGGCCGTCGGCGTCCGGGAGGGCCGCCACCAGAAGTCCCGGTACGTCGCGAACCTCGACCGGATCTCGATCGGCCTCGACGACGACAACGAGTTGCGCGTCGACGTCGACCGCGCGGCGAACCTGGGCCTCTGGTCTAACATTCAACGGGAGTTCTGACCGCACGTCAACGGCCATCGCCGCGAGTTCCGATCGCCCGTTCACCTTCTCCGGTCGCTGACCCCCAGTGCGCTCGTACCGGACTCTGCGTCCGCGCCCGTACCTATCGGCCGACGACGTCGGCGTCCGTCGGCCCCTGGCCGTCGAATTCGCGGACGAACGCGTCGAGCCGGTCGGGGTCGGTCGCGCCCGGGAGTCGCTCCTCGGGGGTGGTACACTCGGCGTCCACGCCGAGTCGATCGCAGACCATGTCGGCGGTCGCCGCGGCCATCTGACGGTAGGTCGTCAGCTTCCCGCCGACGATGCTACAGCAGTTCGCGACGCCGTCGTCGTCATCCGCGTGATCGAGCAGGTGGAACCCCCGCGAGATGCCGCGGCCGCCGCGGGACGCCTCGTCGGGTTCGTACAGCGGCCGGACACCCCACCAGGTCCGCACGCGCTCGGCGTCGGCGACCGGCGGGAGCATCGCCGCACACTCCTCGACGGTGCGCTCGACCTCCCAATCGGGCCGCTCGTAGTCGTCGGGGTCGTCGACCGGGACGCTCGTCGTGCCGAGGACGGCCTCGCCCTCGTGGGGAACGACGATGTCCCCGTCGGCGGGCTCGCGACAGCGGTTGAGCACCGGCTCGAGGCCGTCGTACGCCACCGAGACCATGACGCCGCGGGTCGGGCGCATCTCGACGGAGAGGCCCGCCATCGCCGCGATACGGCCGGCATGGGGTCCCGTCGCGTTCACGACGTAGTCCGGTCGCACGGTCTCGTCGACCTCGCCGCCCAGCGCGACGCTCGCGATCCGCCCGTCCTCGCGGTCCATCGACGTGACGGGTGCGTGGGGATAGATGTGCGCGCCGTGGTCGCGCGCGTCGGCCGCGTTGGCGGCGACCAGGCGAGACGGGAGGACGACCGCGTCGGGGACCCGCATCGCCCGTTCGACGTCGGCGGCGAGGTCGGGGAGTTCGTCGCGGGCGGCCTGGCCGTCGACTACTTCGACCGGAATGCCGACGTCCTCGCAGGCGGCCCGCTTCACGTCGAAGTACGCCGGATCGTCGTCGGCCAGTTGGACGAATAGGCCCTGCGTCTCTCGGATGCACGCGCCTGCGATCCGGCGCAGAATGCGGTTCTCTTCGAGGCATTCCTTGGCCTCCGGCCCGTCGGCCTCGGCGTAGCGCGCCCCGCTGTGAAGCAGGCCGTGGGACCGCCCCGACGTGCCCGACGAGAGCCCGTTGCGGTCGACCAGCGTGACGTCCACGTCCCTGCGCGCGAGGTCCCTGGCGATTCCGGCCCCGGTTGCGCCGCCTCCGATCACGAGGACGGTCGGACTGCTGTCTACGTCCATACGGGATCGACGGGGTCCAGACTGACGAACCTTTCATTGTCGACGGAAAACCGGTCGTCGCGACGCGAGCGCGTTCGCGTCGCGACCGGGAGCAATCGGGTGACGGTGCCGTGCGATGACGGACGCACCGAACCGTTTACGGACTGTAGTCGGGTGACTGGACTTCGATCGTGTTGGCGACGTTGTCGAGTTCCTCGCCGATCGTCGCGACCAGGTCGTCCAGCGTCGCGATGCCGGCGAGTTTCCCGTCGTCGTCGACGATCGGGAGGCGACGGACGTTGTACTCGCCGATGGCTTTCGAGATGGCGATCGGGTCGTCGTCCTCGTGGACCGTCGCGGGATCGGCGGTCATCACGTCCTCGACCGAGACCGAGCCGACGTCGTCGTACTCGTAGATCGCGAGCGCGGCGTCGCGGTCGGTGACGATGCCGACGGGTTCGTCGTCCTCCGTGACGACGAGCGCGCCGACGTTCTCTTCGGCCAGCGTCTCCGTTACTTCTTCGAGGTCGCTGTCCCGGCTCGTGGTGGCGACGTTCTGGGGACCGAGTTGGCCAACAGACATGGTTCGGATAATTAGAGGACGGGTACGGGCTTCAAATTGGAGCCTTCGAGTGAACGCAGGGGTGCGGTCCCGTCAGTGTTCCGCGGCGACGTTCTCGCCGAACTTCTCGCGGACCTTCTCGACCTTCGGGGCCGCGTGCATCGTGCAGTAGGCGTCGTTGGGGTTCTTCTCGAAGTAGTCCTGATGGTACTCCTCGGCTTCGTAGAAGGTCTCGAGCGGCTCGATCTCGGTGACGATGCCGTCGTAGAGCCCCTCGTTTTCGAGTTCCTCGGCGAACGCCCTGGCAATTTCGAGTTGCTCGTCGTCGTGGGCGTAGATCGCCGACCGGTACTGGGAGCCGATGTCGGGCCCCTCGCGGTCTTTCGTCGTCGGGTCGTGGATCGTGAAGAAGATCTCGAGCAGGTCCTCGTAGGCGATGGCGTCGGGATCGTACTCGATCTGGACGACCTCCGCGTGGCCGGTCTCTCCGGAACAGACCGCCTCGTAGGTCGGGTCCTCGGTGTGGCCGCCGGCGTAGCCGGAGGTCACCGATTCCACGCCGTCGAGCGGCTTGAACGCCGCCTCGACGCACCAGAAACAGCCGCCGCCGAATGTCGTTCGTTCCATACCCCATCGTAGGGTGCGCCCGAGGAAAGACCTGACGGGACGTGCGCGGTCCCGTCCGGCCGTCCGTCGCACGCCTGCTTGCGATCCGGCGCGTGCTCGCGAGCCGAAACCCGTGGGAAAGGATTTCACAGTGGCTGTGGAACGCCGGGGTATGTCTTGGGACACAGTCCGACTCGACTGGGACGGCGACGTCGCGACGCTGACCGTCGACCGCCCCGACGCGCTCAACGCCCTGAACGTGGCGACCCTCGAAGCGATGGGCGAGGCCCTCGAGGAAGCCGCGGACGACGACGCCCGCGCGCTCGTCCTGACCGGCGCCGGCAACGCGTTCATCGCCGGCGCGGACATCAAGTACATGCGAGAGCTCTCCGCCGAGGAAGCACAGGAGTGGGGCGAACTCGGCCACGCCGTCGCCGACGCGCTCGAGACGTTCCCGGCGCCGACGATCGCCGCGGTCAACGGCTACGCCTTCGGCGGCGGCTGCGAGATGGCCCTGGCCTGCGACCTGCGGATCGCCAGCGAGTCGGCCGTGATCGGCAACACCGAGATCGATCTCGGCATCATTCCGGGCTGGGGCGCGACCCAACGGCTGCCGCGGCTCGTCGGCGACGAGACCGCCCGCCGGATGATCTTCCTCGGCGAACGCCTCGACGCCGACTCCGCGGCCGAGGCCGATCTGGTCGGCGAGGTCGTCGCCGACGACGAACTCGACGACGTCGCCGCCGAGCTGGCCGATCGACTCGCCGGCAAACCGGCGTTCGCGATGCGGACCGCCAAGCAGGCGCTCAACCAGGGGTACGAGGGATCTCTGGCGAGCGGCCTCGAGTACGAGAAGCGCGCGTTCGCGAGTCTCTTCGGCTCGCACGACCAGCGCGAGGGGATGGCGGCGTTCGTCGAGGACCGGGAACCGGAGTTCGAGTGAGGTCGGTCAGTCGGTTCGCCCGCACTCACCGACTCCGCCGCGGTCGACGCCCACGGCCAGGCCGTCGCGAGTCGGATCGGCCGCGCCGACCAGTTCGTCGTCGCCGATCTCGATGACCTGCACGTTGCCGAAGTCGCCGCTGGATTCGTCCTCCCAGACCTGGCCGGCCCCTGCAGTTGCTTCGCGGGCGCGCGCTGGCACGCCGTCTTCCCACATGATCGGCGGGCAGTCGGTCGTGAACACGGTCGGCTCGGAGAGCGCCTCGAGCGGGTCGAGGCCGTACACGTAGCGGTGCAGCAGCGTCTGGGCGACCGAGGTGATGATCGTCCACCCGCCAGGCGAGCCGACGGTGAACTCGGGGACGCCGTCGCGCACGACGATGATCGGACTCATGCTGCTCAGCGGCCGCTTCCACGGTTCGACGCTGTTCGGTCCGTCGGGGACGGCGCTGAAGTCAGTCAGCTCGTTGTTGAGCATGAACCCGCGGCCCGGGACCATCATCCCGGAGCCCATGAACTGCTCGATGGTCGAGGTGTACGAGACGGCGTTCCCGTCCGCGTCGACGACGGAGAAGTGGGCCGTCGACCCGTGTTCCTTGTCGGGCGTCGGCGCCCGAGCGGGCTCGGCGCCAGGCGGCACGCCCGGATCGACGCACTCGCCCGCCTCGTAGTCCGCGAGCGTGTCGTCGACGCTGATTTTTGCCGCGCGGTCCCGAAGGTACCCGTCGTCGAGCAGCCCCGCGATCGGGGCGTCGACGAACTCGGGGTCGCCCATGTACTCGTTCCGGTCGGCCCAGGCCAGGCTCGTCGCCTCGCCGAGCAGGTGGTACTTCTCCGGCGAGCGGATATCGTACCGCCCGACGTCGAGGAACTCGAGCAGTTTCAGGATATACGCGACGGTGCTCGGTCCCGAGCTCGGGAGCGGCTGGCCGACGATCTCGACGTCGCGCCACTCGGCGCGGACCGGGTCGTCGATCGTGACGTCGTAGTCCGCGAGGTCGGCGATGGTCATACTGCCGCCGGCGCCCCGTACCGTCGCCGTCAGGTCGGCCGCGATCGGTCCCTCGTAGAAGGCCGCGGCGCCGCCGCGTTTGATCGCCGCGAGCGTGTCCGCGAGGTCGGGATTGACGTGCGTATCACCCGCCGCGAGCGGGCGGCCGTTCTCGTCGGAGTAGGCCTCTTTGGCCGCCTCGTTGAACTTGTCCCAGTTCTCGGCGATCTGGTCCGCGAAGACTTCGTCGATCGGAAAGCCCTCGCGAGCGAGTTCGATCGCGGGCGTGACCAGCCGCTGGCGCGGCCGCGAGCCGTGGCGGGCCAGCGCCGTCTCCAGCCCCATCACGGTCCCCGGAACGCCGACGGCCTCCCCCATCTGGATCCGCCGCTCGAACGGGATCGGCTCGCCGTCCTCGTCGAGGAACATGTCCTCGGTCGCGCCGCGGGGCGCGCGCTCGCGGCTGTCGACGACGTCGACCGCGTCCGCGTCGGCGTCGTAGACGACCATGAATCCGCCGCCGCCGATCCCCGATCCGTGGGGCTGGGTGACGGTCAGGACGTACTGGAGCGCCACGGCGGCGTCGACGGCGTTGCCGCCCTCGCGCAGGACGGCCGCGGCGACGCCGGAGGCGATCGAATCGACGCTCGAAACCATGCCGCCGCCGGCGGTCGCCTGGCGACCGCACGTAAACTGGCGCCGGTCGCAGGCGAATCCGGGGACGATCGTCTCCGGCCCGGTCTCGCTCGCCGCGACGCTGGTCGCCCCGAGCCCGAGCGCACCGGCCGCCGCCCCCGCGTTCGCCAGGAACGCGCGACGGTCGAAGCGCGCCGCCCCGCCTCGGTTCGAATTTCGATCGATTTCGTTCGAATCGGATTGTCGTGTCATGGACGAATACCGTCGAACCGACACTATTACCGATAAAAATTCCTTCGGGAGATATGGTGCGGTTACTGGCGGACCGAGATTCATCGCCGGCGTCGCTCGACCGACGCCCGTCCTAACGTGCTCGTACAGGGACTAATCTGCGTCGTCTGTCGCCGTGAATCGGTACGAACGTCCCGTTCCGACCCGGCTCGACCGAGTGCCGCCGGGACGACGCGACGAGCCTATCGTTCGTCGACGCGCCAGGTTAACAGGACGCCGTCGTCGAGCCTGTCGACCGATTCGAGGTCGAGCGTCGGGAAGTCCGCGACGAACCCCTCGCCGTCCGCGAGCGTGGGAGCGTCGCGACCGCCGATGACGTTCGGGCCGACGAAGGTCCGGAGCTCGTCGACCAGGCCGGCCTCGAACAGCGAGAAGATGAGTTCGCCGCCGCCCTCGACCATGATCCGCTCGAGGCCCGCCTCTCGGAGCGCCGCGAACGCGCGCAGGAGGTCGACTCGCTCGTCGCCGGCCGTGATCAGCTCGGCGCGGTCGGCGAGATCGGCCCGTCGGTCGACCGGCGCGGCCTCGCTCAGACAGACGTACGTCGCGGCCTCGTCGTCGAGGATTTCCGCGTCCGTCGGCGTGCGCCCGTTCGAGTCGACGACGACGCGCGCTGGGTTCGGCGGGCGACCGTCCTCGCGGCGCTGCTCGCGCAGGTCCTCGTCCTTGACGGTCAGGTGCGGATCGTCCGCGAGGACGGTCCCGACGCCGACGACGATGGCGTCGCTGGCCGCTCGGACCTGGTCGACGCGCGCGAAGTCGTCCGCGCCGCTGATCGCGAGCTGTTCGCGCCGGCGCGAGGAGAGTTTGCCGTCCGCGCTGACGGCGGCGTTGACGACGACGTGCATACTCCCGCTGCGGGATCCCGTCTAAAGAAAACACCGTCTCGTCCGGTTCGAGGCGGCGATCTCGCGACCCGCGGTGACGTCCGCGTCGTCGGCGACCTGACGCGAACGGGGCCGGACGGCAAGGACGCGCTCGGCCGCGCCAGGCGGTCGCCGCGGCGCGTTCCCGTCACACCGTCCCGACTGCCGATCGCTCGAGACCGAACCCGTCCCCGTCGGCCCCGACCGATACGGAGCACCTCCCACTCGTATGGACTACTCAATAGCACAACTAGCAGCGGCTTTGTACGTGTCGCCGGTCGATTCGCGTACGACCTGCACCCCCGAACCCATGACCGGATCTACCAGCGACTACGACGATCGCGCGGCCCGACGGCGCTTGGCCGCGGCGGCGCAACGCGAAACCGAGTCGCTCGATCTCGAGGCGATTGTCGTCCGATACGAGGACCGAGCCGACCGGTGTACGATCACTCCCCGCGAGTGTTCCGAGGCCGAACAGCTGACGACCTGGCTGTCGGCGGACGCCGCGGCGTTCGTCGACCTCGCCGACGCGCGCTGATGCTCGGCGACGGGTCGACGCCGCTCGCCTGGTATCGGCGGTCGAGAACTCGATACCCGCCCCGCGAACGGGCGAATCATTGTCGCTCACGAAGGGTATATATCCGAATATATTCTATATAGTTCTACGTTCGACAATCTTAGTCGAGGGATACGTACCAACTAGTCAATACCAAAAATGCCGGTAGAAGACTCCTATTCTTCGAAAAACCTCAAATCAATATCACTCTATAGGCTAGTAGATTTATATTGTTTCAGGAGGAAGTGGGACGTATGGAGACGCGCAAGGTTCAGGTGACGGGCGGGTCGACGTACACCGTTTCGCTGCCGAAGACGTGGGCGACGGACAACGACGTCAGCAGCGGCACGACGGTCGAGTTCTATCCGGAAGACGACGAACTCCTCCTGACTCCTGAATGTGAGACGCGGCGACAAGAGGGGACCTTAGACGTCTCCGGTCTCGAGGACGAACAGCTGAAGCGAGCCGTGATGACGATGTACGTCAGCGGCTTCGATATCATCCGGCTCGAGGCGGGGGGCATCGCGACCAACCAGCGCGGCGCGATTCGGAACGCGACCCAGCGGCTCGTCGGCGTCGAGGTGCTCGAGGAAACCAACGACAGCGTGGTCATTCAGGACTTACTGGACTCCTCGGAGCTGTCGATCGTCAACGCGGTCACGCGGATGCGACTGATCGCCCAGTCGATGCTCGAGGACGCGGTGACCGCGTTGATCGAGAACGACGACGCCATCGCCCACGACGTGATCGAGCGCGACGACGACGTCGACCGCCTCTGGCTCGTCGTCTCGCGGATCTTCCGCGCGACGCTGCGATCGCCCCGCGCCGTCGAGGAACTCGGCGTCTCGCGCGAGGCCTGTTTCGATTTCCACTCCAGCGCCCGCCAACTCGAGCGGATCGCCGATCACGCCGTCAAGATCTGCGACATCGCGCTGAAACTCGACGACCTCCCTGCCGACGTTGCCGACGCCATCCACGGCCTCCACGCCGAAGCCGCGACCGTCTTCGAACAGGCCACGGACGCGCTGTTCGCCGAGGACGCCGACGAGGCCAACCGCCTCGGCCACGACGCGCTCGAAGCCGTCGTCGAGATCGACGAACACACCCGGGCGATCGACGACATGCTCCGCGATCTCGAACCCGCACAGGCCCAGTCGCTGGGGCTGATCGTCGACTCGCTGTCCCGAAGCGCCGACTACGGCGGCAACGTCGCCGAGACGGCGTTACAGAAGGCGGCGCCGCGACCCTAACCGCTTCCCTTCCGATCACCGCGTCGATATCGCGGGCCAAGCAGCGAACTGCACCTTCGAGGTGGGTTTAACCCCGCTCGCGATGAAGGTCGGCGCGATGGAGTACACGCACCTCGGAGACACTGGTCTGGAAGTGTCGCAACTCTGTCTCGGCTGCATGAACTTCGGGACCGAGCAACCCTGGATGGTCCACGACCGCGACCAGGCCCGCGCGGTGATCGAGCGAGCGCTCGACCTCGGGATCAACTTCTTCGACACGGCCAACGTCTACTCCCACGGCGAGAGCGAGTCGATCCTCGGGGACGTCCTCGCCGACGCGGACCGCGACCGGGCGGAACTCGTCGTCGCGACGAAGGTCTACGGCGAGATGCACGAGGGACCGAACGGACAGGGCCTCTCCCGCAAGCACGTCCTCGACCAGGCCGAGGCGAGCCTCGAGCGACTCGGCACCGACTACATCGACCTCTACCAGATCCACCGCTGGGACGAGCACACGCCCATCGAGGAGACGCTCTCGGCGCTCGACCGCCTCGTCGAGGACGGAAAAGTCCGGTACGTCGGCGCGAGCACGATGCCCGCCTGGCGGTTCATGAAGGCCCTGCACGAAGCGGACGTCGACAACTACGAGCGGTTCGTCTCGATGCAGTGCGAGTACAACCTCGTGGACCGCCACGAGGAGGCCAACGTCCTGCCGCTGTGTGCCGATCAAGAGATCGGGGTTATTCCGTGGTCGCCGCTGGCCGGCGGCTTCCTGACGGGCAAGTACGACCGCGACGGGGACCCCGACTCGGGCCGGGCCGCGACGGACGAGTTCATGGAAAAACGGTTCACCGACGAGAACTGGGCCGTCGTCGAGGAACTCCGCGAGATCGCCGACGCCAACGACGCGACGCCGGCGCAGGTCGCGCTCGCCTGGTTGCTCCACAAGGAGGTCGTCGACGCGCCGATCGTCGGTCCGCGGACGATCGATCACCTCGAAGACAACGTTGGCGCGCTCGCGGTCGACCTCACCGACGCGGAGATCGATCGGTTAGAAGCGCCCGTGACGCCGGTCTGGAACCGCGAGATCGGGGACGTGTAGCTGGAGGGAGCGACGGCCGGCGAGCGCTCGGCGGTCGGCGACGAGTATACCGGCCGCTTTCGGGCGTGCATCGGCCGTGAGAACCGAAAAACGGCGCTCAGTTCGCAGTTCGCGTTAGTCGAGGAGAGCGGCGTTGACCTGTCCGGTCTGGCCCGGTCGGGACGTCACGCGAGCGCGGCCCTCGCTCGTCTCGATGACAGCGCCCTTCGTGATGATGTTCCGGCGGACGTAGTTCGGGTTGGCGTCGTTCTCGACGACGTCCTCGATCTCCGCGGAGACCGTCTCTCCGCCCTTGTTGACGCTGGCGACGTTCGTCGCGAGAGCGCGGGTCTTCGTGTCGTTGCCGCGCACGTCGACGGTCCGGTATCGGGGTTCGCCGACCTGCGTCTCGGTCGGGAGCCGGCCGAGCTCGTCCTTGCGGCGCTTTCGAACGTTCTTCAGTCGGCCACCGGTTCGCTTGCGCGTAGAGCGTCCCTGATCTTGCATACGCGGCAAAAGTCCCGGCGCATACTTGAATCCACGCTTTCGTCTCGATCGGTTCGGACTCGGCCGCTCCGCGGACCGCTAAAAACCGCGCACGGGCCAACCGCGCGAGTTACTCCTGTTGTGCGTCGACGACCGCCACGCCGGCCAGGTTTACGATGTCCTTGACCTCGTCGCCGCGCTGGAGGACGTGGACCGGCTTGTCCATCCCGACGAGCATCGGGCCGATGGCGTCGGCCCCGCCCAGGCGCTGGAGCAGCTTGTAGCCGATGTTACCCGATTCGAGGTTCGGGAAGACCAGCACGTTCGCGGGGTCATCGAGTTCGGAGAAGCCATAGGTGCCCTGGAGGATGTCCTCCACGACGGCGGTGTCAGCCTGCATCTCGCCGTCGACGGGGAAGTCGACCTCGGGATCGTCCTGCAGCATCGAGGCCGCCTTGCGGGGCTTGCGCGTCCCCTCGTTGTTGACGCTGCCGAAGTTCGAGTACGAGAGCAGGGCCGCGCGGGGCTCGATGTTGAACCGGCGCGCGAGCTTGCCCGTCTGCTTGGTGACCTCCGCGAGGACCTCCTCGTCGGGGTCCTGGTTGACCGTCGCGTCGGCGACGAAGACCACGCGATTCTTGAACGTGAGCATGTAGACGCCAGCGGCGTAGTCGACGTTCTCGTCGGTGCCGATGACCTGCAGCGGCGGTCGCAGCGCCGACGGGTAGTGGTGCGAGAGGCCGGTCAGCAGGGCGTCGGCATCGCCCTGTTCGACCATGATGCTGCCGAAGTAGTTCGTGTCGCGCTCGATGAGTTCGCCGGCCTCGGTCCGCGTGATCCCCTTGCGGGCGCGGAGTTCGTGGAGCCGGTCGGCGTACTCCTCGTAGTCGCCCACGGCGGGATCCGCGACGGTCGGATCGAAGTCGAGTCCGAGATTTGCCGCCGTCTGGCGGATCTCTCCCTCGTCGCCGATCAGCACCGGCAGGGCGATCCCCTGCTCCTGGATCTGGTAGGCCGCGCGGATCATCTTCTCGTTTTCACCCTCGGCGAGCGCGACCGTCTGGGGGTCGCTCTTGGCTTTGTTGAGGACGACCCGCATCATCTCGCGGGACTTTCCGAGGCGGGCCTCGAGTTCCTCCTCGTACTCGTCGGTGTCGAGTTCCGCGCGGGCGGCGCCGGACTCCATCGCCGCCTCGGCGATCGACGGCGCGACGCGGAAGAGCACCCGCGGATCGACGGGCTTGGGAATGATGTACTCGGAGCCGTACTGGATCGGCTCGTCGCCGTACGCCTTGACGACCGCGTCCGGGACGTCCTCGCGGGCGAGTTCCGCCAGCGCCTCGGCGCAGGCCACCTTCATCTCCTCGTTGATCTCGGTCGCGCGGACGTCCAGCGCGCCGCGGAAGATAAAGGGGAACCCGAGCACGTTGTTGACCTGGTTCGGGTAGTCCGAACGGCCGGTCGCCATGATGACGGTGTCGTCGCGGGCCTCCTTGGCCTCCTCGTAGCCGATCTCGGGGTCCGGATTCGCCATCGCGAAGATGATCGGATCGTCGGCCATCGACCGGACCATCTCCTGGGAGACGATCCCGCCGATCGAGAGGCCGACGAAGACGTCGGCGCCCTCCATCGCGTCCGCCAGGCCGCCCTCTGTAACGTCGCGGGCGAACTCTCGCTTGTACTCATTGATATCGTCCTGGCGCGCGCGCTCCTCGGTGATGATCCCCGAGGAGTCGCACATGGTAATGTTCTCCCGGCGGACGCCCAGCGAGACGTAGAACCGCGCCGTCGCGATAGCGCTCGCGCCCGCGCCCGAAAACACGATCTTGAGTTCGTCGAGACTCTTGCCGGCGATGTCCGCGGCGTTGAGCAGCGCCGCGCCGGAGATGATCGCGGTCCCGTGCTGGTCGTCGTGGAAGACGGGGATGTCGATCTCCTCGCGGAGCCGTTCCTCGATGGTGAAACACTCGGGCGCCTTGATGTCCTCCAAGTTGACCCCGCCGAAGGTCGGTTCCATCATCTTGACGGCCTCGACGAACTTGTGCGGGTCTTCCTCGTCGAGTTCGATGTCGAAGACGTCGATGTCGGCGAAGCGCTTGAATAGCACGCCCTTCCCCTCCATGACGGGTTTCGACGCCTGGGCACCGATGTCGCCCAGTCCGAGGACGGCGGAGCCGTTCGAGACGACGCCGACCAAGTTGCCCTTGGCCGTGTAGCTGTAGGCGTCGGTCTCGTCCTCGTCGATCTCGCGACACGGCGCCGCGACGCCAGGCGAGTACGCCAGCGAGAGGTCTCGCTGGGTGTTCGTCGATTTGGTGGTCGAAATCTCGATCTTCCCCGGCGGATCGGTCCGATGGTACTCCAGTGCGTCCTCGTCTAGTCCCATATCGGGGACACTACAGGATACTACAAAAACGATGTGGAGGGTATCTTCGACACATGTCGAAAATATGGTTTCGGACGGCCGCCGAGCGGCCCCGTACAAATGCGTTGATTCGACCGTTTTATACGCGCCGCTGGAGTGGGGTGGGGTATGGACGTCGCGCTTGGTGGGACCTTCGACCCCGTTCACGACGGCCACCGACGGCTGTTCGAACGGGCGTTCGAACTCGGGGACGTGACGGTCGGGCTGACCAGCGACGAGCTCGCGCCGAAGACGCGATCGGTCGATCGGAACGTTCGGCCGTTCGACGAGCGGAAGGCGGCTCTCGCGGACGAACTCGAAGCGATCGCGGCCGACTACGACCGCGAGTTCGAGATTCGGAAACTGACGAAGCCGACGGGGATCGCAACCGAACCCCAGTTCGACTACCTCATCGTCTCCCCCGAGACGCGCGAAGGTGGCGACCGGATCAACGAAATTCGCCGCGAACGCGGCCACGATCCGCTCGAGGTCGTCGTCGTCCCGCACCTCCTCGCCGACGACGGCGATATCATCTCGAGTACGCGGATCGTCCAGGGGGAGATCGACGAACACGGGACCGTCGTCGACGAGGACTGACGGCGCGACGCCTGGCGACGCGGCGCCTCGTTTGCGGCCGCTATTTCCGATCGCCGCGTAATAGCTGTTTCAGTCCGCGTACCGACTTGTTACGGTCGGTCAGTGGCGACCTATGGTAGTGAAACGGCCGTACGTGCTCCCTACCACCGCGGCGGTTCGAGGCCGGCAGACTCGAGGAGTTCCTTCCAGCGGGACTGGATCGAGAGCCGTGAGACGTCGGCGGCCTCGGCGACCGCGCCCTGCGTGCGGCCGTCACCGGCGACGAGTGAGCCGGCGTAGAGGCTGGCGGCGAGGACCGCTCGCTTCGAGCGATCTGACGCGGGGACGTCGGTGAGGAAGAGATCGACCGCGCACGATCGCGCCTCCGCCGATAGCTCCAGTCGGTCGGCAACGGTCTGGAGTTTCTCGAGCCACGGTTCGTATTCGACACGGTCCCGGGCGCTGTGCATACGACCGGATATCGGATCGATGGAGATAAACGTACGGACCGGCGGTCGTCGGGCCACCGGCCGTCGGTGTCGGCGGCTCGCTCCAATGCAGTACTACGAATGGCAACGTCCAGCTACGGATAGTTCGGTACTGCGGCCGTTCTCGGTCGATTACACTAGGAGATAACTACTAAACCACCTGTAGGGTGAAGACCAATGCGACGACCACCATCGGGGGCGGTTCGCGAGCCACATGAAAGAGCCAACCTGCAAACTCGTCTGTACCGGCTGCGGGCTCGAGATGCCCTACCGGGAGCGGTCGCTGGCCGAACGAGCCGCGGAGCTCCACCAGCTGCGGGATTCGGAGCACGTGACGTTCATCGTTCCCCCGGATTGGTCGCCGGAGGAGCCGGTGAAACACGGGTGACCCGCGATCATCGCGGACCGACAGGTACTTACTCGATTCGTGAAAATCCAAAACCGAGCGCGGGTAGCCAAGCTAGGCCAACGGCGCAGCGCTTAGGACGCTGTCCCGTAGGGGTCCGCCGGTTCGAATCCGGTCCCGCGCATGCTTCTCCGAGCACTTCCGCGAGGAGACGCATCGCGATGAGGATTCGAACCCTGCAAGGAACGCGCAGCGACCGACGGGAGCGAGCATTTCTTGCTCTGGTTCGAATCCGGTCCCGCACAGTATACTGCCGTCACTCTAAATTTCGGTCTTTCCGTACCCTTTTCCTCGAGTTTACTATCTCCGTCTCCGACGAGTCGCCTGGCCCCCGAACTCAGTCCCCGTCTTCCGTCAGCGAACTTGCGTCTAACTCCCCGTCGAGATACGATGCCCCCGTATCGGAGATCACGTAGAAGCCGCGGGAGGGACGCTCGACCAGGCCGTACGAGGCGAGTTTGCGGCAGCGAACGCCGATGTAGTCGTTGCTCCGATCGAGCGCATCTGCGATCACTTTCGGAGTCCCGGCCGTCTCCGATGCGAGGTACTCCAGTATCTCGTCATCTGCCCGAGTCATCCACTCAGCACGCTTTCGCATCTATAAAGCTATGCTGAGCAGAGTTCCATGAAGGTACGCAATAGCAGTTCTACTAACCGTTCTAGCAGTTCTTTGATCCAATTTAGGGTACCAATAGGACTGCGGGGCATAGTTTTTTGTTATGCTACTATAATATTTGGACAGCGGGACGGTACGCGGAGTGAACGAGCAACGACAAAACAGACAGAAGGTGTCCTCACACCGATCTGCGCCAACTCCCGCATTCGAACGACGAACGCCATGTCAGACGACAATTCGCGGGGTCTCGAAGGCCCCGACCGACGAGACGTATCGACCGACTCGATCGTCCGAGCGTACGGGTCCGGCTCCGACGCGGTCCGGCCCGCCTTCCGCGTGCGGCTCGCGACGATCGACGCGACGGCGCGGACGCTCCTCGCGACCGTCCGCCAGGCCGCCCGCGACGGTGACCTCGAACCCGCGACGCGTCGCGACGCGGTTCGGCACCTCCGCGAAATCCGCGCGGAAGCCGCGTGGGCCGGCCGCGCACTCGCGCAATCTGAGTCCGCGGCGGGCGACGCCAGGCGGCCGACCGACGGGACGGACGGTGATCGGGGCGCCGACGGTGACGGTGGCGACGAAGGGCCCGGGTCTGATCCCGACCGCGGGGGCGTCCCGATGATCCGTCGCCGCGGCGGTGGCGTCACGACGGTTCTCGGCCCCGATCCGATCGCTTTCGAACGCGAGTATGGCGACCGCGACGGGACGGACTCCGAGCCGACCGACGAGTCAGTGACAGATAATTGAACCCAGTTAAATCCGTAGATAATCGACAGACAAGCGTCTGACGTCCCACAACGCTTATTCGCGCGGAAACGACTTATACGAGCAATGGCCGGGTTAGACGACGTCTTCGGGGAACTCTTTGCGAGTATCGATGCAGTCGTTCTCTTTTCGCCGAGCGGATCTTACTACGAACAGTTCGCGTCGGTCGACGACGTCGATGTGATCGTCGTCGGCACGGAAAACGCCGTGGGCGCGGAGACGTTCGTCGAACTCCCCCTGGAATTCGAAGCCATCACGGAGCGCATCCGCTTCGGCCTGGAAGGCGCGCTGGAACAAGGAGTGATCGAGGACGGCGACGAGTTGGCCTGCGCGACGAGCGTCTTCGGAGACGGGATCGATACCGTCTCGCGCGTCCGGGCGGACGCGGAGACCCACACGGGGATCTACGACATGTTCGTCAAGTCCCGGGCCGACTCGGAGGTGACCAAGGCGGTCCTCGAACTGGCGATCGAGTTGGGCCAGAAGGGACAGAAGGGCAAGCCCGTGGGCGCGCTGTTCGTCGTCGGCGACGCGGGGAAGGTGATGAACAAGTCTCGGCCCCTCTCGTACAACCCCTTCGAGAAGTCTCACGTCCACGTCGGCGATCCGATCGTGAACGTGATGCTCAAGGAATTCTCGCGGCTCGACGGCGCGTTCGTCATCTCCGACGCGGGCAAGATTGTCTCGGCGTACCGCTACCTCGAGCCGTCCGCGGAGGGGATCGACATTCCGAAGGGGCTGGGGGCGCGGCACATGTCCGGCGCCGCGATCACGCGGGACACCAATGCGATTTCGATCGTTCTCTCCGAGAGCGACGGACTCGTCCGGGCGTTCAAGGCCGGAGAGCTCATTCTGGAGGTCGATCCGGAGGCGTACTGATATGGTCAACTGGCAGTCGTTCGTCAACGAGCCGGCCGTCATCGCGGCGGCGGTACTGGCGCTCGGACTCGTGGTCGGCTATCTCGTCGGCCGGCTCAACGAGGAGTTGCTGGCCGCCTCGGGCGTGCCCGGGGCCGTCGAAGGGACGCCGTTCGAGCGGACGGCCCAGTCGATCGGCACCTCGACGGTCGAGATCGTCGCGCGGCTGAGTTCGTGGTTCATCTACGGCATCGCGGTCCTGACCGCGATCCACATCGCGCAGCTGCTGGACACGGACGCCTTCTGGCTGCGGGTCACGGAGTTCATCCCACAGCTGTTCATCGCCGTCTTAGTGCTCATCCTCGGGTTCATCGTCGCGGACAAGTCGGAGCTGATCGTCAGCGAGTACTTACGCGGGGTCAAACTCCCCGAGGTCTCCTTGCTCCCGAAGGTGGTCAAGTACTCCGTCCTCTACGTCACCTTCATCATCGCCCTGGGCCAGATCGGCGTCCACGTCCTGGCGCTGCTAATCCTGCTGACGGTGTACGCCGTCGGCGTCGTCATCGTCGGCACCGTCGCCTTCAAGGATTTCCTCGTCTCGAGCGCGGCGGGGATCTACCTCCTGCTCAACCAGCCCTACGGGATCGGCGACCAGGTCCGAATCGGCGAGCAGACCGGGATCGTTCAGGAGGTCGATCTGTTCGTCACGAAGATCGAGGACGATTCGGAGGAGTACATCGTGCCGAACCGGAAGGTCTTCGAGGACGGGATCGTTCGGATGCGAGACTGAGACGAAAACGGCCGTTCAGCCGCTCGGCGTTACTCGATCGACAGTCCGGCGTGCCACCGATCGGCGCCGGCCTCGCGCTTGACCTCGTCCATCTTCGCCAGGAGATGCGTCGCGAGCGACGCCGTCTCGGCCGCGCGCGATTCGCCTTCGGTCCGGAACTCGCCGGTCTCGCGGTTGGCGTAGACGGTACAGACCGCGCCGGCCCGCAGCCCGTAGAGGTTCGCGAGCGTGAGAATGGCGCTGGCCTCCATCTCGATGTTCTTGACGTTCGCTTCCTTGAGCTCGTCGACCAGGCCGTCCGCGCCGGCGGCCTCGAACCCGTCGAACCCGGGTCGGCCCTGGCCGGCGTAGAACGAGTCGGCGCTCATCGTGACGCCGGTGTGGTAGTCGTAGCCGAGCCGTTCGGCGGCGGCGACCAGCGCGGCGACGACTTCGTGGTCCGCCGCGGCCGGGTAGTCCTCGCGGACGTACTCGTCGCTGGTTCCCTCCTGGCGGACTGCGCCCGAGGTGATCACCAGGTCGCCGACGTCCATCTCGGGCTGGATCGCGCCGCACGAGCCCACTCGAATGAAGGTGTCGACGCCGACGCGGGCGAGTTCCTCGACGGCGATCGCCGCGGAGGGGCTGCCGATCCCGGTCGAGGTGACCGAAATCGGCGCCCCCTCGTAACTGCCCGTCGCGGTGCGATACTCCCGGTGGTGTGCGCGGATCTCGTGGTCGTCCCAGAAGGCGACGATCTTCTCGAGGCGCTCGGGGTTACCCGGCAGGAGCACGGTGTCGGCGACGTCGTCGGCGCTCACTTCGAGGTGATACTGGACGTCCGCGTTCGGATCTTCGCTGTCGGAGGTCATCGAATGGCGGCGATTCGATCCGGCGTCGTATATAAATGCGGGACCCGCGTAGCGAGCGTATGGCACGGGGAACGCTCGCGGACACCTACGTCGCCGCGATCCAGCACGACCTGGCCGACCTGCCGGCGGACGCGACGCGGATCGGCGTCGTCCGGCAGCCGACGTCGTGGTTCCACGCGGCTGTCGACGAGAACCGCCCCGACCTCGGCCCGCCCGCCGACCTGCTCGACTCGCTGCGCGATATCGAGGAGGACATGAAGATGCGGGGTCTGTGCGAGGAGGGCGCCCACAACGCCGCCTGGGACCAGGTCGGATTCGACGAGGCCTATCGGGACCACCTCGAAACCGACGACGACGCGCGGGCCGCGCTCGCCGAACTCGAAGATCGCCTGGCTTCGGGAGAGTCGCTGGTCTTAGTCTGTTTCGAGAACACCGAAAAGAAGCGGTGCCACCGGACGATCCTCCGCGACGAACTCGAGGAATCGGTGTCGTAGGGCCGCGGCGCGATCGCTCTCTCGGCCCGCACCGGACCGGGCGGCCCGCTCACCGCTCACTCGAGCGTCTCCTGGGTGATCGTGTTCGGCAGGAGTTCCCCGAGCGTGTACTCCGTCGGCTCCTCGCCCTCGCCCTCGTCGCAGAGTACGACCAGGCCGTCGTCGCAGAACTCGGCGAGCGTCTGGCGGCACATTCCACAGGGGGTGACGCCGTCGCGGCGGCTCGAGCTGACCGCGAGCCTGGCGAACTCGCGGTGGCCGGTCTTGACCGCCTCGGCGATCGCGACCTCCTCGGCGTGGAGGCTGTTGCTGAAGTTCGCGTTCTCGAGGTTGCAGCCGACGAAGACCTCGCCGTCGGCGGTCTCGAGGGCGGCTCCGACCGCGTACTCGGAGTAGGGGACGTGGGCGGCCGACTGGACGTCTCGCGCGGCGTCGATGAGATCGCGTTCCGTTGCTTCGGTCACGCTGTGACGTACCCCGAGCGGGTGCAAGAAGGCATCGGCTGTCCTCGCGCGGCGTCTCCGGTTTGCCGACTCTCGACCCGCGAACGGAGGAAAAAGGAGACGGTGAGCGGTCAGTCCTCGCCGGACTCGTAGTGGTCGCCGGCGGCGTCGGGCAGGCGGGTGCGACCGACGAACACGAGGACGACGATGACCGTCATGTGCGGGATGGTGCGGATCAGCTCCGTCGGGATCGCGTAGCCGGCCGACTGGAGCGTGGTCTGGACCGAGTTGAGCCCGGCGAAGAGGAACGAGCCGAGCAGGGCGCCGATCGGATGGTAGTTCGCGAGCAGGTAGGTCGCGATCGCGATGAACCCGCGGCCGCCGATCGCCGTGTCGCCGCCGCCGGCGAACGTGCCGAGGTGGCCCAGCGCGAAGCCGGCGCCGCCCAGACCGGCGAACACACCTGAGAGGAGCACGGCGGCGTACCGGACCTTGCGGACGTCGACGCCGGCCGTGTCCAGGGCCTTCGGGTTCTCGCCGCTGGCGACCACCCACCGCCCGAAGTTCGTCCGGGAGAGCAGGTACCAGCCCGCGACGGCGCCGACGAGCATGATGTACACCTGCGGTTCGGTGTCGAACAGCAGGTAGCCAAGCAGCGGAATCTCCGACAGCACCGGGATCGTCACGTCGCCGAACCGCGTGACGCCCGGGATGTTCGGACTGCCGAAGACGATCCGCGAGGCGAACGGCGCCAGGCCCAGCGAGATGAGCCAGATCGCCAGGCCCGCGATGATCTGGTCGGCCTTGAACTCGATACAGACGATCGCGAAGAGCAACGCGAAGAGCACGCTGACGGCCACGCCGGCCAGGAGCCCCCACCACAGGTTCGGCAGGCCAAGCGTCGCGCCGCCGTCGCCGAGCCGGTGGACGGCGATGATCGAGCTAAAGGCCGAGACGATGAGCAGCCCCTCGATGCCGATGTTGATGACGCCGCTCTTCTCGGCGAAGATGCCGCCGATCGCCGCGAGCGCGATCGGGACGGCGAGTCGGAGCGTCGCCGTGTGGGTGCTCGGGCTGGCCGCGATCGAGAGCAGGACGCCCGGCCACGAGTCGGGGGCCAGGAGACCGACGACGACCCACAGAACTGCGAGAGCGCCCAGCCCCGCGCCGATCGACCGGCGCGAGAGCCGATCGCGCAGGTCACTCATCGGTCTCACCTCCGTCGCCGCCGTCGGCGCGAACCGGCTGTCCGGCCCCGACGTCGAGGTAGCGCTGGCCGACCATCCGGAAGAACTCCGGCATCGCGACGAAGAGGATGATCAGCCCGGTGAGGATGCCGACCAGTTCGGGCGGAACGTCCGTCGTCGTCCCGATCGAGTTCGAGCCGCTCTGGAGGACGCCGAACAGGAACGCCGCCGCGCCGACGCCCAACGGGTTGTTGCCGGCCAGCACCGAGACTGCGATCCCGTCGAAACCGATCGACGGCACGTTCTCGAGCCAGCTGCCGTGGACCATCAGGACCCAGAAGGCGCCGGCGACGCCGCCCAGCGCCCCCGAGAGGGTCATGCTGGCGACGGTCATCCGCTTCTCGTCGACACCGCCGTAGGCTGCCGCCGCCGGCTGGATGCCGCTCGTCCGGAGTTCGTACCCGAACGAGGTTCGCGCGAGCAGCCAGGCGATTCCGAGCATGAGCGCGACGGCGAACGCGAGCGCGAGCACCGAGAAGCCCGCCTGGAAGCCGATGCTCGGGATCTCGGCGTACTCGGGGACCGGCTCGGTCCGCGGGTTGGTGCTGTCGGGATCCTGGAACCACCGAGAGAGCATGGTCGACGTGACGCCGGCCGCGACGAAGTTGAGCATGATCGTCGTGATAACCTCGTTGGCGTCGGCGTAGGCCTTCAGGACGCCCGGAAGCGCGCCGTAGAGCCCGCCGGCGATCGCACCCGCGAGCACGCCGAGCGGGATGAGGACGACCGTCCCGACGAAGCCGCCGGGGACGATCGACGCGGCGTAGACGACCGTGACGGCCGTCGCGAGCCCGCCGACGACCAGTTGGCCCTGCGTCCCGATGTTGAGCAGGCCGGCGCGGAACGCGACCGCGACCGACAGCCCCGCGAAGATCAGCAGCGTCGCCTCTCGGAGCGTCGTCGCGAGCCTGTAGTTCACGGGGCTCCAGCCGCCGTCGAGCGGGTGGCCCAGCGCCCCGAGGAACAGCTCGTAGTAGACCTGCATTGGGTTGTAACAGAACGTCATCCCGGCCACGTCGAGGCCGGACCGGCAGGAGGCGAAGCCGCCGGAGATGAACACCAGCACGCCGCCGATGAGGACGGCGGCGAACAGCGCCGCGACGCTGATGACGACGCGTTCGAGGACCGACGCCTGGATCAGGCGTTCGAGGAGCCGATCGAGCCGGTCTTTCGCCGCGCTCATCGCAGTTCACCTCCGTTTCCGGTCCCGGCGGCGTCACCGGTTCCGGTGGTAGCGTCGGCGTCGGCGCCGGTACCGGTACCGTCAACTCCCGGCCGCTGGCCGGCCATGAGCAGCCCCAGCTCCTCCTCGGTGACCGTTTCGGGGTCGGTGACGTCGATGAACTCGCCCTCGTAGATGACCGCCAGGCGGTCCGAGAGCGAGCGGACTTCGTCGAGATTCGAGGAGACCAGCAGGACCGCGACCCCCTGTTGGCGGAGGTCGAGCAGCCGGTCGTGGATGAACTCCGTCGAGCCGATGTCGACCCCGCGGGTGGGGTGGGTCGCGACGACCAGCGAGGGGTCGCGCTCGAACTCGCGGCCGACGATGAACTTCTGTTGGTTCCCGCCGGAGAACGAGCGGGCGTCGGCGTCGGCGTTCGGCGGCCGGACGTCGTAGGTCTCGATGATCTCCTCGGCGTGGCCGCGGACGCCTGGCCAGTCGATGCGCCCGCCGCTTGCGAACTCCGGCGACCGCTGGCTCCCGAGAACGCCGTTTTCGACGAGGTCGAAGGACATGACCAGGCCGCGCTCGTGGCGGTCCTCGGGGATGTACGCCATCCCGTTCTCGATCCGCCGGCGGCGCGACCAGTCGGTGACGTTCGCGCCCTCGTAGGAAACCGTGCCCTCGTCGGGCGTCCGAAGGCCGGTGATCGCCTCGATCAGTTCCGCCTGGCCGTTGCCGTCGACGCCCGCGATGCCGACGATTTCGCCGGCGCGGACGTCGAGGTCGATACCGGAGACGACCTCGACCCCGCGGGCGTCCTCGACGGACACGTTCTCCGTCGAGAGGACGACGTCGCCCGTCTCGACCGGGTCGGATTCGGCCTCCAGCAGTACTTCCCGGCCGACCATGCGCTCGGCCAGGTCTTCTCGGTTCGTGCGCTCGGGGTCGACCGTGCCGACGGACTTGCCATCCCGAAGGACGGTGATCGCGTCGGCGGCGTGGGTCGCCTCCTCTAACTTGTGCGTGATGAAGATGATCGTCTTCCCCTGCGCGGTGAGTTCGTCGAGGACGTCGTAGAGGTCCTCGACCTCTTGGGGCGTGAGGACGGCGGTCGGCTCGTCGAGGATGAGCACGTCCGCGCCCCGGAACAGCGCCTTGAGAATTTCGACGCGCTGTTGGACGCCGACGCTCAGATCCTCGACGGTCGTCTGTGGATCGACGTCGAACCCGTACCGATCGCAGAGATCCCGGACCTCGCGGTCGATCCGGTCGCGGTCGACGGCCATGCCGAACCACTTCGTCGGCTCGTTGCCCAGGGCGATGTTCTCGGCGACCGTCATCGGATCAACCAGCATGAAGTGCTGGTGGATCATCCCGATGCCGGCGTCGATGGCGTCTCGCGGCGAGTCGAACGATCGCTCCTGTCCGTCGACGACGACCCGTCCTTCTTCGGGCTGGTAGAGCCCGTAGAGGACGTTCATCAGGGTCGTCTTCCCGGCCCCGTTCTCGCCGAGCAGGGCGTGGACGGTGCCCCGCTCAACCCGCAGATCGACGTCGTCGTTGGCGACGACGCCGGGGAATCGCTTCGTGATGCCGTCGAGGTGGATGGCGAGGTCGCTGCCGGTGGTTCGCTGATCGGCGGCGCGCACCCCCGTCCCCTCGGTCGGTCCCGTCCCGTCAGTCGTTCCCATTCCCGGCTCCGTCATGCGATTACGGTTCGTTCGGGACGTCGATCTCGCCGTCGATGATCGCTTGCTCGGACTCCTCGAGTTGAGATTTGATCTCCTCGGGGATCTCGCCGCCGATCTCGGCGCCGTACTCGGCGCCGACGCCGTCCTGTTCGAGGCCGAGGGTCTCGGTTTCGCCGCCCGCGAACTCGTCGTTGACGACGGCCTCGGCGGCGGAGTAGATCGCGGTGTCGACGCGCTTGACCATGCTCGCGAGGATGACGTCGGCGTAGCCCGGGTTGGACTCGGACTGGTCGTCGTCGACGCCGATCGCGAACCGGCCCTCTTCCTGCGCCGCCTGGAAGACGCCGATCCCGGTCCGGCCGGCCGCGTGGAAGATGATGTCGGCGCCCCGGTTCTGGTACAGCGACCGGGCGGCCTCCTGTCCGCCGGCGGTGTTGTTGAACTCGCCGACGTACGTCGAGGCGACCTCGGCGCCGGTGTCCGCGTACTCGACGCCCGCACGGAAGCCGGCCTCGAACGACTCGATCAGCGGCGATTCGGTACCGCCGACGAAGCCGACGACGCTCTCGTTCGGATTCGTCTCGCCGGCCCCGGCCGCGAACTCCTCGTCGGTCAGCAGGCCGGCCAGGTGACCGACCTGGAACGAGCCCTCGGGCTCGCCGAACAGGTAACTCCGGACGTTGTCCTCCTCGACGGTCTCGTCGACGATAATGAAGTTCTGGTCCGGATACTCCGGCGCGTTCTCCGAGAGGGCTTCGACCTGCGCGTAGCCGATACAGCAGATCAGATCGTACTCGCCGGACTCCGCGTAGTCCCGCTGTGCGCCGGCGAACTCGCCCTCGGAACTCGGTTCGGTCTCGTCGAACGCGAGGCTGAACTCGTTGGAAGCCTCTTCGATGCCCTGCTTTGCCATGTCGTTGAACGAGTCGTCGCCGAGGCCGCCGGTCGCGTACACCATTCCGACCTGGACGTCGGCGTCCCCCTCGTCGCCGAACCCACCGACACAGCCAGCAATGCCTGCGAGTCCGACCGCACCCGCACCTGTAAGAAACTGTCGTCGATCTCGTGCCATGGAGCGGACTAGCGCAAACATCCGGTTTATACCCGTCGAAATCGACGGATCTGAAGGATCAGACCAGTAAACTGTTCCGTTTTCGAGCGGGTGAGCGACGAATCGACGCCTGTCCAGTACGCTCTGTCCGTCGATTTCGGCCCGAGCGCCGCGGCGTTGTTGTCGCTCTTACGTCGCGTCCGCGACGGCTCCCTCGATGACCGCCCGTGCCTCTGCGACCAGGTCGTCGACTGAATCGCTCTCGGCGTAGAGGCGCACGTACGGTTCCGTCCCGCTGGGCCGGACCAGCAGCCACGACGCGTCCTCGAACTCGAGGCGGACGCCGTAGTCGGTGTCGACGGCAGCCTCGGGGAACGCCGACGGCAGGTCGGTCTCGAGAGCGGCCATGACGTCCGTCTTAGCCCGGTCCGGACACTCGACGCTGACCTTCCGATAGGGGCGTTCGGTGACCGGTTCGCGAAGCGCCGCGGTGTCGCCGGCCTCGGCGACCAGCGCGGCGACGACCGCGGCGCTCGCGACGCCGTCGATCCAGCCGCCGAAGGCGGTGTGAATGTGTTTCCAGGGCTCGGCCGCGAAGACGATCTCGGTGGCCTCGTCCCCGGCGGCCCGCTCGCGCGCGATCCCCTCGTGGAGCGATCCTAACCGGACGCGCTCGACCCGGCCGCCGGCCGCGCGAACCCGCTCGTCGATGCGCGCCGAGGCGTTGGGCGTGGTGACGACGACCGGGTCGTCGGCGTCGCTGTCGGCCGCGTATCGGGCCGCGACGACCGCGAGGACCGTGTCCTCGTGGATCACGTCGCCGTCGGGACCGAGGACGACCAGGCGATCGGCGTCGCCGTCGTGGGCCAGGCCGAGGTCGAACGCGCCGTCGGCGAGGAACGCCGAGAAGTCCGACAGCGTCTCGGGGGTGGGCTTGCTCTCGCGGCCGGGGAAGTGGCCGTCGACGGTGGCGTTGATCGCGACGACCGTCGCGCCGAGGCGTTCGAGGACCTGAGGCGTCGCGACCGCGCCCATGCCGTTCCCGCAGTCGACGCCGATTCGGAGGCCGGCGAGGGGGGCGTCCGCGGTTGCATCGTCCCCGTCACGACCGCCGAAGCGATCGCGAACGTACTCGACGACGGCGTCGCGGTATCGGTCGAGCACCGAGAGCCGCTCGGCGTCGCCCCACTCGTCCCAGCGGGCGAGCCCGGGGTCGTCGCTCGCGACGCGGTCGTCGATGGTTCCTTCGGCGTCGCTGTCGTACTCGACGCCGTCGTCGAACAGTTTGATCCCGTTGTCCTCGGGCGGGTTGTGGCTCGCGGTGAGCATCACGCCTCGTCGTCCCTGTGAAGCGAACGCGAGCGCGGGCGTGGGCACCTGGCCGACGCGTCGGACGTCGGCGCCGGCGCTTTCGAGGCCTGCCTCCATCGCCGCCGCGAGCGCCGAGCCGGTCTCCCGACCGTCGCGGCCGACCACGAACGTTTCCCCGGGGTCGCCGGCGGCCTGGCCGACGGCGAGCGCGAGCGAGGGCGATACCTCCTCGACCGGGCCGCGGATTCCTGCGGTCCCAAAGAGCGTCATATCCCTCCGTTCCGCGAGGAGGTACTTAGCACCGTTGTACTGATTCGGAGGCGAAAAAAGCGGCCGTCGTGGGCCGGCGGCGCCGGCTCGGAGCGCGAATCTGCTCGATCGATCTCACATCGATTCGACCGGCGTCCGGCGCCCGACGACCGGCGCTAACCGCAACCCGGCCCGTCCCGGAACTCGCTGCTGATCGGCTCGTCTAGTCCGCGTCGGCGGGCAGGTCGTCGATCAGCACGACCGCCTCGCCGTCGATCACGGTCGCGTCGTCGTCCTCGTTGCGCACGACCGTCTCGAGTCGATACTGGTCGTTCCCGAGGTCCTCGACGATTTCGACGCGGGCCGAGACGCGGTCGCCGATGCCGACGGGGCCGCTGAACTCCAGGTCCTGAGAGAGGTAGATCGTGAGCCCGGGGAGCCTGGCGAGGGCGGCGCTGATGAGTCCGGAGACGAGCGTCCCGTGGACGATGCGCTCGCTGAAGCGGGTCTCGCCCGCGAACGCTTCGTCGAGGTGGAGTCGGTTCGTATCGCCGCTGACTGCGGCGAAGGCGCGGACGTCCTCGTCGGTCAGCGCCTTCTCGAAGGTGACGGTATCGCCGACGGAGATGTGATCGGGATCGTCGACGGTGCGGTCGAACTGCCAGTTGAGATCCGAGTAGTTGATCGAGGGAACCGACGGCGCGACTCTGTCATCTTCCGCGCCGTTGGCCGCATCGATCGGAGAGCGCATCGCGGAAGCGGCCGCACGGTTCGCGGCGGTCGCGGTCCGTAGGAACCCACGCGTCATCGCCGACCAGGCGTTCGTCATCGCGGCGAAGTTGCTTTCGCCAGCGTTCTGGTGGGACATCTACGAGCGGGTATGTGCGGGGTGCATATGACTTCTTTGGCTCTTCTGCGGCGATTCCAAGCGGATTTTACCACTGGGTTGTTACCGTAATTTCCCGTTACGAAGGCCGCTAACGCGAAATTTCTTTCTCGGTAGCGCGACAGTTAGAGTACTTATTCAGTCGATCGCGACGTTCATCCGAACCGATACCGGGTGAACTGATCCGTTCTATACCATTGATTGGTAGCAAATGGTATCTAGTGGAAAGCCTTATTGTGTCTGCGAGCCAACGAACAGGTGATGACGGACGACTCCGATCGATCGCTCTGGTTCCCGCCCTCGATGTTCACCGAGCAGATGCAGGAGGCGGGCGAGCAAGTCGCAGAGTCCCAGCAGGAGATGATGAAGCAGTTGCTCCAGGCCACGTCGGCGAACCCGCTCGAGAACACGTCGGCCTTCGGGCCGATGAACATGGGCACGGCCACGTTCAAGGCGCGGGTCCAGAGCGGCGGTCGGATCAGCATTCCCGGTCCCGAACGGGAGGCCCTCGACATCGAAGAGGGCGATATCGTCCAGACGATCGTCGTTCCCGTCAAACGCAACCGAGAGGAGTAATCACAGCCATGACCCAGAACCCATTCACCGCAGTCTTCGAGGCACAGCGCACCGCAATCGAACAGAGCCAGGCGTTCGCTCACGACGCCATCGAGGCCCAGCAGACTTCCATCGGCGCGTTCGCGGACCTCGTCGAGACCTCCGGCGCGCTCGCCGAGTCCAACGCTGAACTCTCCCGCGGCGCCGTTCACGCGTACTTCGACGCGCTCGAGGCGTCGCTGCCCGCGGAGGCCGCCGACTTCGACGACCTTCGCGAACTCGTCGACGAGGGCTTCGACTCGGCGACTGAGGCCCAATCTCAGTCGCTCGAAGCCGTCCTCGAGGCCATCGAGGAGTCGGAGGTCGCGTACGAGGAGTTCGCCGCCAGCTACACCGAGGTCGTCGACACGTCGTTCGACGCCGCCCTGGAGGCCCACGAGCAGGTCGAGGAGAACGTCGAGACCGTCGCCGACAACGTCGACGCGGCCGCCGACGAGTTCGACGCACCGGCCTGAATTAGGCGCTCAATTTTTCACTATCCGTCACCAATTTTCATACATGTCAGACTCACGGCCCCAGGCACAGGACTGGAACGCGTTCGTCGAACAGTGGAACGAGCAATTCCTCGAGGCACTCGAGGACAACATGGTGGCCCAGGCGCAGTTCGTCGAGAGCTGGTCGGAGACCGTCGAGGAACTCAGCGGTGAGGAAGAGATCTCCGACGGCGTCGAGGGATACGCCCGCGCCTACGAGACGTGGATGAACGCCTCGAAGCAGATGGTCGACCGGATGAACGACCAGCTCGAGGGCGAGGACGTCGACGTCGAGGAGTTCCGAGACATCTGGCTCAACACGGCCAACGAGGCGTTCAAGGACGTCATGTCGACGACCGCCTTCGCCAGAATGACCGGCGAGACCGTCGGCGACGTCCTCGAACTCCAGCAACAGGCCGAGGAAACGTCCCAGGAGACCCTGCGGACGCTCGGCTTCGCGACCGAGGGGGACATCGTCGAAGTCGGCGACCGCCTGGTCGAACTCGAGCGCCGCCAGCACGCCGTCGAGCGGAAACTCGACCGCGTGCTCGACCACCTAGAAGACGAGGAAGAATGAAGAACCCCTACTCGATCGCACTGGACATGCAGCGCCAGGCCTGGGAGGCGACCGCCGAGCTGGCGGACAAGACCCGGGTCGCGCCTGACCGCACCGAGACCGTCGAGAACATCGGCGTCGGCCAGACGCCAAGCGAGGTCGTCTACGAGGAGAACAAGCTGGAGTTGCTCCACTACGAGCCGATGACCGAGGAGCAACACGACGTGCCGATCCTCATCGTCTACGCGCTGATCAACAAGCCGTACATCCTCGATCTCCAGCCCGACCGGTCGGTCGTCCAGACGCTGCTGGAGGCCGGGTTCGACGTCTACCTGATCGACTGGGGCGAGCCCTCGAAGCTGGATCGGTCGCTGAGCCTCGACGACTACGTCAATCGGTACATCGACAACTGCGTCGACGTCGTCCGCGAGCGGTCGGGCCAGGACGAGATCAACATCCTCGGCTACTGCATGGGCGGGACCAAGTCGGCGATGTACGCCGCCCTCTACCCCGAGAAGGTCAAGAACCTCGCACTGATGGCCGCGGGACTGTGCTTTGCGGGCGAGGGCGGCGTCCTCGAGTTGTGGGGTAGCGAGGACTACTACGACCCCGAGGAGATCACCGACGCCCACGACAACGTCCCGGCGGAGTTCTTAGACGTCGGCTTCGCGCTGATGGACCCCATCGCGAACAACGTGACGAAGTACGTCCGGTTCTACGACAACGTCGAGGACGAGGACTTCGTCGAGAACTTCGCCCGGATGGAGCGCTGGCTCGACGAGGGCATCGACGTCGCCGGCAAGGTCTACGAGGAGTTCATCCGCGACATCTACCAGGACAACAAGCTGTACAACAACGAGCTCGAACTGGGCGGCGAGCGCGTCGACGTCTCGACCATCGACATGCCCGTCCTCCAGATCGTCGCCGAGTACGACCACCTCATCCCGCCGGGGGCCTCCAAACCGTTCAACGAGGTCGTCGCCTCCGAGGACACCGAGATCCTGGAGTTCGCGACCGGCCACATCGGGATGTCCGTCTCCTCGCGGAGCCACGAGGAGCTGTGGCCCCGGGTCTGCGAGTGGTTCGAGGAGCGGTCGGACGGAACCGACGTGGAGAGCGAGCCCGAACGGCCCGCACCCGAGGAGACCGACGCCGCCCTCGCCGAGGACGTCACCGGCGACGAGACGGGCGCCGACGACCTCGCGGACGGCGGTTCGAGCATCGAGGTCGAGACGGTGTCCGAGAGCGAGTCCGAACCGGAGTCCGCGTCTGAGGACCTCGATGCCGAGACGAGCGAGTTCCACGGCGAGGACCGTTCCGACGAGGAGCTCGCCGAACGCGCCGAGGACGACATTCAGGACGAGCCCGCCGAGCCTGGCGAGATGACCGTCGACGAGGAGGTCGTCGAGGACGTCACCGACGAGGACGCCGTCGGCGATGCCGCCGCCGAGGAGCCCTCGGAGATCGAGGCCGAAACTGACGACTTCACCGAACTGACCGGCGTCGGCCAGGCCTACGCTGACGCGCTGACCACCGCCGGCGTCGAGACCTTCGATCAGCTCGCCGACGCCGACGTCGCCGACCTCGCCGCCGAGACGGGCATCTCCCCGAGCCGGCTCGAAGACTGGATCGACCAGGTCCGAGAGCGATAGCGGCTCAGGTACTTTCTCCCGCGAGCGTCCGCCGAACGGTCGGATCTGACCACTCGTCCGTGAAGTAACGACCACTCATCCGTGAAGTAAAATTGATATATGAGTTACAGTAGCAGGTCGTTATTTATCGCCGGGCGTTGGACGTGCCAACTATGTCCATGGATAATCGTACCTGCGTCATCACCGGCTCGGCGAAAGGGATCGGTCGGGGGATCGCCGAACACCTCGGCGAAGAGGGTGCGAACGTGGTCGTCAACTACCGCTCGTCGGAGGGGCCGGCCCACGAGGCCGCCGACGCTATCGAGTCGGCCGGCGGGTCCGCCATCGCGGTTCAGGCCGACGTCACCAACCGCGACGAAGTCGAACGAATGCGCGAGGCCTGCCACGAGGCCTTCGGACAGTGCGACGTCCTGGTGAACAACGCCGGTATCACCGCCGACAAGCAGTTCACCGAAATGTCCCGCACGGAGTGGGACCGCGTGATGGACGTCAACCTCGGCGGGATGTTCAACTGCACCCAGGAGTTCTACGACGACATCTGGAACGCCCACGAGGGCCGACTCATCAACATCTCCAGCGTCGTCGGCAAACAGGGCAACTTCGGCCAGGCCAACTACGCCGCCGCGAAAAGCGGCATGTTCGGGTTTACCCGCACGATCGCCCTCGAACTCGCCCAGGGCGGTTCGACGGCCAACTGCGTCGCCCCCGGCTTTACCCGGACCGACATGGTCGAGAGCATCCCTGACTCGGTGCTCGATCGGATCGTCTCGGGCATTCCGCTCGAACGCCTCGCGGAGATCGAAGACATCGCGGCGGTCGTTCGGTTCCTGGCCAGCGAGGAGTCGTCGTACGTAACGGGAGAAGTGATCGACGTCAACGGGGGCATGGACCTCTAGGTCTCGGTCGTTCGATCGCCAGGCGAGCGCCCGCTCGGGTAGCGACGGGAGCGGTCGGACACCGTGCGTCGAAATTCGGCAGTCGTTCTTTCCTGCGCGGACGTTAGTCTCGAGCCGACTCTCCGTTACCGGTCGTCTCCGCCGGCTCGGAGACGTCCGCCGATGCCGTCTCGGTCTCCGCCGGCGGCTCCGGCGGTTCGACGGTCGCGACGAGGAGCTGTATCGGTCGGCTCTCGACCAGGTCCGCCAGCGAGCGCGTCGATCGGAGGGCAGCGGCCGAGAGCGCCGCGACGAGGAGGTGACCGACGAAGAGTACTGTCGAATGGCCGCCGGTCAGGATGGTTGCGAGCAGCGAGACGGGGACGACGGCCAGGCCGACGGCGCCGAGCGTGCGGATCGGCCGCGCGCGAAGCGCCGCGGCGGCCGTCGCGACGACGGGTTCGGTTCGCGAGTTCGCGTAGCCGTCGGCGAGCCCGGTTCCGACCGCTTCGAGCAGCCGAACGATCGGGCCGACCGTGTAGGTCTCCCGGAGATCGATCACGATGACGTCCGGGTCGGGCTCGGCCGTCAGCCACCGGTAGCAGTACGACGCTCGAACCCACCCGGCGAGCCGATCGCCGAGGGCGTGGAGGCGGCTGTCCTCGACGGCGGACGCGACTCGGTCGGGGAGGGTGTCGAGGAGGCGAACGACCGTCGAGCGCTCGATCGCGGCGTCTAGCACCGACATCGCTACTCGCTCTCGTCGATCGGGACCGACGGACCGCGGCGGACGACCTCCCCGGTGAGGTCGTACCGGTCGGTTCGGATCGGGATGTGAGAGCCGGTTTCGACCGATCGATCGCCGAACGTCTGCGTGCCGGCCCGGGTGACCGTCACGAGGTCGACCTCGAGCTCGGCGGTCTCTCGAGACGTGTTCTCCAACTCGGTCGTCGCGACGTCGGTCACCGTCGCGACCGTTCGGCCGGCGAACCGGAACTCGTCGCCCGCCTCGATCGCATCGGCCGTCGTCGCGGACACGTTCGCTTCGAGTTGGACGGTCGTTCGCTCGGTGCGAAGCGTCGGACCCTCGTCCTCGAGCCGCTGGACCGTCCCCTGTCGCTCGTAGTCGGTCGTATCGATCGTCACGGCGCTGTCGATCCGGACCGAGCCGTTGTTGAACCGGAACGCCGTCTCGTCGGCGGTCGCCGGCGGGTACTCGCCGTCGATTTCGGCGCGAACGACCACGTGTCCGTCGCCGCCGTTCGTCGGCGAGACGTGGACGTCCGTGATCGTCAGGTTGTGGCCGTCCGTGGCGACGGCCGCCTGGTCGCCTTCCTCGATGGCGTCTGCGACGTAATCGGGTTGGGTTCCCAGATCGATCGTGGCGTACCGCGTCGCTTGTTGGCTCGCGTCGTCGTCTTCCGTCTCGGCTTCGGGACCGGAGGTCCCGGTACCGTCACCGAGGACGCCGACAACGGCAATTCCGGCGACCAATACGGCGAGAACGAGACAGACCGCGAGCGCGTCGATGACGTTGACGACGCCGAAGAGGTTCCCCTCGTCGTCGATTAACGGCATAGCTTCCTCCGAACGTTCATGGAGGTGAGAGTCGGTTCCGGCACTATAGGTATTGTCATGTCATCGTTTTCTGTGGTTCCGGCATCGGGCCTTACCGCGTTCGAATCGCATACCGGTCGATTGCGAGTACGATCGCCGTGATCGAGACCGCGACCGCGAGGACCGTCGGATCCGACGAGACGTACAGGTTCGGCGTCGGGTGACGGACCCAGGTAAGCGGGTACAGCCAGGCGCCGGCGGCGCCGTCCGCGTAGACCTTGACCCCGTCGACGAAGAGGTGCGAGGCCGCGCCCGCACCCAGGGCGGCGAACGTCCGCCGATGGCGATCGGCGACGACCATCGCGCCGATCCCGGCGAGGACGACGGTCCCGCCGAGCGTCGACAGCGCGTCGATATCGAACGGCACGCCGAGGATCGCTTCGAGGGTCCCGTTCGCGACGACCAGGCTGACGCGATTGAGATCCGGGAGGACCGCACCGACCGCGACGACGGCCACCCAGCGATCCGGGATCGGCCGGTACCAGGCCGCGATCGTACAGCCCGCGTACGCGAGGAGGACGTGCGAGAGGAGGTCAGCCATCGCGGTCTCCTCCTGGTTCTGCGGTCGTAGCGTCGGCGGCTCGTGGCTCGAAGGCGAGTTTGCGGACGTTCACGCGCCAGTGGCGGAGGAAGACGCCCGCCGCGAGCGCCAGGCCGATAACTGATGTCCCGAGTTTGAACGCGGTCGCCGACGGGTCGCGGTTCACCACGACAAGGCGGTCTGCCTGCAGTTCCGTCTCGGACTCGAGCACCCCGTAGGCCTGAACGACGCCGCCTGGTTCGACATCGATGCGATCACCGACGCCGCGGACCGTGAACTCGGCCGCGACCTCGTCGCTGTCGTCCGGGACGCGGATGGTAATCGTCTCCGCGCCGGCGTCGATGGCTCGGACCTCGCCGAACAGGAGCACGCGCTCGCCGACGTACGGTTCGGGCCCCCGCTCCTGGAGTTGATCGCCGGTCGGATGGGGCCAGTTGTCGTCGTAGGTCGCGCCGTAGTGAACGCAGAGCCCGCCGAGGACGGCGAGGAAGACGACGACGGCTGCGAGCCTGGCCGCGGGACGCATTCGTCTCCGTACTGACGGCTCCCTTACTTGATAGTTCCGTTTCCGGCGTTCGCTACCCGGGATTCGGACCATCCACCCCGGTCCGACCGTCCCGCTCACGGCCGGTACTGCGGCGTGAGACGGAACGCGAGTGACCGCCGTGTGACGCCGCCCGGCGAGAGCTAAGCGCTGTCGTATCACACCAGTATACTTATTCCGGTCACTTCGAGATAGGAAACCAGAATGATCGGACATCGGGTCGTGTCGCTCGTCGTCGTCGGCGTCGTTACCGCGACGGTGCTCGCCTCCGGCCCCTTCGTACCCGTGGATTTTACGTCCTACGACCGGCCCTGTGAGGGCGGTGCGCTCTCCAGCCAGGGGAGTGCGACGATCGAGCCGGCGTCGATCCCCGAATCGGCGACCCTCACGCGGTCGGCGTTCGGCGCGGAGGTGTGGAAACTGGACGCGCCCGATGCGGAACTGCGAGCGAGCGACGTCCGGGGATGCGTGCGGCTCTCCTACGAGCTCTCAATCGACGCGCTCGGAATCTCCTCGATGTCCACGACGACGGTGAGCGACGACTCGCCCGAGCGGCATCGGCTGTCCATCCCGAAAACCACTCTGGAGCCGGACCGAGTCAGCGAGGAGCGGTACGATGCGGAGGTTCGCCTGGTCTATCACGGCGTAGAGAACGGGACCGCCGTCGAGCGAGCGGTGGTCGACCGATCCATCACGGTGGAGGTGACGGAATGAGCACCCGATCGCGGTACCGCAGCGTTCTCGACGAGCGTTCGGAGCGAGTGACCGCCGTCGCCCATCGTCTCGGCCGCCTGGTGTTCGGAGACTACCGCGGCGTCTTCGTCTTTCTCCTCTCGTGTAGCGCGGCGATGGTGCTCTGGCGGACGACGTTCTCGATCAACGACAACCTGACCATCGCCAACGGGCTGGCCGCGCTGAGCGACGGGCACCTCAACGTCGCCACGCCGACGTACGGCGAGACGCTCAGGACGCCAGGCATGGCCGAGTACGACGGCAACGCGTTCCCGCGGAACTTCGCGCACATCGTCGTCGCGCTCCCGATCCTCTGGGTACTGGACGGCGTCGCCGCGGTCGCGGACGTTCGCGTCGCGCTCGCGGCGCTGTGGTGTCTCTCAGTGTTCGCTACGATCAGCGTCGGCGGACGCCTGGTCGCCCGTCACGAAACGGCCCACCTCGTCGGCGGTGTCGTCGCGCTCGGCAGCTTCATCGCCAGCGTGGCGGTGGCGACGCCGTTTCCTCTCACACACCTCGCGTACCTCGCCCTTCAGCTCGCGACGATGCTCGCGGCCGCCGGCTGCGCGCTCGTCCTCTATCGGCTGCTCGCACGCGTTCACTCGTCCGACGTCGGGTTCGCGGCTGGCATCGCTGCCGGGGTCGCATCACCGGCGCTGCTCTGGGCGACGATTCCGAAACGGCACGTTCTTACCGCCCTGTTCGCGCTGCTCACGCTGTTTTTCCTCTACCGGAGCCGAGAGACCGACCGCGTGTCGACGTACCGGCGATACAGGGCCGTCGCCTACGTTCCGGTGGGCCTCACCGCGTGGCTAAACGCGTCCGAAGGGCTCGTTCTGCTCGGAGCGCTCGCCGCCGCCGATTTCGCCACCGCTCGGGAAAACGGCGTCCGAACGCTCGCGACGGTTGCGGCGGGGTTTTTCGTCTCGCTGCTCCCGTTTTTCCTGACGAACTACTTGCTCTCCGGCGACCCGTTCACGCCGCCGCGAATGCTCGACCGCTACGGTGCCGACGCGATCGGGACGCCGGTGTCGGAAGATATGGCTGCGACGAACGGCGGGTCGGAGTCCGGCGGCGGAGGGGGCAGTACCGGCGGCGGAGCGGAGTCCGGAGGGGGAGCGGACAGTACCGGCGGCGGAGGGGGCAGTACCGATTCTGACGGCGGCATTCTCGAGGGCCTCGTGAGCGGAGTCGCGAAGCCGCTGATCGGCACCATCGACAGGGCGCTGCTCTTCACGGAGTTTCTCTCTCACGGGCTCGAGGCGGTCCGCCAGGAGCCGGGCCGACTGTACCACACGTTCGTTCGGAGCGGCTACCTCGAGTTTCCCTCGCGCGGGGCAACCGGACTTGCGATCAACGTCGCCTTCTCGGAGGCGCTTCCGATCGCGGGCGCGCTGATCGCCGCCCCCGTCCTCGCGGTCCGTACGCTGGTCGCCACGGTCTCTGAATCCGCGTCGCCGGACCTTCGATCCCGTCCGGTCCGTGCCGCCGACATCTTCGTCACCGTCTATGCGGCCCTGCTCACGCTCCTGTACATCTACCGGCTCCCGCTTCACGCAATGCTCACCGTTCGGTACGTGTATCCACTTTTCCCGCTGGCCGTCTACGCCGTCGCCCGTCTCCCGTGGGTGCGTGCGACTGTGGCCGCCCGACCGCTGTGGCTCGGATTCTCTTATGTGGGAAGCGTTCTCGTCGGCGGCCAACTCGTCCTCGTCGCCGTCGTAATGGGGAACTACACTGCTGACGAGACGATCCAGGGGCTCGCGCTCCTCGGGCTCGTCGTCGCGACGGCGACCGGGCTGTGGAGTCTCGCCGCGGCGGCCGACCGCACGAACACGTCCGTCGGTGCTGTTTTGGTAGGCCTGGGGAGCGGACTCGCCACGATTCTCGCGGTCGCGTTCGCGGTCGCGTTTTTCGGTCCGACCGCCGAGTTCGTCCTTCCGCTGGTCCCGGTGTAGCTTGACGAGGGAACGATTCGGCCCGACTCGCGCCTTCGTTGTCGGGTCGCGGGCCGCGAGCGCTCCGACCCCGTCTCTCAGACGGACTGCTGTAAGTCATTTCCGGAGCAACCGCGACCGTCCTGTGGTTGCTCCGGTAAATCGTTACAGCAGACCGTATCAGTCCTTCAAAACGGGTCGGCTCCGAAGCCCGAATTCGGATCCACCTTTCTGAATGCTCTGTTTGTCTCTTGCATATGTCCATACGAAGCATTTACGGACAGAACACAACGTTTCGGTCAATGGCTACTGAAGCGACGTTTACGGTTCCGTCCGAACGGTTCCCTTTGGGGAGCATATTCGAACAACTGCCGGGAGTGACGGTTGAACTAGAACGAATTATTCCGGGACAGGACACGGTCGTTCCCTACTTCTGGGTTCGGGGAACGGAAGTTGACGATATTGAGAGTGTATTTTCCGATCATCCGGGAGTAGTGGGGATACACCTCGTCGATTCTGTTGAAGATCAGTATCTGTTACGTGTAAAATGGTCAGTGGAGTACGACGGTGTTTTGAGCACGTTGGCGGAGACCGAAGTCCCACTCATTCAGGCGGAAGGCACGAACCAGCAGTGGACGTTCGATATTCGTGGAGACGACCAACAGGACATCGCAGCCTTTCAGCAACGCTGTCGCGAATTAGATATCCCGATCACCCTGACGCAACTTCACGCACTCACGCTGATTGAGTCGGATACCGAGGCAGCGTTGACCGATACACAACAAGAGGCGTTGGTGCTCGCCTACAATCACGGCTACTTCAACTCCCCTCGTGACGTGACGATGGAAGAACTCGGTGACGAACTCGGAATCACACAGCAGGCGGTTGCGTCTCGACTCCGGCGCGGGATCAAACACATCATCGGTACGTCGCTTTCTGAAGTACAGGCTCCAACCTGCTATACGACTTAAAAAGGTCTTGGATACTAAAAAGGCAGCCTGAACGGTGCAGATCGTCTATGAGAGACATAATGGTTGGGTCCTCTACCGAGTTCGACACGGTTCTCGAACTCTGTCAAGATCAGCATCGTCGCATCATCCTTGCGGTACTCGCATACGAGAAGCGGTCGTTGACGGTGAACGATCTCAGGCAGACGATTATCGAGCATAATCATCACAAGCCCATTACAGAGATTCCCGAAGAAGAAACGACGCAGATTCGGCTCTCACTGATTCATACACACATCCCAAAGTTAGAAGCGTTCTCGCTTGTCGACTACGATCAGGAACGTCAAGTGGTGGAACCAACGATCCAGTTCGACCAGTTAGAGCCCCAGCTGTCGGTCATCCTCGACGCTGATCCCGGTCTTGAACCACCAATTGCGTTGTGAACTTGTTTAGTTCTCTTTGAAGGGAGTACTTTTCAGGAGTATTTCGAATGTGAGATTCGGCCAGTACCAGACGTGCTGACCGAATCGGGCGTTTCAGTTTCACATCTCTATCCTGAATAAAACAACCGTGTTACAAACTACCGCTAATCACTCGGACCCGGACAGGACGAGCGCGATACCGGCCCCGACGGCGTTACTCGCGGCGTCGGCCAGCGAGGCGACGCGGCCAGGCCGGAACAGTTGGCCGATCTCCAGTAGCGTGCCGTAGCCGACCGTGATGCCGAGTATCAGGAGCCCCGTCCGCCACGGAGACGTGCCACGATCCGCGAGGGCTCGCCGAAGCGCGAGCGCCAGGCTCGCGTAGGCGAGTCCGTGTCGCCGGTCGAGCCACGACAGGTCGAGTCCGCTCGCGACCGTCGCGCTCGTGATCGCGTCCGCGCCAGGCGGCGTCGCAAATACGATCGACGGCGGCGGCGCGACGATCGACCAGTAGCAGATGAGAGCGGCTACGAGGACGGGCAGCGTCCACCGACGAACCGCCGGTGACAGGGGGAGCCGAAGCGACACTGGCCCCGCGTACACGCTCGTCCGGAATAGTAAGGTGGCGGCTGCACTGCGGACAGGAATCGATTACTCGGGCGGTTTCGTGTTTTCGCCTCGAACGGGAGGCGGTGCGATTCCGAGTGAGCGGTCCGCCGGCCGTCTGCCCATCGGTAGTTACGAGGAGCGGACGAGCGGGTCGTACCACTCCCGGTTGTCGCGGTACCAGGCGATGAACTTCGAGACGCCCTCGCGAATGTCGACGGTGGGCTCGTAGCCGAGCACGTCGTTCGCTTTCGAGATATCGGCGTGGGTGTGTTCGGCGTCGCCCTCGCGGGGGTCGCCGTACTCGATTTCGAGCGAGGGATCGATCTCGTCGCGGACGACCTCTGCGAGCGTGCGAATGTCGATGTTGTCCGTCGACCCGACATTGAGGATCTCGCCGTCGGCGCTGTCGTCCGTCAGGAGTTGTTCGTTGACCCCGACGATGTCGTCAATGTAGGTGAAGTCGCGGGTCTGCGTGCCGTCGCCGTAGATCACCGGCGGTTCGCCGTGGAGGCATCTGGAGACGAAGTTCGTCATCGCCATGTTCGGGCGCATCCGCGGGCCGTAGACGGTGAAGTACCGTAGCGCGACGGTCGGGAGGCCGTAGATCTCGTTGTAGACGCGCGCGTACTGCTCACTGGCGAGCTTCGAGACGCCGTAGGGCGAGACCGGGTTCGTCGGATGGGCCTCGTCATAGGGCAGGTACTCCGGCTTGCCGTACACCGAGGAGGACGAGGCGAGGACGACTCGTTTGAGGTCGTGGTCTCGGGCAGCCTCGAGGAGGTTCATCGTCCCGTCGACGTTGTACTCGTTGACTTTCTGCGGCTGCTCGACGCTCTTCCGGACGCCCGCCTGGGCCGCCTGGTGGTAGACGACGTCCGCGTCCGCGACCAGGTCGTCGACGAGCGGTTCGTCGGTGATCGAACCCTCGACGAGGTCGTAGGTTGCACCGGACTCGTCCGCGGCCGTTCGCGCGGCCTCGACGTTGCGCTCCTTGATGCCGAGATCGTAGTAGGGTTCGAAATTGTCCAGAACCGTGACGTCGTGGCCGCGCCGCGCGACGGCTTCCGCGATGTGACCGCCGATGAAACCGCCGCCGCCGGTAACGAGAACGTTCATCGAGTGGGAAGGAATCACGGTCGTTACAAAAACGATACGCATCGCGATCGGGTTTCGGACGCCCGTCGATCCGCGATCGGCCACAATTCCTAAATATCGGCATGTCGGCGCACTAGTTCTTTCAAAGACTATATGTAAGTGCAGCCCCCTCGCGTTACCAGATGCTTACCGGCTGGCGGTATCGGCTGACGAGCGCAACCGGGACGGCGTGTTTCGTCGTCGGTGCAGTTCTCGTCGCCAACCATTCGATCTCTCAATCTGCGTTCACGACGATCGTTCCCCTCTTCGACCGACTGGATCCGGCCGTTCTCGGCGGCTCGTCGCTGCGGTGGGCCCTGGTGCTGAGCGTCCTCGCGATTGCGGGGGCGGCCTGGCCGCTGTACAAGCCCCGACCCCGCCGGATCCTCGATACGGTCTTTCTCGTCCAGAAGCGGGTCCTCGTCGGCGGACTGGTGTTAGCGACGTTCGGCTACTTCAAGTGGTCGCACAGACTGCCGCGGGCGACGCTCGTCATGGCCGTCGGGCTGTTGGCGATTTCGCTTCCCGCCTGGTTTCTCCTGATCCGCGCGCGGCCGACCGACTCCGACGGGCGGACGCTGATCGTCGGCGACGACCTCGCGCAGATCGAGCGCGTGGCGCCCGCCGTGGACGCGCCCGTGATCGGCTACCTCTGTCCGACAGTTACCCAGCCTTCGGCGATGCCAGTCGCGGAGGGGGCGTCCGAAGAAGCGATCGCCGACGGCGGTATCGAACTCCGTCACGACGATTCCGAGTTTACGGGCGGCTCGAAGCAGTCGGACGTGCTCGACGCGATGGCTCGTCTCGGCGGCCTCT
The DNA here is from genome assembly GCF_900110455.1 of Natrinema salifodinae. Classification (NCBI taxonomy): domain Archaea; kingdom Methanobacteriati; phylum Methanobacteriota; class Halobacteria; order Halobacteriales; family Natrialbaceae; genus Natrinema; species Natrinema salifodinae. The sequence goes on along the minus strand of NZ_FOIS01000001.1, from coordinate 286,911 downwards.
CCCGGCTGGAGGACGTGCTGGTGGCGTACGATATCGACACCGTCGTGCTGGCGTTTCGCCAGGCCGACCGCGCCGAGTTCTTCGGCGCGCTGGACGCGTGTCACGAGCACGGCGTCGACGCGAAGGTCCACCGCAAGTACGCAGATAGCGTCCTGGTGTCGGAGGGTGACGTGGGCGAGCTGGTGGACGTGGATCTCGAGCCCTGGGATCCGCTGGATCATCTGTTCAAGCGGATCTTCGACGTGGTGTTCGCGGGTGTTGGCTTGATCGCGCTGTCTCCCCTACTCTTTGCGATTTCCGCGGCGATCAAACTCGATGACGGCGGGTCGTTCCTGTATCGGCAGGAGCGGACCGCCGTGTTCGGCGAATCGTTTCCGGTGTACAAGTTCCGGAGTATGATCGAGAACGCGGAGTCGGAAACCGGGGCGACGATCAGCGAGGAGGACGCGGGCGGTGTCGATCCTCGCGTGACACGCGTCGGGCGCATGTTGCGGAGGACGCACCTCGACGAGATTCCACAATTGTGGTCGATCCTCGCCGGCGATATGAGCGTCGTCGGACCCCGTCCGGAACGCCCGGTGCTGGACTCGGAAATCCAAAGTGACGGGATCGACTGGGAGAAACGCTGGTTCGTCAAACCCGGCCTGACCGGCCTGGCGCAGATCAACGACGTGACCGGCCACGAACCGGCGAAGAAACTCCGGTACGATCTCGAGTACGTCCGCCGCCAGTCGTTCTGGTTCGACGTGAAGATCGTCATTCGGCAAATCTGGAAAGTCTTATCCGATGTCAGGGAGTTCGCTTCCGACGAATGAGTTCTCAGGCTGATCTGCCGTCGATTTCCGGCATCCGGATTCTCGTCACCGGAGGAGCCGGATTTATCGGGAGTAACATCGCCAGTGCACTCGTCGACGAGAACGAGGTGCGAGTGCTCGATAATCTCTCGAGCGGCTCCCGATCGAACGTGCCGGCCGACGCGACGTTCATCGAGGGCGATATCAGGGACGACGAGGCGCTCGATCGAGCGACTGCGGACGTCGATCTTATCTTTCACCAGGCGGCGTTGATTAGCGTCGAGGAGTCGGTTCGGAATCCCGAGCGGACTCACGATATCAACGTCACCGGAACGGTGAAGCTGCTCGAACGCGCACGCGAGGAATCCGCCCGATTCGTGTTCGCCTCGAGTGCGGCCGTGTACGGGCATCCGGAGTCGGTACCGATCGCCGAGGACGCGCCGACCGAGCCGACGTCACCGTACGGACTCTCGAAGCTCGCCGCCGAACGGTACGTCCGGCTGTATGCGGAGTTGTACGATCTCTCGGCAGTCGCACTTCGGTACTTCAACGCGTACGGTTCAGGGCAGTTGGACAGCGATTACAGCGCCGTCATCAGCGTCTTCGTCGACCAGGCGACGAACGCCGAGCCGATTACAGTCGACGGGGACGGGTCGCAGACGCGCGACTTCGTTCATATTACGGACATCGTGCAGGCGAACCTGTTAGCAGCGCGGTCCGAGGAGACGGGGGTGTTCAACGTCGGCACCGGCGAGAGCGTCTCCATTCTCGACCTCGCAGAAATCGTTCGCGACGTTACAGATTCCGAATCGGAAATCACCCACACGGAGGCTCGGTCCGGAGACATCGACCGAAGTCGAGCCAGCATTTCTACGATCGAATCGAGCCTCGGGTTCGAGCCGTCGGTTTCGCTCAAGAACGGATTGGAAACGGTCGTTCAGTCCACCGCATCGGAATCCTCGCTCGACAGTTCACAATGAGAATTCTCCGCGTCGCACAGACGGTGTATCCCGACGTCAAGGGCGGCGGAGCGTACCACGTTCACGCGATGAGCCGCGATCAGGCGGCGATGGGTCACGACGTGACCGTTCTGACTGTCCGGCGAGATTCAGAACTCCCGCACGTGGAAGAACGCGACGGATACACCGTCGTTCGATACGACCCCGCGGTTACCGTCCTCGGAAACGAGATCAGTCCCGGTCTGGCTCGGTACCTAGCCGACGCCGAAGACTTCGACGTGATTCACGCGCACTCGCATCTCTACTTTTCGACGAACCTGGCGGCACTGAAACGGTTCGTCGGGGACATTCCGCTCGCCATCACGAATCATGGTCTGTATTCGCAGAACGCACCCGAGTGGGTATTCGACTGGTACCTGCGGACACTCGGCCGGTGGACGTTCAACCAGGCGGACGTCGTGTTCTGTTACACGAAAACGGACAAACGGCGAGTGCAGGAGTTCGGCGTCTCGAGTCGAATCGAAGTCGTCTCAAATGGGATTGACACGGAGCGGTTCACGCCCGATGGGTCAGAGAGCGAGTTGATCGATAACGACGGACCGGTAGTACTATTCGTAGGACGCTTAGTAAAGGGGAAACGTCCCGCTGCTGCGATCGAGGCCCTACAACGGATTCAGCAGGGGCATCCAACAGCGCAACTCTATCTGTGTGGAGAGGGACCGTTGCGCGACAATCTCGAACGCCGCGCTGCTGAACTTGATATTTCCGAATCGGTTCACTTCCTCGGTCATCTCTCGTATGACGAGATGCCGACCGTGTACCGGAGCAGTGACGTACTCGTGTTACCGAGCCGGGCGGAAGGCGTACCACGGACAGTACTCGAGGCGATTAGCTCCGGTCTTCCAGTCATCTGTTCGCAACTCGATCAGTTACAGGAACTCGTTGCAGGACGCGGTACGTTAGTCGATATAGATGCAGGTGAATCGATCGCGCAGTCCGTCTCTAACTGGTTAGCTTCCGGTCAAGATATTGCGACGCTCGAGGACGAATATACGTGGCAAACGACCGTCGAGCGGACGACCGATCGTCTCCGATCGATTGCCTATTGAAGATAACCGAGATCTTCAAGTCGATCCTTCGTTTCCTCACGCATCGAGACGTCACCATCGGCGTCAGCGTGTTCGAACGACTGGAGCCAGGTGTCGAGCTCCTCCTCGAGTTCGCTCGCTTTTTCTGGTTCTGTATCGATGAGGTTCTCGGTTTCTCCCGGGTCCTCGGCGACGTGATACAATTCCTCGGAGCCGTCCGAGCCGCGGATATACTTCCACTCTGTCGATCGAATCGCCCTCAGTGAGCGGTCGTATTTGTAGACCTCCTCAGGGAGATCGCCGACCCGTTTTTCGAGAGCGTCCATCGACGGTTGCGGTGCCATGTACTCGGCGAAGGTGTACTCTCGTGGCTCCGTATCGGCGTCGGGATGGAAGGATCGACCTTGGGCCTGCTCGCGAAACTCCGGTGCTTCGATACCGGTAGCATCAAAGAGCGTTGGCGCAATATCGGTGAGTTGGACAGGATCATCGATTTCCTGGCCGCCAGTGAACGGTTCACCGTGAACGATCAACGGCACGTGGAGGAGTGTGTCATAGAGGCAGTACTGGTGATCCATCAACTCATAGTCGCCGATGTTCTCTCCGTGGTCGCCCATGACGACAAATATCGTATCATCCCAGTCACCGGATTCCTCGAGTAAGCATCGGAGTTCACCGATCCGTTCATCAAGGTAAGCGACCTCAGCACGGTAAAGTGCTTGAAGTATCTCGAAGTCATGATCTGACATTTCGACGTTACCGGCGATGTAATCCCATGCATTCTGGTTAACTTCCATCGCTTCCGTGTAACTTGTGTCGTCGGGGAGGAACCGCTCTGCATACGCACGTGAGGGGCGATACTCAAGGTGGGGTTCGAGATAGTTGATAAAAAGGAAGAACGGTTGATCGGTATTACGTCCAGTCAGCCACTCAGAGATCCATTCGTTCGTTCGTTTTGCTCCGTCGTCCTGACGTTTTCTGAAAAACTGACCGTAGACAGCATTCGCAGTGTTTACCAGCGGGTTGCCATCCAGAAGCCGCTTACCCACCTCGATATATTTATCTATTCCGTCTTCACGACGGGCGATCTCACCGATGTCGACGTCAGACTGAACGTATTGCCAGTTCTTACGAAACGTTTCGAAGCCACGATCGAAACCGAATTCCTCACTAATCCATGTGTTATTCGAGACTGCGACGGTTTCGTAACCCATATTCGAGAGAATTTTTGGAAGAGTTTTCAACTCAGTTCCCAGTTGCTTATTTCCTGCGTGGGTTCCTGTTCGAGAAGGGGTACAGCTGGTAAACAGCGATGCATGAGAGGGAAGAGTCCACGGGGCAGATGTAATACACGTAGAGAAAGTTGTGCTTTGATTTGAGAGTTGATTGATTTCTTGGGCCGCTTCCTGATCGTTAGAGACAACGTCCCAACAAGCGGTATCCATCACGACGAGAACAATATTCGGAAGCCCGGTCATAGGAAGTTGACACACACCCTTGATGTGTTCAACGATCATCAGGATATAAAATCACGTTGGTATCATCCCTGAAGACCGCCCGTAGTGTTTGTATAAAATGGTATTTGTAGTATCAAATTCCCCAGCACCAAGCGAGAAGATTGATCCGCAAAGATTATACTTCAAAGCACAATCAATTCATGTTAATGACAGAACAGACAAGACAATCGTTCGTCCGGAGAATGTTTAACGGCTTTAATTCGGTTTATTCTGTACCTATTCTAGCTTTTATACTAGCTCTAGTCGTACGGCTAGCCGCTATTCCTGTATCACTCATTCAGCTTAACCCGTACGCTACATCGGATGCAATCGGATTCGCGAATGCTGCAAGTCTAATCGCACAGCGGACAAGAGCGGGACAGTCACCCTTCAGTCTGTCTGATTATTCGTTAACCTATGAAATCTGGGGTTCATTCCTATCGCCTTTCTGGCAACTTCCGGGACCAAGCGAAATTTACGCCCACGTATTCGTCGCTGTTCTCGGTTCAATTGCAGTGTACAACGTCGCCGTAATTGCCCAGCACTATCACTCACCACAGGCGGGGTTGTTCGCTGGACTTCCTCTCTCTTTTTATCCGACGATCGTCATGACGCACGCTGCCCTTGTGAGGGAAGCAGCAGTACTCTTCGGCATTACGTCCGCCGCGCGGTTTCTTTTAGCAGCACCACCGCAATTGGAGGACCGATACACAGGTACACTCGTGCTCACCTGTTTGGGATTTGCAACTGTTTTGAGACCAGAAAATGCTCCTCTCTACGCTGGTGCAATTGGCGTCGGTCTCTTCTTGTGGATACTCACTTCAGATCTAATCTATAGAATTCCAGTATTATTGACTTCGATCCCTGTTGGAATCTTCTTTGCCGTTCGATATATAAATTCCGCAATGAATTACGTTCTTAGTATCCGTGATAGGAGGGGTCGAGGCAGGACTGCATACCTAATCGACGTACCGATAGAGGAATTTTTGGACTTGATTGCGTTCAGTTGGATCGGCGCGCTCTACTTCCTCTATACGCCGTTTATTTGGATGATCGAACTTCCACGGGATTTCATTGTTGGTACTGAAGCCATCATATCAATTTTCTATACTATTGCTGCTATAGTCGGATTACCACTTGCAGTTCAACGATATCCCATCAGAACAGTTACTCTCGTCATCGCATTCCTCGTTGGTATCGTATTTTATGGGTTTGGGACAGCTAACGTCGGCACTGCAGCGAGGCATCGCCCAATGTTTCTCTGGGTCGTATTTGTCTTTGGAGGCATCAGTATAGCTCACAAACACTGCTCAATTTGATTTTTGGATATCTTGATATAATTCTAAATGCGCCTCACTCGTCTTCTCAATATTAAATTTCTCTAATGCGTTATCGTAGTCCACATCCAGAGAATTATTCATAATTCGAGTGAGAGCATCAGCAAGTTCTTCTGGGTCGTTTGGTGGGACATCTTTGACACCCTGTTTTGCGCTTTGAAGTACTTCTCGAGCGCCAGGTACGTCAGTGGCTACAATCGGTAATCCAGCAGCCATCGCTTCAACAAGCACGATACCAAAACTCTCAATTGTTGAAGCCGACACGAATGTATCGGCCGCAGCGTAGTATGGCCACACTTCCGGTACTCGTCCCGTGACAGTCACACGATCACTAACATCGTATTTATCTGCTAACGTCCGAAGCTTATTTTCATAGGGTCCCCAACCAACAAGGACTAAGTGAATGTCTGAGGCATTCATAATAGAGATCGCACGAATGATATCTGACTGGGATTTCTGTTCTACATAGCGCCCGACACATAAAAATAAATCATGGTGGCGTGGTATGTTAAATCGCTCGCGTACTACTGTCCCATCAGCAGCATCAACGTTAGCAGCGATCTCTGTCACATTGGCCCCATTGTAGATAGTTTGCCACTGTGATTTGAGTTCTTCTTCTTGTCCAATAAATTCTGATTTAACTGCTTGGGAAACCGCAATCGTAACATCGTCAAGTGAACGCGTAATTCGTTCAGTTGTTCGTGTTACTGGATGATAATGATAAGAAAAATTGTGTTGGGTGCTTATAATCGCGCCGTGATCTCCAAGTAACGTGGCAACTCGGCCTAGTGTCTGTGCATAGGGTAGGTGAGTATGAACAATGTCGAATGATTCACGATGGAAGAATCGACCGAGACGCCACATTGCCCGCGGATCGAATTTGAATTCAGCATCAAAATTAACTATACGTGTCCCGGTTTCTTGAAAGTCTTCGATGAGCGTACTATCTCCCTCAATGAATGCAACTGTATACTCGATTTCAGAACTATTATTTTGGCGAATGATGTCGAGCAACAATGTCGGCGCTCCTCCTGGTGCAAGTTGATTGATGAGATAACAAACTTTCATACGTACCAGTGTCCGGAGTGGTATATTAAACTTGAAATATATTCCTATTCACTATTGCTCCTCCCTTTCACTACAAATATGACGATAATTTATTTATATTTATCTTCTATTTATATCCGAGGTGCTGCAATCTTTTATTTATAACCTCCGACTCAATATCATCAATATGTCCCTCACTACTTTCAGCGCGGATCTCTCGCCGCTTCCCACGTTCACATTCTAGCCATGGCACATGAACCACAGGATCGTCGTACAGCCCACGCGGATGCCCGTACTCCCGAATTGGAATTGGGGACGCCCGTTCGCCGACATAGTTTCCGTGATCTGACGTAATAACGGTCTTCCCAGAGATCATATCCAAAAGATTCTCCACGTGCTCCAGAACGTATTCTAGATTTTCAACATAAACGTTCCATAGTTCGTCCCGTGATATATTGAGCTCTCCCATGAACTTCTGTCCCCAAACGTTTTCACCATCTGCAGCATCGTCATCGCTCTTGATAGACGCCAAATGTTTCTTATCGAAAGCTGTGTCTGAGAGAACGAACGGATAGTGCGGTTGCATATAGTGGACGACGATCCGTTTCTGAGGGAACTGTTCATGCGCCTCGATCCCTGCTTCGGTCATTGTATCGGCAAGGACGGTCCCCATTTCGTCATCCCAACCCTCGTCAAGCCACACGTTGATTACCTTGTGAAAATTCACATCCCAGTGCTGGCGATTGCGTTCCAGTTGAGGATTCGAGGTGACGTAGACTGTGTCACGAAGAAGACGGTCATCCGCATTTGCCTGAAGCCACTCAGTTGTCGCCGAGGCTTTCGAAACCCGCGACATGAGAGTACCGTCAAGATTATTTATCGACTTGAACATATCGTATCGACATGCATCGAGAACGACGAGAGTATCCCAGTCTTCGTCGAAGACACTTACACCATCTGTATTTTCAGACCGAAGTCCACCACGTCGATGGTACAGCCTATTTATACCACGGGCAAAGAGTTTCGGATTTTTCAAGGCACGTTTGATCCGTTCGCTAGTTTCCATGGCAGTCAATCTTGTTCAGGCAACAATATATATTTGGATACAGTACAAAAGATAGAGAGCAGCACAGAATTATGGTCATAACTTAATTAATTTCTACCAAATCAAGAGCTTCCGCAACTGCCTCAGCGTGCTGATCCCATGTCTGTTCTTGCGCTGTTTTAAGCGCATGATCACGCATACTCCTACAGACTTCAGGATTCTCACGCAAGTGACGAAGACGATCTGCTAAAGCCTGGGCATCCGCAGCTGGAACAATGAAGCCCTCTTTCCCATCTTTCATGATATCTGGCATACCAGTATGGTCGGTCGTGATTACTGGTACTTCCGCAGCCATCGCTTCGAGTGGTGCCTTTCCAAATCCATCTGAAATCGAGGGAAACACAAATACAGACGCGTTTTGATAATACTCTCGAGGATCTACGAATCCTGGTGTTTGGACATTATCAAAGTCATACTGCGATAAGATCTTACGCATTGTGGATGAAACTCTGCCACAGAGTAGCAAGCGAATGTGATTATCATCGCCCCACTCATTTAGCCGCCATGCCTTAAGGAGATGTGGAATGCCCTTTGCAACGGTAACCGATCCAACATAGAGGACGGTAAAGTGATCGTGGTTTTTTTCAGACCCAGTCGGGTATCTTTCAGGTTTGACCCCTAAGGGTGTGACAGATATTTTACTAGGTTGAATCCCAGATGATAATAATGAGTTTTTAACAAATGTAGATATGGCAAGTATTTGATCGCATTCTTGGAGCGTCTTTTTCCGGAACTTGGATCGTTTGTTTTCTGTTGGAAACTTGGGAGAGCTTATTTCAATCTTCTCAGACTCATTGAGAACCCTTTGATAAAAACTATCTGTATACTCAGTGGTTGCCTTTACAACCGTCTTATTGCCATTTTTATTTCCTTCTCGAAGAGTTCGGATATATCCGGGAGTATGGTGAAGATGAATGCCGCTATTGCTGATTGATTTGGATGCGAAGAAATCAAAAATTCGCTCTGAATAATAACGATTGTTGAAATCCTCCATAAGAAACTGATTGATACCGGTCATCGCTCGTGGTATCGTTCGGCCGAGGGGGATCGGTGTCGTAATAAAATCATTAGGCACTACACGTTTCTCTACACCCCGGCAATATATATGATTGAGAAGATTACGATGTTTTAATCCAATTGATAGCTCAGTCAAATCCTGCCCAGTCTGTGATCCAACATCGCTATATCCAACAACGGAAATTGTTTCCATTGGCTGTAATTGGATAAAGAAAGCGCAAAAGCTATTTCGATTCGTTTTAATTATGGCGTTACCAATGAATATAATATCGTCCAGAAACTTAAGATATCGTGAAAGCTTAAGTGAACTAATAGAGGAGACCACTATCATATATTTAACAACAGAACGCAGTGATCCTTTCAACAGACAGTGATAGGTTCAGGAAATTTTTGGGTATACTTTCACCTCTACTCTAATGATATCCCACTGTATTCTGAAACTCTCCTATGGAACTAAGAATTAACATTTATACCCCTAACCAGTGGGCTATTTTATCCACTTATAAGAATAACCTATATAAGAATATAAATAATATAAAATCTACTTGTAACATCTATCTAATATTTATGGAGTGTTTGTTTTAGATGGTGAAATTACTACTGGGAATGGACAGAAGTTAGCTAATTGGACTGTAGTGAATACAAGTGGGAGTATTTCCCTTGCTCAGAAAGAAGATTCTCGTGAGTACCAGATTTAAGAATCTCTCCCTTGTCCATTGTATAGATTTGATCGGCATTTGTGATAGTAGAGAGTCGATGCGCAATGACGAGCATCGTATAATCTCGATCCATCTCTTCAATACCTTCGTGAACTCTCTTCTCGAGCGACGTATCTAGGTCACTTGTCGCTTCATCTAGGACTAATAGGTCAGCATCTTTTAACAGCGCTCGAGCGATCGCGATTCGCTGGCGCTGACCCCCAGACAACTTAACACCCTGATCACCGAGGATAGTGTCGTAGCCATCGGGAAGTTCGTTAAGAAACTCAGTCACTTGAGCGATCTCACATACTTTTTTAATTTTTTCTTGGGATTCATTGCGATTTCCGATAGTAATGTTTCGTCGAAGAGTATCATTGAATATGTGGGGATCCTGTCTGATGATCGAAACTCGTGATCGCCAATCATAAATGTCAAATTCATCGATCGGGATTCCATCAGCTCGGATCTGACCGCTATCTGGATCATACATCCGGGTAAGGAGCGAGACGATTGTCGACTTGCCTGCCCCGGAGGTACCGACAAACGCGATGAAGTCCCCTCGATCGAAGGAGAAGGAGATGTCACAGAGTACCGTCTCGTCGGCAGTATCGTAATTGAACGAGACATCGTCGAATTCAATAGTGTCGACAGAGATAGGAACCTCCTTGGACGGCTCATTCGGTTCACGGTTTCGCTCAAGTTCGTCGATAAACTTCTGCGTCCGAACGAGGTGTGGAAGTTCTCCTTCTACCCTGTATGCGTGTTTATTCAACGCACTGACCTTGGGACCGAGTTGGAACATCGCGAAGAGGAATATGCCGAGTTCGCCGATCCTCATTGATGCGAAGGTCAATGCCAGATAGATTAACACGAAGACCGAAACTGCCGTTGCAAGTTGATAGGCGTTGCTGATTCCCGACTCATTTCGCTGTAATTTGATCCGGTACCGCTCAAACTTCTCGATACCTTCGACAAATCCGGAGCGAAGTTCGTCAATCATTCCGAACAGTTTTACATCTCTGATTCCCTGTGTACCCGCCTGTGCATTAGACTGAATCTCCTCTTTGGCATCCGCAACTTGGTCCCCAAGCGAGTAACCAGTCTCAAGTACGTACCTGAAAAAGAGCGTCACGGAGCCGAGAAACACGGCAGTAATGAGCGTCAACAAGGGAGAAATATAGAGAGCAATAATGAAATATATTGATGCAAGCAGGCCTTGTTCAATAGTATGAAGAGTATACCTGATTACCCTACCAGCGTACTCAGCCTGCGTAACGATAGCATTGAGAATGTCATCGGATCCTTCCTTATCAAAGTAACCGACACGAGCCTCTAACGCGTTATCGAATGCCTCCTCTTGAAGATGGCGAACGTATTTCGTTTCGATAGCAGCCCGAAACCAGCTAACGAGAAACGATACAGTGTACCGGACGATCATTACCGCTGCAACACCTGCAACGAGATAGCCAAGCGTGAACGGAATTCCTAGTGTCTCATAAACCGTGAGAAACACCGTGAGCAGTCCATCCGCCTCCTCTGCTGAGGCATTCGACTGGGCAACTTCAATGATCGGCATGATGAAACTCAGTCCGAACCCTTCGAAGATCGCGGCGATCACGCTAAGAACGACTACTCCAGTTGCGAACACGGGCTGGAACTGTGCGACGCGGTACAATGCCTGTACTTTCTCACGCCAAGTGAGGTCTACATTAATGTTATCAGTGTCTGGCATAGTAGAATGGGAAATTGCGGTGCTGGTCGTTGATCATCCCTCTCGTAGCCGAGTATAAATCTTCGTCGCTATCGTGAAAGGTTACATGACATCACTATCTCCGTATTCGAGTAGTCAACCTATAGTTTCTAAATTGTGATATTAAATCACCTCTCTTCGAGTTCGAGATCACTTACATCTAAATTACCCTCTAAATATGCAATTCCCTTGTCGGTGATCCTGTAGTATCCGCGGTTTTCGTCAGTTTTCTCGAGCAATGACGCGCGTCCGAGAACGTTCATTCGTCGAGATATCGTATTCTGACTTCGGTCTAGCACCTCAAGTCCCTTGACCAGATTGTACCAGACGGCAGTTGGGGGGAGCGAAATCCGGTGGCCCGCTTCCGTCTCTAATTCTCGTAGGTATTCCAGAATCGCGTCATCAACCTCATTCATCCACGAGACGCGGGCCCGCATACCGCTTGAATCGTCGGTTTCACGATTAACTGCACCGGATCACCTGCTATGTGGGCCAAATAGCTCAAATATGACCCACATATGCTAGAGATATAAGTGAACAGAACATATAGAACTAGATACGGGAGCGACACTGAGCTGATGATCGCGAGTACAGAAAATCAGCGGGCCGGTGCTTGCCCCACCGAACCCGCGGCAGCTCCCGTCTTCACCACGGAAGCCATGTGTGACGATGAGTTACGGGACCTTGAAAATCCCGACCGATCGTATGCATCGAGAGAAAGCCAAACTCGGTTTAACGGCCAACTGCCGGACGCGCCGGCGTCATTATCTAATCAGGCCAGCTCCCTGCAGTCATCGATTGACCAGGCCGACGATCCCGTGGCCATCTACCGCGTGACCCTCGCGCGGATCGATCGCCTGGTCTGCCGACTACTCACCAAACTCGAGCGAGACAACGACCTCGATTCCGAATCGACTAGGCAGTGCAAACGTCACGTGCGCGAGATCAGAGCCGAGGCGGACGCCGCGCGCGTCCTGTTGCCCGTCGATCCGCGCCCGGAGAACGCTGATGTACCGATGGTCGTCGACCGAGGACCCGGAACGACCTCACACCGCGGACCAGAACCAGATGCGTTCGAGCGACGGCGATCAGACGAGAACGACTAGCGGCGACGGAGAGTCGGGCGCGGCGTACGCTCAAGTGCGACCGACTGCCCGATCATGACGTCGTCCTCGGTGATGGCCGCCATCCGAGCGCCAACCGCGTAGCTACCGGCGTAGGGGTCTCTCACTGTTTCCTCGGTTATCGTCCCGACGACCCCGCACCTCAGCCACGCCCTCGAATGCACCGCGTAATTACGTGAAGAGGGCGGTGTCATTGCTGTAATCTAGTGGTAGACTCACTAATACCGCGTCCGGGGCGACACAGTATTTTTCGTGGACTACGCACACAGATCGTTGTGGTCATTCAGCCACTCATCCCTGGCCAGTGCACTGGCCAGGTATCACCATTTCTCGACGATGTTGGCGGTCGGACATTGATACGTGCCTACGAGCAGTAATAGTATTCCGATATCAGAAGAAATTACTATACTTTCTTCCTTATACGATGTCTAGCAAACGCCTGGCCACTTGCTCCGAATCCATTGCAAGGTAGCTATTCTACGCCGTCAGCCCACACTGAGCAGCGCGATCCCGATCGGGATGCCGGCGCACCAGGTGTGCGACTTACATGAAATAATACCCCTAATCACGTCGCCTGTCAGGCTGGGACTTAAGAGCGACTATCTACTACGATGAAAGTAAATGAAGTGATTTGTGACAGAAGAAGGTGGTCAGAGACGTGCTTATGGCTCGTAGTCGTAGGTGGTAATTACGTTCTCACTGCCATCGTACTCCCCGATAACTTGAATTGTAGTCGAGTCTCCAGCAGAGTTACAGTCGACTGTAGCCGTTTCGCCAACACCCTCAAGTGCACTACCACTATTATAATCTGGACTATCACAAGCACCAGACTGGATTTCGAGACTCTCAGCACGATCCATCGAGGTCACTGAAACAGTGACAACATCACTTTCTTCGTCAAAACTGACACCTGCCTGCGCGTTCTGACTCTGGCTGCTCCCCATATCGAGCACGAAAGCGGCGATCACAGCTGCGAGGATGACTGTGATAGCGACCATAAGAATAACCCCGATCACGGGGGAGACTGCCCGTTCATCGTCCGATCCGACTAACTTCCGTTGGACTGCTTTTCCGTCGATCATTTGTTCTCACGCATCGGCGAACAGTGGGAAAGCTTATCTAACGTCTCTATCAATCGATGAGTGCGGTCAGCGGGATGTGGTTACCACATCGTCCCTGCTTTCTCACCGTGTTGTCCGATGCTAATTATCCGAGGGAACCCGCCCCATATATACTTAGTGGATAGTGAAACTCGTTCTTTCTGACAAGGCTTTCAGTATTGATAATCAGCGCCCCGCAGAACGCTTACAGCGGCGTCTTGAAGCGGCGCCGTCTGGCGATTTTCCGTTTGCCGGCTCAATCGGCGCGAATACACTACTGTATTCCTACATGACACTACCAATAAATTTGGGCGGACTCATCACCGAGAGATAGTTCGCGCGCACCGACAACGCGATGAAATCATCGTGATATGACATCAATCACCATCGTCGCATAACCGCGTATTTTGACCAGAGATCCTTCTCATCGATTGTGTGTTTGCAATCATAGTTTTGACACTACATTCCGCTACCTGGTAACATCGTATCCCACCCAAACGAAGCTACCTCTTGCAGTAGCGATCACAGTCTCAAACCAGTAGCCTAAAAATCACTTCGGAGAAATTGACAGTATATAACAAAGAGCCACAGCGGGAGTATGAGCTCGTATCGACTCGCTATCGGGCGACCATCACCGTTGCCGTCGCAGTAGTTCGGAAAAGAGGAAAATACAAGTTGGACGACTGTTCACCACAGTTATGAACACGATTCACTGGATACCGTGGGTACTCGCTTCGGGAGCGGTTCTCGTTGCTCTCTCGATCTACCCCTACACCGCAACGGCGATCGCATATCGCGGAAGTGATAACGGGCTTGCATATATTCTTCTCGTGATGGGTGTCGGTATTTGGAACGCGATGTTCGCTGCGCAACTGTTGGATCAAGATCCGCTCGTCAAAGGATTCTTTCTCTCGCTGAGTATCGTCGGCGCCTCGTTGGCCGGGCTCGGTTGGTTTCTGTTTGCCGGAACTGCCAGCAGTACGACGACCGTTCCGAATCACCAGCTGATCTACGGAATAAGTGCCGTCTTTGTGGGAATCAACATCTTTCTCGTCATCACGTCCCCTGCACACGAACTGTACTGGGTTGCGTTAGCCGAGACGACGGCTTTTCCCGCGTTCGCTGAAATCACCCCGAAACCGCTGTACTGGCTGCAAACGGTGTTCCTCATCGTCTTGTTCAGCGCGGGGACGACCCTGTTTGCCGAAGCCTGGAAATCCGGGATCAGCACCCGATACACCGGCGCTTACATGGTCGGCGGCATCAGTACGATAGTGGCTCTCGTCGGAAGCAATCTCGTGTATCCCGGTGGGATGACGGTCGCACCGCTTGCTGCTGCCGCTCTCACGACGGTCGGATGGCTACAAGCGAATCGCGGCTGCCTGTTCGCAAAGTGTCGATCGTATTTGGAGATCGTTGAACTCCCGTAACGCGCGGACCCACTCGCCTTGGCAGTCGGAGACGGCGGACGATCGAAGCACTCTATTCTACCTCCGAAGACCCGGACGGAGAGATCGACAAATCCAACGCTAAACCCATCCGCTCGAACATCCAGATGGATTCGACGTTCGAAGACGAAACTCGAGAACCGACCGCAACACGCCCGGGCTCCGCCTGGCGAGCGACCGCGAGTAGAATGACTCCGTCGTGGACGGAGGGTGGCGGTCGGATTCCCTGCGATTCCCTGAGAGGCCGACCACGGACTCCCGATCTCGGGTCGACCGGCCGAAGATGTTGCCGCCATCGACTTGATCGTTCTGGCCGCAGGGAGCACGATGGTGTCGGTCAGCGCGATCGGCCGAGTCGGAGTCGCGGTGCGCTGCGGTGCCGGTCCGAGCGCGTCGTCGAATCCGGTGGCCGGACGGGAGTCCACGCCGATCTACGGGTGACCCTCTACGCCGGTGTCGGTCGCAACCGGGCTTCCCGAAGACGGCCGCCGCCCAGTCGCCCGCGGCTGGACGAACTTTGACGCGATCACGCTGTTACGCCGCGATCGGAACGCGTCGCAAGGCGGAAGAGCAGTATGTCGACGAGCTACTGTCGGAAGTTGGGCGAGCAAATGACCAGGTCACTTCGTTTCGCTGTCCCTGCGATGCGCTGCTAGGGCGTCTCAATAACGGCAAGTACGGCGTCTGGCCCCTATCCTTATAATAGTTAGAAGACAGATCACACACAATGATACTCGAAGCTGAGCGGGTTCGCGACCAGCTTGCGTCCAGATTCGGTGATGACCTCCGAAGCGTCGGCTACTACGACGAAGGAGACAACGACCACGTGTATATCCGGGAGGATATCGAAGCCGAGTACGACGCTGCGGATCTGGAGAACGTCTTTCGAGAGGCCCGGCTCGAAGCGATCGATCAGGATCACCAGGAATCGCTGTACGTTCACGGCGAGTTGCAGTGCGTCTTGCGATGCTTCGAGAAGGCGATAGAGGTACACCTCATCAAGAATCAACAGAAGGGGGTCGTCGCTGCCGTCGAGACCGGCGCAATCGACGATCTGCAGGGAACGATCGAATCCGCAGTCGGTGCGATGGACGGTGCTGACTCCGCAGGGAGTCGCGGCTTGTTCTAGTGAGTCGTGCCCGATCGGAACGATCGGGTGTTCCGAGAGGGATCAACAACTGTGACGTGACCGAACGGCACTCGTCGCGGTGAGTACGACGACGTCTCACCACGAATCCATCGGATCGCCTAGCGAGCTGGCTACTCGCGTAGTTCGAGCTGGACGGCGATCTCGACCCCCCATCGACGAGAGAGTACGAGCGCCGCGTGCGGGAAATCGAGCCGAGACCGATGCAGCGCGCGGTTTCTTGTCCATCGACCCGCGCGTGCCGACGATCGTCGCCCGGAACGACAGCACTGCTCGGGCCCGTCCCGGACGCGTTCGAGTGACGGCGACGATCGGTCGAGACCGAGAGGGCGCGGCTTACACCGCGACCGAGACCGACTGGCCGTTCAGGACGTCGGCCTCGGAGACGGTCGCCGTCCGATCGCCGACCGCGTAGTCGCCGGCGTAGGGCACCGTCACCGTCGCCCGGCCGTCGTCTCCGACGACCACCGCACGCTCGTAAGTGAACGACTCCCCGGACGCGGACGCGTCGGTCTCGACGGTCACGGTCTCGCCAGGCGTCCCGCTCACTTCGAGGGTCGCCCCCGGAACGATCGCGAACGCCGCGACGTCGTCACCGACGAAGATCGCCTGGTAGTGCGTGAGCCCGTCCGTCCCGTCCCCGCCGGTCCCGTAGTCCTCGAGCAACCGCGTCTGTGCGCTGTCGGCCGACAGGTCCCCGTCGATATCGGTCACGACGACGTAGCCGACCCGCCCGTCGAACCGGTCGTACCAGCCGTCGGGATCGGAACTGGTCCGGAACTCCCCGTAATTGCTCTGAGCGTAGCCGTAACCCTGGGACTCGCCGTTCACGAAGTGGTTGTACATCCGGTTGTCGCCCCACTCGCTCAAGACGAAGGTCTCCGGGTACGTTCGGTCCGCGGCCTCGGCGTGGTCCTCGATCGCGCTCGCCGCCGCGACCTGTCCGTCGCCGTGTGTCACGTCACCCGTCAGTCCCGGCACGTAGATCAGACTCAGGCCGAACACGAGCAGGCCGATTCCGAGCAGGTAGCCGATCGCTCGCCCGTCGGGAAGCGAAATCGCGGGCACGGACGCCCGGCCTCCGTCGGAGACGATCGCCGAACCGTCCCGAGACCCGCCATCGAGAGCCGCGTCCGCATCGCGGAACGGCATTGGCGTCCGCGCCAGGTCGACGACCGCGAGCAACTGCACGAACCCTAACCCGGTGAGTACGGCCAGCGGAATCGCCAACTGCCCGGCGAAGCGAACCTGGATCCCCGCGAGCACGAGCAGGTACCCCGTATAGGTCCCGACGAGTAACCACCCGGGTTCGTACTGCCGATACACGCGCCAGGCGACCCAGCCGAACACGACCAGCGCGACGTAGAATCCCATCCCGAGCTGGTACATCGGCCCGAAGAAGACGGCGTACTCCGTCGCGAACAGCGAAGCCGTCTCGGTCGCCCCCTCGCGGAAGAACAGGTCGTCGAGCCGGGCCATCGCTTCCGCCCAGTCCTCGGGCCGCACCCACCGAAAGAGGAGCAGCCCGCCGGCCGCGACCAGGCCGTCGAGCGCGAGCAAGGCACCGTGGTGGACCGATCGGTCCAGGCGCCGCCACAGTTCGCCGAGCGCGGTCACGACGACGGCCCCGCCGAGGACCAGCGCCGGCGTGGTCGCGACGAACTCCGCGTGCCACCCCCAGCGGTGGTGCAGGGCCAGCGAGAGCGCGCTCCCGACGGCCAGGCCGGCGAGCACCGGCAGGTTCGCCCGCGCCGGCGACACGCCGTCGCGAGCGTCCATCGCGACGCGGACCGCGATGTATCCCGCCAGCGGCACCAACAGCAGCGGCGAGCCGCCCCAGGCGTGGGTCCCGGCCGCGACCGAGAGCCCGAACCCGAGCGCAACGACCCACGTCGTCGGTGTCCGGAGATGCGCCCGAACGGCAACCCGCCGATCGACACCGCGTTCGATGCGGCGCTGGAGATCGACGGCGAGCCAGGCGAGTGTTACCAGCGTGATTCCGAGCCAGACGTACTGGTGGAGCTGGTGGTCCAGAAAGCCCAGTCCCGTATAGACCGCGTGGACGGGCGTCACCGCGAAGACGAGCACGGACGCGATCCCCACGCGGACGTCCCGCGTCAGCAAGACGGCGAGCTCGTAGATCACGAGTCCGAGCGCGACGGAGGCGACGACGGGTAACCAGGCCGCGACCGTCTCGGCCGCCCCTTCTCCGCCGCCGAGCAACTCGGCGAGAAACCAGTTCGTCGCGTGTGCGAGCGGTCGCGTCCAGGTGCCGCCGGTCGAGGGCCCTCCCACGACGCCGTAATCCGTCGGTCCCGAGGCGGTCGCCAGGAGTTCCCGCATCCAGTAGCGAAAGTAGTAGGGATCGTTCCCGGGCGAAACGACGTAGCCCTGCTGGAACACCGATCGGTAGGCGGTCATCCGGGCCCCGGCGACGACGACCAGCGAACAGAGCAGCGCCGCCAGCGCGCGACGATCGATGGCCTCCCGGAACCGTTCGAACCCGAGATCGGAACCGCCCGAGTCTGCTTCGAGTTCTTCACCTGCCGCCACCGCCTCGACGACGGCGGCGTCCGCAACCTGATAGCCGCCGTCGGCGTTCTCGACGATACCGCGAGAGACGAGTTCGCCGAATGTCCCCGAGTCCAGCGAAACGTCGTCGAACGACCAGGTCTCGTGCTCGGAATCGACCGCGAGGACGGCCTCGAGCGCGCGGTCGCCGTCGTCCCGGTCCTCGAGAAACGACGCCGTCGCGTCCGCGATCCGGCCCGAGTCGCCGTCAGTAGGCATCGTCCTGCAGGTGAGTGGTCGGGACTATCATGCTTTCGTTCCCGCCGGCCGCCGATCCTCGGACCGCCGTCACCACACCTGCGCGCCAGGCGTGTGGCAGTCGTCACAGATCACCGCCGCATTTCCGTGGTAGCTGTCCCGAACGAGAACCCCCTCCTCGCAGAACGAGCAATCTGCCCCGTCGAGCGCGTCGAGGACGGGATGACCGACAGTATCAGCGTCCGTCAGTTGCATCTAGTTGGCAGCAAGTCACGAGCGCGTTATAGTCCTTCTGGGGAGAACGAATTCCGTTCGGTCGGACCGCCCCCTACTGGCCCGACAGCGCTGATCACACGACGACGGAGACGACGCCCCCGCCGACGATCGCCAGGCCGCCGAGTCCGAAACAGACGACCCAGAACGGGACCCGATCGACGACGCGCATGAGGGCGTCGATCGTACAGTAGCCGACGACCGAACTGATCCCGAGCGCCGCCAGGGCGGGTCCCGGCGCGATTCCGGGTAGGCCGCCGGCGCCCACGACGGTGAGCGCAGCGGCGCCGAGACTCGCGGGGATCGACAGCAGAAAGGAGAGCCGGAACGCCGCCGGCGGGTCGTAGCTCCGGAACAGTAAGGTGCTCGTCGTCACGCCGGATCGCGAAATCCCGGGCAGGATCGCGACGCCCTGGACGGCGCCGACCAGAACCGAGTCGAGCAGCGTCGGCGCGTCGCGCACCCCCATCGACATCGACTCCGAACCCAACTGGAGAATTCCCGTGACCACCAGGAGGACGCCGATGAGCGCGATGAAGACGCCGCCGGTGAGCTGGCCGGCCAGATCGACCGCGAACAGGTACAACGGGATGCCGACCAGGCCCGTCACGAGCGAGGCGACCACGACGTACGAGGCGATGGCGTTTTCGCCGCTGTACGCAGCGCCGGGCCGCCAACCGGGCACCGCCCGCACGGCCGTCGCGATATCGTCCCGGTAGTAGACCGCCGCCGAGAGCGTCGTCCCGACCTGCAGGAAGAGCGCCAACTGCACCGCGTTGGCCGGATCGGTCCCCGCGAGCGTCAGAAACAGCGCCAGGTTGCCCTGACTCGAGACGGGCAACCACTCGACGATCCCTTGGACGATGCCGGCCAGCAACGCAACGAGAAATTCCGCGCGACTCACTGGTGATGGTGCGACACTGTCAGTACTTAAATACGTGCGATTCGATTCGACGGCTGCAGTAGGAAGAACGACGGTCGGTCACTCACCGGCCTGTTCGAAAGCGATACGCCGCGACCGACTCATTCGACCGTCACGCTCTTTGCCAGGTGCCGCGGTTTGTCGATCGACCGGCCCAACTGATTCGCGACCCGGTAGGCCACCAGCTGTAACTGGACGTTCGCGAGCACCGACGCACCGAGGTCGTCGACGGCCGGGATCTCGAGGACGTGATCGGCGTAGCGCGCTACGTCGGAGACCCCGTCGGTGATCGCGACGACGGGCGCGTCGCGGGCCTCGACTTCCTTGACGTTCCCGATCGTCTTCCGCGCGGCCTCGTCGTCGCCGGTGACGACGGCGAACACGGGCGTGTTCTCGCTCACGAGCGCGAGCGGGCCGTGTTTGAGCTCGCCGGCGGCGAACCCCTCGGCGTGTTTGTACGTGATCTCCTTCATCTTCAGCGCGCCCTCGAGGGCGACCGGATAGTGGTACCCTCGACCGACGAAGAAGTAGGCGTCGGCGTCGACGTACGCCTCGGCGATTTCCGTCGCGGTCGTGGTCTCGAGGACGGTCTGGACGTGTCCGGGTACGTCCCGGATCGCCTCGAGTTCCGCCCTCGTCGCCTCGCCGCCGAGTTCGAACGCCAACAGCGCCAGCGCGAGCTGCTGGCTCGCGAACGTCTTCGTCGCGGCGACGCCGATTTCGGGCCCGGCCCGGATGTAGAGGGCGTGATCGCACTCCCGCGCGGCCGAGCTCGCGACCGTGTTCGTCACTGCCAGCGTCGTTGCGCCGGCGCCGTCGGCCGCGCGTAGGGCCCGCAGCGTGTCGGCGGTCTCGCCGCTCTGGGTGACGCCGACGACGAGCGTGTCCGAATCGACCGGTACCCGCTCGCGCGTGTACTCGCTGGCGAGGAACGCCTGGGCGGACACGCCGGCGGCGCGAAGCCGTTCCGCGCCGAACAGCGCCGCGTGGTAGGAGGTTCCGCAGGCGACGAACTGGACCGGGCCGGAGTGATCGAGATCGGCGATATCCTCGAGGGCGACCGTCCCGTCGAGTTCGTCGATCCGGCCTCGCAGACACTGGCGCAGGGCCGTGGGCTGCTCGCGGATCTCCTTGAGCATGTAGTGGTCGTAGCCCCCCTTCCCGACGTCGTCGGCGTCCCACGAGACCGTCTCCGGCTCGCGGTCGACGATCCCGCCCTCGGAATCGGTCACGACCGCGCCGTCCCCAGTCAATCGGACGAACTCGTCGTCCTCGACGTAGCGGACCCGATCGGTGTGCTCGACGAACGCGGGCACGTCGCTCGCCAGGTACGTCCCGTCGTCGCCGAGCCCGACGACGAGCGGGGAGTCCTTCCGAGCCGCGTACACCGTCTCCGCGCCGTCGAAGACCGCGGCGATCGCGTAACTGCCCTCGAGTTGATCGATCGCCAGGCGAAAGGCCTCCTCGGGGTCGGCGCCGCGGTCGAGGTAGCGGCCGATCAGATGCGGGACGACTTCGGTGTCGGTCTCGCTTCGAAACTCGACGCCGGCGGCGGCGAGGTCGTCGCGCAGTCGCTGGTAGTTCTCGATGATGCCGTTATGGACGACGGAGACCCGTCCCTCGTCGTCGCTGTGGGGATGGGCGTTGACGTCCGACGGCGCGCCGTGGGTGCTCCAGCGCGTGTGGCCGATCCCGACGCGTTCGCCCGCGTGCTCACCCCTCGGCACCGCGGCTTCGAGCGCCGACAGCTCGCCCTCGGTCTTGTGGACCGTCATCGACGGCGTCGGCACGGCCAGGCCGGCGGAGTCGTAGCCGCGGTACTCGAGGCGCGCGAGCCCGTCGAGAACGACGTCCACGGCGTCGGCCCCGTCGGTCGAGCCGACGTATCCGATGATGCCGCACACGGTCACCGCACCTCCGTCTCGCCGTCGATCGTTCCCCGGACGGTCGCGCCGGCGGTGACGACGGCGTCGGCACCGACCATCGCGCCAGGCGCGTAGGTTACCCCGCCGCCGTCGCGGACGCGATCCGCGAGCAACGCGCCTAACTGCTCGTCCTCGTGGACCCGGTCGCCGACGCGGACGTCGCCCGGGCCGCCGACGACGGTCGAGCCCGCGCCGATTCGGACGCCGCGACCGGTGACGCAGTCGACGAGCGTGGCGTTCGAGCCGACGCGCGTATCGGCGTCAACGACGCTGCGCTCGACGACGGCGTTCGCACCGACCGTCGCGTTCTCGCCGAGGGCGACGTGCGGCCCGACGACGGCCCCTGGTCCGATAACGCAGTCGGCCGAAATCGCGACCGGTTCGACGACGGTCGCCGACTCGTGGACCCGAGCGTCCGACGACACTCGGTGCTCGACGTCGGCGTCGCTCTCGAACAGCGTCTCCGTCACGTCGAGCAGGTCCCACGGGTACGTGGCGTCGATCCACAGCCCGTCGGATTCGACCCCGCGGACGGGCTCTCCGGCGTCGATCGCGTTCGCGATGCCGTCGACGAGCGAGTATTCGGTTAACTGCGGCTCCGGACCGCGCAGGTACTCGAACAGTTTCGGCTCGAAGGCGTAGATGCCCGCGTTGAGGCGATAGCTACGATCGTCACGCGGGCGCTCGACGAGCTCCGCAACGTCCCCGTCATCGTCGAGGATCACGCCGCCGTAGTCTGCCACGTCCGCGTGACGGATGAGCCCCAGCGTCGCGACCGCGCCGCCGTCGTGGGCGTCCCGAACGTCCTCGATGATCCCCTTCGCGACGAGCTGATCGCCGTTGAGGACCAGACAGGGCTCCGAAACCGCGGCTTCGGCCGCCAGAAGGGCGTGGCCGCTCCCGAGCTGTTTGTCCTGGACGACGTACTCGATCGACGCGTCGCGGTACGTCGAGCCGAAGTGCGACTGCACGTGCGTTCGACCGTAGCCGACGACAACGGTGAGCTCCGTGATCCCGGCGTCGACAAGCGCGTCGAAGACGTGCTCGAGGATCGGCGCGGTCGCCGCGGGCAGCATCGGCTTCGGCCGGTGTTTCGTCAACGGCCGCAGCCGGGCCCCCTCGCCCGCCGCGAGAACCACCGCAGAACGGATCGTCATACCGAGAGTGACAGTCGCAGGTGACCATGATTCTTGTGGCTTTACGTGTCGGTCGTCGCTCCCGCCACCTGATCGAAACGACCAGCCGCCACCTGCCGGGTGACGACGGACCGGCCGAAACGGCTCCTCCCTCCCGTCGGAACCACTCAACGGGCCCGCTCGTAAGCAAGCCGCGCTGACGGACGCGGCGACTCTGCCGATCCCGAACGCGCCAACGCAGCGCTCGGTCCGGCCAGGCGTCCCGTCCCGATCCGGAAGTCGCGCTCCGTACGCCGGGTACGCCGCCAGGGCGATCAGTGGAAGAACGACCGTGAGAGCGACGAAGAGGAGAACGGCTATCACCGGCAGCGCCCGGGTGTACTAACAGTAGTCGCTGATCCGATTTCTGTATCCAGAGTCGCTCGTGAAAAGCGCAGCAAATACAGGGAGTACGGTTACTACGAGATGGCGGTCGTTCCTACGATTCGTCCGTTATTTCGACGGAGGTCTCATTTCCGGACGAGGATTTCGAATCGGCGGAGGGATCGTCCATCAGCTGCGCCATCTTCCGTTCGAACGTTTCCTCGCTAATCTCGCCCGCGACGTACCGCTCCTTGAGCTGTTGTTTCCGGTCTTCGATCGTCGGCTCTACTTTTTGCGCGACGTCGAATCGGCGAAGGTGCGGGTACTTCAGTTCGAGCCACTCGACGAGAGAAACCAGCCGATCGTCACGGGGGAGTGACGCGCTCCGGAGGACAGAGACGACGGTTGCAGCGAAAAACACCGCTGCGAACAGCCCGAGGACGAGCCCGACGACGACCCACTCCGCTGCTTCTCCGAGCATCGCCAACAGCACGAATTCCTCGCTGTAAGTCACGCCCCCCGATAGCACCGACAGACCGTCCAGTATTGCGATCAGACCGACGCCGACCAGCAGGATCGCAGTGGTCACGAATCCACCGAAATACAGCCACTGACGGGAGACCATATTTGGGATATCAGTACGGAACGCTGTTAAACGTATGGAGCCGGTAGACGTCGTTCAAGTCGCATACGGGGTCACTGAATTAAGGAATTCAGTTCCGGACCGCGTTTTGAAGAGCGAAATCGTGCCGCTACCGCCCGCTAACTCAACGGTTCGGACAGCGGCTCCGTGTCGCTCGTCGAGAACCTGGCGATCAGCCATCGCCGTTCGTCCGACCGGGCAGCCCCGAAATCGCCGTCCGCGTTTCCGAAACGAGATCGTCGACGAGCGCGCCGGCGGGCCGAACGTCGTCCGTCAGCCCGACGCTCTGGCCCGCGAACAGCGCCATGGCCCCGATATCGCCGTCGACGGTCGGCGTCGCGAGGGCCTCGTCGTAGCGTTCGATCCGCTCGCCAGTCTCGGTCGTCGCGACCGTGTCGTCCTCGCCCGGCCGCTCCCCCGCGGGCGGCCGGCCCGAGCGCTCCCACCGCTCGATCGTCTCGTTTCGCAGCACGCGATGGGGCGTTCCGGGCCAGCCCTTGTCGAAGAGCGTCGTATACTCGGTGTTGGTCTCCGCGCTCTCGCGGAGCCGTCGCTGGTACTCGTCGTGGACCCGCGCCTCCTCGGTCGCGACGAACCGCGTTCCCAGCCAGGCGCCGTCAGCGCCCAGCGCGAGCGCGGCGGCGATTCCACGGCCATCCCCGATTCCCCCGGCCGCGACGATCGGCACGTCGTCGCCGACCACGTCCGCGACGCGGGGCACGAGCGCCGTCGTCGCCACCTCGCTCTGGACGTGGCCGCCGGCCTCGAGCCCCTGCGTGACGATCGCGTCGACGCCGGCTTCGACCGCCTCGCGCGCCGCATCAGCGCTGCCGACGGTCTGGGCGACGAGTGCGCCCGCGTCGTGAATTCGATCGACGTAGGGGGCCGCGTCGCCGAACGAGAGGGTGACGATCTCGGCCCCGGCGTCGAGAACGGTCGCCAGGTGCTCGTCGGTGTCGACGACCGTCGTCGCGTCGTCCAGGACGAGGTTGACCGCGAACGGGTCGTCGGTCAGCGACCGGGTCTCGCGGACGACCCGCCGCGTGTCCTTGCGGTCGCGCCAGGTCACCGCCAGGTGGCCGAGGCCGCCGGCATTCGAGACGGCGGCCGCGAGTTCGGGGCAGGTCGCGCTTCCGATAGGCGCCTGGACGACCGGATACTCGATATCGAGCGCGTCACAGAGCGGTGTCTGCAGCGTCATTCCCGATACCAGTCGATTACCGCCGGCGTTTCTCCTTCTCGAGCACCCGCACGTTTTCGAGTCCGGTGTCGGGATACTGGCCCGCGTCGTCCTTCTCGACGGCCTTGACCATGTCCCAGACGACGTTCAGGCCGGTCGTGACGCCCTCGAGGGCTTCCATCTCGCAGCCCGTCTTGCCGGTGGTCTCGACGGCGACCCGAAGTTCGATCCGCTCCTCGGCGAGGTCGAACTCGGTGTCGACGTTCGTGATCGGGATCTGATGGCACATCGGGATCGTCTCCCAGGTGTGCTTGACCGCCTGGATCGCGCCGACGCGGGCGGTCGCGAGGACGTCACCCTTGCCGACTTGGTCCGCTCGAATCGCCTCGATCGTCGACGGCTGCAATCGGATCTCGCCGGCCGCGACCGCGCGGCGCTCGCTGTCGGGCTTGTCGCCGACGTCGACCATCTGGACGTCGCCCTCCTCGGTGGTGTGGGTCAGGTCGTCGGCGCCGGTTCCAGATCTAGTCGCCGCCTGATCGTCGTCAGTCATCGGACTCACCTCCGTCCCACAGGGCCGTCGGAATTTCGGTGAGCATATCGGAGGCGAGGAAGCCGTGGGTCTCGGTTGCGGCGAGCGACTCGCCGGCCAGGCCGTTGACGTACGCGCCGGCTGCCGCGGCATCGAGTGGATCGGCGTGCTCGAGCAAGGCTGCGACGATGCCGGCGAGCGTGTCGCCGGTGCCGCCGACCTTCATTCCGGCTGTGCCGGCCCGACTGATCCGGGTGCGCTCGCCGTCGGTCGCGACGTCGTCGACGCCCTTCGCGAGCACGACGTGGTCCAGGTCGGCGGCGAAGGCCTCGATCTCGTCGACCGCCTCGCGCAGCGAGTCGGTGTCGGGTCCGCCCATCCGGGCGAGTTCCCGACGGTTGGGCGTACAGACCAGCGTCGCGTCCGTTTCGATATCGGGGACGATCTCGAGGGCGTCCGCGTCGACGACCGCCGGGCCCGTGTAGGACTCGAGGAACTCCCGAGCGGCCGCCAGGGTCTCGTCGGCGGTTCCCAGTCCGGGCCCGATGACGACGATGTCGTCGTGGCGCTCGGCCGTGTCGACCAGGCCGTCGACTTGCTCCGGCGTGAGTCGCTCGCTCTCGTAAGGCTGGACGATGAGGTCCGCGGCGTACCCCTGGATCTCGCCGGCGACGGACTCGGGCGCGGCGACGAAGGACAGCTCCGCGCCGGCTCGGAGGGCCGCCTGGCCGGCCAGCGCCGGCGCGCCGGTGTAGGGCCCGCCGCCGATGACGAATATCCGCCCGTCGCGTCCGTCGGGCCGAGCGAGGGCCACGTCACCGGGGCCGACGAACCGCTCGGCCGCGGCTGGGATGCCGATGTCCGCGACGGTGACCTCGGCGTCGAGGTCCGCCAGGCCGGGTTTCGTGTCGTGGAAGGTGACGACGCGATCGGCGTCGACGCCGTTGGCGGCGTGGTCGCCCGCGTCGGCGTCGAAGCCGGAGGGGACGTCGACCGCGACGACGGTCGCGTCGGCCTCGTTGAGTTCGGCGGCGGCGGTCGCCGCGGGCTCCCGGAGGTCGCCGCTGATCCCCGTGCCGAGCATCGCGTCGACGACGACGTCCGCGTCGGGGAGCTCGAACTGCGCCGAATCCGTCACCTCCCGCGCGTCGTAGTCCGCCCGTTGAAGGGCGTCCCAGTTCTCGCGAGCGATGTCGGTGCCGATCAGGTTGGCGCGACCGAGCAGCAGCGTCGTGACGTCGTACTCGTCGAGAAAGCGGGCGGCGACGAACGCGTCGCCCCCGTTGTTCCCGCGCCCGGCGACGATGACGACCCGATCGCCCGGATCCGCGACCGCGCGGACCGCCCCGGCGACCGCGTGCCCGCTCGACTCCATCAGCTGCTTTCGCGGCACGCCCAGCGCCGCGGCGTTCTCGTCGACTGCGGCCATCCGCTCGCCCGTAATCATACGCGAGCGTTCGACCGGCCGACCGTTGAAGATTGCGGACGACACGCTGAAACGGTCGCGGCCCTGAGGGACGTCGTGAACGTCTTCTGGCTCGACGAGGACCCGCGCCTGGCCGCCCGCTATCACTGCGACCAGCACGTCAACAAGCTGCTGCTCGAGGCCGCGCAGGTGCTCTGCACCGCGGCCCGGGAGAACGGGTACGAGGCGGACTTCCTCTACAGCGCGACGCACGTCTCCCACCCCGTGACGAAGTGGGCCGCGGCGTCGCGAGCCAACTGGCGCCAACTGCGCGAGCACGCCGCGGCCCTCAACGCGGAGTTCGTCGACCGCTACGAGAAGGACGTGGATCACGCCAGTTGGACCGTGGTCGAGCGCATCGACCCCGACGAGATCGCGTTCCCGTCCGACGAGCCGACGCCGCGCCCGCAGGCGATGCCCGACGAGTACAAGCGGCCAGGCGACCCGGTGGCCGCCTACCGGGCTTACTACGCCGGCGAGAAAGCCGACTGGGCCGAATGGAAGTACACAGACGAACCGCCGTGGCTCGAGTCGTACCGCGCCGAGATCAAGTGAGGCGTTCCGGGCCGCGCTCACGGATTCTATCGGCCTCCGGTGTGGTCGTTCGGGACGAGATTGGCCGCGAACGTGAGCTCGGGGTTCTCGATCCCGTGCGACTCTTACACAATACCGATCGTTGGTTCTCGATGGCAAAACTATAGTTACGAAATCCTAAATAGCGCAGGTTCGTACCCACCGTATGGACCCGATCGACACCGATGCGTCTCTCGATATCCGTTCGAACGAATATCCCGATATCCCGTTCCAGCAGCCCGAGCTCGAGGTCTATATGGCCGGTACGCCGACCGTCGGGTTCCTGGAGTACGTCGAACTGGCAGTCGACGCGCTGTTTCGCTAACCGACGCGGTTCCCGTCGGTGATCGACTCAGTATCGGATCTCGAAGCCGTCTTCTCCCTGCGGATCTTCGAACTCGGACTCGACGTCGTCGACGTCGGCCGCCGGACTACCCTTGTGACACCACTCGATCATCGACTCGACGGCGTCGTCCGGCCCCTCGAAGACCGCCTCGACGCGGCCGTCGTCTAAGTTCTTCACCCAGCCGTCGACGCCCTTCTCGCGAGCCGTATCGCGTGTGTTCGCGCGGTAGTAGACGCCCTGTACCGTCCCGGAAACGAAGACGTGTGCGCGGGTTCGGTCCGCCATACGCGAGTGGTCGACGGCGGCGGACAAAAATCCGGCTCTCTCGTCGTTCGCGTCGCTCGCATCTCTCGCGACGGTCGCCGCGCGAAGCGACAACTGGAGATGCCTCGAGCCCCTACTGCGGCCAGTGACCGTACGGCATCGCGACGGCATCCACTTCGAACGCGAGGACGGCCAGGCCCACGTCGTCGCCGACGCGCGCAGCGCCGTCGGGGCGGTCAACGTGGTGAGCCACGCCCACGCCGATCACACGTTCCGGTCGACGCCGGAGACAGTCGTCTGCTCTGCCGAGACCGCGGCGATCGCCGAGGCCCGGACCGGCACCGGCTTCGAGTTCGTCGAGCGCGCTCCCGGCATCGAACTCGTTCCGGCCGGCCACGTCGTCGGCTCCCGCGCGGCGATCATCGACGTCGAGGAAGCGACCGCCGACGGTGACGGCCGCTCGGGTCGGTACTGCTACACCGGCGACTTCTCGACGCGGGACCGGTGCTACCTCGACGGGTTCGATCCCAGCGCCATCGACGCGGACGCGCTCGTCATGGAGACGACCTACGGTCGGCCCGAATACCGCTTCCCGCCCCAAGACGAGCTCGAGGCCGCGATCGCCGACTGGCTCCGCGACAACGACGACCGGCCGCTGTTCCTCTTCGGCTACTCGCTGGGCCGTGCCCAGAAGCTGCAGTGGCTGGCCCGTCAGGCGACCGCCGACGCCGACCGCGAAATCCTCGTCTCCGAATCGATCCACGACGTGAACCAGGCGATCGAGCGCGCGACCGGATCCGACGACGAGGACGGACTCTCGTTCCCGGGTCGGCCCTACGACTCGCTGCGCGGTCTGACCGACGAGCTCGTGATCCTCCCGTCGAACCAGGCGCGCGCCGACTGGGTCGAGACGGCCGTCGACCGCGAGGACGGGCTGAAGGCGGGTTTCTCGGGGTGGGCCGTCGACGACTCCTTTCGCTATCGGGGGAATTACGACGTCACGTTCCCGCTGACGGATCACTGCGATTTCGACGAACTCGTGGCCGCGGTCCGCGCGATCGATCCCGAGGTCGTCTACACGCACCACGGCGCCGACGAGGCGTTCGCGGACGTCCTCGCGACCGAGTACGGCTATCGGGCGCAGCCGTTGAAACGAGCACAGACCACGTTGGACGAGTTTTGCTGATCCGGTCGTTCGCTCTTTTCGCTCCTTTCGCCCCGTTCGAACCGAAATCGAAGCTACCGGAGGCCCGGGCAGCCGTCGACGCACCAGACTCCGAGTGCGAAGACGAACAGTGCGGTATTAGCCAGGAAGAACAGCAGTGGATCGGTGAACGGAGACGCGACCAGTTCGATGACTGCGGGCGGCTCGAAAAGCGACTCGCCGTAATCGAACGCGGGAGCGGAGAGGAACGGCCAGAACAGAAACTCGGAGCCGAAGGGATAGCCGAGGAACGCGCGCGGCGGCAGATCTGCCAGCGGGTGAGAGAGGTGTGCGATTACGAACGCGGTCGCGAGTTCGACTCGGCCGCGGACGAGCGCAACGGCGTAGACGATCCCGATCAACGCTCCGGCGAACAACAGGGAGTGAGCGAGCGTTCGACCGCTGGGAAGGATCCCGAACCCCCAGGCGAGCGGTTTGTCGATCAGATCGGCGAACTGCGAGCCGAGCACGACCGCCAGTACCGGTCCCGGACGCGGCGGCCGCCGAAACCGTCCGTGACAGTAGATCGAATACAGGAGGTACGCGACGCCGAGGTGTCCCCAAGGCCACATCGAATCCGCGTATACGACTCGCTTGGATAGCTAGTCGGACCCTACGTTTCTCGGCGTCCGGTCGTCGGGGACGACTGCCGGTCTCTCGACCGACGCTGCGCCGCTCGACTCGCGGTCTCTGTAACCGCGACCCCCGAGGAACCCCACGGTTTTAGCCCGCCGAGACTGTCAACAACGACTACTGTGGGGATCATCGACCGCTTCGAGGAAGAGTATCTCGAGGTCTCGGGGAGGCGTGCCACGCTCCGCGAACTGCTCGAGTTGCTCGCCGGCGCGATCCTGTTCGTCGTCGGTGCGAGCGCGCTCGCGTACTACCTGCTCGGCCCAGAGATCGCGCGCTGGGTCGCCGGCGCGCTGGTCGTCGTGTTCGCGATCACGCTCGTCTCGCAGGCCTACTGGGCCGTGGCGGGCCGCGAGGATTACGAGGAGTAGCTCGGCGTCCGCCCTCGGTAGCCGGGCTCCGTTACGCCCTCGTTTCGTCGCGGCGAGCGCCGCGGATCGGCCTCACTCGCCGGTCCGCAGGTGATGGAAGATGTACGTCTGGGCATATCCCGCGTACTCGCCGCCCAGGCGCTCGCGGATCGCCCGCGAGGTCGCGGCGTACGATCCGCAGTCGCAGTCCGGGTAGTAGTCCTCGATCGCCGACTTGATCCAGGTATCGAGCGGGACGGCCTGGTCGAAGTCCAACGAGAACAGCAACACGCAGTCGGCCACCTTGTCGCCGACGCCGACGAACCGCGTGAGGTACTCCCGGGCCGCCTCGTACTCCATGTCTCGTGCCTCGGCCGGGTGAGCCGCTCCGTCCGCGACCATCTCGGCCGTCCGGACGACGTAGGGCGCGCGGTAGCCAAGCCCCAGGTCGCGGAGTTCGGCTTCGGTCGCGGCCGCGAGCTGTTCCGGGGTCGGGAACGCGTGGTAGGTCTCGCCGTCGAACGCGATCGGATCGCCGTACTCGCGGGCCAGCGTCGAGACCATCGTGTGGATCCGACCGACGCGCATCTGGGCCGAGCAGATAAAGGCGATCAGCGTTCCGAACGGCGGGTCTTCGACCAAGCGAAGCCCGCGGTGGGCCTCGTAGGCCTCGCGGAGCAGCGGATCGTCCGGCGCGGCCGCGACGATTTCCTCGAGGTCGTCGTCCAGACGCAGCAGCCGGCGCACGAGCGGCTCGGCGTCGGTCGTCGACTCCCACTCCAGCAGTCCGTCGCGGCTCCTGACGCGGATCACGTCGCCGTCGACGATCGTCGAGTACCAGGCGCCGGGCGCGGGCTCGCCGCCGTACATCGCGCCGTCCTCGCGCCGCCAGAGGTAGCTCTGTCCGCTCTCGAGGGTCCGGTAGAGATCGAGGCCGCCCGAGAGGTCGTCGATCGGGATCGTTCCCGTTGCCATTCGTTCGTCCCTTCGAGAGCGCAGGCATTTGCCTTTCGAAGCGGCGTGCTTGCGCCGGCGTCAGCCACCCGTGTGGTCAGGCATCGCCAGGCGGGTTCGATCGCGACCCGAATCCGTCCATCGGCCGCCGGTGACGGTCCACAAAAGTGGAATGGATCGCGTTCACGAGGCGAACCTTCTTACTGTAGGCGATACAATGTCTAGGTATGAATTGCAGGGTTGTCGTCGAAGCTGCTGTGCCGGTCTTCGACGTTGAGACGGAAGACGAGGCGATCCGCATCGCCATCTCGAAGACGGGAGAGATGTTGAACCCTGATCTGAACTACGTCGAGATCAACATGGGCGAGCGAACCTCCCCATCGGGGGAGGAGCTTCCGCCCGCGTTCATCGCGGCCGACGAGGCGCTCGTCGCGCTCGAACTGGAGATGACCGTCTTCAACGTCGAGCGCGAGGAACACGCCTCGCGCATCGCACGGAAGGAGATCGGCCAGCGACTCGAAAACATCCCCCTGGAGGTCACGCACGTCGAAGTCCTCGAGGAAGAGGAGATCGACGACGAGACGGCCGACGACGAGTCGTCGAACTCGGATACCGACGCCGAATCGGCCGATGAGAGTGTTACAGCGACCGACGACGACGCCGACGAAACGAACGAGGACGACGACGAAATTCTTCCCGAGTTCGAGGACCTCGTCGAATAATCGCAGATTGAGACTTCCGGTCTCCGAGGTTCCGGCGGGTCGGCCGCGAGACGACCGCCTCTCCAGTTCATATTTTCCGGCAGCAGCCGACAGTGACGAGGAGCCCGCTGCACGGGGAGTCAGCGGTGGCGGAGCAGCGTCTGAGGGGACGCGGCAGAGAGCAGCTGCATGAGCGCAGCACGACGGTGAGAGACACAAGGGAGAGTGCCCGAGACGATGTTTCAGCGGCAGCCTTGCCAGTGTGAACTGTAGTCGATCGGAGGATGCGACGAGATGTTCAGTCGGCGGTTGCGGCGACGGCTTCCTGCTCCCCTTCACGCATGTTCTTCGTGATTCCCCCGGCGAGCGCAAA
Source organism: Natrinema salifodinae (assembly GCF_900110455.1). Classification (NCBI taxonomy): domain Archaea; kingdom Methanobacteriati; phylum Methanobacteriota; class Halobacteria; order Halobacteriales; family Natrialbaceae; genus Natrinema; species Natrinema salifodinae. The sequence continues at coordinate 254,192 of NZ_FOIS01000001.1, read as the reverse complement.
AACAGCAGCTTTGTGGTCGGTTTTCGACTTGTGGATCGATGTCGGTCGAATACCGAGCGACTCGTACTCTTCGAGGTCGATCTGACAATTGTCCCACTCGCTACACTGGTTCGATACCTCCGCCAGAAGGCCGTGCAGGTGAATGAGCTCCTGTTTCTTCATAACCATGCACTCCTACCCACTGCAGGGTTATATTATTATCTTGAGTCGCGTTAACACGCAACCTCTATCGTTTCACCGCTGTATCGGCATTCGAGACGATTCGAATGCAGTGCCTACGCGAACGAAACCGCACGCCGGTACCTCGTTATAATTTTATTTCTCACCGTAACTGATTGTTTCTTCCCAGCATCCGACAGGCGAATTGCTGCTAGTTAAACCGTTATTACTCCTGTAACGACGGCGGCGAAAATGCGAATTCGACAACCGATATCGGGAGGGGATTCAACCGAGTTGTTTCAACGTCTGAAGATCACGGTCCGTCCGCATGAACTCGGCAGTCCGACGCGACGCGTGACAGTTCGGACAGTGAAACATCTCGGCGGCCATCGGAAGTTCGCCCGGAGAAACCTGCCAATCTTTCGCACATTCGGGGCACAACAGTCGGACGGTCGTTTCGTCCATGTTAATATCCAACACACGAGGTCAGAAAAACTTTGCCGCGATTTCAAACCGATGGAAAACGGAAAAGACCACCCGCGTCGATCCGAGCGACAGCCTTGTCTGCGAACGGCGATTACGCAGGTGCGGCCGTGTCGGAGGCCTCGAGCAGCTCCTTGTACCGGTTCCGAATGGTGACTTCCGAGATGCTCGCGACTTCGCTGACCTCGTTCTGAGTTACCTTCTCGTTGGTCAGCAGGGCGGCGGCGTAGACCGCGGCGGCCGCGAGGCCGACCGGCGACTTGCCGCTGTGGACGCCCTCCTGACGTGCCGACTCGAGCAGTTCGCGGGCCATCCGCTCGGTTTCGTCCGAGAGGTCGAGATCGCTGACGAACCGCGGCACGTAGTGTTCCGGATCGGCCGGCTTGACTTCGAGGCCGAGTTCGCGGATGATGTACCGGTACGTGCGGGTCAGTTCCATCTTCTCGACGCGGGAGACGGCCGAGATCTCGTCGAGGCTCCGCGGCGTGCCCGCCTGGCGGGCCGCGGCGTACAGCGACGCCGTGGCGACGCCCTCGATCGAGCGGCCCGGGAGGAGATCCTCCTCGAGCGCGCGCCGATAGATGACGCTGGCGGTCTCGCGGACGTTCTCCGGCAGGCCGAGCGCGGAGGCCATCCGGTCGATCTCCCCCAGAGCCTGCTTGAGGTTGCGCTCCTTGGAGTCGCGGGTGCGGAACCGCTCGTTCCAGGTGCGCAGGCGCTGCATCTTCTGGCGCTGGCGGCTCGAGAGCGCGCGGCCGTAGGCGTCCTTGTCCTGCCAGCCGATGTTCGTCGAGAGCCCCTGGTCGTGCATCATGTTCGTCGTCGGAGCGCCGACGCGGGACTTCTCGTCCTTCTCGGCGGCGTCGAACGCACGCCATTCGGGGCCGCGGTCGATCTCGTCTTCCTCGACGACCAGGCCACAGTCCTCACAGACCGTCTCGGCGTGCTCATCGTCCGAGACCAGACGGCCGCCGCACTCGGGACATTGCTCCCGCTCGTCGGATACCGCTGTGGTTTCTTCCTCCTCGGTTTCGCTCGTTCGCTCGTTCGTATAGGTTCGGATGTTCTGGTCAGGCATGGTGTATCGGGTGGGTTACTCGGGGCTCCCGGGTGGGGTAACCAGAAGAAACCCGGTCGCCTCAGCTAACATAGAGTTAGGCCGTAACGCATATAAAGGTTTCGCCTACTTTATAAACCAACTGGATTTCCTGTTATATATGTTCCGGTTACATAGTTATTAATCGTTAGAGATGGCAGGCCTGTTGTTCACGTGCCCGCTGCGAGATGGGGGCGGCTACTCGACGGTAAAGAGGTGCCCGTCTCGGGGGACGTCGAACAGTCCAACCCGGGCGCCCGCGTCGAGCCAGGCGTGGCCGTAGGAGAAAGACGCCAGGGCGTTGACGAGGTCCTCTTGCTCTCGGAAGTGGTTCCCGTCCTCGAGGTAGGAGGCGGCCATCTCGTAGCAGTCGGCGGCTGCCTCCGCCATCGGCGTGCCCTCCGGCGGCGCGATCGTCGCTTCTTCGAGCGCTTGCGCGAGTAACTCCCCGTATCGGTCGGTCTTCTCATCGAGATCGGCGGCCATGGTCGACGGTCGGTCGGCGAGCCCGTAAGTGCGTCGTCCGCCCGCGCCCGCGGCGACCGTTGCAGCCAGCGAACGGGGGTAACGACCGTATACGTTTCACGGCGGTCGTGGATGCCGACGAGCGTGCGATTGCTCCAGGTGTTCGTCCCGGCCGACAAGCGTGATGCAGCGCTCGAGGTGCTCGACGACGAGGGTCTCGACTACGTGATGACCGCCGAGCGCAGCGCCCGGACCGACGGCGATCTGGTCATCTTTCCGGTGCCGACCGAGGCCGTCGACCACGTGCTGACGGCGCTGCGTGAGGTCGGGATCGAGGACGATTTCATCATCGTCTCCTCGATCGAGACGGCCCGCACGCCCCGGATCGAAGACCTCGAGGAGCGATACGTCAACGGCCAGGCGGAGGACGACAGCATCGCCCGTGAGGAGATCCGGAGCCGCGCGTTAAACATGACGCCGGGACGGCTCACCTACTACGCGATGACCGTCCTGAGCGCGCTGGTCGCGACGGCGGGCCTGCTGCTCGACTCGCCGGCGATCGTCGTCGGCTCGATGGTGATCGCCCCGCAGGTCAGCGCCGCGCTCACCGGCACCGTCGGACTCGTCCTCGACGATCGAAGCATGGTCCGCGACGGCCTGTCGTCGCTCGTACTCGGCCTCGTCGTCGCCATCACCAGCGCCTTCGCGTTCGCCTGGCTCGTGCGCTTTAGCGGCGCCATCCCCTCGACGATCGATATCACGGCCATCGTCCAGGTTCAAAACAGGATCTCGCCCGGCTTGCTCGCGCTCGTCGTCGGCGTCTGCGCCGGGGCCGCGGGCGCGTTCGGCCTGGCGACCGCGATTCCCGTCTCGCTGGTCGGCGTGATGATCGCCGTGGCCCTGATCCCGGCCGCGGCCGCCGTGGGAATCGGCCTGGCCTGGAGTCACGCGACCGTCGCCCTCGGCGCCGCCGTTCTGGTCGCGGTCAACGCCGCGTCGATCCTTCTGGCGGGACTTGCCGTCTTCTGGTATCTCGGCTACCGGCCGGACGGCTGGACCCGCGGGACGCTCCGCGGCAACGTCTCCAGAGACTGGATCGGCACGCTCGCCGTCGTGCTCGTTCTCGGCACGGTCGTCGTCAGCGGCGCCACCGTCGTCCTCGGCCACCACGTCGGCTTCGAGAACGACGTCAACGACGAGGTCAGGACCGTCGTAGACGAGGAGGAGTACGCCGCCCTCGAACTCGTCGAAGTCCGCACCGCGTTCAACGACGGCGGCGTCGTGAGCGACGAGGCCGCCGTCACCGTCGTCGTCCAGCGGCCCGCGGACCAACCGTATCCGACGCTCACGGAGACGCTCGAGCGCCGCCTCGAGGAGCGCACCGACCGAGATGTGGTAGTATCCATCGAATTTGTGGAGGGCGGAACGACCGCGGACGACGGCCCCGGTCCGTCACAGTAAGAGGGAGGCGTTGCTGAGAACGCAAGGGGTTTAGGCGCTCTATCCCAATCCTGCTACATGAGCGACCAGCCACGCGTCGAGATCTATACCAAGGAGGACTGCCCCTACTGCGAGAAGGCTAAGGACCTTTTCGACAGCAAGGGCATCGAGTACGAGACGTACAACGTCACCGGCGACGACGACCGCTTCGAGGAGATGGTCGAGCGCGCTGACGGCCGCCAGACCGCACCCGAAGTCTTCATCGACGACGAACTCATCGGCGGCTGGGACGACACCTCAGCGCTGAACGAGACGGGCGAACTCGACGAGAAGCTCGGTATCGCCACTGAAGACGACGACGATATCGTCGAACACCGAACGCTCATCATCGCCGGTACCGGCATCTCCGGGCTCACCGCCGCGATCTACGCCGGCCGCGCCAACAACGACCCGCTGGTCATCGAAGGCGACGAGCCAGGCGGCCAGCTCACCCTGACCACCGACGTCGCGAACTACCCCGGCTTCCCGGACGGCATCGGCGGCCCGGAGCTCGTCAACCGGATGAAAGAGCAGGCCACGCAGTTCGGCGCCGAGCTGAAAAACGGCATCATCGAGTCCGTCGACGACTCCACCCGTCCCTTCCGCGTCGAGCTAACCAACGGCGAGGTCTACACCGCCGACGCCGTCATCGCCGCCTCCGGCGCCAGCGCCCGCACGCTCGACATCCCCGGCGAGGACGAGCTCATGGGCTACGGGCTCTCGACCTGCGCGACCTGTGACGGCGCCTTCTTCCGCGGCGAGGACATGCTCGTCGTCGGCGGCGGCGACGCCGCCATGGAGGAGGCAACCTTCCTGACGAAGTTCGCCGACACCGTCTACCTGGTCCACCGCCGCGAGGAGTTCCGCGCGGAGGACTACTGGGTCGACCGCGTCGAGGAGAAGGTCGAGGAAGGCGAGATCGAGATCATGAAGAACACCGAACTGATCGAGATCCACGGCTCCCAGGCGGAGGGCGTCGACCACGCCACCCTCGTCCGCAACGAGAAGGGCCACCCCACCGACCGTCTGGACGACCCCGAGACCGAGGAGTTCGACTTCGACGTCGGTGCGGTCTTCTTCGCGATCGGCCACACGCCCAACACCGAGTACCTCGAAGACACCGACGTGAAGATGGACGACGAGGGCTACCTCAAGACCACCGGCGGCGACGGCGGCGGCCAGACCGAAACCCACGTCCCCGGCATCTTCGGCGCCGGCGACGTCGTCGACTACCACTACCAGCAGGCGGTAACGGCCGCCGGTATGGGTTCGAAGGCCGCGCTGGACGCCGACGAATACCTCGAGGACCTAGAGCGAGCCGAGTCGACCGCCGAGGACGCCGAGCCCGCGACCGCGGACGACTAACTACGACCTAAACGGCGAGTCGCTCGTTGGCTGGCCTGGTTTTCTGTTGCCGTTCGAAACGAGCGAGATGTAGAGTACGCGGATCTTCGGATCAGTTACTCCGGTCGGAAGCCATTGTCTCATAGTTACCGGACACTCGATGGAGCTTGTATCGTCGTGCGGAGCGCCTGGCTGCGGAGAACCGGTCACAGTTCGAGATGGGGAGCTGAAACCGAGGCCAACGTACTATTTAGGGTCGCAGTCCGTCCGACACGGCGACGGTTCGAGTGGGCTGTTGTGAGCCGCGCAGCAACTTGACAGCTGTCGCTTCGTTCTGACCGATTACCTGTTCAGGATCCGAGGTGGAGCCTGGTCGTACGGATCGATCACTCGGGGCCACCGCTGACCGCTCCGTTGAGAACAGCCACCGATCGTGGTGCAATCGTCGTGGTGAGAAGAGCCGGCGCTATCGGGTGTAGCGTTCGATAAAAGAAAACCGCGGAAATTAGGGAGCCGGACGTGTGTCCGGTGATTCTACAGCTTAGTTGTCGCGGCGCAGGGCCAGCAGCGCAGCGGCGAGCAGCGCGACAGCAGCGACGCTGACACCGAAGCCGGGGGTGCCGTCTTCGCCGTCATCGCCGTCGGAGCCACTGTCGTCCGTGCCACTGTCGTCCGAGCCACTGTCGTCCGAGCCGCTGTCGTCGGAGCCACTGTCGTCGGAACCGGAGTCGTCACCGGTGCCGTCAGTGGACTCTTCTTCGACGGTCAGCGTGCCGGAGTCAGAGGCGTCACCCGCGTGGACGTTCCAGACGAGGTCACCAGCTTCGCTGGTGTCGAACTCGTAGCTGTCGGTGAATTCCTCACCGGCTTCGAGTTCGAGCTCGTCACTCACAACAGTGTCATCGTTGACTTCGATGTGGTAGTCGACGGTCTCGGTGGCGTCGCCGTTGTTGGTGACGGTCACATTGAGCGTCGCGTCTTCGTCGACGTTGACGGTCGAGGGTGCGTCACCGGAGACGTCGATGGCGACCACAGGCTCGTCAGCTGCCGTGAGGTTGACATCCGAGAGTTCGTCGCTCACGGAGGATTCATAGCGATCGTCGACGTAGAGGTCGAAGGTAACGCCAGGGGTTTCCTCACTGAGGTCGAACTCAGCGGCGAACTGGTGGTTGCCGTCGTCGCCAGCGGTGACGACTGCGTCAGCCACCTGAACGAAGCCGCCCTGGTCGGTCGGCGAGTCGGCTTCAGCGCTGAGTTCCGTACCGGGTGCGACCGTGGTCGTACCGGTTGCGGTTGCGTCTTCAGCAGCAGGGAGCGACTCAATCGCGTCCCACTCGACTTCACGGTCCTCGATCGAGATCGTGGACTCGTGGCCGAATGTCTCATCTTCATCGTCAACGTAGGTGTTCTTCTGCGTGACGTTGAACGAGAAGTCGTAGGTCTCGCCCGTCTGTAGCTCTTCGGAAGCATCCCCAGAGACGTCGACTTTGAGGATGAGGTCGCCACTGTACTCATCGACAGTGATGCCGGTGAGGTCAAGCGGCTCGGCGTCGGGGTTCTCAGTAGACGAGTTCCAGGCCGTAGCGGTGCCGATGGGGCCCGAGTTCTGTTCGGTGAGTTCCACGAAGATACCCTCGCTGGTAAGGGCATTCTCGAGGGCAACGGAGTCATCGTTCGCGATGTCTTCGACAAGTCCCTCTGCGCCGAAGTCTTCGACGCTGACGATGAGGTGGTCACCTTCGGCGATCGTGTTCGTTTCAGTGACCGTGGTGTCCTCAAGGTCGTCGAGGGTCTCCAGAGTGTCTGCTGCCGGCGCGGTGTTAGTCGTCACGTCACCGATTGCCGCTCGGTCCTGGACGACTAGTCGATCTCGGTCGTGTTCGTTGACGAGATCGTAATCGTCAGAGGTGCTTGAGTCAAGTTCGTCACCGATCGACAGGTCCCAGTTGTAGCTGGGGAGCGGATCCCCAGATTCGAACCCGTCGGCGGTGTAGACGCTCGTGTCGCTCTCAGCGATCTCAGCGTCGGAATCCTCGTGGACGCTCCACGGATTACTGTGCACGTCGTGCGTGTCGAACTGAACGACGACTTCTTCCTCTTCGACGTTCGTCAGCTTGGCGTGCGTAGCGTATCCGTATTCAGTGCCACCGAGGGTAATAACCGGGGTGCTGCTCTCCGAAACATCAACGGTGATGTTGGTGATCTCGCCCTGCGTGGTCTGCTCAACGTCAGCGAAGGCGTAGTCGAGGCGAGAATCAGTTACCTCGACCGTTGCAGTGTCGGATGCGGCCGAATCCGTCACATCGAAGGTGATGTTGTACTCACCAGTGTCGAGGTCAGCATTGTTGAAGTCGGCGGTCAGTTCCGTCGAGCCGTCGACCGAGACATCTAGCGCAACCGTACCGTCATTGGTTTCGGTCTCTTCCTTATGGAAGAGTCGCTCGAGTTCGCTCGTTTCGAGATTATCAGCGGTAACGTTCACCCACTGGTCGTCACGCTCGGACTCGAAGGTAACAGGAACGGCTTCGTCGTTTGAGCTGACGGTGTCACGCGTGAATTCGACGTTGAGGTTCTCGGATTCAACCCAGAATTCCACGTTGTGCCAGGTGTCACCGGTTTCCGTTTGAATGTGGTACGGTTCACCGGTTTCGAAGTCATCAGGATTGACCTCGAAAGTACCCTGACCCTCATCGACCTTGACAGTCGTCACGTAGTTATCGCTTCCAGAGAGACCGGAGTGGATCTCAAATCCGGACTGGCTAATGGAATCGCCGACAGTTACCTCTTGACCTAGCCAAAGATCGTCTCCGTCTAAGTCATCAGAGGAGGTGTACACTACGTCATTAGTTGCACTTGCTGGTTGCTTTGCTGCCACACCGCCCGCAAACGCTGCGGACATTGCGACAACGGACATGACCATCAGCGCGGCCAGGACGACTGCACGTCCCTTTTCGCGGTAGGTCGTTTCGCTTGTCATATGTTGTGTGTTATTTGTTTGGTTTCGATTGGTTAGCGCGCGGTTCTGCTGGAGAGCGAGCCGATCCCAGCCACGTCCGACCGGGCTGGAGAGGCTCACACCGGGTAGGGGTAACCAGTTCTTTACACAACTCCGTAATAAGCTTTCTGTATCACACGTTTCAGGAGCGACATATAGAAAGATCTCATTACCGGGGGATGGAGCCCTGATCCGTGTACTACGGCTGCGATGCCTTGTAGTAGTAAGCAGTCACGGGTATCGATAGGTTACATCCCATATCTGCCGCCGAGAACGTAGTAATATTATTATACAACTGACAGTCTGTTTCAACTGAATTCGAAGACCGAACTCTACTGCTGCAAGTTAGTTTAGTGACACCCCCAATCAGCTATCGTTGTCGCTACTGAAATCGAATCTTCGCCTGCGACCGAGATTCGTATCGACAGCTTCGAACACACCGACAGTCTCGAAAATACGGTACCGAATCGGCGCAGTTCGAACCGCGCTCGTCGTTATCGGTTCTCGCGCTGCTCGGCCTTACAGTACGGGGAGTACAAGGGGGTAGAGCGCTAGAACCCGCCGTCGGTGATGAGTTCAGTAAAGTCCTGAATCGACAGGGCCGCCAAGATGACCGCAAGGAGTACGAGCGACGCATTGACGACGTTTAGTGCCTTGGTGTTGCGGTACTCACCCATCATCTCACGGTCGTTGACCGCCCAGAACAGCAACGTAGCCGCGACCGGCAGCGCGAAGATTCCGTTGTACATCGGAAACAGGATCACCATATCGACGACCGAGAGATCTAGCCACCAGCTCACCAACGGCGAGAATACGCCGATCCCGGTCAGCGACGCGAACAGCACGTTGAACAGCCGATCCCCCTTCTGAACGGTGTAACCCGCGGCCTGCGGGATAATATACGCCGGCGCCCACATAATCGGGATGATGCTGTTGAACGCCGCAGCAATTACTCCGCCAACGAATAACACCATCGCCCACCTTCCGAGCACCTCGACCATCGCTTTGCCTGGCGTGATGAACGACTCGAGTTCGGTAAAGCCCATCGGGCGCAACAGCGCCGCCGCGGCGATCAAGATCACGATCGTCGTGATCCCACCGACGGCATAGCCGATCGCCAGGTCCGTCCGAGCCGCCGGCAGGTCGCTCTCGCTCGTCCAGCCCTTGGTATGGACGAGAATCGACTCCAGGAAGAAGTTCGGCCATAGTGCGGTTGTACCGAGTAGACCTGCTGCCATTGCTAGCGCATCCAGTGTATCGGTACCCGGAACGAATCCAGTCGTGACACTGGTCGGGTCGGCACCGCTTGGTAGGGCGACGACCACGTAGACGACCATTAGCGAGACCATCATCGCGATCATCATGTTCTCGACGGTGTCGTAGTGGAGCAGTCCGACGCCGATCGCAGCGACCGTCGTGAGTACGGCAATGGGCTGCCACGCCACAGCACCTCCGAGCAGGAACGAGATGCCAGCACCGACCGCAGCGACGAGCCCGAGCGTCCAGGCAACGCAGCCGATCGACAAGAAAAGTGCGATCGTCGTTGCTAGTGGCCGACCCAGTTTCTCGCGAGTGAACACCATCAGCGACTCGCCGTGGATACCCAGTCGAGCGCTCATATCCTGGGCAATAAATCCGAGGAACGCCGCTCCGACGACGGCCCAGAGTAGTGTGTACCCGTGCATGACGCCAGCCTGGCTCGCAATGAACACCGAGCCGGAGCCGAAGTAACTGGCAACCATCACGAACGCTAGTCCATACTTCTGCGAGATCCCCGCCAGATCCTGAACCGGAGTGAAGTTTTTCGTACTCATATACAGCCGGCAATTCTTCGACGATCAATTTGCAACAGCGACTGGAATCCGATACACGCCCACGCTCTTCTTCGAAACGAGACGTTAGTTAAGATGAATCTCATGGTATTGTGTTGGTGGGAGTCGGATCTCCCGCCTGGTCAGGTTTGCTCTGAGAGGACCGTCTAGTCTCACTCGTGCATCTGCTGACGAAATCTCTGGTCCTACTCCACGCACTCGTGGCGCCAGACAATCCGAATCAATCGAACAGAATGGGAGTGGGGTATATCGCTGATAGTTACTGAAGAGGGATAAGTTGCATGAATGCAACTCACCCATCGAACCCGAGATGTATCTCGGAATTGCTATGGAGAATCTCCAACGAGACGGATCGACGAGGAGCAATACCGCTAAAAGATATGCCTGAAGCTACGAAAACAGGCGGATATGGGTTCCGTAGCTCAGCCGTATATAATGGAGAGCGGCGGAAGTTAGATCAGCGGCAGTCGGATGGCAATACCCGTGGACGGCTTCGGACTGGTCACCGGTCCGTTCAACAGCCTGGTTCAGTCGACGAGAGACGACCAAATCGGCTTCCCTCGGTTACGAGGGGTGGTCATTCGTCGTTCGTCGTTCAGACCGGTTCAGTTCCGCGGGCCCGCCACGCTACCCAAAGGCCGACCACCAGCACGAGCGCGATGGCGACGTGGTACACGATGTCCGGAACAGTTCGAGGGCCGACGCCGACGATGATCGTCCAGATACCGATGAGCGTCCCCAAGAGCGCGAATCCCTGCACGCCAGCGGCAACAGTGACCATCGAGCGCGGACGGACCCAGGTCATCAGGAGGCCACCGAGTAGAACAGCACCGAGTACACTCTCGGCGATCAGCGCTTCGGAATGTTCGTACCCGCGGACGAGTACACCTGCGTGGACCGTGGCGGCAAGGAAGAAGGAGACCGTTTCCACCCCTAACAACACGCGGATCGTTCTCGGGAGCGTCTCGGTCCATCGGGCCTGATCGGACGGGCCCGCCCCGCCGTGGTTCGAGGTTCTCTTCGACGTTCCGCTCTTAGACGGTTCCATAGGGGATAGAACGAGGATAGTGGCAATGGGAGTTCGCTCGAACATGTTCTACTGCGGGATCGACGATCGGCGAAGAAGCTTCTCCGTACACTACGGAACGGACGATTCAAAGAAGCCAGGCGTCCACCGAACGGCCGAACCTGATGCCCGGTTGAGCATTTTGTAGTAATTCACTCGCGCGGAACGCCTTCCGCGAACAGCTTCGCGGCGCTGGCAAGGCAGATCCGGTCTCGGCTTCGTTTTCATCAAGTCACCGCATACAACAGTGGAGGTGAGGCCTGGTCGTAGCCGTTCACGCCAACATGTTCGCAGCTACGTGGATAAGGGTGACCACCGTAGGAGAGCGTATGCCCAGAGCGCGAGTACGATTCAAACCACCCGGACCGCAGCGTGGCGGTCCGTTCCGGTTGTCGAGCGACTATCCGGACGGTGAGTTTCGAATCCTGAGCGCCCACCCAACCGAGGACGGACTGCTCGTCGTCTTGGAAGCGACGCTGGCAGATCCGGCGGTCGTTCTCGATCTGTTCGAGAGTGCGCCGCAATCAAGGGTTCCCTCTTACGACGCCCTTCACGCCGACGAGCAGACGGTCTTGCTTCAGTTCCAACTGCCGTTCGTTCCTTCGCCGTATCGCGCACTCTTCGCCTCGGGCAATCTGCCACAATTTCCGTATACTATCGAGGACGGCTGGATTGTCTGTGAGCTCACTACCTCCCATGACCGGCTGTCGCAGTTCAGAGACGAGCTAGAAGAGACCGGATTCGCGTTCGAGGTCAACTGGGTTATCCAGTCGGTCGACTCGACCGACCTTTTAACCGACCGCCAACGCAGGTTCGTGGCCGAAGCCATCGAACGCGGGTATTACGATACTCCACGCCAGTGTTCGCTCACTGACCTCGCGGCTGCGCTTGACGTCAGCAAATCGACGGCGAGCGTCGTACTCCACAGCGCTGAAGAAACGATCGTCAAGGAATTCTTCGCTACGGCGGTCGAATAGACTGAGACGCCGAAGCGGTCAGTGAAGAGACGAATCCACGAGTGTGGCTTTCCTCGAACCGATCCACACGGTGGAGAACAGCAAAACGGCTATCTGCTCACTACTCTCCCATACGTATGATGAATTTGATACCTAGCGTTCAGTAGAGGTACCACATCCGGCGGTTTGGACGTCATGTGGTAGAATAGCATTTGGTAATGGAGACATCATATCATACCTTAAACTATTTTATATGCTCTCGGTGAATAGGATAAGATGGTATGGTCGAACAAACCATAATTGACCGCCTTGACAAAGAGATCGACGTTCTCACTCGGCATTTAGCGGTATTCGTACTCGTTTGGCAGGCCGAACCAATTGGCATCGTCGAACTATCTGACCGGACTGATCTCCCGCACCACAAGGTTCGGTACTCGCTGCGCGTTCTTGAGGAAGAAGACCTCATCGAACCGTGTTCAGCAGGTGCAACGACGACAGATCACGCCCAGCAATTCGTCGAGACGCTAAACGATGATCTGGCGTCTGTGATTGACGCGTTGGATGATATGAAGATTTCCGAATCAGCGGGGCTGTAATCGGTATGAATACCTACGAGTTACTTACCCAGAATACGGCGGAAGTCGTCACCGAGCAAGAGGTACGTAAACTTGCCGATAATCCGGCAGACAAACGAGTCTACGTCGGCTACGAACCGTCTGGCGTCCTTCATCTCGGCCACCTCCTGACGGCGAACAAGCTCATCGACCTTCAGGAAGCTGGAATGAACGTCGTCGTTCTGTTAGCAGACGTTCATGCACATCTCAACGACAAGGGTAGTTTCGATGAAATACACGAGATGGCGGAACGAATGAAAGCACAGTTCGTCGCATACGGCCTCGACGAAGACAAGGTCGAATACGTCTACGGGTCCGACTTCCAACTCGAAGCGTACTATTCGCTCGATCTTTACGAACTCGCTGTCTCGACGACGCTCAACCGTGCCCAGCGAGCGGTTGCCGAACTCCAAAGCGACGAAACCGCAACGGTGAGCCATACGGTGTATCCGTTGATGCAGGTACTCGATTTGGAGTTCCTCGGCATCGACCTCGCTGTCGGTGGAACCGATCAACGGAAAGTACACATGCTCGCCCGGGAAAAACTGCCGGAACTGGGATACGAGACGCGACCGTGTTTACACACGCCCATCCTCGCCGATCTCGAAACCGGCGAGGGAAAGATGTCGTCGAGCGAGGGGACGACAATCTCGATGGAAGACTCCACTGTAGATCTGAAGCGGAAGATCGAGTCGGCATTTTGTCCCCCGACTCGTGATCCTGAAGAGGACCGTGAGAACCCTGTCCTTCAGTTGTTCGAGTATTACGTGTTTCCGCGCTTCGAGTCAGTGACCGTGAGACGGTCCGAAAGGTACGGCGGAAATCGCACGTACGAGTGTTTCGATGATCTCGCGTCGGCTCTCGAAACTGAAGAACTTCATCCAACAGACGCAAAAGAGACGGTAGCGGACTATCTCGACGAGTTGATTGCCCCCGGTCGTGAGAAACTCCGCGACCTTCGGAGCAAATAAGCCACCGTCATTCAGTTCGCACGTAGTATTGGTCCACTGCTCGAACTCCCGCCATTGCCCGTCGTTTTCCCAACCGACGCGAACTAACTGAACAGCAACCGGAAAACTTCTGATCGGTTATCTGGTGAAATACGCGCTCAGAAATCCATTTAGCGCTATCTCTTGTCCCGCTGCTCGACCTTGTTCAGATAGACAATATCCAATGTGCAAACAGATTAAACACTGATGACTGTACCATTGGTTCCCTGCTGGTGGTAAGATTCTTTGTCTATGGTACCATAGTCATATCTATGTCAGCAGAAACGGACGGGCAGGGGAGGCTGTACATCCCCAAAGACGTACGAGAAAAATACGGCGAGAAGTACCACATCGTCACGTACGAGGACAGAATCGAACTCGTTCCGGTTGCAGACGACCCGCTCGCTGCAGTCCGCGAAGCGGCAGGCGAGTTACGTGACGCGTCCGTCGATGATATTCGTGCGGACATCGAAGCAGAAGCGAAAGCAGAGGCTCGTGAGAAAGGAGACGATAGATGACGGTCTACGTTGAAACCAACTTTTTACTCGCACTCGTCAAAGACTCGGACTGGTTGCAGCAATCAGCAGAAGAAGCACTCGACGAGTACGACGTAGAAACGTCGGCCTTCTCCTATCTCGAACTCCTTCTCGCCCGAGAACGGTACGAGTTCGATTACGTCCCACTCGTGGCAAATCTGCTCGAACTCGTCCCTGTCCGGGACGAGGAAGAACGACAAATCGTTCTGAAGGCCGTCAACTACTACGACGAGGGAATGACGGCGTTCGATGCGTTCCACGCCGCGACTGCAGAAACACGGACGCTGAACGTGCTCTCATCGGAGAAAGACTACGAAGACATCGAGGTGGAACGAGTCCCGCTAGAACCGGCTGATGAATGACGTGCAATATCTCTATCGCGTGCTACCGATTCTCGCGTTGCTCGACCTTGTTCAGTTCGATCAATAGCCGGAAGATCGCCTTGACCAGGTTCGCGTCGACGTCGAACTGTTCGGCGTTCTCGCCGGCCCGCTCCATCACCTGTTGTTCCTGTTTCTCGTCGGTGGTCGGCAGCTCCTGCTCTTCCTTGACCGCCGCGATGGTGTCCGCGACGTAGGTTCGCTGGGCGATCAGTTCGACGATCTCCTGATCGATCGATCGGATCTCCTCGCGGAGTTCGTCGAGATTCATCTCGTCCGGCGTGCGTCGCTCCTCGTCGGTGCCGCCGTCGGTCGCCACCTCGGGGCTCGTGTTCGTGTCGATCGTTGGCTCTCGAGTCATGGTCTGGTCGTTCGTGTACCGTCCGTTCGCGTCCGCAGTAATCGTGTCGTTCCGTCGCGTTCGTCCCACCGGTCTCGCACCGTCTCGAGGGTCTCCCGCTCCCCGACGGCGACGTAGCTCGGCCCGGTTCCGGACAGCGAAACGCCGGTCACGTCGGGGAGGGCGTCGATCATCGGACCCGTCGGGAATCCCAGCGCGCCACAGAAGACGAAACCGTTGACGGTCATGGCCTCGCCGTAGCGGCCGTCGAGCGCGAGTTCTTCGACGAGATCGGCCATCGGCGCGATGCGTTCGCAGGCTGAGACGTCGGCGTCGGCGCTGTAGGACCGTTCCGGGGGCGTGTAAACCAGCGCCTGCCAGTCGATTTCCTCACGGGCGAGCAACGTGTCGCTCGTGTTGTCGGTTACCGTCACGCCGCCGAGCATGCTCGCGCTGGCGTCGTCGAACGCGCCGGTCACCGTCACGCCGGCATCGCGGGCAGCCCGCACGCCGAGCCGACAGGCTTCGATTCGTTCGACCGCGTCGGCGACCTCGAGGGCGTCGAGCGTCGCGAGTACGGTCGCGTTGGCCGCGGCGCTGGAACTCTTCAGTCCCGAGGCCATCGGAACCTCGCTTTCGGTCTCGATACGAGCGCCTACATCGGGCTCATCCAACCCGGCCGTGTCGGCGTACTCGTCGATCGTCAGTTCGGCACAGCGCTCGACGAGCGTCGTGTCGGCCTCGGGCTGGCCGGCGACCTCACCGACGACCTCGCCGTCGTCGGTGAGCTCGACGGTCGCCGTCGTCTCGAGGTCGATCGCAAACGCCGACCCGGTGCCGGTCGCGAGCGCGTTGAGCACCGTCCCGGCTGCGGGGGCGACAGCACGGCCGTCCATACCGA
Source organism: Natrinema salifodinae (assembly GCF_900110455.1). NCBI lineage: Archaea > Methanobacteriati > Methanobacteriota > Halobacteria > Halobacteriales > Natrialbaceae > Natrinema > Natrinema salifodinae. The sequence goes on along the minus strand of NZ_FOIS01000001.1, from coordinate 238,557 downwards.
ATACTCTCAGACCGGCTACTTACGGCTGACGATCCGCGCAACTCGTCGACACGGGTCGTCCGAATCCCACCCCGCGGCGTGCGACCGTTGGGAGAACGCACCCCTTTTCCCCGATCCGACCGAACTGCCGGGCAATGAGCGCGCGCAACAACGTCGCCCCCAGCACGATCGGCGTCGATCTCGTCGACGGTGGCGTCGTCGTCCAGTACCTCGACGGACGGGAGGTCTTCTATCACGGCCCGCCGAAACCCGTCGAGGAGTCGGTAGCGACCCCGCCAGGCAAGGAGGTCCACGTCCTGGTCACCGACCCCGACGGCGTCGAGGGCGTCATGACCTACGTCAACGACCGGAACACCCACGACGACATCCTCGAGACGACCGGCGTCGGACGGGTGATGCTCGAGCGCAACGACGAGGAGGAGCTGTTCCCCGGCGTCACCGTCGCGACCGAGGCCTATTCGATCCGCGTCGAGGCGGACCTCTCGGTCGTCGACGGGCGCGTGTTCGTCTTCGCCGAGGACGAACTGAGCGAGCACGCCTACGAACTCGTCGAGCGCGACCGCGACGCCGGCGCCGGTGACGAAACCGGCGCAGGCGACTCCGAGGACGCCGAGGGAGTCTGATGCCCCTCCAAAAGCCCTGGCGCGACCTCGACCGGGACGCAATCGCCGCCGCTCCGGACCGGCCAGGCGTCTACGAACTGGGCGACGAGTCGGGGACGGTGGTCGCGGTCGACCACGGCGTCCTCCGTGACGAACTCAAAAGTGCGCTGGCCTACGGCGACGGCGACCGCGTTCGCTGGTCGGAGACCCACACGCTCGACCAGGCGCGCGACCTCGCAGCCGAGCACCGCGAGCGACTCGGGTGATCGGCCGGGCGAATCCCGTTACTGAATGTAGGTCGGATCGGAGCCGTCGCACCGCTTTTCGTGCTCGCTCGCGTCCGACTGCTCGTCGAAGAGCAGCCCGCAGGTCTCGCACTCGTACCAGGTGGCGTCGTCGCGCTCGGTTTGGACGACCATAGTAGTGAATCGGACACGAACGACAAAAGGCGTTTCTCCGGTGAGCGACGGTACGCCGTCGCTACGCGTCGAGTTCGGTTAGCTCCTCGACGTCCGGAATCTTCTCGCTCGCGGTGGTGATCTGTCGCATTCGCTGTTCGTGTTTCGCGGCTGCATACCCGGTCAGGTCGGACGGGCTCGGGCCGGGCCCCTCCTCGGTACTGGCACCGTCGTCGCCGGTCAGGCTCTCTTGGACGAGCGGGACCAGGTCGTCGACCGTCTCGCGGAGGAGGTCGGGATCGACCTCGTCGGCCATCACGAGCGACTTGAGTTTCGCCATGCCGAAGCCGACGTGGCGGCCCTCGTCGCTGCGGATCAGTTTGAGTCCCTCGACCAGGCCCGGCAGATTGGGCAAGTCCGGTTCATCCTCGCCGTACGCGAGGGTGAGCCCGTAGTAGCCGGTCTGGGCGAGGATCCCCTCGATCGTCAGGTGGTAGTGACAGTGGGCTCGCGCGCGGTTCGCCGGGGTGTCGGCCTCGAGGAGCCGCGCCATCGCGCGCTCGTTGCGCGCGAACAGTTCGTCGTACGGTTCGTTGAACCACCGCTCGTCGGTCGGCGACGAGCGCGCCTGGCCGCGCCGGTCCGCTTCGGGGTGGATCACCGCGCGCCAGTACCGGTCGAAGAAGTCGGTGTGCTTCGATTCCTCGTACAGTTGCGTCGTGATGAACAGCTGGTCGGCGATGTCGTCGAGGACGACCGAAAGCGGCGCGAGGTCCTCGGTCACTGACTCCTCGCCGGCGCCGAACAGCGCGAGCGAGCGCTTGAGCCCCTCGAACGCTGGGTCCGGGAGGTCGGCGACGCCGTCGCGGTCCGCCTCGAGGTCGATCTCGTGGGGATCCCAGTGTTTCTCGACCGCGTTGCGGTAGTATCGGTACGGACGCGCCGTCGAGTCGAGTTGCATCGCGGGCTGGCCATCGGTTCCCATGGTCACCCGGACGTATGCGACGTGTGCCGATGTGCCTGTCTCTCATGCGTTAGGGTGTTTAAGTACATTCGAGGTGAAATCTACCCATGGCCATCATCGCGGAGTTCCGACTGCAATCGACGGAGCTGCCGCTAACGGACACCGTGGCGGCGGTTCCGGAGACGACGCTCGCTATCGAACGGATTCTGGTCGTCGATCCGGATCGGCCGATCGTCCTCTGTCGAGCGCTCGAGGAGCCCGACGGGTTCGACGAGGCGTTGGCGGCTGATCCAACGGTCGAGACGTACGCGACGGTCGACGACGCCAACGGCGACGGCGACGCGCTGTACCGGATCGGACTCCGCGATCCGCCGCTGCCGATCTACCGGACGTACGTCGAACTGGGAGCGACGCCCCTGAGCGGAATCGTCACCGTCGACGGCTGGTGGGGGCGGGCGCGGTTTCCGGACCGGGAGGCGCTCGCGTCGTACCGCGCGTTCTGTACCGACCGCGGCGCGTCGTTCAAACTCGAACGGCTCACCCGCGACCCGTCGTCCGACGACCCGCCGTTCGGACTCACCTGCAAGCAGTACGAGGCCCTGATCGCGGCTCGCGAGGCGGGGTACTTCGCGGTCCCGCGCGAGGCCTCGACCGAGGTGGTCGCCGACGAACTGGGAATTTCGGCGCCGTCGGCGTCCGAACGGATCCGCCGCGGCATCGATCGACTCCTCGCGAACGCCCTCTGAGTCGCGTGACTCGATGCGGGACTCGACGGGACAATTCTCAAGGCGACTGGCGCGAAAGGAACGGGTATGAGTTCGTCGGAATCGGACGGCGTGACGCTGTCGGTGCGTGCTGCCGAAAAGGGAGACGCGGGTCGGGGCGTCGCGCGGATCCCCGAGCCAGCGCGGCGCCAACTCGGCATCCTGAGCGGCGACGCCGTCGTGATCGAGGGCGCAGAGACGACCGTCGCCAAGATGTGGCCCGCCGATCCCTCGATCCCGGACGACGCCGTCCAGATCGACGGGGACACCCGCGCGAACGCCGGCGTCCACGTCGGCGACGCGGTCACCGTCCGCGCGAAGGACAAATCCACCATCAGCGACGCCGACCGGGTCACGCTGGTCGCACCGCCGAGCCTCGCCGAGCAACAGCGCCAGGCGGCCGAGCGCGAGGCGACCGAGAAGCTGCGCAACCGACCAGTGCGGGCCGGCGAACAGGTCCGGATCGAGGGGTTCGACCACCAGCCGTTCCGGGTCACCGACACGGACCCCGACGGCGACGTCCGCATCACGAGCGCGACGACGATCCGGATCGTCGATGCCGGGGGGACGGGGGGAGCGGGCGGCCAGGCGAGTTCGCGAAGCGAGGGGGGAGCGGGAACCGGAGCCGGAGCCGGGTCCAGTGATCGCGGCGGTGGCTCGACGGGGGTGGGCGGACCGGACGCCGAATCCGGTTCCAGTGCCGGTTCCGGCTCCGGTGTCGGACCCACGGGAACGGCCGAGGAGCCGGCCCCGAGCTCCGGCATCACCTACGAGGACATCGGCGGCCTGGACGAGGAACTCGAACTCGTCCGGGAGATGATCGAACTCCCCCTCTCGGAGCCGGACCTGTTCCGGCGACTCGGCGTCGAACCTCCCTCCGGCGTGTTGCTGTACGGGCCGCCGGGGACCGGGAAGACGCTGATCGCGCGCGCGGTCGCCAACGAGGTCGACGCTCGCTTCGAGACGATCTCCGGTCCGGAGATCATGTCGAAGTATAAAGGCGAGTCGGAGGAGCAGCTCCGGCGAACCTTCGAGAAAGCCCGCGAGGAGGCGCCGACGATCATCTTCTTTGACGAGATCGACTCGATCGCCGGCACGCGCGACGACGAGGGCGACGCCGAAAACCGGATCGTCGGCCAACTGCTGACCCTGATGGACGGCCTCGACGCCCGCGGCGAGGTGATCGTCATCGGCGCGACCAACCGCGTCGATGCCATCGATCCCGCGCTCCGCCGAGGCGGCCGCTTCGATCGCGAGATCCAGATCGGCGTCCCCGACAAGGAGGGCCGCCGGGAGATCCTCGAAGTCCATACCCGCGGCATGCCGCTGGCCGACGACGTCGACGTCGACGCGATCGCGCGGCGAACCCACGGCTTCGTCGGCGCGGATCTGGACGCCGTCGCGAGCGAGGCCGCGATGGCCGCCATCCGCGATCGGCCGACCGACGCCGACGAGCGCCGCGAATGGAACCGCGAGCCGACAGTGCGAAAGACCCACTTCGACGCCGCGCTCGCGTCCGTCGAACCCTCGGCCATGCGCGAGTACGTCGCCGAGTCGCCGTCCACCGACTTCTCCGACGTCGGCGGCTTAGACGACGCGAAACAGACGCTCCGGGAATCGGTCGAGTGGCCCCTCACCTACGATCGGCTCTTCGAGGAGACCAACACCGCGCCGCCCTCCGGTGTCCTCCTGTACGGCCCCCCGGGAACCGGGAAGACGCTGCTCGCACGCGCACTCGCGGGCGAAACGGACGTCAACTTCGTCCGCGTCGACGGCCCCGAGATCGTCGACCGCTACGTCGGCGAGAGCGAGAAGGCGATTCGGGAGGTCTTCGAGCGCGCCCGCCAGGCGGCCCCGTCGATCGTCTTCTTCGACGAGATCGACGCGATCACGGCCGCCCGCGGCGAGGGCCACGAGGTCACCGAGCGGGTCGTCTCCCAGCTGCTGACCGAACTTGACGGGATGCGGGAGAATCCCAACCTGGTCGTCCTGGCCGCGACCAACCGGAAGGACCACATCGACCCCGCACTGTTGCGACCAGGGCGGCTCGACACCCACGTCTTCGTCGACGAACCCGACCGCGAGGCGCGGGAGAAGATTCTCGCGGTCCACGCCGACGGCAAACCGCTCGCCGACGACGTCGATATCGACACCCTCGCGGCCGAACTCGAGGGGTACACGGGCGCGGACATCGAGGCCCTGGTCAGGGACGCCTCGATGTGGGCGATCCGCGAGGTCGCCGCCGAGCACGGCCCCGAGACGGCGAACGAACAGGCCGACGAGGTCAGCATCGAGCGACGTCACTTCGATGCGGCTCGAGAGAATACGGACACGAGATAGTTCGGATGCACCGAATTCGACTGAGTGATCCGATCTCGCGGTCCGCAAGAATCTTCATGGGCACGTTCATCCCGATAGTGAAGCTGTCAGCGAATATCGGGACGTGGTCGCTCAAGCTACTGCTAATTCTACTTCCGAAAACGTCCGGGATGCGTTCGGCGACGAAAAATAGAGCTGATCCGCATGCTCAATCGAACGTGACGATCGCGGCTACTGGAAGCCGATCCGGCTGCCGCGGCGGCCGGTCGGGTCCGGCCCGCCGCTGGCGCCGCCGCGGAACTCCTCTTCGATCTGCTCGTAGTAGTCGAGGATGTCGTCCGTGATCGTCGGGCGGACGTTCTCCATGGCCTGGCGGAAGTGGCGCATCTCGACGACGTCGGCCTCCTCGTCCTCGCGCAGGGCCTCGATGGCCGCCTCGCGGGCGATCGACTCGAGGTCGCTGCCGACGTAGCCGTCGGTGATCTCGGCGATCTCGCGCAGCGTGACGTCCGCGGCCAGCGGCGTGTCCTGGGTGTGGATATCGAGGATCCGCTCGCGGCCCTCGACGTCGGGCTCGCCGATCATGACCAGGCGGTCGAACCGGCCGGAGCGCAAGAGCGCGGGGTCGATCATGTCCGGCCGGTTGGTCGCGCCGATGACCATCACGTTCTCCATCTCCTCGAGCCCGTCGAGTTCGGTCAGGAGCTGGTTGACGACCCGCTCGGAGACGTTCGAGCCGACTTCACCGCCGCGGCCCGGCGCGAGCGCGTCGAGCTCGTCGAAGAAGATGACCGTCGGCGAGACCTGGCGGGCCTTGCGGAAGGTCTGGCGGATGGCCTTCTCCGATTCGCCGACCCACTTCGAGAGCAGTTGCGGGCCGCGCACGGAGATGAAGTTGGCGTTGGTCTCGTTGGCGACGGCCTTGGCCATCAGCGTCTTCCCGGTGCCGGGCGGGCCGTACAGGAGGACGCCGGCCGGCGGATCGATGCCGAGCCGGTCGAACCGTTCGGGGTTCGACAGCGGCCACTCGACGGACTCCTTGACCTGGTCTTTGGCATCTTGCAGGCCGCCGACGTCGTCCCAGGAGATTTTCGGGAGTTCGACCAGCACCTCCCGCATCGCCGAGGGTTCGACCTCGTTCAAGGCGCCGCGGAAGTCCTCGCGCTTGACGATCATCCGGTCGATCAGGCTCGGCGGGATGTCCTCCTCGTCGAGATCGATCTCCGGCAAGTAGCGTCGGAGCGCCTTCATCGCGGCCTCCTTCGTCAGACTCTCGATGTCGGCGCCGACGAAGCCGTGGGTCTCGTCGGCCAGGTGGCCGAGGTTGACGTCGTCCGAGAGGGGCATGCCGCGGGTGTGGATCTGGAGGATCTCCTCGCGGCCCGTCTCGTCGGGGACGCCGATCTCGATCTCGCGGTCGAACCGACCGGGGCGACGCAGCGCGGGGTCGACCGAGTCGACGCGGTTGGTCGCCGCGATGACGATGACCTGACCGCGCGACTCGAGGCCGTCCATCATGGTCAGCAGTTGGGCGACGACGCGGCGCTCGACCTCGCCGGTGACGTCCTCCCGCTTGGGGGCGATCGAGTCGAGTTCGTCGATGAAGATGATCGAGGGCGACTCCTCGGTGGCGTCCTCGAAGATCTCGCGTAACTGCTGTTCGGATTCGCCGTAGTACTTCGAGATGATCTCCGGTCCGGCGATAGAGAAGAAACTGGCGGAGGTCTCGTTGGCGACGGCCTTCGCGAGCAGCGTCTTCCCGGTGCCCGGCGGGCCGTGCAGCAAGACGCCCTGTGGCGGCTCGATGCCGAGCTTCTTGAAGATCTGCGGGTGCTTCATCGGGAGTTCGACCATCTCCCGGACCCGCTGGATCTCGTTTTGCAGGCCGCCGATGTCCTCGTAGGTGATGCCGCCCCCGGTCTTCTCGAAGCCCGAGATCGGCTCCTCGCGGAGTTCGACGTCGGTATCCTCGGTGATCAGGACGACCCCCTCGGGCTCGGTCTCGACGGCGATCAGCGGGATCGCCTGGCCGGGCGACCGCATGAACGGGTGGTTCGTCGAGGACATGACGGGGACGATGTCGCGGCCGACGACCGGGCGCTTCAGGATCTGGCGTTTCACCATGCCGGCGGCGTCGGAGCCGAACTGAACCGACGCCTCCTCCGGCGGGGCCAGCACCAGCTTGTCGGCTTTCGTCGCTTCGGCCTTGCGGATGGTGACGCGTTCGCCGATGCCGACGTCGGCGTTCTGTCGGGTGAAGCCGTCGATGCGGACGGTGTCGGTGTTCCAGTCCTGCCGGTCTGCGCGCCAGACCTTCGCGGCGGTGGTGTCTGCACCCTCGATCTCGATGATGTCGCCCGGACTGAGCTTCAGATGCAACAGCGTGTCCGGGTCGAGACGGGCGATACCACGACCCGAATCGTTCGGGTACGCCTTCGCAACCTCCAGTTGGACTTCGTTCATGATTGAATGCTTTCAGGGATGGACGGCGATGTGATTGACTCCGATTCGTGAGCGGATAGGTTTTTTGCTAACCCAGGTCAGGGACCTGTGCTAGTAGCTATCACACGTAGGTGAGACCGGACGCTACAAAGATGTACCGGCCTCGGTGGGTTTTGATCCTATCGCGTCTCGCCCGGGTGGGCTAGGAGAGGTGGCTTTTTGCGTCTTCCGCTCCGGGTCGTTCGTATGCGACTCCTCGCCTTCGACGGTCGGATGGGCGCCAGCGGCGACATGATCCTGGCCGCGCTCCTCGATGCCGGGGCCGATCCGGCGGCCCTCGAACCCGTGACCGACGCCCTCGACGTGGAGTACCGGATCGACGAGGTCGAAAAGAGCGCCATTGCGGCGACGACGGTCGACGTGTTCCTGACCGACGACGAGGACGGCGAGGACGGCGGGGGCGGCGAAGGAACGGCCGACGGGACCTGCGAGGGGCACGACCACGGCCACTCGCACGAGCACGCGCACGACGATTCGGATCACGAGCACGGAGCCCACGGCTACAGCCACGGTCACGACCATACTCACGATCACGACCACGACCACGAACACGAGCATCAGGGGGAAGACGCCGTCCACGCCGAGGGCCACGGTCCCCACCGCAGCTATCTCGAGGTCCGCGAGATCGTTCAGGACATGGCCCTCGACCCCGCGGTCGAACGCGACGCGCTCGCGATCTTCGAACTGCTCGGCGAAGCCGAGGCCAGCGTCCACGGCGAGTCCCTCGAGGAGATTCACTTCCACGAGGTCGGTGCCGACGACGCGATCGCGGACGTGGTCGGCGCCGCCGCCTTACTCCACGACCTCGATCCGGATCGAGTTGTGACCACGCCGCTGTCGACCGGCGGCGGCACGGTCTCGATGAGCCACGGCGAGTACCCCGTCCCCACGCCCGCGGTCGTCGAAATCGCCGAGCGGGCCGCCTGGTCCCTGCGCGGCGGGCCCGTCGATGCGGAACTGCTCACGCCCACCGGCGCGGCGATCCTGGGCCACGTCGCCGACGGCGTCGATGCCCTTCCGACGCTCTCGCTCGAGGGGTCGGGGTACGGCGCGGGCGGGTACGACCTCGATCCCCACCCGAACGTCCTCCGCGCGATGGTCGGCACGACCGAGGACGAGGGCGCGCTCGCGAAAGACGACATCGCGGTTCTCGAGACCAACCTCGACGACGCGACGCCCGAAGTGCTGGGCGGTCTGCAGGAGACTCTCGCGGACGCGGGCGCGCGCGACGTTTCGATTCTCCCCGCGATGATGAAGAAGTCCCGCCCGGGCCACCTGGTGAAGGTCATCTGCAAACCCGCGGACCGCGAGCGCGTCGCGCGAAGATTGGCCGAGGAGACGGGCACCCTGGGCGTTCGGGACGCGGGCGTGACCCACCGCTGGATCGCCGACCGGGAGTTCGAGACCGTCACGGTAGAGATCGACGGCGACGAGTACGAGGTCACGGTCAAGATCGCGAGCGATTCCGACGGCCGGGTCTACGACGTGAGCGCGGAGTACGACGACGCCGAAGCGGTGGCACGGGAAACGTCGCTCCCGACTCGGGCCGTCCTGGAACGGGCGGAAACGGCTGCCCGGTCCGACCGCACGGCGGAGTAGCCGATAGTGCGGTGACTGCTTGAGTCGCCTTTCGAGAAGACACGTCGCACGTCATACGTCGCGTGGCGTGTCCGTGATCGATCGGAAAGCGAACCCCTCACCGTGGTACGTTGCGATTAGCACCTCGACGATGGGATCACGTTGCCGCTTTCCGTGTTCTCTATCAGGTCGACCGTCCCCTCGATCGATTCGCTGAGTTCCGTCTCGTCGACGATTTCGTTCTCGGAGTCTCCGTCGTCAGCGCTGTCACCGTCGTTGCCATTGTCGGTGTCATCAACGTCGTTACTGCCGTCAGTGTCGTCAGTATCGTCGCCGTCGTCGACGGGCAGGTCACACGCGGTCACCGTTCCGGAGACTGGATACGTGGTGGTGTGCGCCAGCATCGCCGTTCATATGATGATTATTATGTTCCGTGTGAGCTATTGGGAATGTCTGGACGGGCGTGCCCCGGCACATCGACGCCCGGCTGCGTGAGAGTGGCTGACGGGCGGGATAACGACTGCCTTCCGTTTCAAGTCCGTCCGTGATCAAGACCGACGTCAGGTCGATCCGACGACGTTGAGGAACTCGGCGTGCCTGCCGGTCGGACACACGTCACTCATCCGAGCTATTCGGTGTGCTGCATCGTCTATCGGGGACCTTTATCTAAAAAAACTATTCCAAGGGAAGGGTCAAGCTCTATCCGGAACAGTTAGGTCTGAGGGAAGGCCTCGATCGCCACAGCGATGCGGTTCAGAGCGTCGATAAGTGCACTATCAGTACCATCACCATCGCCACCATCATCGACAGCATCGCCCTCTCCATCCGCGTCCACGGCGGTGGCGTTGGCGTCTCCTTCGGTGCTGGCGTTGAGGTTAGCGTTGTTCTCGGCGGTCGTGGTCACGTCCTCGACGTTGGCCGTGTTATCCTGGTCGACGTTCTGGTTCTGGAACGTGGCTGACGGGGCCGTGCCGTGGCCGTGGCCCTTGTCCGAACCACCGGAGGCGCTGACCGAGAACGTCTCTAGGGACTGCGAGTTCCGGTTATTTTGGTCGACGTTGATGTCGGTGTTCGCGTTCGCGTCCTGGGTGACGTCTTGGTCGATCGTCTGATCGCCCAGTGTGGCTTCGGCTTCGGTTTCGTCCTCAATTTCGGTTACGGATTCGTTCCCGTTGTCCTGTGCCGCTACAGTTCCAGCAGCCCCCATGAACGCGAGGCCACCGATCAGTGCTACCGTCAGTGCGAGTGTGATTGCGCGCTTCATAGCTTCGGTCACCGTGTCGTCATCGGGCAGCGCGCGTGGAACCACGACGGGGAGTGCCCCTCGCGGAGTTCGGCTCCGCGAGCAGCGATGTCCGTCGCTCTGTGCGAGGCAGCCGTGACCTCCCCGGTCACTCCCCGCTGTGGCGCGTTGCCCGGTCGCTACTGTTGGCGGTAACCCATTTGAACCCAGCAAACGGTTTCGAACCGAATCGCGCCATTAGATCGCTTGATGAGACTGCTTATCTTCTCAGAGAGATCATTCAGCTGTTGTAGCCGGGGACTTGTTGCCGTTTCGATAATCCTATTGACCTTCCGCCTGCAGTTTCATCGTGTCCTGACGGCGCTCCCGTCACCGAAATATCCAATGTGGCTCGGTTGACACCAACCTACGCGAACCTAATCCCTCAATTCGACACTGAAACTGTTCCTCGAATCGAAACCTTTCGATCTCTTTTTACAGTGAAAATACACCAGCTGGATAAGTCCATTACAAGTTCCTTTTGGTCGCGGCAGTGGCAGCCGCGAATAACCCGCGAAGTCACCAGTTTCTCGCTGTAAGTGAAACCCTTCTGATTCATAGGCCGATTCATACTGCTGCCAACCTGTCGATAACAAAGTCTCTCATACGGATAGGCTGGTTTGCGTCGCACAGATTCAGAAACGAACGACCATCACGATATCGATCAACCGATCAATGACAAACGACACGACGAGACGGTCACGAATGACGACCGTTCTTCTAGCATGTATGGTTGCCCTGTCGATGGTAGCCGCCGGCGTCCCGGCAGCTGCCGCGGGGGGCGAAGGTGAGTATGACGCAGGTACAGTCCACGCGCTCGAAAACGGTGAAGACCTGTACCTGGTCTTCGGTGCCGACCTCGGCGGGCAGTCACTCGAAGAGTATGTTAAAGAGCACGCGGGCGACACGGACAGTGCCGCCACTGAGGTCATTCAGTACCAGGACGTCGACCAGGTCAACCTCAACGAGCAGGGCACCGCAGTGTCGATCTCGATCGACGGCGGCGAAGCGACCGCCGTCCAAGAGGCGAACCAGTACAACGACAACGCACAGTCCGCTGAGGCGTCCGCCGTAGACCAGAACGCCCAGACCCAGTTCGAGAACGTCGGCGACGTCAACATCATCATTGGCGACGGCGGCGACCAGCAGTTCGACGGCTGGGCGGTCGGGGACAAGAAGGGCGACAAGATCAAGACCGCACAGGAGTCCGTCGCCGCGGTGGCGCAGGCGCAGGAAGTCGGTCAGGTCAACTACAACAACCAGACCACCGCCTTCGCGCTCGCGGTCAACGACAGCGATGCGACCGCCCTCCAGCAGTCCTACCAGCGCAACGAGAACCTGCAGGAAGGCGTCGCCAACGCGTCCAACGTCTATCTCGGCGACGGCGAGTTTGGCCACAAGAAGCACAAGAAGGGCGATAGCAGCCCGGCGCAGAGCTCTGAAGCGCTGGTCGAACAGACCCAGGACGTCGAGCAGGCGAACATCAACGAACAGGGCGGTGCCGTCGCCATCGCGGTCGGCGAGAACAGCACCGCGACGGCGATCCAGTTCACTGACCAGAGCAACCTCAACCAGCAGCTCGGGAGTGCGGAGGCCACGAACCTGATGGCGTCGGTCCCGGGGATGAACGTCGCCACCGCCGGTGACGTCAGCGGCGAGATCCTCTCGACCGAGACCGAGACGAACGGCCACGACAAGAAGGACAAGAAGCAAGACGACATCGACGGTGAGCAGACCGCGACCGCCGGCGTGGCTCAGGGTCAAGAGGTCGAACAGCAGAACATCAACCTGCAAAACACTGCCATGGCCATCGCGCTGAACGGCAGTGAGTCGACCGCCATCCAGCTGGCCTACCAGCAGAACTACAACGCTCAGGTCGCCTACGCCGACGCGCTCAACGTCTACGCGAGCCCGGACTACGTCACCGACGACGTCATCCGGACCTCGAGTACGACCGTCACCGTCGACGGCAACACCGACGCTGACACGCCTGGCCTGTCGTACGATTACGACAGTGACGCGACGCAGTCGAGCGACATCGAACAGCAGGCGAGCGTGGCGATCCAGCAGTCCCAGGTCATCTCCCAGGAGAACCTGAACGAGCAACACGCCGCGGTTGCCGTCGCCGAAGACGGCGGCAGCGCCGGCAGCTCGCAGGTCACGATGCAGGAGAACGAGAACGTGCAGTTCACGTCCGTCTCCTCGACGAACGTCTGGGCCGGCGCGTAAGGCGCTGTCTCCGACGTCCGATCGAATTCGGACCGCTGTGACAGCCGGAATCGCTCATTCAGCCGCCGCAGTTACGCGGTTTTCACATTCTTCGACGTCCGGACGTCACCACGTCCCGTCGATACGGCAGTACCCGCCGTAGCGTCGGTATCGGTCCGACTACTGAGTCGAATAACTATACTTCACCACGCGTCGTAGCGACCCCGATGCTTCCTCCGGGCCACGCCGCGGTCGGCTACCTGGCGTTCTCGCTGTGCCGACGGGCATGGCACCGCGACGTTCCGACGGACTCGTCGATGGTCTGGCTGCTCTTCGCTACCCAACTCCCGGACCTGATCGATAAACCGTTGGCCTGGTCACTCGGTGTGTTGCCGACGGGCCGTTCGCTCGGTCACTCGGTTGTGTTCGCTCTCCCGCTCGTTTTACTCGTCGAGTTCTGGTTTCGACGCCGGAATCGACCGGCCGATGGCGACGGGTTCGCTGTCGGGTACTTCTCGCACCTTTTCGCCGATTCCGCGTTCGCTCTTCGGGGCGGAGCGGAGTGGATAACGTTTCTGGTCTGGCCTCTGCTGGCATCGCCCGAATACGGCTCTCGACCGTCTATCTGGCCACCGGCCGTCTATTTCAGTTCGATCGAACTCGCAGTCGGAGCGGTCGTCGCCGCGCTGTGGATTGCCGACGGAATGCCGGGGCTCGGCTACGTTCGAGCCATCCGCGGTCGGCTGAGAAAGGACCAACAGAATTAGACCGAGACGGTCGGATTCGGGCGGCGGTAGCGTCACAGTAGGCGAGTCCTTCCACTTTCGCATTCGCCGTCACCGGTAGTCGACGCCGTCGGCCCGAAACCGGACACGGGAACGCGAGCGGAGGGGACGGCGCGATCGACCGGCTCGCCGATCTACGATGAGTCCGATTCGTTGCGGAGGTGGAGCCTGTCCATGTAGAGGGTCATATCCTGCGGTGCTGGATCGTCGTTCCCGTGATAGAAATTACACCAGAATTCCTGAATTCCGATTTCGTCCGTGTCGCGCCAGCGCCAGTCGGAACTGTTGTACACGCGGTTTTGGTTGACCCACCCCTGTAGCACGCCGTCGTTCTCCCCCGGCGTGTTCAGTTCGATGTACTGATCGATCTTGTACCAGCGGCCCGTTTCGAGGGAGACGTCCCACCACGCGTGCGTTCCGTACGAATCCATACCGACGTGGTAGACGTAGTTGCCGATCGGAATCTCGCCGTTCCCGTCGGGTGCGTCGAAGACGCCGCGGGCCGACCAACCGTTCGTCCCGGTAGTGACTCGACTTCCCCACCCTCCTTCGCGGTCCGTATTCGCGTACCGTCCGGCGAACCCGGGAAGCTTCCCGTCGGTTGCCGGCTGGAACGTTTCGTCGAGGTACAGCCAGTACGATGCGTACATCGATTCTGGCTCCGATTCGGCCTCGTTTTGAACCTCATAACTGAGGTCGGCACCGTAATGTGATCCCGCCGGGAAGAATACTTCACACGAGGTCGATTCTGCGTCGGATTTGGGCTCGGGGCCCGTGACGATCGACACATGTTCGTCGTGAAACCGCTCGGAGAACGAATCGAACGCGCTCTCTTCGTTGAACGAAATGGAGGCCATCGTACCGTCAGTCCCTATCGGCTAGCCCGTCGTCAATCTTCTGGAGGGGTTGTGGATACCATGCACCGTAATCGGTTATAGGTCGTGTTTCTGGAAGTAATAGGGCCCAGTGAGTGAACCATGGGCTGCAAATAAAGAACATGATTGGGTATTGTCCAATCGATCAGTCTCCGTATCGGCTCCGTGCGACCGAACGGAACCGTCTCTCGGAGATGGATATCACTACAAATCGAGGAGTTTGAGTGTCTCCCCGCCACTATTTTCTCGTTCCTTGCTGTGATTTCCATCTCCGAGCGGCAGGTTACGCCTCATGCATGGAGTCGTTGGTAGAGACGGCGACCGATCCGATATGCGGGCCACGCTGGCGTCGAACAACCGCGTTCCCAGACCAGTGCCGGGACCGGCTGGGCTCCGAACTTTTCCTTGAAGCGGAACAGCCCGTCCCGGAAGTCCAAATCCGTCCCGCCGAAGTCGTACGTCTCGTATCCGTTTCGACGGCCCCACTTGATCGCGTGTTCGTGGAGTAACTCCGATGCGTTGTATTCGAAGTGTTCCTCCTCGACCGCGGACTCCTGATACCGAATCATCTTCGCTTCGTCGTTCAGGAGCAGGAGTATCGAGCCCCGTTCCGCCCCGTCCGCGTACAGCGAGAGCACCTTGACCCGCTCGGCGAACTCGGTTAGTTCGAGGAAAAACCGACGCGGAGGACGGTCTCCGCCGACGCGGTCCATCACCGATACGAATCCGTCGTAGAACTCCGACATCGTTTGAGTGGTGATCTCTTTGTCGACGATCTCGAAATCGTTCTCGTGGCCTTGCCTGATCGCACGGCGCCTCGAACTAGCCATTTCGGCGAGAATGTCCTCCCACTCTCGGGTGATATCGAGTTTGAAGTCGCAGTCCGTGAGTTTCTGTTTGTACCCGTTTTCTTCGAATATACCGTGATACCGCGCGTAGTCCTGCCCACACGTCCGAATTTGATTCGAGATAACCGTCCCATTACACGCGTCAGGGACCGCCTCGAGGAGTAGTTGGACGGCCGTTTCCTCTTCGGTCGTCGCGATCGGTCCGCCTGGTCCACGTGCGATAGATTCGAGATGGTGAAACGGTAGCCGGTTGCCGCCGACGAGGAAATTCGGGAAGAGAGCGATCGGATTGTCCTTCTTCGAGACCAGGAGGTGTCTCGGGTTGTGTGGGGTCCCGTATTCGATGGCTCGCAACCATTCGTATCGGTGGTAGACGGTGCCGATGTCGGATTGCTCGACGACGTGATTCCACTGATTTCGGTTTGCTTCTTCGATAGTATCGATGACGGTAACGGTCAAAGACATGGTACGGTTTTTCGAGCGCTGTTCCCCGACATCGAGAGCATAGAAAAAGCTAGCGTCAATTTCTGTGAACTGACGGCCGATCGAACGGCAGTGACGACCGGATTCGGATCCGACGACGTCCACGCAGGGTCCGGTGCTGGACGACGTTCGAGATTCGTCACGTGACAGTCACCTCGGCTTAAAAAATCTTAACATGTGTTTCTCAGGTTATTTCATAGTTCATCACGACCTGATTGTATGGGTACGGAGAGAAACAGCGGTCGTGAAACGCCCGGGCAACGTCACCAGCGCGCCCGACCGGACGATTTCAACCGCCGATCGGTCTTGAAACTGATCGGGGCGGGTTCGATCCCGCTCGCTGCCGGCTCGGTCGCAGCCGCCGACTCCGACCAGGCGTCGCTCTGGTCGTTCGTCACCGAGGAAAGCGCCCGGTCCATCTCCTACGAGTTCGTCGTCCGGCGTGACGCGGAGGGACTCGCGGTGGAGTTCACCGACGCGGGAGCCGAATCGCCGACCGGCCAGGCGATCGAAGGCGGAACGTGGCCGGACCGAGACTTCATCGACGAGAGCAGTGACGGTGTGATTCACGCCGGTGGCGCTACTGGTGAAGGGTTCGGCGATGCGTTCGCCGTCACCGGGGAGGTCGTCGCCGTTTGGATCGAGGATACTGAGGCGATGTGGGTCGAGCAGAACGGAACAGCGGTGACCGACGGCGACCTGTTCCTCAACGACCGACCGAACCCGAACGAGTGGATAGAGGAGTCGACTTCGACCGACGATCCGTCGCCCGACTTCATCGAGACGTTCGACTCCGGTATCCAGGCGTTCGATAACGGGTGGGAACAACAGACGATGAGCGCGGTTTCGTCTCCGACGCGACCCGACGGCTCCGGGACCGCACTCGAGACCGAAATCCAGGCGGGATCGCATTACGGCGGCGCGGGACAGATCGAAATGAGCGGAGCGATCGGCTACGAACCGGACGAACTCCACCAGCGCTACTGGATCTACTTCGGAGAGAACACGGCGCCGACGGACGACTGTAAGGCGCCCGGTTTCAGCGGTGATCCGGACAGAAACCTGGCGGGGACGACGGAACCTAACGGATACAACGGCTGGTCGGCGCGCGGCTCGTATCATCCCGCGAGTGGCGGCGTCGAACCGGGATACTACGTCTACCACGTCGATCAACCCGACTGGTGGGGAACCTACGAGACGTGGGGAACGACGCTTTCGCTCGGTCAGTGGTATCAGATCGACCAGTACATCGATCTGAACACGCCTGGCCGGAACGACGGCGTACTGAAAGGGTGGGTCGACGGAGAACTCGAGTACGAGTCCGACGGCTGGCGCTGGCGGGACACCGACGACCTGTCCGTGTACTCGTTCTGGCACGACACGTACCACGGCGGGAACGGAACGCCGAACCAGACGTACCGGCTCTACACCGACGAGTACCAGTGTTGGGCCGAGCAGGGCGAGATCCTGTAGCGGAGCGCGTCACCGAGAGGTCACTTCGTCCCGCGGCGATGGCCGTGTAGACGTCCGCCTCGCGACCGCTGCAATCGAATGCGGTGGCGGGGACGCGCCATACGTGACACGTCCTTTTCGAGTCGGTCTCTCCGAGAGGAGGGACGATCGGACGAGAGCCCGCTGAGCAAGGGGGACAATCGATTTATTCGCTGGTCGCTTAGGAGTGTCCAATCGAAAGTATACGTGTCGAGGCGCTACTATGAAAGTCACACGACGGCGGATCCTGGCTTTTTGCGGCGTTATCGCGGGCAGTCTCGCTGCCGTCGCACGGAACTATAGTCCGATACCGACGGACGATTCGGTCGACGACGCTTCGGGAGACGCCAACCCGCCGGAGGCCGTGGTCCCGCCGGCGGACGTCGAGGTAGCCGAAGGGGTCGAGATGGTCACCGACCTCTACGTCGATTTTCTCGATTGGGAGTGGATGGGACAGTTCACCGAGCAGGATCCGATCGGCAATGTCGACCTGATCAGGGACGAAGCCTACTACGAACGCTCGCTCTCCGTCGAAATACCGGAAGGAGCCCACTACGGAACGTCGCTTCACTACCGCTTCTCGAACGAGTTATCCTGGGAGCCGGAGGAGCTCTGGGCGAGTTACTACGTGTACTTCCCCGAATCGTTCGATCCGGAGGGACAGGTCGGCAAACTTCCCGGCCCGGCGGGAACCTACGAGAACGCCGGCTGGGGCGGGAGACGGTCCAACGGAACGAACGGCTGGTCGGCACGAATGGGATTCAGAAACGGCGAGTCCGATACCATCGGGCTCGATTACTACGTGTATCACGCCGACATGGACGATTATTTCGGCGACTTATTCAACTGGGACCGGTCCCTTTCGAAGGGACAGTGGCACCGAATCGACCAGTACATTCGTTTGAACGCGCCGGGAGAGGACGACGGTATCCTCGCCGGATGGGTAGACGGGGACAAGGCGTACGACCGGCGGGATGTTCGGTTTCGGGAGACGGCCGAGCTAAAGATCGAAGACTACTGGTTTACCGTCTACTGGGGCGGTACGAATTCGTCGCCGGCGGACAACCGAATACTGTTCGACAACCTCACGCTTCGAACGCGGGCGTAGCACGGCTCGGCGATAGCCGACGCTCGGCGCGTTCGGGTGCGTTTTTCGAGAGCGGCGTTCGGAGACGATCCCGCTGTCCGCGTCGCTCTCCCGCTGTGTCGGGTCGTCTCCGTCGACGACACCCGCCACTGACAGCGATCACTCCCACATACACAACTTATCTGGAAGATCCGTACCGTATTTCGCGACTATCACCCGTTCTGGACAAACGTTTATGGGCCCGTTCCTGCTAGGGAAGCGAGCATTGACGCTCATAACCACACCTCGATCAGGGGACCGGCGGACGAAGAACCGCGCGCGCTCCCGCTGTTCGGGCGGTGCAGGCGGCGCCGGGTTCGCGCCGCTCGACGGCGGAGTCCGGGTCGGGAACACCCGATACTTGCGCCCAGAACCGGCATGAACGTCTTGCAACTCCCGTGGTTCGAGGAGAATCCGTATCACCACGAGTTAGGCGAAGCGCTCGAGCGACACGATGTCTCGGTTCAGTTCTCGACCGGGTATCCGAAAGATATCGTCCGAACGGTCCTCGAGGGCGGGCTCCCCGACGTTCTCCACCTGCACTGGATCTCGTGGTTCCTAATTTCGGACAATCGTCTTCTCTCGGCGTGTAAGGCCGCGGTCTTCGTCGCCGGAGTGTTCTGTGCGAAACTGCTCGGCGTCAGAATCGTCTGGACGGTTCACAACGTGTTCGAACACGAGCGACGCGATCCGCGACTCGAGCGATTCTTCAAACGCCACCTCGTTCGGTACGCGTTCGACGACGTGATCGTCCACTGCGAGGGGGCGAAACGGCAGCTACTCGCCGCCTACGGACTTCCCGACTCCGTCTCCTCGAAGCTGGTGACGGTCCCGCACGGGAATTACGTCGACGCCTACGAGAACGACCTTTCGAGCGCGGAGGCAACCGAGCGCCTCGGCCTCCCGGACGACGCGACCGTCATCGCGTTTTTCGGCTCGATCAAACCGTACAAGCGCGTCCCGGCGCTGATCGACGCGTTTTCCGAACTCGACGACGAGAACGCTCGACTGCTCGTCGCCGGCAACCCGGCGGACGACGACGCCAGGCGCTCGGTCGTCGCGGCCGCACGTCGAGACGACCGCGTCGAGACGGTCCTCGAATTCGTTCCGTCCGCGGAGGTGCAGGTGTACATGAACGCGGCCGACGTCGTCGTCTTACCGTTCGAAGACATTCTCTCCTCCGGGAGTGTCCTCCTCGCCATGTCGTTTGGCAATCCGATCGTGGCTCCGAAAGAGGGGTGCCTTCCCGAACTCCTCGCCGACCAGCGAGAACTGCTCTACGACGCGGCCGACGACCGCGGGCTCGAGCGGGCCCTCGAGCGCGCGCGCTCGGCTGATCTCGCCGTGCTCGGACGACGCAATTACGAACGGGCGCTGACCTACGACTGGAACGCGATCGCCGGCCGAACCCGTCGCATTTACGCGGCGCGACGGCCCTCGATACCCCGTACGACCGAAAACCGATCCCTCCGCGAGGAGCTATCGAGAAATGACTGAGCGACGGCCGTCGACGATCCCGAGACGACGCCGAGCCGAACGGCAGCGGCGCGACTCGAAGGGGCACGTCGCCGTCTTTCAGACCGCGATGGAGATCGGCGGGATCGAACGGGTGCTGCTCAATCTGGTGCGGGAACTGGCCGACCGCGGGTACACCGTCGACCTCGTACTCGTCCGGTCGGACGGAGCGTTCGTCGCCGACGTACCCGACGACGTCAGGATCGTCGATCTCGACCCGCCGACAGTCCCCGGCATCGGCGTTTTTTCGGCCGTTCCGTCGCTGGTGCGGTACCTTCACCGAGCGGACCCCGGAGTGTTGCTTTCGGGGAAACCGCACACCAATCTCGTTGCGCTCGCTGCCGGTCGCTGCTCGCGGACGGAGGTACGGACCGTGCTGAGTCTCAACGCGATGCTCTCGCATCACGTCGCGAGCGTCGATACGCTGAAATACCGGACGATCATCCGGCTCTCGAAGCACGCGTATCGGTTTGCTGACGAAATCGTCGTCGCGTCGGACGGATCGAAGATCGACGCCGCTACCGTCCTCGAACTGCCGACGGATGCGATGCGGGTAATACACAACCCGGTCGTGACGCCGCAGTTGAGAGACCAGGCGAGAGAACCCATCGATCACCCGTGGTTCACTGACGATGCTCCGCCCGTCGTGTTGGGCGTCGGTCGCCTCCACCCGCACAAGAACTACGCAACCCTGATACGCGCGTTCGCGCGGGTGCGGGAAACCAGGGACGCCAGGCTCGTCATTCTCGGCGACGGGGAGCGAAGAGACCGGTTGACGTCGCTCGTCGCGGAGTTAGAGCTCGAAGCGGACGTCTCGCTGCCGGGAAGCGAACCGAACCCGTATCCGTACATGCGACGGGCCTCGGTGTTCGCGCTCCCGTCGATCACGGAGGCGCTTCCGTTGGCCCTGATCGAGGCGATGGCGTGTGCGTGCCCGGTCGTCGCGACCGACTGCTCGAGCGGCCCGGTGGAAATCCTCGAAGATGGTCGAGTCGGGCCGCTGGTTCCTGTGAACGATTTCGACGCGCTCGCCGACGCGATTCTCGAGACGCTGGCCGATCCGCCCGACGAAGCACTCTTGCGCGACCGTGCGATGGACTTCTCGGCGGCGAGGATCGCGGACGAGTACGAACGGGCGCTGTTTCCCGAGTAACGGCGTAACGATGCCCACCGGCCGCCTCGCCGACCCGTCGATTTCGTCGGTCCGCCCCCGACTGCGGAGCGCAGTAAATAGCGTTTTTGTCCCTTTCCTCCGGACCGATCGCTTCGACGAGATCATCGCTGCCGGCATCGTCGTCTTAGCGTGCAAGACCGCTCTGGAGAGGTGATTGCTCTCGGCGCCAATCGGCGGTTTCGCGTCGTCACGCTCCTGTGGATTCATGTCCGCGATCGTCGACGTCACACGCATGAGTATCACTATCGAAGAGAGAAACGGGGAGCACCTCGACGAGTGGAATTCGTACGTCGACCGGTCGTCGCACGCGCTGCCGTTTCACCGCCGATCGGCGCTCGAGTCGATCGCTGCCCACTCCGATCACGAGTTGCATCCGCTCGTCGGATATAAGGGCCAGGAGCCGATCGGGCTGTTTCCGCTCTTCGAGACGACGATGGGTCCCTTCACGGTCGTCAGCTCGCCGCCGATCGAGACCGGAATCGCGTACATGGGGCCGCTGGAGCTCGGGTTGAACGGCGCGAAACAGCGGAACGTAGAGAAGACCCGCCGTCGGTTCGTTCAGGGAGCGCTCGAGTGGATCGAAACCGAACTCGAGCCGGACCTCATACAGATCCGGTGTACGAGCGGCTACACGGACGTCCGCCCGTTCCTCTGGGAGGACTTCGAGGTCACGCCGACCTACACGTACACGCTCCCGCTCGGCGACGATCCGGACGAGTTGCTCTCGTCGTTCTCGTCGGATGCGAGAGCTAATATCCGCCAGTTCGACGCGTCAGAGTGTACGGTCGAGGTCGGCGGGTACGACGACCTCGGGACGCTCAACGAACAGGTTCGGTCGCGGCTCGCGGAGAAAGGGCTCGATCACAACCTCTCGACGGCGTTTCTCGAGGAGCTATACGAGGAGTTGGGGCCGGATCGGGTTCGGCCGTACGTCTGCGTCAGGGAGGACGAAATCGTGGGCGGCGTCCTCGTTCTCAGAGAGGGTGGGACAGTATACGGCTGGATCGGCGGGACGGTCCCCTCGGTCGACGCCCCCGTGAACGAGGGCCTCGACTGGGCTATCATCCGGGACGGGATCGAAGAGGGCCTCGATCGCTACGATCTCCACGGCGCGATGGAGCGAGGGGTCACCGAGTACAAATCGAAGTTCAATCCCGAACTGACGCCGCTGTACGAGATCGAACGGAAGTCCTCGGGAGCGAAGGCCGCCTCGGGGCTGCTCGATCAGATGCCGAACTCGATCAGCTCGCTGATCAACTGACCCTGCCCCTACTCAGGCCTCGAAGAGGCCGATCGACCAGTGCTGGTTCCCGAACACGCGCTGTAATCCGATGTTCCCGTCGACCAGACACCGCCATTCGCCGTCGACGTACACCGCGTCGAGGTGGTGCATTTTGCCGGCGTTCCAGCCGATCAGGTCGTCTTCCGGCGTGAGGACCGGTGACCGGGGATGCTCGCGATCCGCGTATCGCTCCGGCGTTAACCGGGTCACTTCGAACGCCCGGAGCTGGGACCCGTAGCTGGCGGCACAATCTTGCAGGTACAGAAGGATTCGATCACGCCCGACGATCGGCCGACCGCCAGGCCGGGCGCCGCTCGGTCGGTCCGCGACGACGGGATTGTCGGCGTGGGGCGTCCAGTCGTCGGCCGCCAACTCGTCGCTGTAGTAGGCATAGAGGTTGCGGCCGTCCCCGCCGATGGCCCACCAGCGGTCGTCGTAGCGGACCGCAACGACGTCGTTCAACCGATGGGTCGGCGAGACGAGCGTCGCGACCTCGGTCCACGAGTCGGGGAACCGACTCGCCTGGTACAGTTTGATATCTCGCGGCTCCCCGTCGACGTGGTCCCACCGGTCGGGGAGCATGTAATAGCTCCCTTCCCACTCGAAGACGTACGGAAAGGCGAGGTGGGTGTCGGTCCGGAGGACGGCGTCGGAAACCGACCACGTCGCGCCGGCGTCGCGGCTCCCCGCGTGACCGATGACCGCCGGCGGATCGCGGTGCATCGTGAAGATTTCGAAGAACAAGTGCCACGTGCCGTCGTCGACGAAACAGAAGGGGTCGGCGACGAACGTTGCCCCGCCGCGGCCGGAAAGAGCGTCGGCGGTCAGAACCGGGTTGTTGACCCCTCGTACCGGCCGCGGAGACAGGGGTTCGTGAGGGAAATCGCGCGGCGTCGGCGGGATCGTCGTCCCGGTCGTTTCGCCGGTCGTCGTCGCCGCGCTCGCGGGGTCGGTTCGAGCGGACCGACGACCGCGAGTTACGACTTCGCCCGCCTTCCACCGGAGGTCGTGGACGACCGAGTCGCGTCGGAACAACGCGCGCCTCGAACTCATGTGTGGAATCGAGCGGCGGCGTCCCGGACGGCCTGGCGCGATACTGGAACGGACGATCGAGCGATCGGCTGCTGGAATCGTGGCATCGGAAAACGACACGGCGGCCAGCGCCATAAAACGCGGTTGACGACGGAACTAGCCGTTCTCAGCATCGGTCGGCCGAACGACGTAGTTGTCGAACTCGCCGTTCGTGTAGACGTGATCGACGGTGTGGTCGTCTTCGAGCCGATCGTAGTCCGAGGGCGTGTGGCGCCAGTGGTCGGGGTAGTTGGGGTACAGGCTAGGGTTTTCGATCCGCGCGAGTTCCGTCACGCGAAGGTAGGTGACTTCCTGATACCCCTGCCCGGCGGTCGAGTTGTCGTCGTAACCGAAGTGATCCGGCGGCGCTGTGTCCCGCTCGCGGAGTTCCCAGGTGGATTCGGTACCCATCGACTGGTAGTCGACGTGTCGGTGCTGCAAGACCCCGTCGTCTTGGGTCGCCATCGTCTCGTTCTCGTTGTCGATCGCCCACGCCATGCCGCGGACCTCGCGGTCGGTCACCTGGAGGTTCGCGTCGTCGGTCAACGGCGAGGGAAAGAGCAGGAACACCGAGAGGAAGACGAGCGCCAGCAGGAACGCGTACATCGAGACCGTGAGCACTCGTTTCGATCGGCGGTCCGAAAGCGTGCTGTAGAGCGCCAGGTATCCGAACCCGACGATGGTGCTGCCCGCGAGGAGACCATACCTGGTGAACCTGAGCGGTTCGAAGATGACGTTCAGGAAAAACGCGACCGCGCCGACGGCGAACGAGACGAGGAAGATGCCGGCGAGCCAGGCGACGTACGTATCGACGGCGCTGTCGCGGCGGTAGTGGTCGTAGCCGAGGTAACAGAGGCTCACCAGCGTGACCGATCCGACGATCGCCTCCATGCCGTAGGATGCGATGGCGCTTTGCAACAGGTCGACGAGGCTCGGCGAGACCCTGTCCGCGACCGTCGTGACGTGCGCGAACTGGGACGGGCCCCGACCGGCCACGACCGACGCCATGCTGAGGATGACCGTTTCGAACCGCGTGTACCAGGCGAAGAGCACGACGAGTACGAGGAGACTGACCATTGCCGACGGCACGGGTTTTCGACCGGTAACGAACCGGACCGAACTCGGCAGGTCCGACAGCACCTGCGCGATGGCGAAAAATGCGACGATGAGCAGGCCGGTTAACGGATGGTAGAAGACGATTGCGAACACCAGTACGAGCATCGCCACCGTCGACGGGACCGCGTTTCGCTCCTGCGCTTTCAGACAGTAGAGAACGACCAAGGGAACCAGGAGGAAGCTCATGTTGTACGGCGTAAAGTGGAGGTGTTCGAAGCCGGCGAACAGGAGCGACGCGAACGGCAGGGTGACGAGGAACTCGCGCCTGTCCGGGAACAGGTATCGCAACAGGCCGTAGGTCCCGAGGAGAAACGCAAGCGAGAACAGCGGCGGAATCGCCTGCATAAGCGTGATCGGATCGATCCCGGTGAAAAACGAAAGCGACGCCGTGAGCAGGTGGATCATCGGATAGTAGTTGTCCGGCTGGAGCGCGTGGGTGGCCGTGATGTACTCGATCCCGCCGGCGAGCGTGAGCGTGTCCGCCCGCCCCATCACGTACTGATAGCGCATCGTCGGTAGAAAGAGCAGTATCCCACTCGCGGTCACGAGCAGCGCGTATCCCCGCTTCCAGTAGCCACACTGCCGCGACGCCGTCGCATCCTCGAGGACGAGGAGCTGGCCGACGAAAATCGTCAGCACGATCGCGATCCAGAAGGTGACGGGATAGGCGGTATAGAGTGAGACTTCGTACCCGGCGGCCGGCGGCGTCGTCGCGACGACGACTGCCGCGTACGTGAGCAATCCGATCCCCGCAAGGAGCAGGAGCCTCGGAGACGATTTCCGGCCCGAGATCATGCGAGTCGTCTACCTGAGCGCTCCTAATGATGCTTGTCGTCGTAACGACCGTAGTCTCGTATTGCGGGCCGGAAACGAAGCCCTTGCGCGACGGACGTCGGCGGGGATGTGCCCGCTCTCGCTCGTCACGGGATCATCCGCTGTACCCGCTCCGGGGACCGCTCGAGCATGTAGATGATGTCGTCGTCGTCGATAGCGCCGACCGTTACGGCCGTTAACAGGAAGATGACGAGACCGACCGGCGGGACGAGAAGGAGGGAGACGACGGGTGAGCCGATGACCGCGTCGAGCGGATAGATGACGACACCAGTCACGACGGTGGTCGCGAGAATGCGACCGAATCGGAAATCGCCGAGCGGATCGAACCCGAGCCGTCGAGCGCTCCAGACGTGAAAAATCAACATGGACCCGTACCCGATGCTCGTCGCGACTGC
The DNA here is from genome assembly GCF_900110455.1 of Natrinema salifodinae. Lineage (NCBI taxonomy): Archaea > Methanobacteriati > Methanobacteriota > Halobacteria > Halobacteriales > Natrialbaceae > Natrinema > Natrinema salifodinae. The sequence goes on along the minus strand of NZ_FOIS01000001.1, from coordinate 212,945 downwards.
GGCACCGTTCGTTCCGTAGCGCGGAATGAGGAGGAGATTGAGAACCAGATTGAACGCGACGGCGGCACCGGTCGCGTAGATGAGCGTCCTGAGCGTCCCTTTCCCTTGGCCGATCGCGAAGATTGGCCGCGCGACCGCGAATCCGACGACACCGATCAGGAGGAACTGGAGCGGTCTGATCGCGGCCTCGAATTCGCCGCCGTAGTACAGCGGGACGAACGAATCCGCGAGCACCGCGATTCCGACGCAGAACAGCATCGTCACGAGGAACACGTAGCGAGTCGCGAGCGCGGAAACCTCGTTGATCCGTTCCCGACGCCCGTTCGACCACAGTTCGGACGAGGAGTGCAGTAAGGTAAGTTGGACCGCGAACGGAACGAGCCACAGGAAATCCGTGATCACGATCGCCGCCTGATAGTAGCCGGCCTGTTCGCTTCCGGCGATCGGGTGGAGGAGGAGGATGTCCGTGTACAGCAACGCGTTCAGGAGAAACATCAGCACGATGGTCCGATTGTTGAACGAGACCAGCGTCCGGCGCGGAAAGTCCGGCGGAGTCCGCCGGAAAAGCGCCGCGATCGAGACCCGACGAGAGAGGATGACGAACGCGGTGGTCGCGGAAAGCAACACCGCCACGATATGCCCCACGAGGACGCCGGAGACGCCCAGTCCGGTGTAAACGAGTCCGAGAGCGACCGGCCAGAAGAAGAATTTTTCGAGGATCAACAGCGGCTCCGAGAGGTGCTCGTCGCCGAGTCCCATCAGGACGCTCCGACCGACGGCCCGGAGCTGTCGGGCGACGATCAACACCCCGATCAGATAGAAGTACGTCCGAAACGTCGCGTCCAACGCGAACTCGATCACGCCGACGTACGCCGCGAGGCCGATCACGAGCGCGCTCGGAACGGCAAAGACGAGCGCGACGCGGAAGTAGAAGCCGAACACGTACTCCTGCCAGTTCGCCATCTCGCGCTCCTCGGCGATGTACTTCCGCATTCCGTCGAAGACGCCGCCGTTGACGAACACCCAGGCGACGCTGAGAAAGGAGAGCATGAACGCGTAGTCACCGTACTGCGCGCTTCCGAGGAATCTGACGAGTATCGGCGTGAGCGGGAACGCTAGCACCATGACGGCGACGTTCGACCCCGCGATAGAGACGATCCCACGGAGAATGTCTCGAGACATCTATCGATTACTCGTCGGCGGTCGTAGCCGAGACGGACTGAGACCGAGGGGGGTTCGGTCTCGTGACTGTCTGTCGTCGCTGCCGGGACCGGACGGACCTGCGACGGTTGTGGGTCGGGTACCGGCACGCGTTCGATCGAGCGGCGACGCTCGCGCCGAATCGATCACACAGCGTCGACGCCGGGCTCGATGACCGCTCTCGCAGTGACGGGAGCGACGACGCGACTGGGGGTTCGATCTCCCGTCCGTCGGCGGCAGTGACGCTTGCTTTCGACATCGTGCTCGTACACCACGGCTCACGCGACCTGCCACAGCGGCGTACAAAAGTCCACACCATGTTTTCGGCCGGGTCTAGGACGATTTACTTCCCCGCCCGAGGACAGATCCGTTCGCCTGGCCCGCCCGAGACGGTCCGTCATCCGGAGGGCGAATCGTACCGCTGATAGGCGCGCCGGCCCGCGCGAAAGAGGGGCCACAGCACCCGGGAACACCCTTTCTCCCACGAGATAACCGGGACGACCTCGCCGCCGAATTTCGCCTTGAATTTGAATAACCCGTCGTCGAAATCCGCGCTCGTCATGCCGAGATCGTACGTCTCGTACCCGTTCTCGATCCCCCACTTGATCGCGTGCTCGTGGAGCAGTTCCGAGGCATTGTACGCGAAGTCGTCCTCGGTTACGCCCGAGAAAAAGTAGTGAACCGATGACCGCTCGTCGTCGAGCAAGTAAAAGAGCATTCCGCGTTTGTCGCCGTCGACCGAGAGCGAGAATACCTTGATCCGATCGCGGAGTTCGAGCAGCGCCACGAAGAAGGCCAGCGGATACGGCGTTTCTCCGAGGCGGTCCATGACCGAGCAGTAGTTCAGGTAGAACTGATCGATCGTTTCGCGCGTGATTTCTCTGTCGACCACGTCGGTATCCTCGTCGTGGCCGTTGCGGATGTTCCGCCGGCGGGAGCTACTCATCTCCGCGACGATCGTTTCCCAGCCCTTCCGCAGATCGATCACGAATCGGCAGTTCGAGACGTTCGGTCGGTAGCCGTCCGCTTCGAACCGCGGCTGGTACCGAACGCTGGCCGGATCGATCGGTTGGAAGAGGTGGGTGATCACCTCTCGGCCGCAGACGGCGTCGATTTCCTCGAACATCAGGTCCAGAGAAGCGGCCTCGTCCGTCGTCACCAGCGGCCCGCCGAATCCGGGTTCGATCGACCGCAGTCGCTTGAACGGTGTCTTCTCGATATCCGTGACGAAGTTCGGAAAGATCCCGACCGGGTTGTCCTTCTTATACGCGACGACGTGGGCGGGGGGATTCGTCGTTCCGGCCTCGATCGCGGCGATCCACTCGTACCGCTGAAAGACGCTGCTATGAGCTGCTTGGTCGACGACGTGGTTCCACTGGTTCCGGTTGACGTCCTCGATCGTTTCGACGCGTGCCGCGCGAAGGTCGGTCGCGTTCCGTGCTCCTCGTTCCATTATCGTCTCACGGTTCGTGATCCCTCGTGAGCGTCGGTATTAGAGGCTAGCGATGATTGAGGGGCCGAAAACCGACAATTCGGGGAGCTATCGTCCCGGTCGGAGACGACGCGCGAACCGATCGACTCCCGCGGAAGTCACTCACCGATCGCCTGGTTACTCCGGCGATCACTGACGGATCGGATCCGTCTCGATACCGGGACGAGACGACACAATCGGTCGTTAGCGTCGCCTCGGTCGGCCGGTTCGAGGAATTCCCGTCGTCGTCGGCCGACCGGCGCGAATCGGAATCCGGGTAGCTGCTCAGTCATCGGCGACGGCGAGACCGATTCACTCGTCAATGGTTCCGTGGGGTGATGGTTCGCCTCGACGGTCAGTCTCTCTTGTACGTTGTCCGATTCAACCGAGAGCGGAATTTAAACGATAGCGCTGGAATGGTCACCACGCTCGCTGGAGCGCCGGTAAACGGCCAGACAGCCGGGTTTGCGTACGAACGGCGCTCCGAACTGAGGTGTGACAACATGGTCCCGGTATACTATCGCTCGAGAGCGAGGGGGAACGTCCATGGCTGACCAGCCCGAGATCGCGATCGTCCTCGGAACGCGACCGGAGATTATCAAGCTCGCGCCGATCATCCGGCACTGCCGGGAGCGGTCGATCCCGCACACGGTCATCCACACCGGCCAGCACTATTCCGACTCGCTGAACGACGTCTTCTTCGCCGAGCTGGGGCTGCCGGAGCCGGAATACGAACTCGAGGTCGGATCCGCCAGCCACGGGAAGCAAACGGGCGAGATGATCGTGGAAATCGAGGACGTGCTGCTCGAAGCGGAGCCGGCGACAGTTCTCGTTCAGGGCGATACGAACTCCGTGCTCGCGGGCGCGATCGCGACAAGTAAGCTATCGATCGACCTCGGCCACGTCGAGTCCGGACTGCGGAGCCACGATCGAACGATGCCCGAGGAGCGAAATCGCGTCCTGACCGATCACGCGTCGGACTACCTGTTCGCTCCGACGGATCAGTCGAGGCGGGCGCTTCGCGAGGAGGGCATTCCGGACGAGCGAATCCACGTCACCGGAAACACCGTCGTCGACGCGGTCGAGCAAAACCGGACCCTGGCCGCCGAGCGGTCGTCGGTCTTCGACGACTACGATATCTCGCGCGGCGAGTTCTGCCTGCTTACGGCCCACCGGGCCGAGACGGTCGACGACGAGGACCGGTTCGCGTCGTTGCTTCGGGGAGCCGGTCGCGTCGCCGACGCGCTCGCCCGGGAGATCGTCTACCCCATCCACCCGCGGGCGGCGAACGCGGTCGACGAATTCGACCTCGTAATTCCCGACGGCGTTCGGACGATCGAACCCCAGCAGTACCTCGACTTCCTCGCGCTCGAGAGCGAGGCCACCCTCGTCCTGACCGACTCGGGCGGCGTTCAGGAAGAAGCCTGTATTCTGGGCGTCCCCTGCGTGACCTTGCGCGAGAACACCGAACGGCCGGAGACGCTCGCGGTTGACGCGAACGTGCTCGTCGGCACGGAGCCCGATGCGATTCACGAGGGGGCCGTCGAGATGATCGATCGGACGCCCGCCTGGCCGAACCCGTTCGGAGACGGCGAGGCGGCGGAACGGATCGTCGACGCGATACTGCGCGACGAAGATCGGATGACGGTGACGGGATGAGTAGCGTTTGCGTCCACGGCCTGGGCTACATCGGGCTGCCGACGGCCGCGATGTTCGCCAACTACGGCCACGACGTCGTCGGCTTCGACGTCGACGAGGAACTGGTCGCCGAACTCAACGGCGGGGAGGTCCGCATCGACGAACCCGGCCTCAGGGCGTTCGTTACCCAGGCCCTCGAGTCCGGACAGCTGCTCATCGACGACGAGGTACCGTCCTCGAAGTACCACATCATCTGCGTCCCGACGCCGCTGGATCGGGAGACCAGGCGGGTCGACCTCTCGTACGTCAGGCAGTCGGCGAAGGCGATCGCCCCCGAATTGCGAACCGGGGATACGGTGATCCTCGAGTCGACGGTCCCGCCGGGGACGACGGTCGACACCGTCCAGCCGATCCTCGAGCGAGACGGGTTCGACGCGGGCGAGGACATCGCGCTCGTCCACTGTCCGGAGACGGTCCTTCCGGGGAACATCATCACCGAACTCCGGGAAAACGACCGGATCATCGGCGGGGTCAACGGCGTCTCGACGGAGGCGGCCGTCCGCCTCTACGAGTCGTTCGTCGAGAGCGAGATCAGGACGATGGTCGACGCGACGACCGCCGAGTTCGTCAAGCTAATCCAGAACACGTACCGGGACGCGAACATCGCGCTGGCGAACGAGATCGCGAAACTCGCCGCCGACTACGGCGTCGACTCGCGGGAAGCGATCGAGTTGGCGAACACTCATCCGCGCGTCGAGCTCCACCAGCCGGGTCCCGGCGTCGGGGGTCACTGTCTCCCCATCGACCCGTGGTTCCTCGGGCACGACTCCGACGAACTCGATTTGATCGCCCGCGCGCGAGCCGTCAACGACGGGATGGCGGGGTACGTCGTCGACCGGCTCGAGGCGGAGCTCGGGACGGTCAGCGAACGGAAGATCGCGGTCCTCGGCGTCGCATACAAGGGAAACGTCGGCGACACGCGCATGAGTCCGGGGTTGACCCTCGCGGACGAACTCCAGGAGCGAGCGTTGGGCGAGTCGCCCCTCGAAGCGCGGGCGGACGGCGACGAACCGATCCACCTCTCGTTGCACGATCCGCACGTGACCGACCAGGCGCTCGCCCTCGACTCGTTCGACGAGGCGGTGGCGGATGCCGATGCGCTCGTCGTGACGGCCGACCACACGGAGTACGAGTCGCTCGATCCGGCGACCGTCGAACGACGGATGGCGGGGAACGTCGTCGTCGATACCAAGACGATTCTCGACGAGACGGCGTGGAGCGCGACCGACATAGAGCTGATTCGACTGTAAGTACGACCGTAACGACCGTAATATGACCCGCGCAATCATCGTCACGCAGAACTTCCCACCGGACAGTCTGGGAAACGCCGCACGAATCTACGACAACGCGAAACACCTCGCCGCGGACGACGAGTGGGAAGTGACGGTGCTCGCACCGCCGCCGACGTTCCCGTTCGGTTCGTTCGACCGCTCGTGGGAACGGTCTCGGACCGACGAGCGGGATGGGATGACCGTCCACCGACTGTGGGCGTGGCAGCCCGCGACCGAGGATCCGGGGCTCGTCAGTCGCCTCCTCTACTACGTGCTCTTTCCCCTTCACGCGCTGCTGTGGCTCGTACTCAACTACCGGTCGTTCGACGTGATCTTCCTCTCGTCGCCGCCGGTGTTCGTCGGAATCGCCGGGCTCCCGTTTGCCCTCCTCGGTCGGAAGCCGGTGGTCGTCGACGTCCGCGACCTGTGGATCGACAGCGCGGTCGAGCTGGACTTCATCGAAGAGGGCGGCCTGTTCGAGCGACTCAGTCGGGCGTACGAGCGCGTCCTGCACGCGGCCGCCGACCGAATCACCGTGACGACCGCCCTCCTCGGCTCGCGGCTGGCGGCCACCTACGACATCGCCAACGAGAAGATCCACCACGTCCCGAACGGCGTCGACGTCGATCGGTACACCCCGGCCGAGACGGAGACGGAGACGGGCGGGACGAAGACGATCGTCTACACCGGCAACGTGGGTCACGCGCAGGACCTCGAGTCCTGCATTCGGGCGATCGGCCGACTCGATCGCTCGGACGTCGTCTTCCGCATCGTCGGCAACGGCGATCGGATGCCGGCCCTTCAGCGACTCGTCGCGGCGGAGGGGCTGGAAGATGTCGTCGAGTTCGAGGGCCTCGTTCCGCGAGCGGCGGTGCCCGGCTTCATCGAAGACGCCGAGATCGGCCTAGCCCCCATCAAGTCCGACGAAGCGCTGGAGTATGCGGTGCCGACGAAGACGTTTGAGTACCTGGCTTGTGAGGTGCCGGTCGTCGCGACCGGCGCCGGCGAGATCGAGTCCGTGATCGAGTCGTCCGACGGCGGCGTGGTCGTCGACAACGATCCCGACGCGATCGCGGCGGCCCTCGAGCGGTTCCTCGACGATCCGCAACGACGCGAGACGCTCGGCGAGAAGGGACGACGACACGTCGAAAACCGCTACGACCGGGCCGCCACCGCCAGGCGGTTCGAATCGATCCTTGAGGACGTCCGCGCGGACAACTCCGCGACGCCGTCGTCGCGACGTGATCGGCAGCGACCGAGGCGGAGTAGCGAGTAGCGACAGCGAGCAGCGAATAGCGAACAACGGACGACCCGCTCACCGATTCGCGAGCGGTTCCAACCCTTCTTCGAGCCCGATCTCGGCGCTGAAATCGAGCAGCCGCTCCGCCCTTGAGACGTCCGCGCGGCTGTGGCGGACGTCGCCCGGACGACCGTCGACGTGTTCGATCGGGGCGTCGGAGCCGGTCAGATCGCGGATCGTCTCGGCGAGTTCGTTGATCGTCACGCTCTCGCCGGTCGCGACGTTGAACGCTTTGCCGACGGCGTCCGTCGTCGCCGCGGCGAGGTTCGCCCGCACCACGTCGTCGACGTGGACGAAGTCGCGAGTCTGTTCACCGTCCCCGTGGACGGTGATCGGCTCGCCAGCCTGGGCCTGCTCGAGGAAGACGCTGATGACGCCGCTGTACGCGCCGGTCTGACCCGGCCCGTAGACGTTGAAGTACCGCAGCGCGACCGTCGGCAGGTCGTACAGGTCGTCGTACAGGCGCGTGTACCGGTCCGCGGTCAGCTTCTCGATCCCGTACGGCGAGGAGGGGGTCGGCCTGGCGTCCTCGGCGATCGGGATCATCTCCGGCGCGCCGTAGATCGCGGTACTCGAGGCCGTGACGACGCGCGCTCCCTCGTTCCGAGCGGCTTCGAGGACGGTCACCGTTCCCGCGACGTTTCTCGAGTGGCTCTCCAGCGGGGCCTCGACGGAGCGTTCGACGCTCGGGTTCGCCGCCTGGTGGAACGCGACGTCGACGCCGTCCATCGCCTCGGCGACCGTTTCCCGATCGCGGACGTCTCCCTCGATGAGGGTGGCGCCGTCGGGAACCGTCTGGGCGCTGCCGCCCGAGCAGTCGTCGACCACTCGCACGTCGTTGCCGTCGACGAGCGCCGCAGCGAGGTGGCTGCCGATGAAGCCGGCACCGCCCGTGATCAGAACCGTCCGTCCCGTAAGCGAGTGGAATCGTGTGGCCGACATCTGTCACCTCCGGACGACCCGTTCGAGAGCGGTTCCCGCCGCTTTCCGATCCCACCAGGCGACGTTCGGATAGAGGAATCTGACCCCGTCGTAGTAGGTGAGCGAGGACTCCTCGTTCGCGTAGATACACGAGACGGGGACCTCCTCGATTCCCGCGCCGAGGGCGTCGAACGCGAGAATCTCTTCGACGCCGATCTGGAAGTCGTTCGAAAACGATCGGTAGGGTGTCCGCGCGAGCGCGTCGGCGTCCATCGCTCGATACCCACACGGCGGGTCGTGGACGCGCTGTCCGAGTCGGAGGCTCGTGGCGAGCGCGACGACCCGATTCCCGAACTGCCTGTCGACCGGCATGGCGTCCCGAAACGTCGGATCCGCGAACCGGTTTCCGAGCACGTACTGGCAGTCGGGCTGTCGTAGCATCCGATAGAACCGTCGGAGTTCCGCCGGATCGTGCTGTCCGTCGGCGTCGAGGCGGAAGAGGACGTCGACGCCGAGGTCGATCGCTCGCTCGTAGCCGCGTTTGATGGCACCGCCGTAGTCGCGGTTTCGCTCGTTCGACACCAGTATCGCGTCGGTCGCTTCGACCCGGTCGGCCGTCTCGTCGGTCGAGCAGTCGTCGACGACGATCGTGTGATCGACGAGTCCGGTCGCTGCGATCCTCTCGATGACGTCTCGGACGTGCGAGGCCTCGTTGTGCGCCGGAAGGACGGCTGCAGTAGTCGTCATTTTGACGATAGCGAGGACGATTCTCGCGTGGCGTTCCCCTCGAAGTACTCGACCGTCCGCCGAATCCCTTCGCGAACCGTCGTCGTCGGTTCGTACTCCAGCCTGGCCTTCGCGCGGGAAATATCGGCGCACCGCTGTTCGATGACGTAGGGTCGCGGGTGTTCGACGTGGACCGCTTCCGCCCCGTCGACCGCGTCGGCGACGGCCATCGCGAGCGACCGGATCTTCGTCTCGGTCCCCGTGCCGACGTTGAACGTCTCGTTTCGGCCGCCGGGACCCAGCGCAGCGATCGTACAGTCGACGGCGTCGTCGATGAACGTGAAGTCCCGCGTCTGGTGGCCGTCGCCGTGGATCTCGATCCGCTCGCCGGAGAGCGCGCGGTCGACGAAGATGGGGATGACGTACCCGTAGGCCGAGCCGTCCTGGCGCGGGCCGTACGCGTTGAAGTAGCGCACGATCGTGTGATCGAGATCGTGTTTCGCCGTGTACGCGCGAACGAAGCGTTCGCTGGCCAGTTTCGCGACCGCGTAGTTGGTCTCGGGCGCTTTCGCATCGGCCTCGTGATACGGCACGTCCGGGACGTCGCCGTACACCTCCGACGTCGAGGCGAAGAGGACGCGGTCGACGTCCGCCTCGACGGCCGCCTCGAGAACGGTCTGTGTGCCGTCGGTGTTGACGCGCAACACCTCGAGGGGATTCTGGAGGGTCCGACGGACGCCCATCATGGCCGCCATGTGGATGACGACGTCGTGCCCCGCAACGGCCGACCTGACCGCGGCCGAATCGCAGACGTCCGCGTCGACGATGCGCTCCGACGGCAGGAACGAGAGGTGGTGCTCGCTGCCGACCGAGAAATCGTCGAGGACGGTCACGACGTTCTCGTCCGCCAGGCGGTCGGCCACGTGACTCCCGATGAATCCGGCGCCGCCGGTAATCAGCACGCGCTCGCCGCTAATCATCGGTCTCCCTCCGGTCGCCCTCGATCCCGTCGGCTGGCACACCGCTCGCCGGCCCGGCGGCCTGGCGGCGGGGCCAGTTCGGATCGACGTCGCGCGGGCGAATCAACTCGCTTTCGTCGACGGCATCCTGCTCGAGCGCCCGTTGCGGATCGATCAGGATCGGGTCGGCCGCCATTGCGGCCGCCAGCGACGCCGGATCGAACCGCTGGAAGGAGTCGTGGCCCGTCGCCACGACGACGACGTCGGCGTTGCGAACCGCCGCGATCGCGCTCGGATTGTTGACGATGCCGGTGTCCTCGATCTCCTCGCCAGGCGGATACTGCGTATCGAACGCCTCGACGGCGACGTTTTCGTCGCGAAGGTGGCCGATTAATTCGACCGCCGAACTGTTCCTCGTGTCTCTGACGTTCGGCTTGTAGGTGACACCGAGCACCGACACGACCGCCGACGACGGCGACTTGCCGATGGTGCCGATCGTTTGAAGAATCCTGTCCGCGTACCGCCTCGGCATCGAGTCGTTGATCTCCCGAGCGGCGGGGATCATTTGCAGGTCGATTCCTCGGTCTTCCGCAGCCGCGCGGAAGTAGTGGGGATCGATCGGCAGGCAGTGGCCGCCGACGCCGAGTCCCGGTTCGTAGCGGTGGAAGTTCCACTTCGTATCGGCCCCGTCGATCACCTCCGCGATGTCGATGCCGAGCGCCGACGCGGCGGCCGCGAGCTCGTTTACCAATGCGATGTTGACGTCCCGCTGGATGTTCTCGACAAGTTTCGTCGTCTCGGCGACTTCGAGCGACGACACCGGCATCGTGGTGTCGGCGACGTCCTCGTACAACTCCGCGGTCAGCGCGCGCCACGACGCGTCGATCGATCCGACGACCCGCGTCGGTCGTTCGGACGCGTCGTCGCCGGGGCTGTACCGTTCCGGGACGTGCGAGACGCCGAACTCGGCGCCGGCTTCGAGCCCCGATCGCTCGAGTTCCGGACGGACATCAGTTCGCGTACAGCCCGGGTAGACGGTGCTCTGGACGACGACCAAATTTCCTTCGTCGAGGACGTCCGCCACGTCGCGGCTGGCGGACCGAACGGCGGAGAGGTCGGGCGAGCCGTCCGCCGACAACGGCGTCGGCACGCTGATAACGTAGACGTCTGCGTCGGCGGCGTCCGAGATGCGCGTCGTCACGTCACAGGTTCCGTCCTCGATGTACTCGGCCAGTTCCGCCGCTTCGAACGGCGAGTTGCCGGTTCGAACGGCCTCGATCAACGCGGCGTCCGTATCGACGCCGACGACGGGATACGACGAGTGACTGAACGCCAGTGCCGAGTTGTACCCGACGAACCCGAGCCCGACGCAGGCGACGTGAACCGACACTTCGGAGAGCGTTCGGTCACGATCCGCCAGATCCGGCCGACTCATCAGCGATCACTCCGTTGCCTCCGCGAGGTCCACCCGCACGCCGGCGCGGCAGTTCGAATGGACGGTCGAGGGACGGCAGTTGCTGTCTGAGTAGACTGACCCGCCATAGCTACCGGATGTACCAACGTATCGTGCAAAAGTGAGTCATACTGTTACAGCGATCGCCCAGGAATTACGGTATGTAACCCGTCTCGTGGATCGGCAGCGGCGTAGCCGCTGGACAGCCATCGACCGACAACTGCGGATTTCGCCTCCACAGTCGGTCATAATCAGATGATAGGGCAGACAGGAGAACAGTGGATTCCCGCGCGACGAGAGTTCGGTCGGCTAGAGTCGACGGTGTCTCTGTCGGCGTCCAGTTCGCATCCGTCGAGTCCGAAGACGGGTGCCGATGGAGAAGTTACGGCTGCGGACGGGGCTACGGTTTTACATTCCCGCTCGGGGTACGGTGCCGTCGATGGCAACTGAACGTCGACTACGGTTCGTTCGCGGGCACGTCAGCTGGATGATCGTGACGATACTCGCTCTCTCGGCGCTCGACGTCCTCTCGTACGAACTGTTCTTCGTCAGTTCCCTCGTCGGATTTCTGCTAGTGACGGTGCTGACGGCACCCGCCGTTGCGACGCCGGCGTGGCGGACGCGGGTACGGTGGTTCGTCGCGCTCGGACTACTCGGCTTCGCGCTCGTCATCGCCGGTCGGATCTACGCCACGCTGGCGGTCCTGGCGGTGACGTAGCGAGACGGCGCGTCTATCGCTGGCAGGGCGCTCGTAGCCGCTCGGCGATCCGTTACGCGTTGCCGTCGGAGGGACACGACCGATAGCGCAATCGCCACTCGGCCTGGCCCTGCTTTTCGGTCGCTTCGAGGACGATCGGACGGTCGAGACGAGCGGCGAGTCCGACGGCGAAAAACGACGCAATCGGGTGATCGAACCGGTCGACGTCGCCGAGTACGCTGTGAGACACCGTGACAGCGACGCGGTACATCCCTTCGCTTTCGCCGACGCTCGCCTCGACGCTGCGGGCGAGTTCGAACTGTTCGACGAGGGTGTCCGCGAGTCGGGCGGCGAGCGCCGAAGGGGCGTCCGAGTGGCCGCTCGTCGTTCGTTCGAATTCGCGAAAGAGACCCATCCCGGTCGATTCGAGAATCACTCCCCGGTTATCGTCCGTCACTGCCGGCCCGTCGAGCGACGCTGGAATCTCGCCGTCGGACCCTCGCGGAACGAAGAGAGAGGCTCCGCCGTCGCCGTCGGGAACGTAGACTCGATCGCCGCCGAGATCGAGTTCGTCGGTGAACGCGCCACCGTTAGCCGCGGTGGCGGCGTAAATTCGATCGCAGATCGTCGCGGCGAGGAACGTACCAGGCGAAAGGGTGTACGTTAGCAGGCCGCCGAACAGGCCCGTCGCCGCCGTCGCGAACAGGACATCCCGTGCCGCGGGAACGAGGACGGCACCCACCGCGAAGATCGCGCCGAGAAGCACCAGGCCGAACCCCAGTCGTCGGTACTGCGGCCGGTACGGGAACCTCTCGCCGGCTCGAAGCCGTTCGTTTTCTTCGCGAAGTCGCCTGTTCTCTTCGGCCAATTGTTCGATGCGGGCTTCGAGTTCGGACCGATTCGCGTCGCCGTCGACTCGCACGGCGACGCCGTCGTCTGAAGAGAGATCGTCACCGCCGAAATTATTCGCGCTCATGTGTGGCGCTCGAGGCACGACAGCAGGGGTGCTTCCGGCACCGGCGATCGATTCCGGTTACGCCTGGCCGCTTCGGTTTGGTGAACCGAAGCACCGGTTCGGCGCGGGCAACCCTCGCCAGCCCCTGCCAGCGACCGCCGTCGTGAGGACGGCGGTCGGATACGATCAGGTACTCGACACATATCTCCGTGATATACGGAACGAGTGTTTGAACCCACTGATCGTAACAGTGCAGTATAACCGAATTATTCGCGATAGGCGGCAGATCGTGTCGAACCGTTGACCATCAATATTGCATTGTCACTCGAGTGAAAGCGGCTTGTAACGGTGCTGCTGTTTTCGGGCCCAGCACGCCGATTCAAATTCGCTTCGGACGATCCTCCGAGTCGGTCGAAGGCGACACAGACACTCCAGACGCCGTGAACGTTGGCTACCTAACTTTAGGGATCGAAGTCGTGGCCGACGACTGATGACCGCCGACCGATCGTCCGGCTTCCGTCCGCTCGGAGTCGTTCCAGTCGACCTGGCTGTGATCGTCGCCGTGACAGTCCTCGTAAACGTAGCCGTCTTCGCGCCCGTCGTCCGTACGACGCCGCTTCGCGTTCCGCTGGGGATCCTCTTCGTTTTCTTCGTCCCCGGATACGTACTCGTCGCGACGTTGTTTCCCGAATCCGGTCGCCGTGGCGCTGACGAGGACGCGTCAGCGGCGACCCGTGAATCGAGATCGCTGCCGAGCCCCGTTGGCCGATCGGCGATCGACGGCCTCGAACGCGCGGTTCTTTCGTTCGGATTGAGCGTCGCTATCGTTCCCGGCTTTGCGCTCTTCGTGAACTATACGTCGTGGGGTATCCAACCGGTGTCGATAGTGGCCGGGACGACGATCGTCACGCTACTACTGACGGTCACGGCCACGGTCCGTCGGTTGAATCTGCCCGCAGAGGAGCGGTTTCGGCTCCCCGTTCGTCGCTGGTCGACGATGCTTCGGACCGAGTCGGTCGAGTCGACCGAACGAGCGGAGACGGTACTGACCCTCTTGCTGCTCGTGTCGATCTTCCTCGCTGTCGGCAGCGTCGGGTATGCAGTGACCACTTCCCAGGACGGAGAGCAGTTCTCCGAACTCTATCTCTTGGGCGAGGACGGCGACGAACTGAGCGCCGACGGGTACCCGACCGAATTCGAACAGGGCGAGAGTCGAGACCTGGTGGTCGGTGTAGAAAACAACGAACATCGGACGACCGATTACACGATCATAGCCGTCGAGCAGGCCGTCGAGTCAACCGACGGGGAACCCACCGTCACCGACCAACGAGAACTCGACCGATTCGAAACCCGACTCGATCACGGGGAAACGTGGCGACAGGACCACGAGGTCGAACCGACGATGGCCGGCGAGAACGTTCGACTCGTCTGGCTCGTCTATCTCGACGATACCGCTCCCGAGTCCCCGTCGATGGAGACCGCACCGTATCACGTCCACGTGTGGGCCGACGTGGGCGAGTCGAACGCCGAGTCCTAACCGCGACAGCGGCCGGTGCTCGAGTCGGCCGAAATCACGCCAGTAGCCCCGTCGCCGTCGGATTCGGGTCGGCGTCAGATTTGGGTCAGCGTTGGTGCGATGGTGAGCGACAGGATTGCTGTGATGAGTTCGAACCGCCAGGCGTCATCAGACGAGTTACCTAGACGAATTCCCTTGGAGCGTTGCCTTGACGGGGACGAATTGAATTCGGGAGGGGATCGCGCATTACTATCGGGAGTTGGGAGTGGAATTAAAATCCCGGATTGAGTTCGGCGAAACAGTCGCTCGGAGCGTGAATTGGGCCCCGATTCCGCACGACTGCTGGCATCACGGTTGGCTCGCGAATCTGGTGTGAACGGCCACGAGAAATCCGTCTCGACCGGGGACGGGTAACGAAACGACGCCGCGGATTTATCGCTCAGCAAGGGACTGTTTCACGAACGTCTGTATTATTGACGAAAGAGGTGGGTAATATATTGACTATTTCATAGCCAATACAATCATGGCCTCAAAAGAGAACGAACGTGGGAAGATCGGGTATGGGTGTGGAGACCGCAATTGTACTCGCTGCCGGAGAGGGGAGCCGATTACGGCCGCTCACGAAGAATCGGCCGAAACCGATGTTGCCCGCGGCGACGAAACCGATTCTCGAGCACGTCTTCGATCACTTGATCGACGCCGGAATCGGCGAGATCGTCGTAGTCGTCGGCTATCATCGCGATCGCGTCCAGTCGTACTTCGGTCCCACGTACCGGGGTCTCCCGATCACGTACGTCACGCAGGAGAACCAACTGGGGACCGGACACGCACTGCTCGCGGCCGAATCTGCAGTATCCAGTACCGCTCTCGTAATCAACGGTGACCAGATCGTCGATAGTCGAATCATCCGGGACGTCGTCGAGAAACACGACTCCGATACCGTCGCGACGCTCGCACTGTTACAGCGCTCGGGCGTCGCGGAGTACGGCGGCGTCATCGTCGACGACGGTCGGGTCACGAATCTCGTCGAGAACCCTCGTGACGGTCACGAGTATTACCTCAACGCCGGCGTCTACGCGATCGAGCCGACGGTGTTCGACGCCGTTCGCGCCGTCGAACCGACCGCCGGCGAACACCATCTGGGGAACGGACTCTCGTCGCTCGTCGACGAGGGAGCGACCGTCCGCGGGGTGGTTTCCGACGGTCTCTGGGTCGACGCCACGTATCCGTGGGACCTGCTCGACGTCTCTTTCGCACTGTTCGATTCGGGGCACATCGACGGCGACCGATCGCGAGACCGCGCTCGCAGCACGACCGTCCACGACTCGGCGGAGATTCGGACTCCGGTGGTCGTCGATCAGGACTGCGTCGTCGGACCGGGAGCCGTCGTCGGGCCCTACGCCTGTCTCGGCGAAAACGCGACCGTCGGCGCGAACGCCGTCGTCGAGCGCAGCGTCGTCGACGCCGACACGCGGATCGAACCCAACGCGACGGCGATCGAGTGCGTCACCGGTACCGGCGTGACGATCGGCGCGGGATCGACCGTTCCCGGCGGCCCGGCCGACGTTCGCGTCGAGGACCGTCTCTTCGAGGGCGAGGCGATCGGCGCGCTGCTGGCGGACCGGGTCCGCGATCGCGGCGGCGTCACGTATCTGCCGGGCGCGATCGTCGGCCCCGACGCGGCCGTCGAGCCAGGCGCAACGGTTCGCGGAACCGTCCCCGAGGGAACGGAGGTGTGGTCCTGATGTGCGGCATCATCGGGTACACGCCGATCGAGGCGGATCGCAACGTCCTCGACGTCGTGTTAGACGGCCTCTCGGACCTCGAGTACCGGGGATACGACTCGGCGGGGGTCGCGATCGCCGACTCGTCGGTCTCGGTGTACAAGCGCAACGGGGAACTGTCGGAACTCGAGGCCGCGATCCCCGACCGCTCGCCCGGCGGCGACGCCGGCATCGGCCACACCAGATGGAGCACGCACGGGCCGCCTACGGACGAGAACGCCCATCCACACACCGGCTGCGACGGGTCCGTCGCCGTCGTCCACAACGGAATCATCGAAAACTACCGGGCACTTCGCGCGGACCTCGAAGCCGCGGGCCACGTCTTCGAGAGCCAGACTGACACCGAGGTCATCCCGCACCTCATCGAGGCAGCGCTCGACCAGGGGGCCGACGCCGGGACGGCGTTCCGTCGCGCGATCGACCGGTTGGAGGGAAGTTTCGCCGTGGCAGCGGTCTTCTCCGACACCGAAGGGGTCTACGCCGCGCGCCACCAATCGCCGCTCGTCCTCGGCCTCGGCGACGACGGCTACCACCTGGCCAGCGACGTCCCGGCGTTTCTCGACCACACCGATCGAGTCGTCTATCTAGAAGACGGCCAGTTCGCGAAGATCAGCCCCTCGGGCGTCGAAATCTCCGACGAACGCGGCACGCTCGTGGATATGCCGGTCCGGACGGTCGAGTGGGACCCGGAGGAGGCTGGCAAGAGCGGCTATGACCACTACATGTGCAAGGAGATCAACGAGCAGCCGCGGGCGATCCGCAACTGTCTCCGCGGCCGGATCAGCGAGATCGACGCCTCGGTCTCGATCGACGAGATCGGCGACCTGGCCAGGCCGGAGCGGATCCAGTTCGTCGGCTGTGGCACTTCTTATCACGCTTCGCGGTACGCCGCGCGGCTCTTTCGGAGACGCGGGATTCCGGCGACGGCCTTCTACGCGAGCGAGTACGACGCCGGCGCCGTCCCCGTCAACGAGGAAACGCTCGTCGTCGGCGTAACCCAGAGCGGCGAGACGGCCGATACGCTGAGTGCGATCCGGGACGCGAATCGGTGCGGCGCCGAGACGCTTGCGGTGACGAACGTCGTCGGCAGTTCCGCCTCGCGCGAAACCGACCACGTGATGTACATCCGCGCGGGGCCGGAGATCAGCGTCGCCGCGACGAAGACCTTCGCCTCACAGCAGGTTGCGCTACTGTTACTCGCGAGCACGCTCGCGGGCGACTACTCTCGGTCGCTCGTCGAGGCGCTTCGAGCGCTGCCCGACCAGATCCAGTCGATCCTGGACGGCTCGCGCGCGTCGGAGATCACCGACGTCTACGCGCGTTCGGACGCGTACTTCTTCATCGGTCGCGGTTACGGGGCATCGGTCGCCCTCGAAGGGGCGCTGAAACTCAAGGAGGTCACGTACAAGCACGCCGAAGGCTTCCCCGGCGGCGAGTTGAAACACGGGCCGCTGGCACTGGTCGGCGACCGAACGCCGGTGTTCGCGATCGTCACCGGTGAGTCGGCGACCGGAAAGATGCTCAGCAACATCAAGGAAGTCGAGGCCCGCGACGCGCCGGTAATCGCGGTGACGGACTCGCCGTCCGCGGTCGAGAGCATCGTCGATCACGTCCTCCGCATCCCCGAGACCCACGAGCAGTTGACGCCGATCCTGGCGAACGTCCAGCTTCAACTGGTCGCCTACTGGCTCGCACACCGCCTGGGCCGGTCGATCGACAAGCCGCGCAACCTCGCGAAGAGCGTGACGGTCGAGTGAGCGGCGGGAAACGCCGACGGAACGAGGCGGTTCCGGGGGGTTCGAGCGGCTCCCGCACTCACTCGTCTCCCGATCCGCTTCCGTCGTCGGTCCGATGTTCCGACAACGCCTCCTCGATCGTCAACTCGCCCGCGGCGACTCGGCGGGCGAGCACCTCATCGATCGCCCGATTGTGTTCGCTGCGCTCGCGCGAGCGGTCCTTGATGACCTGAATCTCCCCTGTGGTCGGCTCGATCTCGCGAGCGTCGACGACTTCGCCCTCGAGCCTGGCGATGTTGACCGCGGCGAGGACGTCGCCCATCCCCCGCGTGCCCGTCCCGAGGTAGGGGGTCGTTCCCGTCTCGTCGACGAGTTCCACCTGTACGTCCTCGAGGTCGTTGACCAGCGTCGCGCTCTCGAGGCGGGAGCCGTCGCCGATTCGGACGATCGGCGAGGGTGCCTCGGCGACCTCGCGCTGGATCACGTCGACGGCGTCGCCCAGCGGTACCTGAAAGGCGGCGACGACCGTCTCTCCGGCGAGGACGGCGATCCCCGGCTTCCGGCCCGGATCGACGCCGATGACCGTCCGCCCGCCGTCGCCGCGGACCGCGGCCAGGGCCTGGTCGACCGCGCGACGGGGGCCGTCGGGTTCGGCGACGATCGTCGTCACGGTCGCGAAGGCGTCGGCGTGGTCGGCGTCGGTGATGACCACGGTGGCCTGGTCGGGTAGCTCCTCGTCGGGTTCGATCGTCGTAAACGTCGCTCCGCGGTCGCGGAGTTCGTTGACGACGCCGTGGTACACCTCGAAGTCTGACGTGGCGACGACGATCACGGCTCGGCGTTCGTCCTCGCGGGGAATAAACGTACGCGAACGGATCGCCCCGTCGACCCGTTCCGGGGCCTTTTTGCTCGTACCGGGCCAACTCGAACCGTGACCGACGAGGCGATTTCGACCGGCTGTACCCCGGTCGACGAGTTGCTCGGTGGGGGATTCGAGCGCGGGACCGTCACGCAGTTGTACGGCCCGCCGGCCGCCGGGAAGACGAACCTCGCGCTGTCGGCGGCCGTCGAGACGGCGGTCGACGGCGGGACCGTCGTCTACATCGATACTGAGGGGGTCTCGGTCGACCGCTTCCAGCAGCTGTTAGACGCGAAAACCGACGGCCGAGCCGACGACGTCGAGACCGTCGCCTCGCGGATCGTCATCGAGGACGCGCTCGATTTCGAGGAGCAGTCCGAGGCCGTCCGCGACGCCGAGGAGTTCGCCGGGCGCGCGGACTTGATCGTGTTAGACAGCGCGACCGGCTTCTACCGACTCGAGCGCACCGCCGACGGCGACGAGGGCGAGGCGCTGCGAAACGTCACCCGCCAGGTGACCCATCTACTCTCGCTGGCGCGCAAACACGACCTGGCCGTCGTCCTGACGAACCAGGTGTTCGCCGATCCGGACTCGGACCGCACGCGGGCGCTCGGCGGCAACACCTTGGAGCACTGGACCGGCGCGGTCGTCCGGATCGAGCGGTTCCGCGGCGGCAAGCGGCGCGCGACCCTCGAGAAACACCGCTCGAAGCCGGCGGGGGAGTCGGTCCAGTTCCGGATCACCGATACCGGCCTTGCAGGCGGCGACGAGACGGTCCGGTCCTGAGGCCGCGGCGGTGCGCCGTATCCTGTCGTCGCGCTGTCGGCAACCGACGACTGGTCCCGTGAACGAGAACAGAAAAAGCGTGTTACGGAGCGCTAACTCGGGTTCCGTTCCGATCAGAGTTCGTTCAGCTTCCGCAGGAGCTGACCGCGGTACTCCTCGTCGCTGGTGACGCCCTTGACCTCCAAGACGTTACGCTCGAGTTTGTCGAGGGCGACGCGGAAGGCGTTCTCCGCGCCGTACCCCTCGCCGGTGCCGGCGACCTGACCCTTGTTGGTCCGCAGGCGGATCTGGCAGTGGATCAGCGGCGTGCCGCGGAGTTTCTCCTGGTGTTCCTTGAACCGGACGTGGGCGTGTTGGACCTGCATGTCCTGGTACTTGTCGGTGACATCTTGGATGCTCTCGACGACTCCCTCTCGGGTGATGGTATCGAGCATCGAGATGTTGGTGATCTGAACGTCCATCCGTTCCTCCTCGGTGAACGTCAGCGCGCGGAGGACGTCCGTCTTGGTGATGACCCCGATGACGACGCGGTCGTCGTCCTTGGGCGTGACCATCAGCCCCGCGTAGTCGTTGTCGAGCATCGTCTCGACGGCCTCCTGGGCGGTGGCGTCGAGCGTCGTCGTCTCGACGGGGCTGTTCATGATGTCGTAGACGGGGACGTCGAGCATCCGCTGGGTGTCGCCGACCCGATCGCCGGTCGTCGTCGAGTTGCTCTTGCGGATGACGAAATCGGCGATGTCGTGGGTCGTCACGACGCCGGAGAGGTAGCCGTTCTCGTTGAGCACCGGCAGCCGGGAGATGCCGTGTTCCCGCAGGTAGTTGATCGCCCGGCCGACCCCGTCGTCCTCCTCGATCGTGACCGGGTCGTTCGTGTAGATGTCTTCGACGGTGAGCGTATCCAGGTTCTCGAGGACCGCCTCGAGGATCGCGTCGTCGGTGATGACGCCCCAGAGTTCACCGTTTTCGAAGACCGGTGCGACCTTCGCGTTGCTCTCGATCAGCACTCGTGCGGTCTCCCGGACATCCTCGTCCCGGTCGACCTTGGGCGCCGGCGAGTTCCGGCTGGGTTTGATCAGCGCCGCCACCTTGGCGTCGTCCTCGACGTGCGACTGGAGGACTTCCCGCTCGCTGATGACACCCTCGTAGTCCCCGTCGTCGGTGACGATGATCCCTTTGGGGTTGCCGTCTTCGAAGGTAGAACGGACCTTCCCCATGCGCGTGCCGACGTCGACTTCGATGAACTCCGTAGTGGCGATATCAGCGATATTCATCCTTCTACGGAGACGTACCGGGGCCGAGGTATTTAACGTACGGCCCGTTTTTATCCGGGTGGCGATGGGGGCCGGACTTTTTGCACCGGCCGTGGAAGGCCCGGTTCGATGCGCGATATCAGCGTCTTCGGTCGGTACACCTACCTCGTGACCGAACTGTTCTGGGGGACCGTCGCCGCTCTCTTGCTCCGTCGCGCGAACGCGCTGGACAAGGCGGCGGTAACCATCCTCGCGCTGTACCCCATCGCCTACGCCTGGGACCGGTACACCCTCGCGGTCGGCGTCTTCGATATCAAACTCAGAACGGGGATCGACATTGCCGGCATCCCGCTTGAGGAACACCTGTTCATGGCCGTCGTGCCGGGGCTCGTCATCGGGATTCACGAAACCATCTTCGGCACCGGCGCCGACGCGTCGAATCCCGCGTCGTAGTCGTGCTCGCGATGGCGACGACTGCACGATTCTCACTATTCACGTCCTGACAATCGTCTCTCAGTAACTGTAAGGGATCGCGACCGTCTTGTATCGAGGTCGGGATAGTCGATCCGATGGATCGACGGCGACCCGCAACAGTTCGGGTCTCGACCGGCACCGACGAGAGCCGGGACCGCGCGCTGGTGCGCGGCCTGGTGAACTTCCTCGTCGCCGTTGCCCTCGTCTGCTCGCTCGCGCTCGGGACCGCGCTGTTCGCGCCCCAACTGCTCGCCGGGGTCGGCGTCGACGACGCGCCGACGCCCAGCTCCGATCCGCCGCCGGCCGGCGAGCGCGATCCCGCGACGACCGATCCCGACGACCCGGGGAATTCGAGCTACGAGACCGACGTCGAGGTCGTCCGCTCTCCGACGGTCGAGGACTTCGTCCACGCCGAGGTCAACGAGCGCCGGACCGAGCGCGGCCTCGATCCGATCGGGTGGGACGGCACGGTCGCGTCCGTCGCACGTGCACACAGTCACGACATGGCCCAGCGCGACTACTTCGCCCACCGGAACCCCGACGGGGAGGGACCGTACGACCGGTTCCAGGGCGTCGACGACTACTGTCACGCCTACGGCGAAAACATCGCCATGACGTGGGTCGACCGCCCCGTCGAGCGACCGGGCGGGGGCGGTGACCCCGTCCGCTACCGAACCGGCGAGGCCCTCGCGACCGGCCTGGTGAACCAGTGGATGAACTCGACCGAGCACCGCCAGGCGATCCTCGAGGAGGGCGAGACGCCGGCGTGGGATCGGGCCGGCGTGGGCGTCTACATCGCCGAGGACGGGTCGGTGTACGCGGCCCAGAACTTCTGTCGGGAGTGGTGACGGCCGCCGGACGTGACGCGGACGTCCCGACGAGCCGGCCCCAGAAACTGCGAACGACTCACAGGTTCTTAGGCGGACGCTCCGTACAGCCCTGATACGATGGACGTCTCAGGGACGCTCACCGCGGTCTATCGGACGGCGAGCGACCGCGACCTGACCTTTCTCGCGGCCGGCTTCGCCTACTACGCCTTCGTCTCGCTGATCCCGCTGATCCTGCTCGCGCTCGTCGTCGGCTCGCTGGTCGGCGGCGAGCAAGCCGCCCAGCGCCTGGTGATGGTCGCCGGCGACTTCCTCCCGGCGGCCGGCGAGGAGTTGGTGACCGAGGCGCTGACGACCGAGTCCGGGCGCGCCGAGGCGACCGCGGTCGGGCTCGCCGTCGCCACCTGGGGTGCGCTCAAGGTCTTCCGCGGACTCAGCCTGGCGTTCGACAAGGTCTACGACGAGGTGGCCGAAGAGACGCTGGTCGACCAGATCACGGACGGACTGACCGTGATCGTCGCCGGCGCGGGCGCGCTCGGGCTGATGGTCGGGATCGGCGCGATGCTTCGGCTCGTCGCCGACACCGTTCCGTTTGCCGGCCTGCTCGGCTGGCTCGCCCTGCTGGGCGGGCTCGTCCTCGTCTTTTTGCCGATTTACTACGTCCTGCCGCCGATCCCCGTTACGCTGACCGACGTCCTCCCGGGCGCGATCTTCGCCGCCGTCGGCTGGACGGTCCTCCAGGCGGGGTTCCAGCTCTACGCCGCGAACGCCGGCCAGTACGAGGCCTACGGCGCGGTCGGGGCCATCCTCCTGTTCGTCACCTGGCTCTACTTCGCCGGGATCATCATCCTCGTCGGCGCCGTGCTCAACGTCGTTCGCGGCCATCCCATGATCGCCGAGTAGTCGGACCGTCGACGACACGTTCGTTCCTTGAAACGTCCGTTCAGGGGAAAGATTATGTCCCCGGCAGCGTCAGACCACCAGTATGAGCGACGAGCACTCACCCTCCGCCGCGACCGATGACGAGGCGGACGACGACGCCGACACCGACCGCTCGAGCGGCGGCCTCGAGCCCGCCGGCGGTCCGCAACGCGTCGTCTCCGAGCAGAGCGTCGACGACATCCTCGACTCGCTCGACGAGACGGAATCGGAGCCGACGGACGCTGACGACGCGCCCTCCGCGACCGTCACGACCCCGACGAGCGACTCCGACGAGTCCGTCACGACCGAGTTCGACGAGGACGACATCCCCGACCCCGACGAGGCCGAGACCGCCGTCGAGGAGACCGCGACTGACACCGCCGATGCGCCGTCCGATACCGACGTCGACGACGCTGGTGACAACGGTGGCGACGGCGACCGGACGACCGAAACGGACGCCACCAACACCGATGCGACCGACGCCGTGGACGCGACCACCACCGCACCCACACCAGAACCCGAATCCGAATCGACGTCCGAATCGGGGTCGTCGGAATCCGCAGCTGCGTCGTCGATCGACGCGGCCGCGTCTTCACTCCCCGACGACGCTTCGATCGACGAACTCGCCGCCCGCGTCGAAGCGGGGACCGTTACCGGCGCGGATGTCCGCGCAGCCGAGGCCGGCGAGGGCCGCGAGTCGACGCCCGAGATTGACGATGTCGACCTCTCGATCGACGATCTGGAGACAGGAACCGGCGGCGCCGGCGTCTCCGACGACGCCGAGCCGCTCGCCGGATCGATCGACCGCGACGCTGGCGACGATGCGAGCGATGCGAACGGAGACGCTTCCGACGAACCCGGTCTGCTCGGTCGACTCAAGCGATTCTTCTCGAGCTAACAGCACATCGGTACCGACCGCTTCGACTCTCCGTTCTGGTTCGGTTTCTGCTCGCAGACTAGCTGACCAGCGCGATCAACACGAATAGCGTCGCGACCGAGACCAGGGTCGTCACGAAGACGTTCAGCGACGCGAACTCCCGGTCGCCGCCGAGTTCGCTCGCGAAGACGAACGTCGAGACGGCGGTCGGCGTCCCGAGCATCACCACGCAGGCGGTGAACGTGGTCGCGTCGACGGCCAGCGTGGAGAAGACGGCCCAGGCGAGGACCGGCATCACGCCGATCTTGACCGCGACGACGGTGGCCGTCGCCCCGACGTCGACCGATGGCAGGTCGACCTCCAGAGAGGCCCCGACACAGAGCAGTGCGACGGGGAGCGCGAGCGAGCCGACGGCGTCGAGCCCGGTCGCGACGGGCGACGGGATCACCAGGCCCAGAGAGCCGACGGCGAGTCCGGCCAGCAGCGTCAGCAAGACGGGGTTGGTCGCGAGTCCACGGAGTTCCCGCGCGATCGAGGCGTCGGTCCCGTTGAACGTCGAGAGCACGACGACCGTCAGCGGCACCTGGGCCAGCGAGACGACCCCCAACACGACGCTCGCGATCGCCGTCACCGACTGGTCGAACGTCGCGGCGACCAGCGGGAGCCCGAGATAGCCCAGGTTCGAGTGGTACGACTGGACGATCGCCACGCTCCGGCGCGCGGTCGAGTCCCGGTGGCGATGGACCAGCCAGGCGACGCTCGCGGT
This sequence comes from Natrinema salifodinae, assembly GCF_900110455.1. NCBI lineage: Archaea > Methanobacteriati > Methanobacteriota > Halobacteria > Halobacteriales > Natrialbaceae > Natrinema > Natrinema salifodinae. The sequence goes on along the minus strand of NZ_FOIS01000001.1, from coordinate 188,498 downwards.
TCCGAGCAATACGGCGAGGAGCCCACCCAGCAGCGCGGGCGAGAGGAGCGCGCCGATGGAACGATCGTACGTCGAGACGAAGATCAGCGCCGGGAGCGCGATGTAGTACGCGACGTCGTTCAGCAACGCGGTCCGTTGCTTGGTCAACACGCCGGTCGTCCGCAGCCCCGCCCCGACCAGAAGGATCACGAGCAGCGCCACCAGACGACCGACGACTTCCATGTCCCGGCCCAGTCGTCACGAGGTTTTGTACCGTTCGGTCGCGGCAACAGTGCACCTGTGTCACACATCAGCACTGTCGACGCCGAAAACACGACCGGACTCGTCAGGCATCTCGTCCGGCACGACTAGGAGAGAACGCGTCGCCTGGTCGTCCGCGTTCGAGGGAGGAATCGTCGCGCGGAGAACGAACAGTACGGCTTTTGAGCGATTCGTTCGTCGCGTCGCTCCTCGCGTGTTAGCGCTCGAAAAATGGGTTGGGACAGATTTGAACCACGGTCGTTCCGCTTCGCTTCACTCCCTGATTCAAATCTGCCAAACGTCACGACGCCGTCGCTCGCGGGTTTGCTCGCGACAGAAGTAATGGGTTGGGGCAGATTTGAACTGCCGACCTCCTCCATGTCAAGGAGGTGTCATAACCAGACTAGACCACCAACCCGCCTGGTTTCGCTTTCGTTCGTGGCGTCCGTCGCCACCTCGCCTGCACTCAATCGTTGCTGCCGACCCTAATTGAAGGTTTCGAATCGGACGCCGTACGCGAGTCGAACCCACGCACCACCGTCGATACGCTTAAGTTGATGTACTCATTTGGACATCACAAGACAACTACGTACATTGGTGTTCACTATGCAGGAGTACGTCGAACGAGTCACGGAGGGGGACGACCTCACGCAAGCGGGCGCTCGAGCGGCTTCCACGGCCGTTTTCGAGGACGCGACGGAGGCACAGATCGGCGCGCTGCTGGCGGCGCTGCGCGCGAAAGGCGAGACCGAAGCCGAGATCGCCGGCTTCGCCGAGGGGATGCGCGGGGCCGCGCGGACCATCTCGCCCGACCGGGAGCCGCTGGTCGACACCTGCGGGACCGGCGGGGACGACTACAATACGATCAACGTCTCGACGACGAGCGCGATCGTCACCGCCGGCGCGGGCGTGCCGGTCGCCAAGCACGGCAACTACTCGGTTTCCTCCTCGTCGGGCAGCGCGGACGTACTCGAGGAAGTCGGCGTAAACGTCGAGGCCGAGCCGCCGGCCGTCGAGGAGGCCATCGAAACGGATGGCATCGGCTTCATGCTCGCGCCGGTGTTCCACCCGGCGATGAAGGCCGTCATCGGCCCGCGCAAGGAACTCGGCATGCGGACGATCTTCAACGTCCTCGGGCCGCTGACCAACCCCGCTGGTGCCGACGCACAGGTCGTCGGCGTCTACGATCCCGATCTCGTTCCCGTACTCGCGGCAGCCCTATCCCGAATGGATATCGAGCGCGCGCTGGTCGTCCACGGCGCGGGCACCGACGAGATCGCCATCCACGGCGAGACGGTCGTCGCCGAGGTCTGCGCGGAACGAAGTTCCGCGAACTCTCGAGCGGCGGAGCCGCGAGACGACGGCGACGCCGTCGAGGAGTACACCGTCGAGCCCGCCGACCTCGGGCTCGCGGAGCACGACATCGAGGACATCGCCGGCGGCTCGCCCGCGGAGAACGCGGCCGACATGCGCGGGATCGTCGAGGGCGACGTGACCGGCGCGAAACGCGACGTCATCCTCGCGAACGCCGGCGCGGCGATCTACGTCGCCGGCGAGGCGGACTCGCTCGAAGCGGGCGCCGACGCGGCGCGGGAGGCCATCGACTCCGGCTCGGCGGCGACGAAGCTCGACCAACTCCGCGGTTCGGATGCAACGGCGGAGGCGGTCGAGGCGGACGGAGGGGTAGAGGCGGAGCGCCGATGACGCACGTGAAGATCTGCGGACTCACGAACGAGGCGGATCTCGAAACGGCCGTCGACGCGGGCGCGGACGCGGTCGGCATCATCTGCGACGTCCCGGTCGATACGCCTCGAGAGGTCTCGGTCGAGCGGGCCGCGTCGCTCGCGGCCGCAGCCCCGCCGTTCGTGACGAGCGTCCTCGTGACGATGCCCGACGACCCCGCGAACGCGATCGACCTGGTCGACGAGATCGAACCCGACGCGATCCAGATCCACGGCGAGCGCCGGGCCGGCGACCTCTCCTATCTGCGCGGGCGACTCGACGTCGAACTCTTGCTCGCGGTCGACGCCGACGACGCGCCGACCGCCGAGACCTACGACGATATCGTCGACGGCTTCGTCGTCGACACGCCGGCCGAGGACGGCGGCGGCGGGACCGGTCGGACCCACGATTGGGACCGGACCCGGACGGCCGCCGCTGACCTCGACTCGCCGCTGATCTTAGCGGGCGGACTCACGCCCGACAACGTCGCCGAGGCCGTCCGGACCGTCGAGCCGTTCGCCGTCGACGTCGCAAGCGGCGTCGAGGCCGACGGCGGCGTCAAGGACGCCGAGGCCGTCCGATCGTTCGTCGAGCGAGCCACAAGAACCCGCCGCCAGGCGGAGTTGGAAACGGAGCCGGAGCCGTAATCCATGCGCGAATCAGCCACGGCAACCGAGTCACCGTCGTTCGACATCGATCGCGAGACGTTCCGCGACTACGCGGGCGCGAGCGCGGACCGAGAAGACGAACCGGTCGTCGTCCGCACCGTCGCGACCCTCGACGTCGAGACGACGCCGCTGTCCGCCTACGCCGCGCTCACCGGCCGCGCGGACGCGAGCGACCGCGAGCGCGCACCGTACGCCTTCCTGCTCGAGAGCGCGGAGAAGACCGCCTCGAGCGATCCGGACGGCGCCTTCCGACCCAGCGCCGCGGACGCCGAGCGCCACGCGCGGTACTCCTACGTGGGCTACGACCCCGAGGCCGTCGTGACCGTCGAGTCCGGCGACGCCACCGTCGAGGCGCTGTCCGACGACGCGCCGCTCGCGGCGGCCGAGACCGACGGCGACGGGGACGGGGACACCGTCGACGCCCTCCGGGACGCGATGCCCGACGTGCGCCTGGCGAACGTTCCCGACCACGACCGCCAACACCTCGAGGGCGGCCTGGTCGGCTTCCTCGCGTACGACGCGGTCTACGACCTCTGGCTCGAGGAGGTCGGGCTCGAGCGGCCCGACTCCCGGCTCCCGGACGCGCAGTTCGTCCTGACGACGAAGACGCTCACGTTCGACGAGCGCGACGGGACGGTGTCGTTGGTCTTCACGCCGGTGCTCGAGGCCGGCGACGACCCCGACGCGGCCTACGACGCGCTCTGTGAGGAGGCCGCCGCGGTCGCGGCGACGCTGCGCGGGGCTGAGACGCCCGAGACCGGCAGCTTCGTCCGCGAGGACGAGGTCGCGGGGCCGAAAGACGAGTACGAGGAGAGCGTCCGTCGGGCCAAAGAACACGTTCTGGACGGGGACATCTATCAGGGCGTCATCTCCCGGACGCGAGAGCTGTACGGCGACGTCGATCCGCTCGGCTTCTACGAGGCGATGCGGGACGTGAACCCGTCGCCGTACATGTACCTGCTCGACCACGGCGACCTGACCGTCGTCGGGGCCAGCCCGGAGACGCTCATCTCCGTCCGCGGCCGCGAGGTCATGTCCAACCCCATCGCCGGCACCTGCGACCGGGGATCGAGCCCCGTCGAGGACCGCCGGCTCGCCGGCGAGATGCTCGCCGACGGGAAGGAACGCGCCGAGCACACGATGCTGGTCGACCTCGCGCGCAACGACGTGCGCCGCGTCTCCGAACCCGGGTCGGTCCGCGTCGACGAGTTCATGAACGTCCTCAAGTACAGCCACGTCCAGCACATCGAGTCGACCGTGACCGGCCGCCTGGCCGACGACGCGGACGCGTTCGACGCGACCCGCGCGTCGTTCCCCGCCGGGACGCTTTCGGGTGCGCCGAAGATCCGCGCGATGGAGATCATCGACGAACTCGAGGCCGAGCCCCGCGGCCTCTACGGCGGCGGTGTCGGCTACTACTCCTGGACCGGGGACGCGGACTTCGCGATCGTGATTCGGACGGCGACCGTGGAGAACGAGGGCGATTGGGATCGGATCACCGTCCAGGCCGGCGCCGGCCTGGTCGCCGACAGCGATCCGACCGCCGAGTACGAGGAGACCGAGAAGAAGATGGGCGGCGTCCTGGCGGCGCTCGAGGAAATCGAGACGACGGCCGGTGAATCGACCGCGGACGGCGAAACCGAACCGACCCCGGAGGTGAGCCGATGAGCGCGACTGCGACGGACGACGAGCAGCGGACGGACGGCGACGCGGAGCCGCTGACCGTCCTGTTCGTCGACAACTACGACTCCTTTACGTACAACCTCGTAGAGTACGTGAGTCAGTTAGACGGCACCGAGACCGAGATCCTGAAGAATACCGCCTCGCTCGAAGCGGTCCGGGCGGTCGACCCCGACGCGATCATCATCAGCCCCGGCCCCGGTCATCCGAAGAACGACCGGGACGTCGGGGTCACGACGGACGTCCTCCAAGAAGTCACGCCCGCGGTCCCGACGCTGGGCGTCTGCCTCGGCCTCGAGGCCGCCGTCTACGAGTACGGCGGGACCGTCGGCCGTGCGCCCGACCCGATCCACGGGAAGGCGTCCGCTGTCGACCACGACGGCGAGGGCGTCTTCGCCGGCCTCGATCAGGGATTCCGGGCGGGTCGGTACCACTCCCTCGTCGCAACCGAGGTCCCCGACTGTCTCGAGGTCTCGGCGACGGCCGACCACGACGACGAGACGCTCGTGATGGGCGTCCGTCACCGCGAATACCCCCTCGAGTGCGTCCAGTTCCATCCCGAAAGCGTGCTCACGGCCGCGGGTCACGACGTGATCGAGAACTTCCTCTCTGGCGTCTAATCGGGACGATCGGACTCGAAAACGGTCGGCGATACGAGACGGGACAGGATGGGACGCGGCCGTTCGGTGCGCACTTTTCCGAGACTGCGTTCGTTTTCGCCGGCCGCCAGGCGATGCGGGCAGAGCGGCTGTTGGCCGCGCTCTCAGACGCCGGGGAGCAGTTCGAGCTGTCCGACCGCGTACAGGGCCGCGAGGACGACCGCGGCGACGATACCCACTCGAACGGCCAGTTTGATCGCGATTCGAATCGCGATGACCGCGACCGCGAAGACGGCGAGCGCGACCAGGCCCAACAGGAGCGGGGGCGCCGACGTCAGTGCATCGATCATACGTGAAAGCCCGCGCTGCAGGGACGTAATCTTTCTGGATATCGTGACTGATCAGCGACGAGACCTAACCGCGGCGAGGGCTGTCCGACCGGCGGGCGAACCGGTCGCTGAATCAGGCGAATGAACCGGTCGACGTAGGAGAAAATCGCTGAGAGACGATAGAGTTCCGTCGCTCACAGTCACTTTCAGCCCGGTCTGAAAATCGTTAAGACGGTTGGCCGCGTAGACTGTAACGACCACGCAGGCGACCGTCTCGACGGCCGCCGGACGCACAGGAACGATAGATAGTAGAGACGTCTCTACAACTAGATTTGTATTACTACAAGAAAAACAGAACTACAACACCACGTTTAAGATGGAGGCATGAATACTGAACCTTCGTCACGAATGATGAGAACCTGGAATCCGACCCGCGCCGAAATCGGTACACGGCAGTGGGATAGCGACGAGGTGACCCGCGCATGAGCGACGCCGACCTCTCGGCCGAGGAGTTGACCCTCCCGATCAAGCGTACCGAGGGCGACACCCTCGAGGAGCGCCTGACCGGTAACGCCTACCAGAACATCCTCCCCGCCCGCTACCTCCGCAAGGACGCCGACGGCGAACTCGTCGAGGAGCAGGAGGACCTCTTCGAGCGCGTCGGCGAGAACATCGCGCTGGCCGAAGCCGTCTTCGAGGCGCGAAAGCGGGACGTCGAGATCACGGTCACGCCCGACCAGCTCAAGCCCGACCACCCGCGGCGCGACGAGCTCGCCGAGGAAGTGTTCGGCGCCGGCACGACCGCGGACGACGACGACGAGACTACGCTGTCTATCTACAACGTCAACAAGTTTGCCTACGAGACTGTCGTCCCCGAACTCCCCGACGAGATCCGCGACCACGTCGAGGACGTCGCCGACGAGTTCCAGGGCATGATGGAGAACCTCGACTTCATGCCGAACTCGCCGACCCTGATGAACGCCGGTGACGAGCTCCAGCAGCTCTCGGCGTGTTTCGTCGACTCCCCCGAGGACGACATCGACGACATCCACCAGACCGCCAAGGAGGCCGCGCAGGTCTTCCAGAGCGGCGGCGGCATGGGCTACGCCTTCTGGCGTCTGCGCCCCTACGGGGACGCGGTCGGCTCGACCGGCGGCATCGCGTCGGGGCCGATCACGTTCATGCGCACGTACGACCAGATGTGCGAGACGATCGCCCAGGGCGGCGCCCGCCGCGGCGCGCAGATGGGCGTCATGCGCGTCTCCCACCCGGACGTCATCCAGTTCATCCACGCCAAGAACAAGGACGTCTCGCTGGCCGAAACGCTGCGCCTGAACGACCCCGACGACTACACGCACACCTCCTTCCAGGACGCCTTAGCGGAGGCCCGCGAACTCATCGACGACGAAGGGCGGGTCCCCAAGCACCTCCGAAACGCCGTCGAGGGCCACCTCTCGAATTTCAACATCTCCGTCGGCATCACCGACGGCTTCATGGAGGCGCTGCAGAACGACGAGGAGTTCACGTTCACCAACCCCCGAACCGGTGAGCCCCACATCGCGACCGAAGAGACGAAGGAACTCTACGAGATGTTCGGCCTCGGCGAGCACGTCGAGGTCGGCGAGGAGCTGTCGATTCCGGCCGAGGAGCTCTGGGACGACATCGTCGAGGGCGCCCACGAGAACGGCGAACCCGGCGTTATCTACCTCGAGCGCGTCAACAAGCAACACTCCTTCGACGTCGAGAAACATCCCGACCACCGCATCCTCGCGACGAACCCCTGCGGCGAGCAGCCCCTAGAGGAGTACGAGGCCTGTAACCTCGGGCACATCAACCTCTCGACGCTCGCGGACCTCGAGGCGCCCGACTGGCGCGTCTGGTACGACGAGCACGGCGACGAGTACGACTCGCTCGAGGACGCCGTCGACGCCTTCATCGAGGACGCCGTCGACTTCGAGGAGTTCGACCGCCGCATCGAGATGGGCACGCGGTTCCTCGAGAACGTCGTCACGATGTCGGACTTTCCGGTCGAAAAGATCGAGCAGAAGGTCCGGGAGATGCGCAAGATCGGGCTCGGCATCATGGGCCTGGCGCAGCTGTACATCCAGCTCGGCATGGAGTACGGCAGCGAGGCCTCCAACGAGGTCGCGCGCCAGCTGATGACCCACATCAACCACACCTCGAAGTGGACGTCCCACGAACTCGCCGAGGAGCGCGGAAGCTTCGACGAGTGGGACAAGTCCAAGTACGCGAACCCGACCGAGTACCGCGAGTGGTTCGAACACCAGACCGGCCTCGACGCCGACGACTGGGAAGATGGATTCCCGATCCGGAACCACAACACGACGACCATCGCGCCGACCGGCACGACCTCGATGGTCGGCAACACCACCGGCGGCTGCGAACCGATCTACAACGTCGCCTACTACAAGAACGTCTCCGACGACGTTCAGGGCGACGAAATGCTCGTCGAGTTCGACGACTACTTCCTGCGCACCCTCGAGGCCAACGACATCGACGTCGACGCGGTCAAGGAGGAGGCCCAGGAGCAGATGGCAACCAACCAGTTCAACGGCGTCGAGGGTCTCTCGACGGTTCCCGACGCGATCGGCGAACTGTTCGTCACGACCGGCGATCTCTCGGCGAAAGAGCACGCCGGCGTGCAGGTCGCCTGCCAGGCGGGCGTCGACTCCGCCATCTCGAAGACCGTCAACGCGCCCAACGACTCCACGCTCGAGGACGCCAAGGACGTGTTCGAGTACATCTACGAGCACGGCGGCAAGGGCGTCACCTACTACCGCGACGGCACCCGTAGCAAGCAGGTGCTGACGACCCGCGCGAAGAACACCGACTTCGCCGACGAAACCGAAGCCGCCGAGGCGCTCGTCGAGCAGATCGACGACATCTTCGGCGGGCTCGAGGCGTTCCTCGAGAGCGAGGACGTCCAGGACGTCCTCGCGTCGGACGTCGACCCGCTGGCCGGCGACGACGCCGACCACGAGCCGATCGAGATCGACTTCACCGAAAAGCGCGAACGACCCGACGCTCTTCAGGGCGTCAGCCAGCGCATCGACACCGGCTACGGGAAGGTCTACGTGACGATCAACGAGGACCCCGAGACCGGCCAGCCGTTCGAGCTGTTCGCCAACATCGGCCACTCCGGCGGCTTCACGAACTCCTTCACCGAGGCGCTGGCGAAGGTTATCTCGACATCGTTGCGTTCGGGCGTCGATCCCGAGGAGATCGTCGACGAACTCTGTGGCACCCGGAGTCCGAAGGTGGCCTGGGACAAGGGCGAACAGATTCAGTCCATCCCGGACGCCATCGGCACGGCGATGCGACGCTACCTCGAAGACGAGATCGACAAGCCGTACCCGCGCCAGCAGACCTTAGAGGAGTCGGCCGACACGGAGGCCACCTACGACGGGCCTAAGACCGACGGCGGTGCGGCCGCCCAGAGCGGGTCCGACGCCGACAGCGACGCGACCCAGGACCTCATCGACGCCGGCGAATCGCCGGAGTGTCCCGACTGCGGCTCGCTGTCGCTGTACTTCTCCGAAGGCTGCAAGACCTGCGAGTCCTGTGGCTGGAGCGAGTGCTAAGCCGCCGTAGTCGGCACACTCGCCGCCGCATCGACTGACGCGGATCGTTCGCGTCCCGATTTCGTCTCTCGTCTTCCGTTTTCCGTTGTCGCTGTTTTTCGCCGTCGCAGTTCGCGCGCCTCGCCTGGTCGCCCGCGATTCAACCGGAGTCATCACGGCGGGAGTCCGCGCTCGGTCGCGAAGCCTTTAGCACGGTCCGCGAAGAGGACTCGGATAATGGTCGAGACCGAGCCGGACGAGGTTGCCGACGGCGGTCGCCCGTGTCCCGTCTGCGAGCGGCCGATGTCCAAACGCCACTGTAAGTACGTCTGTCCACAACACGGCGTCGTCTACGACTGTTCGGACACGTTCTGGCAGTAAGCGACGGTGGGGACGCGGGCGGGGCCCGCGCTGATCCGCTTCAGCGCCCGACTCGAGCCGCGAGTCGCCTGATACTGCGACGAGATGGGAACTGACGGTGCCGACATCGAGTTGTACGTCGACGCAACCGACGATTCTGGTCGTCGACCGCCCGTCGTCACCCGTCGTCACCCGTCGGTCGATCGACCGGATCCGTCCGTTCGTGAGAGACCCCGCGCTCGGAGCGCGCGGTACGCGGGCCCGGCCAGTAGCAGACCGGCGGCGACGACGCCGGCGAGCGAAAGTACGATGCCGAGGTCGCCGACGCCGCCCGACGTGACCGTCGCGGCGGAGGCGCCGACGACGACCGCGGCGACCGTCCACGGGAGTTCGCCGATCGCGGTTCCGAGGACCAGGTGCCGGAGACCGACGCCGCTGACCGCGGCGGCACACGTCGCGACGTCCGACGGGATCGGCGCGAGTCGGGAGGCGGTGACGCCGCGGAGCGGCCCCGCCGCGTCGTAGTAGCGCGCGACGGCGTCGCCGGCCCGCGCGAGCGGTTCGCTGCGCCCGCTCAGCCGCCCCACAGTCGATTCTTCGGTCGAGGGCGTCGAGTCGGTAGCGCCGGCCGCGTCGCCGCCAGCGAGCCAACGAGCCGCGAAAAAGACGGGCAGCACGGTGACGACGACGCCGGCGAGCGCGATCGGAACCCCGATCGCCACGCCGAAGCCGTAGCCGATGACGACCGCAAGCGGCGTGGTCGGCCAGGCGAGCAGCGGTCGCACGAGGTACAGCCCGGTAACGACGAGGCCGAACAGGAACGGGTCCGCGGCGAGGGCGTCGACGGTTCCGAGCATCGTCGTCGGGGAAACGAGCGCACCCGCGGCGACCATCCCGCTCGCGACGATCGCCCCTGCGAGTGCGCGCGTTCGGACCGACGACAACGACATCGATCGAGACTCTCGCGCGAGCGTTGAAACCTTTGTGTCTCCCGCGGGTCGACGTGTCGGCGGCGTCTGGGGCGGAACCGACGCGTTTCGGGCGAGAGACGGCGTCGCGGTCGGGATGCGGCGAGTCGACGACGGTAGTGAGTCGGTCACGTGTCACTCGTGGACTGGCTCCCCGTGTGAGCCGGCCGCAGTCGCCGACCAAAAGGAAAGGGCTTTTATAATCACACTGGATACGATTGAGTGCAGACAGAGACAGCGTGCGTGGGTAGCCAAGCCAGGCCAACGGCGCAGCGTTGAGGGCGCTGTCCCGTAGGGGTCCGCCGGTTCGAATCCGGTCCCACGCATCGCATACGGCGGTTCAGCCGCCACAGATCGATGCAGGTGATCTCCCTTCGTGGACATCACCCACGCATAATTCCTTCCGACGCTACACCGACGAGCGATGGCGTCGTCCATCGCTCCGTCGGGCTACCGCTACCGCACCAGATCCGGTTAGCGTCGCGACCGGCGGAGACGGTAACCACTTTCCCGTTCCGCTCGAATCCTCGCGTATGGAATACGTTCCGCGAGAGCGCGTGCGCCTGCTCACCGGCGTGTTGAGCGTCGTGTCGCTGGCGGTGGTCTTCGCAGCCGCGGGCGGTCGGATCCCCTCCTCGAGCGTCCCGACGGCGCCGGAATGGCTCCTCGACGCGATTCCGCACGTCAACGTCGTGCTCAGCGCGGCCGCGATCGGAACGATCACGCTCGGCTGGCGCGCGATTCGTCGTGGCGCGATCGCCCGCCACCGGGCCGCGATGCTCACGTCGTTCGGACTGTTCGCGAGCTTCCTCGCGCTCTATCTCTATCGCCTGGTCGCGACCGGCGGGCCGCAGCCGTTTCCGGGTCCCGAGGCGGTCTATCAGTTCGTCTACCTGCCGCTGTTAGCGGTCCACATTCTTCTCGCGATCATCTGTATCCCGCTGGTCTACTACGCGCTCCTGGTGGCGTTCGCGCATCCGGTCGGGGACCTGGCCCGGACGAACCACGCCCGCGTGGGTCGGGTCGCGGCGACGCTGTGGCTCGTCTCGTTCACGCTGGGGATCGTGGTTTACGCGTTGCTCCACGTCGCCTACTGAGTTCGAACCGTCGGTTCTCAGCGGCGATCGGGCGGTGACGACCGCGTCTCGAGTCGGTCGAGACGGTCCGTGTAGTTCAGTCCAGAATGTCGCCGATCCGACGGGGCTCGCCCTGCAGGTTCGGCTGTTCGGCGACCATCTTCAGCACTTCGTGGTCGGTTACGTCGTAGTAAGATTTCTCGACGGCTTCCTCGACGAGATCCCGTTCGAGGCGGAACTCGGTGCCTTCGTAGACGACGTCGACGCCGTCGTCGTCGAACGCGAGCGTAGTCATAAGCGACCGTATGTAGTGCTGGTGTAAAAGGGAGGCGACTGTGTTCGGCGGCTGCGAGACCGAGTGCCGTCGCGGCGACGGCCGGGCGTCAGACGGACGACTGACGACGCGCGAGCTTTATTAGGCGGTACTTCCTTTGCATGTGAGTGTGGCCTTCAGTAGGGATCCGCTCGACGAACTCGTCGTTCCCGACGGAACGGAAGCCCAGGAACGTGCCCTCGTGACCGACGGGGATGTCCTCGTGGGCGGCCGCGCGACCGTCGAGTTCGGCGTCCGCGGCCGAAACGTGTTAGCCGGCGAGTCGGCCGCGTTCGGCGGCGACATCGAGGCCGACGGCGACTGCCGGCTCGACATGTGGTGTGACGTCGCGGAGAACGTCTTGGTCGGCCAGGACGCCTACATCGGCGAGCGCGTCCATGTCGGCGGCAAGCTGAAAGTCGCGGGCGACCTCGATATCGGCGACGACGTCGAGATCGAGGAGGGGTTCGAAGCCAACGGCTGGATCGTCATCCGGAACCCGATGCCGACGATCGTCTTCCTGTTCGTCTACCTCAAGCACCTCCTCCTGATCGGCGAGGACGACGCCGCCCAGCGGCTCGTCTCCGAACTCGTCGAGGACGACGAGGACGGCGAGCCCGAGGCGGAGCCGCTCGTGATCCCCCGAAACGCGACCGTCGGCGACGACGCCTGGCGCGTCTCGACGCCCGCGACGATCGGGGACAACTGCCGGCTCCACGGCAACGTCCGCGCGGAGACGATCGACGTCGGTGCGAACTGCAATATTTTCGGTAGCCTCCGGGCGCGCGACGACGTCACCGTCGGCGAGGGGGCCCGCATCCACGGCGATCTGACGACGCGCGACGGCGATGTCGAGATCGCAAGCGACGCCCGAATCCTCGGTGACGTCTCCTGCGAGGACCTCGAACTCGGTCCCGACGCCGAGATCGACGGGACGATCCGCGCCGCCGGCGAGATCACGATGGGGACGACCGAACGCGATCTGGAGTGACGCGGTCGGTGGACGCAGTCGGTTCTCCCGTGTGAGCCGAGCGCGGATCGCAACCAGTTCGGATCGCATCATGAGGGACGGCGCGGGGACAGAAATCGACGCGCTGTCCCCGCTCAAACCCGCCCGTACTTGATTCACACGCAGTAGACGGGTATTCGACTATTCCCGTTGAGGGCAAAGTCAGCCCGATGGCACGAGACGATCGGTTATCCCGACGGCGGATGGTCCAGTTGACAGGCGTCGCAGCGTCGACGGCGTTCGTCGCCGGCTGTGGTGGCGGTGGCGGCGGTGACGGCGGCGACGGTGGCGACGGCGGTGGCGGTGGCGGTGACGGCGTCGAGATCGAGCCCGGAACGGAGATCGACTTCAGCGGCCAGACCAGCCACTGGGAAGGCCTCGCCCCCTCCGAGATCGAGGGCGAGCAGAATCCGACGCTCATCCTCCAAGAGGGTGAGGACTACACGATCGGTTGGTCGGAAGGCGACGACTCCGACCACAACCTGGAAATCCGCGACGACAGCGACCAGGTCATCGACGACCTCACGACCGGCGATCCCGTCTCGAACCCCGACGAGGCCGAGAACAACCCCTTCGACTTCACGGCCAGCAGCGAGATGGCGACCTACCGTTGTGAGCCGCACCCGAACATGGAGGGCGAGATTCAGGTCGAAGGCGGCGGCGGCGGTGGCGGAGAAGAGGGTGGCAACGAGAGCGAAGGTGGCAACGAAAGTGAAGGCGGCAACGAAAGCGAAGGCGACAACGAAAGCAACGAGAGCGGAGGCGGTAACGAGAGCGAAGGCGGTAACGAAAGCAGCGAGTAATTCCCGTCGATCGGTCGGGAATCGATTCCGACCGTGAGACGAGACGCGTGATTTAGTAGATCAATTCTTCGTCGTTTTCGACCATGTACAGCGTCCGCGCAGCGATATTGACCGTGTGATCGCCGACGCGTTCGAGGTCGCGGATCGTCAACAGAAGCCGCGAAACGTCCTGTAACAGCAGTTCGACCTCGTCCGGCGAGTTGAGTTCACGCTCGATGAGGTCGCGGACGACGATCTCACTGGCACGTTCGGCGAACGTATCGAGTTCGTCGTCGCGAGCGGCCAGCTCCCGGCAGCGCTCGGTGTTTTCAGTGTCGTAGGCCATCATCGCGTCCTCGAGCATGTCGAGCGTCAGTTCGCCCATCTCCTGGACGTCGACGTCGGGGAACAGGTCCTGTTCGGCGTCGATCGTGTACTCGCCGAGATTGACCGCCAGGTCGGCGATCCGTTCGAGGTCGGTGATAATTTTGAACGACGCGGCGATAAAGCGAAGGTCGCTTGCCACCGGCTGCTGGAGCGCCAGCAGGTCGATGCAGTCCTGCTCTAAGTCGAGGTACATCCGATTGATCTCACCGTCGCCCTCGATCACTTCGTGGGCGAGTTCGTCGTCTTTCTGCTCGAGGGCGTCCAGTCCCATGCGAAGGCGCTCCATGACGACTTCGCTCATGTAGAGCACGTCCTCGCGGAGTTCCGCGAGCTGCTCCTGATACGATTGCCTGGCCATACGTTTGACACCTCGTCGAGCACTGATAAAGACTGCGTGCGAGCGATCGCGGGCAGATTCTGCGACACCGCTGCGGACGGCCGCTCTGGTGCCGCCGCTGATGACGGCGACGTCGAACGTGAACGCGGGACAGAAACGAGGAACGAGACGCGATTCGAGCGACGGATCGTTCGGCAATAGGTCAGTACCGGGACCGCAAACCCCCCTCGACCGAGGGACTATCCGAACTTGCCGGTGATGTAGTCCTCGACGCGGTCGTTTTCGGGGTTCTCGAAGATTTTGTTCGTATCGTCGAACTCGACGAGTTCGCCGCCGGTGAGGAAGACGGCCGTCTTATCGGAGATGCGGGCCGCCTGCTGCATGTTGTGCGTGACGATGACGACCGTGTACTCCTCGGAGAGGTCCTCGATGAGGTCCTCGATCTTCGAGGTGGCGACCGGGTCCAGCGCCGACGCCGGTTCGTCCATCAGGATAACCTCCGGGTCGGGCGCGATCGCGCGGGCGATACACAGCCGCTGTTGCTGCCCGCCGGAGAGATCCAGTCCGCTCTCGTCGAGTTGGTCCTCGACCTCGTCGAGCAGCGCTGCCCGTTCGAGGGCCGTGCGGACCTTCTCGTCGACGTTCTCGTCTTTCCCCTGGACTTTCAGCCCGTAGGCGACGTTCTCGCGGATGCTCTTGGGGAAGGGGTTGGGCGACTGGAAGACCATCCCGATCTTCCGGCGCAGGGCGACGGGATCGACGTCCTCGTCGTAGACGTTCTTCCCGCGGAAGTAGAGGTCGCCCTCGACGCGAGCGATGTCGATGAGGTCGTTCATCCGGTTGATCGAGCGCAGGAATGTCGACTTCCCGCAGCCCGACGGCCCGATGAGCGCCGTCACCTGCTTCTCGGGGATCTCCATGTCGATCCCCTGCAGCGCCTGGTCGTCGCCGTAGTAGACGTCGAGGTCGCGCGCCTCGATGATCGTCCGGTCGACGACCGTCTCCGCTTCTGACTCGGCGGTCCGGTCGGCGAGGCCGTCGGTTCCGGGCGTGGGGCCGGTACCGGTTCGCTGCTCGTCGGTCTGTTCCGCCTCTGGGGAAGTCATTGCGTCTTGTGTCATGTGTCAGGTCCGCTGCTGATATCTGTTCCGGATGAGAATCGCGATGGAGTTGATCGTCAGGAGGACGACCAGCAGCGTCACCGCGCCGGCGGCGACGACGCCGTACTGGAACTCCATCTCCGGACGGTCCGCCCACGTGAAGATCTGCATGGGCATGGCCGTGATCTTGCTGAACAGGCTGTTCGGGGTTCCGAAGACCGCAGTCGGCGCGCCGATCATGATCAGCGGCGCCGTCTCGCCGATCGCCCGACCGAGCGCGAGGATCGTCCCGGTCAGGATGCCGGGCATCGACCGCGGCAGGACGACGTTGCGAATCGTCTGCCACTTCGTCGCGCCCATCCCGTAGCTCGCCTGGCGTTGGGAGTCGGGCACCGATCGGATCGCCTCCTGGGCGGAGATGATGACGATCGGCAGGATGAGCAGGGAGATCGTGAAGCCGGCTACCAACAGCGTCCCGAAGCCGAGATTGAGCAGGCTCACGAACAGGCCGAGCCCGAGCAGGCCGTAGACGACCGACGGGACGCCGGCGAGGTTCGCGATGTTGAGCTGGATGAATCGCGTGAGGTAGCCGTCGTTGGCGTACTCTTCGAGGTAGATCGCCGCGCCGACGCCAAGCGGGAAGGTGATCACGGCGATCACGATCATGAGCGCGATCGAGCCGACGATCGCCGGGAAGAACCCGGCCGCGAAGGGATCGCTGAAGCTCGGCGGGCTCGTGAGGAACTGCCAATCGAGCCACGAGCCGTACTCGGGGTCGGTCACCGCCAGCGCGTCGACAAGGACGTTCGCCAGCAACGCGGCGAGCGCGACGATGCCGAGCAGGGCCGCCGCGAAGGTCAGCCAGCGGAAGGCGACGTCTTTCGTTCGGCTCACGCGGCCGAAGGCCGGTTCCGACGCGTCGGTCAGGTCCGGTTGCGATTGCTCCGTATCCGAGGACATTAGCGGTACACCTCCCGGTAGCGCGAGGCCACCCATTCGCTGAAGAGATTCATCGCGAACGTGATGACGAATAGGGTCAACCCGACCGCGAAGAGGCTCTTGTACTCCGTCGACTGGCCGATGACGTCGCTGGCCCCGATCTGGACCATGGCGGCTGTCATCGTCTGGATCGATCCGAGGAACATTCCGGCGGGATCGGTCAGATCGATCAGCCGCGGGGTCTGGCCCGCGGCGATCGCGACGATCATCGTCTCGCCGATCGCCCGCGAGAGCGCGAGGATGTACGACGAGAGGATCCCCGACAGCGCCGCCGGCACGACGACGGACGTCGAGACGGTGAACTTCGTCGCGCCCAGGCCGTAGCTGGCCCGGCGCAGCGAGTCGGGCACCGCGCTCATGGCGTCCTCGCTGATCGAGGAGACCATCGGGATGATCATGATCCCGACCATGATCGACGCCGAGAGTGCGTTGAACGTACCGATCGGGACGATCGCGTCGAGCGCCGGCGTGACGTACACCAGCGCGAAGTAGCCGTAGACGACCGTCGGCACGCCCGCGAGCACCTCAAGGGCGGGTTTGAGGAAGGCCCGCCGGCGCTCGGAGGCGTACTCGCTGAGGTAGATCGCCGTCAGGAGACCGATCGGCAGGGCGATGACCGCCGAGCCGAACGTGATGATCAGCGTCCCGGAGATCAGTGGCCAGACGCCGTAGACCTCGTTGGCCGGCGTCCACTCGGTGCCGGTGAAGAACTCGAGGGGCGAAACAGCCGCGAAGAAGTCCACGGCGTCGTACAGTAACGTGGCGACGATCGCGATCGTCGTGAGGATCGACAGGGCGGCACACAGCGCGAACAGCGCCTTGAACGCGGCACCGCGGGTCGTGCGGGCGCCGTCGCCGGTGAGATCGGGTGCGCTCACTCGGCGGTCACCTCCTCGATCGCGTCGTCGAGTTCCGCGAGGTTCTCGTCGCGTTCGTCCTCGGTCATCGGGACGTAGCCGACCTCGTTGACCAGGTCCGTTGACGTCTGTTCGAGGTAGAACTCGACGAAGTCACGCACCGCGGACCGTTCCAGCGACTCCTGGGCGACGTAGATATACAGCGAGCGGGACAGCGGCGTGTACTCGCCCTTCTTTGCGGTCTCGAGCGATGGTTTGACGCAGCCGTTACCGTCGTCGATCCCGAGGGCCTTGATCTCGTCCGGGTTCTCGTCGTAGTACGCGAACCCGAAGTACCCGATCGCGAACTCGTTGCCCTGTACGCCCTGAACGATCGTCCGGTCGCGCTCGGTGGCGTGATAGTCGGTCGTGTGAGTGCCGTCCTCGCCGAGAATGGCTTCGTCGAAGTAGTCGAACGTGCCGGAAGTCGTGTCCGCGCCGAAGCGCTGGATCTCCTCGTCTGGCCACTCGTCGCGGACCTCGCTCCACCGCTCGGCGCCGTCAGCCTGCCAGATCTGGCTGAGCTCCTCGACGGTCACGCAGTCGATCCAATCGGCTTCGGGATTGACGACGACGGTCAGCGCGTCCGTCGCGACGGTGAACTCGATCGGCGTGATGTCGTTCCCGCCGCACTGTTCGACCTCGACGTCGGCGATTTCCCGGCTGGCGTTGTTGATGTCCGTCATCCCCGGACAGAAGAAGTTCGAGAAACCGCCCCCGGTCCCCGTCCGGCTGATCGAAATGGTGACGTCGTCTCGTTCCTCCCTGAACTCGGACGCGACCACGGAGGTCACGGGAAACACCGTCGAGCTTCCCGCGATGTTGACCTCCCTGGACTCGCCCGAGAGCGTCCCGACACAGCCGGCCAGGCCGGTTGCGGCGGCAACGCCCGTCCCGGCCAAAAAATGCCGCCGCCCGAGCCCGGACGACGGTGGTCCAGTGGTGTCTTTCGACATCACGTGAGGATGACCAGCTACCGAATAAGTACCCTACTATGATCGCTATATAGACGTATGTAGATATTCGGGTCGGGCATCGGTTGCCGTGATCTGTGGGAATATGCGACAAGCGGCACGTATTTCGCCGCTTGATTGCTCAGTAGGACTATCGATCCAGTTGATGCGCGTTACAATCAGTCGAAGATACCTGTGTCAGCTGCGTAGTATATAGAAGACCGCGTTCGAACGTAATCGACCGAAATAGGGGTAGGGGATAGCGAGACCGACGGTCGGCGCTACTCCGGAGAGAGACGGCAGAAAAGGGGACTCGCTGCTGAGAACATCGATCGCTACTCGGTCGACGGCTCCCGTCCGTTCGACTCGAATTCGGTCCCGCCGACGGCGGTCAGGCGAGTAACTCGTCGTCGCTCTCGAGGGCGTACAGCGTCCGGGCGGCGACGTTGACCGCGTGATCACCGACGCGCTCTACATCGCGAACGACGACGAGCGTCCGTGAAACGTCAGCGAGGACGTTCCGAACGGGGGCGTCCCGTCCGTACCGAGGCCGACCGGCGTTCTCGCCGGTCGCCTCGCACCGTAACTCGACGAGCGTCCGGACGACTCGATCGGTCACGTCGGCACAGCGCGCGTCCAGTTCGTCGTCGCGATCGGCGACCGTGAAACAGGCCGCCGCGTCCTCGGTGGCGAACGCCTCGATCGCCCGATCGAGCAGTTCGAGCGCGAGCGCGGTGAGCCGTTCGAAATCCACGTCGGGCAGCGGCGACGCGGAGCCGGTCGCGTCCATTGCGTACTCGGCCAGGTTGGTCGCGAGATCGCCCACCCGCTCCAGATCGGTAACGACCTTGAACGCGGCCGCGACGAACCGGAGATCACCGGCGACGGGTTGGTGCAGCGCGAGCAAATCGAGACACTCCCCTTCGATCTCGAGATACCGGTCGTCGATCTCGTCGTCGCCCGCGACGACGTCGCGTGCGAGGGATCGATCGCCGGTATACAGTGCGGTGCAGGCGTCAGCCAGCCGATCGCGGACCAGATCGCCCATCGCGACGACCGCTTCGCGAAGCCGTTCGAGCCGGTGTCGGTACTTTTCGCGGGTCATTCCGTCACCCGAACTTGCCGGTGATGTAGTCCTCGACGCGGTCGTTATCGGGATTTTCGAAGATTTTGTTCGTGTCGTCGAACTCGACGAGTTCGCCGCCGGTAAGGAAGACGGCCGTCTTATCAGAGATGCGGGCCGCCTGTTGCATGTTGTGCGTGACGATGACGACCGTGTACTCCTCGGAGAGGTCCTCGATCAGATCTTCGATCTTCGAGGTGGCGACTGGGTCCAGCGCCGATGCCGGCTCATCCATCAGAATGACTTCCGGATCGGGCGCGATCGCGCGGGCGATACACAGCCGCTGTTGCTGCCCGCCGGAGAGGTCCAGTCCGCTCCCATCGAGCTGGTCCTCGACCTCGTCGAGCAACGCTGCGCGCTCGAGCGCGCTGTGGACCGTCTCGTCGACGTCGACGTCCCTGTTCTGCACCTCCAAGCCGAAGGCGACGTTGTCGTAGATGCTTTTCGGGAAGGGGTTGGGCGACTGAAAGACCATTCCGATCTTCCGGCGTAAGGCGACGGGGTCGACGTCCTCGTCGTAGACGTTCTTGCCGTCGAACAGCAGTTCTCCCTCCATCCGGGCGGCGTCGATAAGGTCGTTCATCCGGTTGATCGAGCGCAGGAACGTCGACTTCCCGCAACCGGAGGGGCCGATCAACGCGGTGACGCGGTTCTCGGGAATCTCGATGTCGACGCTTCGCAGCGCCTGGTGGTCGTCGTAGTAGACGTCGAGGGTGCGTGCTTCGATCACCGCTTCCGTCTCCGCCTGGGTCGTCCCGGCTGCGGATCGCTCGCCGACGTCGAACGACTCGTCGAGCAAGGGGGCGCTTTCGGCGTCGGATTCGGATCCGAATCCGGAATCGGGCCCGGCGGATCCGGAGCCGATGGTCGTCTCCGAGACGGCCGCGCCCTCGTCCGTTCGCTGTGCATCGCTGTCGTCGGTCCGTGGTGTGTCGTTTCGGGTCATCTCACTCTCGACGCTGGTACTTGTTCCGCAGGAGGATCGCGGTGCCGTTCATCATCAACAGGACGGTGAGCAACACGAGCACGCCGGCGGCGAGGACGCCGTGATAAAACTCCGGCTGGGCCAGTCTCGCCCACGAGAATATCTGTCGCGGCATCGCGCTGAACCGGCTGAAAAACGAGTTCGGCGGGATGCGCACGACCGCCGCGACGCCGACCATCAGCAGCGGCGCCGTCTCGCCGATCGCCCGGCCGAGCGCGAGGATCGTCCCGGTCAGGATGCCGGGCATCGCCCGCGGCAGGACGGTCGTTCTGACCATCTGCCATCTGGTGGCGCCCATCCCGTAGGCGGCCCGTCGCTGCGAGTCGGGGACAGCCTGGATCGCCTCCTGAGCGGAGACGATGACGATCGGCAGGACGAGCAGACCGACCGTGAGCCCGCCGACGACGACGATCCCGCGGCCCAGACCGGCGGTATTGACGAACAGCGCGACCCCGAGCAGCCCGTAGACGACCGAGGGGACGCCCGCGAGGTTCGCGATGTTGATCTCGATGAGTTCGACGAACCTACCGAGGGGCCCTTCGCTCGGCGCGTACTCCTCCAGATAGATCGCCGCGCCGACCCCGACGGGAAACGCCGAGACGGCGACGACGATGATCAGCATCACCGAGCCGACGAGCGCGGGATAGATCCCGGCATCGTACGGGTCCCGGCTGTGAGCGGTGGTCAGAAAGTCCCAATCGAACCAGACGTTGGGGCCGGAGAATCCGAGCGCCTCGACGACGAGGGCACAGGCGACGACGCCGGCACCGATCACGACCGGCATGGCGAGTCCGGCGATCCCCTCTCCGCGTCGCACCACCCGCTCGACGTACAAGCCGACGGGAACGCCGACGACCGTCACGAGCACGATCCACGTCGTCGCCGCGATACCGACCAGCGGCGCGGCAACCAGGCCGAGCGCCGAGGCGACGACCGTCGCCCCGCCGGCGAGCCATCCGGCGCGGGGGCTCTCGCGAACGCGGCTCACGTACCAGGCCACGCCGAGCCCGACTGGCGCTGCGAACGTCCCAAGCAGCGACAGCGACGGTAACGGGAGGACCGGCAGCGAGAGGATCAGTCCCCGTAGACTCGGGACGACGCCCGGCACGCCGACGACGACGAGCAGCGGGACGAGGGTCGCGACGAGTCCGCGTTCGACGGCGGCGGCGTCGCGAGTACGGACGTGGAGCGCGAGCAATCCGACCGCGACGGCGGCGGCAACGACGAGCGCGAGCCACTCGCGCGGCGAGACGATGTGTCTGAACGCGATCACCACGCCGCCGGCGAGTAAGGTCGCGGCGATCGGGAGCCCGAGCGCCGCGTAGGCCACTTCGCCCGCTCGCGGATCGAACCGGTAGTAGTAGCCGGTGAGCGCGAGCGCCGGGGCGCCGACGGTCGCGGCGACCGCGAGCCACCAGGCCGGGAGCGGGACGGTCACGCTGACCGCCCAGATCGGCGCCGTCAGGGTGACCGTCCAGATCGGTTCGACCGACATGGGTTCGATCGCGTCGTTGGCGACGTACAGCAGGAACACGAACACGAGCAGGAGGGCGAGCAGCGTCGCGCCGAGACAGCCGAGCTTGAACAGCAGCCCTCGGAGCTGACTGATCTGTCCCTCCGCGCCGTACCAGGCCTCGGTTTGGTCGTCGATCGTCGCCATCAGCGGTCCACCTCCGTCGGCCGCGCGATCGGTCTCGCGGTTCGGATCGGTCGCGTCTGCGCTGGCGTCATTGGTACTCCTCCCGGTAGCGTGCGGCGATGCGGTTGCTGAGCAGGTTCATCATGAAGGTGATACAGAACAGCGTCAACCCGATCGCAAACATCGAGTAGTAGCCGGCGGTCCCGCCGACCAGATCCGTGGTGACCGCCTGGACCATGGCGCTGGTCATGGTCTGGCCCGAGTTGAAGAGATTCGAGAGCGGGTTCGTCGGGTCGAACATCCGCGACTGCATGCCGGCGGCCGTCACCACGATCATCGTCTCGCCGATCGCCCGCGAGAGCGCGAGGATGTACGACGAGAAGATCCCCGAGATCGAGGCGGGGATGACGATCCGCGTCGAGACCTCGAACTTCGTCGCGCCCAGTCCGTAGCCCGCCTGGCGAAGCGAGTCGGGCACCGCGCTCATGGCGTCCTCGCTGATCGAGGAGACCATCGGGATGATCATGATCCCGACCATGATCGACGCCGACAGCAGGTTGAACAGGCTCACGTCCAGCCCGAGAGCCTGGAGCCAGGGCGTCAGGTACACGAGCGCGAAGAAGCCGTAGACGACGGTCGGAATCCCCGCGAGGATCTCGAGTGCCGGTTTCAGCACCGAGCGCATCCGGTCGCTGGCGTACTCGCTCAGGTAGACCGCCGCCGCGGTGCCGATCGGGATCGCGACCAGCGCCGAGACGACGGTCACGACGAGCGTGGCGCTGACCAGCGGCAGGATGCCGAGGATCGGATCATTGTTGCGTAGCACCCATTCCGTACCGGTAAAAAACGAGACGGGGTCGACTCGTCCGAAGAACTCGACGGCGTCTCTCGCCAGCGTGACGACGATGCTGACCGTGACGACGACGGTCAGTGCCGCACAGCAGAACAACAGGCCGTGGTACAACCGTTCCTTTGCAATCCGTCCGTTTGCCGATCGCGTGAGATCGGCGTCCATTGGTGTATTACTCATGTCGTTTCGTTTTCCGTTCGACGAAAACCTGAGAGACGGTCCGCGTTACTCCCCGGCGATCTCTTCGAGCGTGCTCAAATTCTCGTCCGCCTGGTCGTCGCTGGAGGGTACGTAGCCCACGTCGTCCGCGATCCAATCTTCGGTCGAGTTCTCGAGGTAGTAGTTCACGAACTCGTAGACCTCCTCGCTCTCGAGGGCCTCCTCGGAGGGGTAGATGTACAGCGGACGAGCCATCGGATAGGTACCGTCGCTGGCCGCCTGCAGGCTCGGTTCGGCGCACTCGTCGCCCTCGCTTTCCTTGACCTCGAGGGCCTTGACGCGATCCTCGTTCTCGGAGTAATAAGCGTAGCCGAAGTACCCCATCGCGTACGGGTCGTTCTCGAGCGCCTGAACGATCGTGTTGTCGTCCTCGGTCCCCTCGTAGTCGGTGGTGTGATTGCCGGCTTCGCCGACGACGTTCTCGGTGAACCAGTCGTAGGTCCCCGAGGTCGTGTCGGGACCGTAGCGGACGATCTCCTCGTCGGGCCACTCCGAGTTGACGTCGGACCACGTGTCGGCGCCACCGTCCTCCCAGATCTGGGCCATCTCGTCGAAGGACATGCAGTCGACCCAGTCGTTCTCGGGACTGACGGCCATCGTGAGCGCGTCGCCGCCGATCTCCATCTCGACCGGCGTGACGTCGTTTTCACCGCAGTGATCCTCCTCTTCGGACTTGATCGGCCGCGATGCGCCGTTGACGTCCGCGTCGCCGGGACAGAAGTAGTTCTCGAACCCACCGCCGCTGCCGGTCGGGTCGACCGTGACGTTGACGGCCGGGTTCTCCTCCATGAACCGTTCCGCCATCGCGTCGGAAATCGGGAACACCGTACTCGAGCCCGTGACCACGACCTCCCCGGAGAGGTCGTCGCTGTCGGTCGTCTCGCTGCAGCCGGCGAGCGCGGTCGCGCTTAGCGCACCGGTGGCCGCAATGAACTTTCGCCGCGATACCGCGTCGACAGAGCGTCCGAACTGGCTGTCTGCCATCACGTTGGGAATTCGAGAGGATATAAAAATACGATGCTATGAGCCATATATACCGGTCAGTAGGGACATATTCCTATATAGTCAAATCCCGATACCGGAGCAAACTGTCGGTGATAGGAACCGTTGCGTCTCGAGACGCACAAACCGAGCGAACGGACGCGATGCGGCGACGGGTCCGTCGAGAGAGTGATGTCGTGAACTGAGCGTAACGTATCACTATATATGGGTCCGTTCAGGTCCGTTGTCAGTGGTACTGATACGGAACTCTTCGTTCGATACCCGATAAAATCTCGTCGGATACGTGCGATAGCGGTCGGTTTCGAACGGACCTCTATAGATCCACATATATTTATATTCCCTCAGTCGAAAAGCCCTCGCAACATGGAGACGCGCAAGGTCCAGGTGACGGGCGGGTCGACCTACACCGTCTCGCTGCCCAAGACGTGGGCGACGGACAACGACGTCAGCGCCGGGACGACCGTCGAATTCTACCCCGAGGACGACGCCCTCCTACTGACGCCCCAGAACGACACGGAGCGCCAGGAGGGAACCCTCGACATCTCGAACCTCGAGGGCGAACGGTTGACCCGGGCCGTGATGACGATGTACGTCAGCGGTTTCGACATCATCCGGCTCGAAGCGGGCCGGATCACGACCGACCAGCGCCGGGCGATCCGCGACGCGACCCAGGGTCTCGTCGGCGTCGAGGTGCTCGAGGAGACGACCGACAGCGTGGTCATTCAGGACTTACTGGACTCCTCGGAGCTGTCGATCGTCAACGCGGTCACGCGGATGCGACTGATCGCCCAATCGATGCTCGAAGACGCCGTGCGGGCGTTAGTCGAGAACGACGACGACATCGCCCACGACGTAATCGAGCGCGACGACGACGTCGATCGGCTCTGGCTCGTCGTCTCGCGGATCTTCCGCGCGACGCTTCGCTCTCCGCGCGCAGCCGAGGAACTGGGCGTCCCCCGCGAGGACTGCTTCGACTTCCACTCCAGCGCCCGCCAACTCGAACGCGTGGCCGACCACGCGGCCAAGATCAGCAACATCGCGCTGAAACTCGACGAGATTCCGGGGCCGGTCGCCGACGCACTGGAGGAACTCCACGCGGACGCCTCCACCGTCCTCGAGAAGGCGATGGACGCGCTGTTCGCCGACGAGCCCGACGAGGCCAACCGCCTCGGCCACGACGCCCGCGAGACGGTCCTCGAGATCGACGAACACACCCGGACGATCGACGACATGCTGCGTGACATGGAGCCGGTTCAGGCCCAGTCGCTGGGACTGATCGTCGACTCGCTGTCGAGAAGCGCCGACTACGGCGGCAACATCGCCGAGACGGCGCTGCAGAAGGCGGCGCCGCGCCCGTAGTCACGCCGCCGACAGCGATACGGTTTCCCCCGCGTTCGGACCGATACCGCAGCCGCGAGCCGGTTTTCACTTTCGCCCTCCTGCGGGAACGCTTTTCAAGCCCCGCTACGAAAGGCAAGTGATGGAACTCGACGATCATGCCGAGGATCTCGCCTCCGACCTCGGTGTCGACAAAGAGGAGGTCAAATCCGACTTGCAGAACTTAGTGGAGTACAGCGTCCCGGTCGACGAGGCCAAACAGAGCCTCCGCCGGAAGTACGGCGACGGCTCCAGCGGCGGCGGTGCGACGCCGTCGGCGAAGGACGTCGCCGAGATTACGCCCGACGATAGCAACGTCACCGTCACGAGCACCGTCCTGACCGCCGGCAAGCGATCGATCCGCTATCAGGGCTCCGATCACGTTATCGTCGAAGGCCGCCTGGCCGACGAGACCGGCGTCATCGACTACACGGCCTGGGAGGACTTCGGCCTCTCGCCTGGCGATACGATCACCGCGGGCAACGCCGGCGTCCGCGAGTGGGACGGCGAGCCGGAACTCAACCTCGGCGAGAGCACCTCGCTGTCGTTCGAGGAGGAGTCGCTCGACGTCCCCTACGAGATCGGCGGCGACGCGCAGTTGGCCGATTTACAGACGGGCGACCGCGCCGTCACCGTCGAGGTCACCGTCGTCGAGTGCGAGCGCCGGACGATCGACGGTCGCGACGGCGAGACCGAGATCAAAAGCGGCGTCTTCGGCGACGAGAGCGGTCGCCTGCCCTTCACGAACTGGGAGCCGGCCCCCGAGATCGAGGAGGGCAATTCGATCCGCATCGAGAACGCCTACGTCCAGGAGTTCCGCGGCGTCCCCGAGGTCAACGTCTCCGAATTCTCGACGGTTTCAGACCTCGACCGCGCGATCGACGTCGGCAGCGCCGCCTCGACGATGGGGGTCGGCGACGCCGTCCGCACCGGCGGCATCTACGACGTCGAACTCGTGGGTAACGTGATCGCGGTCCGTGACGGCTCCGGGCTCATCCAGCGCTGTCCGGAGTGTTACCGGGTCATCCAGAAGGGGCAGTGCCGGACCCACGGTGACGTCGACGGAATCGACGACCTGCGCGTGAAGGCGATCCTCGACGACGGCACCGGGACCGTCACCGCCGTCCTCGACGACGAACTCACCGAGCAGGTCTACGGCGGGACCTTGGAAGACGCGCTCGAACAGGCCCGCGAGGCGATGGACCAGGCGGTCGTCGCGGACGCGATCCGCGAGCGCATCGTCGGCCGTGAGTACCGCGTGCGCGGCCACCTCTCGGTCGACGAGTACGGTGCGAACCTCGACGCCGAGATCTTCGAGGAGAGCGCCGACGATCCGGCCGCGCGTGCGACCGACTTCCTCGCGGAGGTGGACGCATGAGCGCGAACGGAAACGGCGACGGCGACGACGAGATTCCCGGACGGGAGATCGCCTACCGCCTGTTCGCCGCCGAGTACGACGACGCCTCGCTCTCCTACGCCGAGAGCGACGAGGAGCGGGCCCCGAACTACGTGATCTCGCCGACCGGCGCGCGGCTCAACCGCGTCTTCGCCGTCGGCACGCTGACCGAGGTCTCGCCGGTCAACGACGAGATGGTTCGCGCACGCGTCGTCGATCCGACCGGCGCGTTCGTCGTCTACGCCGGCCAGTACCAGCCCGACGAGCTGGCCTTCTTAGAGCAGATCGACCCGCCGGCGTTCGTCGCGGTGACCGGCAAGGCCCGCACCTTCCAGCCCGAGGACGGCGATCGGGTCTACACCTCGCTCCGACCCGAGAGCCTCGCGACGGTCGACGCCGACACCCGTGACCGCTGGGTCGTCAGCGCGGCCGAACAAACGATCGAACGGATCGCCGCGTACTCCGCGGCGGCCGATCTGGACGCCGGCGGCGAGGCCCTGACCGACGCCTTGCTCGAGGCCGACGTCGAATCCGGCCTGGCGGCGGGACTCCCGCTCGCTCAGGACCACTACGGCACGACGCCGTCGTACCTGGCGGCGCTGCGGGACTGCGCGCTCGAGGCTGTCGAGGTCGTCGCCGGCGAGCGCGACCAGGTGAGCGGTCTCGATCTCGCGCCCGACGACACCAGCCCCGAGTACGAGACGACGTTCGACGCGCTGGCCGAGCTCGACGGGATCGATCCCGATGCGCTCGAGGGCGGCGTCGCGACCGACCCCGACGCCGCGGCCGACACAGAGACTGAACCGGCGGAGCCGATAGCGGCGACGACCGGCGGCGCGGCAACCGACGCCGACGAGCCGGAAGCGCACTCCGGCTCCGCGGCCGGCACGGCGACGTCGGCGACGAGCGACGAACCCGACGCCGCCGAGGTCGACGCCGAACCGGCCGCCGCGACCGCGGGCGCGGGGACGGGCACCGAGTCCGATTCCGGGGCCGCCGACGCCGAGGCGGACGCCACGGCGGCAGCGGCATCGACCGACCAGGCCGAATCCGATACCGACACCGACACGGAGACCGCCGTCGATGAGACGGCGGGCGACGATGTCGAATCCGGGCCTGAGCCCGAGTCCGAGCCCGAACCCGAATCGGCAGCGACCGATACCGACGACGAACCGCTCGCGGCCGAGAACGATGCACCGGCTGCCGACGAAGCGGAATCCGCTGAGCCCGAACCCGCTGCCGTCGACGAATCCGACGAGCCTGAACCTGCCGCCGACAAGGACGGCGAACTCGGCGACTTCGACGCCGGCAGCGTCGACGACGGTATGTACGAGATGGACGAGGAGGAGCGCGAGCAGATCGAAGCGGAGTTCGGTGCCGAGTTCACCACCGGATCCGAAGTCGACGAACCAGGCGAGGCCGACATCGACGTGCCCGAACCGGACGAGTCGGCGGAGTCGGCGGAGCCGGCGGACGACGACCCTGGTGAACCGCCCGCGTCCGGACTCGAATCCGAACCGGTCGACGAGAGCGAAGCGGCGGCCGAAACTGCGGACGCCGCTGAACCGGAGCCGACCGACGACGAGTCCGAGCCAGCGACCGACGACGCCGACGACTCCGCTGTCGAGGACGAACCGGCCGACGACGTCGACCTCGAAGCGTACGTCGTCGAAACTATGGAGGAACTCGACGACGGCGACGGCGCCGACCGGACGGAACTCGTCGAGACGGTCGCCGCGGATACGGGGGCCGCCGAGGCCGCGGTCGAAGACGCTATCCAGGACGCGCTGATGGGCGGGCAGTGTTACGAGCCCGACGACGAGACGCTGAAGGCGATCTGAACCGGCCCATGGATACCCCCGACGACGGTCCGGCCGAGCCAGGATCCGCGTCCGCACCCGCCTCCTCGACCGCCCCGCTCGTCGAGCCCGTTCCGGGCGCGCCCGCCGCGACCGCGACGATCGGGGACGGGACCGGTGACGGGGACGGGACCCAACGCGCGCTGCTCGTCGCCGACTACCACGCCGGCTACGAGGCGGGACTGCGATACGAGCGCGGCGTCGACGTCCCCAGCCGGGCGCCCGACCGCCGCGAGCGACTCCAGGCGCTGCTCGATCGCACTCGTCCGGATCGCCTGGTCGTCCTCGGCGACCTCATGCACTCGATCGGCGACCCCGGCGGGGCCGAACGCGGCGAACTCGAAGTGTTGTTCGAGTCTTTTCCGGCCGATTTCGACGTGACCGTCGTCAAGGGCAACCACGACGGGCAGATCGGGACCTGGCTCGCCGCGGACGAGGAGACCCCCGCCGTCGACGTCGTCCCCGGCGACGGCGTCGCGCTCGGCGCCGTCGGCGTCTGTCACGGCCACACCTGGCCCGCGCCGGCCGTCCTCGAGTCCGACGTGGTCTGTCTGGGTCACGAACACCCCTGCGTCCGGCTCGAAGACGAGGTCGGCGGCAGCCGCGTCGAGCGCGCCTGGCTGCGCGGACGGCTCGCTCCCGAACCGTTCCGCGAGCGGCCGGAGTACGACGGCGTTTCGTGGGTCGACGGCGACGAACCGCCGCCGCGAGCGGTCGTCTTGCCCGCGTTCAACGATCTCGTCGGCGGGACGTGGATCAACGTCCCCGGCCAGTCGTTTCTCTCGCCGTTCCTGCCGGCCGGCCTGGCCGACGGCGAGGCGTACCTGCTCGACGGGACGCGGCTCGGGCCGTACGAGTCGGTCTGATCGACGGTCGACGGCGCGTCGTTGGGACGCATCGCGGGTCGGGGTTCGGAGATCAATCGAGTTTCTCGGACCCCGAACGTATTTAGGGTGATTGACAGTAGCTACTCACATGGCACTCGAGCGAAACGTGGGCGGTCTCGACCGCGTTATGAGAGGTGTCGCCGGGATCTGGCTGGTCGTCGTCGCCGTCGCGGCGGCGCTCGACGAGCGGCGCGTCACCGCCGCCACGGCCGCGCTCGCGGGGATCGGCCTGTTGTTCAACTGGCGGACGCAGTTCTGCGGCTGTAACGCGGTCTTCGGCATCGATACGACCGAGGACGAACTAGCCGCGGACGCGTAACGACCGCGGTCCGCGACGCCAGCGCACGAAAGCCGAATCGCCATCCCCTGGCCCGGTGAACTCGCGGTATGACGATGCAGACGTACCGGCTGGAGATCCGGGAAGCGGAGGCCAACGGAATCGACGCCGACGTCTACAACGAGGACGGAACCGTCGAAGCGTCGACGCGGGTCGCCTACGACGACTTCGACCTCGATCCGCCGGGCTCCCGGGACGACGAACCGAACGCGACGACGGAGGTGACGGCCGACGTGACGACGCTCGACCTGCAGTACGAACGCGACGACGCCGGCTTCGCGTTTCGCCTGTTGGGCGACCGCGACGAACTGACGTCGATCCGGATCGACGACGAAGAGTGGGGCCTGGCCTGACCGCGCAGGCGGTGGTCGGCCGGTACTCGGCGGGGGATGAGCACCGGAAGCGGCCGTCGAGCCGCCAGGCTCACCGGCGCGGAACGTCGAACCGACGCGCGAGTTTGCAACCGAGTCGATCGGCGAGCGGTCCCCGCCGGACACCCGGTTTCCGGTGAAACGGAGACTGGACCGCGCACGAGGGCGGCGCGACGATGAGACCGTCGGCCGTCGGCGCATTACCGACGTCGCGGAGCCACGCCAGGCCCGCGGCACTGACACCGACGCCGCCGCCGGCGATCACCGTCGGACGTCGGCTATCGGCGGACCGTCTTCGACCTGATCTCGTCGCCCTCGCGCCACTGGTAGTAGCGGTACTCGGTCCCGCCGATCTCGTCCACCGAGACGCTCGCTCGTTCGGGGACGCCGTCCGGGTAGTCGGCCGTATCGGTCGACGAGGGCGCGCCGTCACACGTGTCCCCGTCGCCATCGTCGCCGCTCTCGCTCTCGTCTCGCTCGTCCGCAGCGGCGTCCGTTCGGTCCTTCCAGTCCGCTAAGTCCGCGAGGTACGTACTCGCTGCGCGAAGCGTTTCGGGATCTCGGTCCGCGAGCTCCCGGAGAGCCTCGCGGCCGACGCGGTCGACGTCCGTCGGCGGGCTCGGTCGCTCGTCCGTGGGCATACCTCTCGATAGTCTCGAGGGCCCGTAAAACGTCGTCGTTCCGTTCGATCACTTCGGACGGTGACTCTCGAGGTGGGCGGCGGTGCGACACGATCGGTGCCCTCAGAAGCGCTCGCGATGACGACGGGGACCATCCTGCGCGCACTGCACTCGTTGGTGAGCGCCGGCGACGTCGATCAGACCGGCGGACGTCGTCGCGAACGGGTGCCACACCGCGTCGTCGGGACGGCGACCGAGACGCCGCGCTCGGTGGTGTGTCAAAATCGGATGAGAGTGCCCGACGAACGGTGGGGCGTTTCGGCGCTGCCGTCGAGTGTCGTTCCCGTCGCCGCAGACGTCAGAACGTCTCGAGGTAGCGGTCGAGCTCCCACTCGGAGACGTCGACCAGGTAGTCCTCGAACTCCTGTTCTTTGGCCTCGACGAACTTCGGCCCGACGTGTTCGCCCAGGGCGCTGTAGATGACCTCGTCCGCCTCGAGAGCCTCGACGGCCTCGCCGAGGTTCGACGGGAGGGTGTCGATGCCGTACTCCTCGCGTTTCTGCTCGTCGAACTCGTAGATGTTCTCTCGAACCGGAGCAGGGCACTCGAGGTCACGCTCGATGCCGTCCAGGCCGGCGTGGATCATGACGGCGAGCGCGAGGTAGGGGTTACAGGACGGGTCCGGCGAGCGGAGTTCGATCCGGGAGGCTGCCGGGACGCGCGCGGCCGGTTTGCGGACCAGCGCCGAGCGGTTCCGGTCCGACCAGGCGACGTAGACTGGTGCCTCATAGCCGGGCACCAGGCGCTTGTAGCTGTTGACGGTGGGGTTGGCGATGGCGGTGATCGCAGGGGCGTGCTCGAGGATCCCGGCGGTGAAGGCGTGAGCCTCCTCGCTCAAGTCGAACTCGTCGTCCTCGTCGTGGAAGGCGTTCTCCCCGTCCTCGGTGAACAGCGAGAGGTGGGTGTGCATCCCCGAGCCGTTGATCTTCGGAATCGGCTTGGGCATGAACGTCGCGTGGAGGTCGTGTTCGGCGGCGATCGCGCGGACGACCGTCCGGAACGTGGCGACGTTGTCGGCCGTCGACAGCGCGTCGTCGTACTCGAAGTTGATCTCGTACTGGCCGCGAGCGACCTCGTGGTGGCTGGCCTCGATCTCGAAGCCCATGTCTTCGAGGCCGTAGATGATGTCGCGGCGGACGTCGGAGGCGAGGTCCTTCGGCGCGAGGTCGAAGTAGCCGCCGTGGTCGGCAGTGTCGGTCGTCGCGCGGCCGGCCTCGTCCTCCTCGAACATGAAGAACTCCGGCTCGGGCGCGGCGTTGACCGTGTAGCCCAGATCGTTGGCGCGCTCGAGGGCGTTCTTGAGGACGCGGCGCGGGTCGCCCTCGAAGGGCTCGCCCGTCGAGGTGTTGATGACGTCACAGATCATCCGGGCGGACGCCCCGTCCTCGCGCTGTTTCCACGGAAGCACCGCGAATGTGTCCGGATCGGGCTTGAGCCGCATGTCCGATTCCTGGATGCGAACGAAGCCTTCGATCGAGGAGCCGTCGAAGTAGATGCCTTCGGTGAAGGCCTTCTCGGCCTGGCGGGCCGGAACGGAGACATTCTTGACCGTGCCCAGGATGTCAGTGAACTGCAGCCGAAGGAAGTCGAT
This sequence comes from Natrinema salifodinae, assembly GCF_900110455.1. Classification (NCBI taxonomy): domain Archaea; kingdom Methanobacteriati; phylum Methanobacteriota; class Halobacteria; order Halobacteriales; family Natrialbaceae; genus Natrinema; species Natrinema salifodinae. The sequence continues at coordinate 156,183 of NZ_FOIS01000001.1, read as the reverse complement.
ATTTTCCGCTTCGATCGTTTCCAGTACGTCTTCTTCCGCAGCGGTCAGGTACCCGTCTGTCATCTTCTGCTCGAGTATGACGACGGATCCCACTATTAAAATTCTACTGTTGTGGGCGAATATGCGCAAATCTCCCAGAAATTGGCCGATTGTCCGTTATAATATGAGATATTCGGAGTGCGGATTACACTGACAGAAAAACAGCCGCTAAAATTGAATGGTCGTATAGGGTGGCGGTCGATCTGTCGACGCTATCGACAGTGATCGCCGCGGGCGTGCGGCCGAGTCACCGTTCGGACGGCCGGTCGACCGAGCCCGGAGCGACGTGACCAGACCGGTGGAATGCCACACAGTGCGGGCAGCCCGACGAACCCGATGTCGACGCTCGCCCGCCAGACGGTCGCCGTGGTACGAAACGCTCTCCGCCAGGCCGTCAACGGATTCGGCGTCGCCTGGTCCATCTCGGACTCGGGCTCGGCGACCGACTCGCCGGACCGGGGACGCGTCGCGAGCGTCGTCTCGCAGTCGGGGCAGACGTAGGCGACGTGCCGGTCGGCCGATCGGCGGTGCCAGTCACCGTCGATCGGACTCGAGTGGTCACACTCCCAGCAGAACAGCGTCGCTTTCCGCCGGGTCGGGCCACCGTCGCTGCGGTCTGGTGCGGGACCGGTCATCGAGCGAGGCTACGATCGCCACGTATAAAATCACACTCCGACTCCGGTTCACATAATACGGTTTTCTTGTGAATGTTCGTCGCCACAACGTCCGCCGAATCGGGTAGTCGATCGCGATATCGAACCGATCGGCGACGGCCGGTTCGGCGTCCGTCACACGTTTCAGCGGACGGCTCGTAGCACCGGACATGGCCACCGCCAGCAAACCGAGCCGATTCGACACCGGCAACGAGCTCGACGACTTCGTCGAAACCAACGACGTGGCGCTCGTGGAGTTCTACACCAGCGGCTGTGCGCTGTGCCAGGCGATGGAGCCGGTGCTCGGCAACGTCGCCCGCGCGACCGACGTCGCGATCGGGATGATCAACCCCGGCAACGACATCGATCTGGTCGACCGGTTCGACATCCGGTCGGTGCCGACGCTGATCCTGTTCGAGGACGGCACCGAGACGGCGCGCCTAGCCGAGGGGTTCCAGGGCGGAGACGCGGTCACGGATTTCCTCGAAGAGCACGTGCCGAACGCGGCCGAGACGGCCTGACGCCGTCGTGTGCCGTCTCGCCGTGACGTCTCACGATCGTCCGGCGCGAGTCCGACGCCGCCGATCGTCCGTTCACGAACCCTTATTGCCGGCCGCTGGTATTTTCTCGCTATGACCGCCGGGACTGGAACCGAACCCGGAGCCGGGTCCGAAACCGAAACGGGGGGAGACCTGCTGGCGTTACGCTGTGACGCCGTCGCCGATCTGGCGGACGCGGCGCTGCGCGACGCCCTCGAGTACTTCGACCCGGACCTCGTCTACGTCGTTCGCGAGGCCTCGGACGTCCGGATCGTGAGTCGCCTCCGGCGTGCGTTCGACGGCCCGGTCGTCTTCGCCGGCGGCCCCGCCGACGTCCGGACGGAGACGGTGGCGGACGTCACCGTCGCCTTCGCGAGCGCAGCGTCACTGCTCGAGGAGCCGCCCGAACCCGCGGCCCGGGCCGACTACGTCGTCTGCGACGATCTCGAGCCGACGACCGACGCCGTCGCGCTCGAGGCCACGCTCGAGGGGCGCAGGGAGATCGCTCGCTACCAGCGCCGGACGGGCGGCTCGACGACGTTCCTCTCCGGCGCGCTCCCGGCGAGTTACGATCACGTCTGGGACGCGACCGTCGACGGCGACCGGGTCCGGCTGCCGGTGCGTGGTGTCGCCCCGCTGCGACGTTCCGGCGCGGTCGAACTCGCCCGCCTCACTTGCGATCGAGGCGGCGGCGTGGCCGTCTCGTCGGCGCCGGCCGATCGGTTCGGACTGCAGGCGCTAGACGGCGTCGGTCCGACGACGGCGGATCGGCTCCGAACACACGGGTACGAGACGCGCGCGGCCGTCGCCGACGCGGCCGAAACGGACCTGCGCGAGATCGCGGGCATCGGCGCGGCCACGGCCCGGGAGCTGCTCCACAGCGCGCGTGCGCTCGCCGAATCTCGCGTCGTCCGCCGGACGGACGAGCCGGTCCCGCCGACCGCCGAGACGGCGACACCGCTGTTCGTCGATATCGAGACCGACGGACTTCGGCCGACGATCATCTGGTTGATCGGCGTCTACGACCCGGAACGGGACGCGTACGTCGATTTCGTCGATGCCGATCCGTCCCGCGACGAGCCAGGCGCCGCGACCCGCGAATTCGTCTCGTGGCTGGCCGCCGAGTACGAGCGGCCGTCGCTGATCGCCTGGAACGGTTACGGGTTCGACTACGAACATCTCGATCGATTCGTCGTCCGCTACGCGCCCGAGTACCGCGAGTACTGGCGCGATCGGGTCCAGACGTACGACCCCTACGACTGGGCGGTGCGGCGGGACAACGCCGTCCTGCCGGGCCGAACGAATCGCCTCGAAACCGTCGCCGCCGCCCTGGGTTGTGCCCGTTCGGGCCCTGCGGCGGCGCTCGACGGAAGGTCCCTCGCGAAGCGGATCCGACGGCTGCTCGAGGATTCTTCCGTCGGCTCCGCCGACGATGCTGGAGCCGTCGAGCCCACGGGGACCGCCGGAGCCGCCGAATCCGACGCGGACGCGGGAATCGACTGGGACGCCGCCCGACGGTACTGCGAGGCGGACGTCCGCGAACTGGCCGCCGTTTTCGACGCGATCGCGGCGGCCGAACCCGAGCCGAACGAGGACGACGGAGCGGAAGAAGCGACGAACGGATCGACCGCCGACTCGACGACCCAGACCGGGCTCGCCGACTTCTGACTCGCTACCGATGCCATCCGACGACACCGATATCGACGCCGAACGACCGACGAACCGCCGCCACAGCACCGGCCCGGACGGCCTCGCCCTGACCGCCGACCGGCTCCGCGAGACCTATCCCGCGGCTCGCTACGCCCACCAGGCCCGCGAGCAGTTCGTCCTGCCGGCCGAACCGGCCGAGCACGTCCCGGCCCGCGAGGCGCTTCCGGCCGGACTCGCGGCGAACCTGGGGGTCGATCTCTGGAGCCACCAGGCCGCGGCGCTCGACGCGTTGGCCGACGGCGAGAACGTCTGCGTCGCGACGTCGACGTCCTCCGGGAAGACCTACGTCTACGGACTCGATATCGCGCGGCGATTTCGCGAGAATCCCGACGTGCGCGCGCTGCTGGTCTACCCGACGAAGGCGCTCAGCCGCGACCAGGAGCGAGAGCTCAACGACCTCTTCGACGCCCTCGGCGTCGACGTCACCGTCGGCGTCTACGACGGCGACACGAACCGCGAGGAGAAGGTCCGAATCCGCGAGGAGGCTACCGTCGTCATCACGAACTTCGCGGGACTCAATCAGTACCTCGAGGGCCACCACCGCTGGGCCGAGTTCCACGCGAACTGCTCGCTGCTCGTGATCGACGAGGCCCACGCCTGGACCGGCGTCAGCGGGATGCACGCCGCCTGGATCCTCCGGCGCGCTCGCCGCGTAATCGGCTGGTACGGCGGCGATCCCCAGTACGTGCTGACGACTGCGACGATCGGGAATCCGGCCGAACACGCCCGCACGCTGACCGGCGAGCCCGCGATGGTGATCGACGCGGACGGCTCGCCTAGCGGTCGCCGCCACCTGGTCTTCTGGGATCCGCCGGCTGACGAGGAGGGCAGCGGCGGCGACGGAGACGGAACCGAAAGCGGGGACGGGAGCGGAGGCGACGCGGCGGGCGACGGGTCCGACTGGACCCCGAGCAAACGACCCGCGACCGTCGAGGCGCCCGAGGTCTGGGCCCACTGCTGCTATCACGGCGTCCCCTCGTTGCTGTTCTGTGACTCGCGGAAGCAGACCGAACTGGCCGTCGGACGGGCGCGGGAGTTCCTCGAGACCCCGAAGTTTCCCTATCGGGGACGCGCCGACCTGGCCGCGTACAACGCGGGCCACGGCAAGAAAGCGCGGCGAGGCACCGAGCACCGACTCAAGACCGGCGATCTGGACGGCGTCGCGACGACCAGCGCGCTCGAAGTCGGGATCGACGTCGGCGGGATCGACGGCACCGTCCTCCTGGGCTACCCCGGCTCCAGGCAGTCGTTCTGGCAGCGCATCGGCCGCTCGGGCCGCGACGAGCGCAACGCCCTCTCGGTGTTCGTTCCCAGTCACGCGACGCTCGATCAGTACATCCTCCGCCATCCCGAGTACCTCCTGGAGGAAGCACCCGAGAGCGCGGTCGTCGACCTCGAGAACAACCCGGTCTACCTCCAGCACCTGCGCTGTGCCGCCCAGGAACTGCCGCTGACCCGCGCGGACGCCGACCGCTTCGGCGGGCGCGACCGCCTCGAGCGGGCCGTCGAGTACGGCCGGCGGACCGGCGACCTCGAGGGCTCGCTCGCGGGCGGCGTCACCTACGCCCACCGCGACCGCCCCCAAGACGAGATCAGCCTCTACGCCTCCGGCGGGAACGCCTTCGAGGTCCGCCTGGCGGGCGACGACTCGTTCGATCACCAGCCGATCGGCCGCGCACGCGCGTACCGAGACTACCACGAGGGCGCGACAGTGCTCTACCGCGGCGACCGGTACCAGGTCGTCGAACTGCGGGAGGACCGCCCGCAGCCCTTCGTGAAACTGGAACCGGCCGACGTCGACTACTACACTCAGTCCCAACGCCAGACGACGATCTACGACACCGAAATCCGGGAGTCGCGCGAGGTCGGCCCGTTCCGCCTCAACTGGGGATACGGCACCGTCACCGTTCGCTACGACACCTTCATGAAGCGGGAACTCGGCTCGGGCGACGTCCGCGAGACCGGCCTCGAAACCGGCGTCCCGCCGCTGGAAATGCGGACGCAGCTCTGCTGGGCCGAGGTCCCCGACGACGTCGAACGCGCGGTCACGGCCGCTCACAGCGAGTACCACAACGACGAATGCGAGGAGCTCCCCCCGCGGCTTCACGGGTACCTCGGGGGCATTCACGCCATCGAACACGCGATGATCGCCGTCGCGCCGCTGGAACTGACCGTGGACGCGTCCGATCTGGGCGGCCTGGCGACCAATCGATTGCCGGACGCCCCGGACACCAGCGGCTGGTTCATCTACGACGGCGTCGACGGCGGGCTGGGCTTCTCTCGCCGCATCTACGAGGAGTACGAGGCGGTCGCCAAGCGGGCGCGGGAGCTGATGACCGGTTGCGAGTGCGGGCGCGACGAGGGCTGTCCCGCCTGTCTCATGGACGATCGGTGCGGGAACGATAACCGGCCGCTGTACGCGCCAGCGGCGACGGACGTGATCGACGCGCTGCTCGGCGAGACGGACGCAGCGGCCGTCCGACCGGCGCTCGAAACCGAACTGGCCGACGACGGCGACGACCGCAGGCCGCCGGCTTCGATCTCGTAGCAACCGCTAGCCGCCGAACGGCGACAGACAGGTCAGCGGAAGTTGATGCTCTCGTCGGGCTCGAGCTCGCTCGGGTCGAGTTCGCCCGCGAGGTACTGCTCGCCGAGCTCCGTGATGTCGTACATGCCGGGCATGAGTCGCTCTAAAAGGCCGTACTTGGTTAGCTCCCGACATCGATAGGCCGCGTGGGGGCCCCGGCAGATGCGCTCCTCGTCGATGTGGCTGGGTTCGAAGACGTCGTCGTCTTGCATCAGTTCGAGGATCGGCCTGTCCGCGGGTTGCATCCACTCAGCATCAGTCTCGGGTTCGGAGTCGGCGTTGGCCTCCGCCCCGGCGTCACGATCACTGTCGGCAGGTTCATCGTCCATTGATATCACTGCTCCCTGTCGGGAGCCGCGTTACGTATCGGATCGATGGCGTGCGCGCCACATGACTGTGTTGGTCGCCGAGACAGCGTCGACAGCGAAAAATCGAATCGTGCCGCGAGATCCGCGAAACGAATCGCGCTCCGTCCCTCGACCCGGCCCGTCGCCGCGTCGAATCGTCGCGTTAGGACTGGGACGCGTCGGGCGCGCCGTAGTCTACGTGGACGTTCGGGGTCGTCGCCGGCGCCAGGCCGGTGATCCCGCGATCGACGAACGTGACGTCGGTCAGTTCGCCGCTAAACCGGAACGTGATCGTGTCGGTCTCGATTGCGCCCTCGACGGCGGTTCCCGAGAGGACGGTCACGTCCGTCGCCTGGTCCTCGTCGGCGAGTTCGATCGCACCGTCGACGGTGAGTTCGAAACTCGTGGGGACGCCCTGACCGATGATCGTCAGCGTGTTCGGGAGGTCGCCGTCCGCATCGGCGTCGGATGCCGTTCGCGTTGCCGCGATCGTCGCCGTCGCCGCCGTCTCGGTACCGATCGGGGATGCAGGGACCGTCGAATCGGCGGCTGAGCGTCCGGTGTCGTTATCGACTGTCACTTTGTCGGGTGCCATATGGTGGACACAGTCGGGTATAACAGTATAAGCCTTCTCACTGAACTAACGGTCGGAACAGGCGAAATATAACCTCTCGAGTGGGAATAAGACGGAATGTGGAACAGTGTTCCGAACCGTCATTCGAGCCGCGAGGGTCGGCGGGTTACACTTTCAAGGCCAATACTTGTCCTCGGTATCTCCGTAATTCGAGGGTATGGATTCGAAACGTCCCGACGTCCAACTCGACGACTCGCCCGATGAAGAAGGAATCGTCACCAAGCGGGAGCAAGGCGGTTCGTCTCGGTCGCTCGTCGAGAAACTCCGCGAGTTCTTCCGTCGGTGATCGCAGCCCGACACCGGTGAGTCGGGGCCGTCCGCTCACTCCGCGTCGTCAAGCAGGCCGAGTTCCGTGGCGACCAGGTCCGCGATGCGGTCGGCGACGTCGGGATCGACTTCGGCAACGTCGTCCCCGTCGTGGAGCTGGTCGTTGTGTCGTTCGATGGCGTCGGCGACGTCGGAGAGCGGGATGCGGCTGGTCGTCTCGCAGGCGGAACAGACGATGGGGACGCGCGCGGGCTGATCGTCGGAGTCGCTCGTGGTCGTCATTTTTCGGGTGTCTCGCGGCGACCGACAAAACCTAATTGGTTCCGGCGACCGACGCGGTCGGCCGCGCTGGTCACATCGGTTGCCGGAACAGTGGCCCCGCCGCAGCTACTGACCGCTCGCCGGTCGCGACGTGATGCGGTCCGGAAACACAGCTTCCTTCCGCTGCCGTCGGTAATTCGTATCACCTATCGGACCGGTTGGCCAGCAGTCTTATTGCAGTTCGAACGAATCGTCGGATAGACGGGGGTACGACAGTCTGTCGATGGATTTCCCCATCAGTTCCGTTCGCCCCGTCACGACGTGCGAGGAGCTCCATGGTTCCCGGCTACACCCGTAGCCGTTCCCTGTCCAATTTTTTGTTCGGTCCGCGGACGGACTGACTATCGACGGACCAGCAACAGCCGTCAGGTACGCCGATCCGTCGTCGTACCCGACCGCGGTCGCGCCTGGCTCCCGTCGGTAGATCGTATCGACTGCGTCGGTCGCGGCGGCTCGCGACGGACGCGGACCGCGGATGCGACTCGAGATCGAAATCGGCTACGGACGGCGACTTGCGAGTCGACAACGGTTAGCCGCGGTAGCGGGCGAGGACGGCGACCGAGAGGGCGACGACGGCCGCGAGCGCGCCGAAGCCGGGCATCTCATCGCCGTCGGAACCGGTCCCGTCGCTCGTCTCGTCCGAGTCCTCGCCCGACTCGGTCCCGTTGGAATCGGACGTCTCTCTCGGGTCGTCGGGATCGAACCGTTCGTCGGCCGGCGCGTCGAGCTGCAAAATGACGTCGACCTGGCCGTGGGTGGAACCGGGTTCGTAGGTCCAGCTCCCGCCGGCTTCCTCGTAGGACTCGGCGGCGTCGATCGGGTCGATGTCCGTGTCCCAGCCGTCCCCTTCGGGCTCTTGCTGGATGTACCCGACGACGTCGATCCGATCGGCGTGTTCGCCGTTTATCTGCGCTTCGCCGTACTCGAGGGTCGCGTCTTCGGGGTTTCCGTGGAACTCGTAGCAGTGGGAGTCCATGTAGCCGTCGCCCTGCGAGATGTCCTCGCTGGTCCCGAACTGGTCGCCGTCGAGCGGCCGGTCGTAGTGCTCGGTCATGGGGAATTGGACCGTGATCGGATCCGCGTCGGGGTGCCAGGTCGTCGCACCGCCGGTCGGAATCGTCACCGACGTGTCCGGGACCGACTCGCCGACGACCGGCTCGCCGTTTTCGTTGACCAGGGTCACGCAGATCTTCCCGGAGCCGTCGCCGAGGTAGGGGCTCCGATACTCGTCGCGCGGGTTGTCGTAGCTGATCCAACTACCGTCGTCGGCCGCCGCCTCGAAGTAGGGGTCGCCCGGTTCCGGCGCGGCTTCCACGTAGGCTGCTTCGGAGACGTTGCCGTCCGAACTCGAAACGTCCGGATCGACGGCACTTGCGTTCGCGGTCGCTCCCGCGCTGGCGCCCGCGACGACGAGGCTGGCGATCACGACCAGGCCGAGTCCGAGCGCGAGCAGCGCCTGGCGCTTGCCCGCGAGGAGCGGTCGGAGTCCCGCCATGGTTACGCCTCGGCCCTCGAATCGGCGGGTTCGGATTCGATCGTCGGGGACGCGTCGAGTCGCGTCGGGGGGCGACCGGGACGTCGCGACGGCCGTGCGACACCGGAGGGAGTGTCGATTGGACTATCGTTCCACGATGACGACTGTCTCGATCTGGTACGGGTCATCGAATTGACGTACCGGATGCGACGGTCTATACTATGAGCAGCGTACCGCGGAATAGGGGCAGAGTAAGGACGGTAGGCAGCCGTTTCGGCGATTATATTTGGCCCTTACCGATCGAAATTTGACGAGCGTCGCGTCTGTCGCCTCCCGTTCGACACTCGTTGAACGTAGTTCGATTGATTGACTAGATGAAGAACGCAGTCTCATAGCGAGCGGAATAGTTAAACTTAAGACGTACTGTTTGCCACTGCGTGGTATGAGTGAAGATGGCAGACAGTTCGAGCGCATCCTGACGAAGAAGGATCTCTTCGTGCTCGCGTTCGGTGCAATGATCGGGTGGGGATGGATCATCCAGACGGGGTTTTGGCTCGACGAAGCCGGCGTCGGCGGCTCCGTACTCGGATTCGTCGTCGGCGCGGTTATGGTGTGTATCGTCGGCCTGATTTACGGTGAACTGGCCTCCGCGCTGCCGTTCGTCGGCGGCGAGCACGTCTACAGCTTCCGGGCGCTCGGTCCGCTCGGATCGTTCATCTGTACGTGGTCGCTCGTCCTCGGCTACGTGGGCGTCGTCGTCTTCGAGGTCGTCGCGTTGCCGTCCGCGATGGCGTACATCGTGCCCGGCTTCAACGTGTTCGAACTCTGGACCGTGGCCGGTGAGCCGGTCTACGCCTCCTGGATCCTCGTCGGCGGACTCGGCGCCGTCGCGATGACGGCGCTGAACTACCGCGGTGTGAAACCCGCGGCGCAGTTCCAGACGCTCCTGGCGCTGGTCATCGGCCTGGCCGGCGTCATGCTCGTCATCGGATCTGTCTTCAACGGGCAGTCGCAGCCGAACCCACCGCTGTCGGACGTCGGGGCGACGGGCGTGGCAACGGTCGCGATCATGACCCCGTTCATGTTCGTCGGGTTCGACGTCATCCCGCAGTCCGCGGAGGAGGCGGACGTCTCGCCGCGTCTCATCGGACTGCTCATCCCGGCCTCGGTCACGCTGGCCGCGCTGTTCTACATCGCCGTGATCTGGGCGTCCGGACAAGCGATGCCCGGCGCCGAACTCGTCGAGAGCCCGCTTCCGGCCGCCGCGGCGATGGAGGCGATCTTCGACAGCCGAGTGATCGGCCGGATCATGGCGCTGGCCGGTATCGCGGGTATCCTCACGAGCTGGAACTCCTTCCTGCTCGGAGCGAGCCGCGCCGTCTTCGCGCTCGCCGACTCGGGGATGATCCCGAAGCGGATCAACACGCTTCACCCCGAGTACAACACGCCGTCGACGGCCGTCGCCCTCCTCGGTGGCCTCTCGGTCTTCGCACCGCTGTTCGGCGAACAGATGCTGGTCTGGATCGTCAACGCCAGCGGCCTCGGCCTGGTCGTCGCCTGGTTCCTCGTGGTCGTCTCCTTCTTCGTGCTCCGGCGGCGCGAACCCGACCTCGAGCGGCCGCTCGAACTGCCGTTCGGCTACGCGTTCGGTGCCGTCGCGCTCGTCCTGACGCTTGGCTTCATCGGACTCTACTTGCCGGGCGGCCCGTCGGCGCTCGTCTGGCCCTACGAGTGGGCGATCGTCCTCTTCTGGGCGCTGCTCGGCGTCGGACTCTACGGGATTTCGTCGACCGAGTCGGACCTCGAACTCGCGGACCTCGAACTGGACGAACTCGAATAACCGCGCAACCGGCGCCGCCGGTCAGTCCATATCCGCGGTGTGTTCTAGCAGCGTTTCCAGCGAGAAGTCGTTCAGCGGCCGGGATTCGTCCTTGACGGTTTCGACGACGAACTGCGAACTCGTGCGGACGACCTCGTCGATCGCCTCGTAGTCGCTGATGAGTCGGTGGACCATCTCGCGGTCCGAGAGGTGAGCGATGACGACGAAGTCGGTGTCCCCCATCGTGAAGTACGCCTGGTTGACCCCTTCGATGGCGGCTAACTGCTCGCCGACCTGCTCGTGATACTGGTCGTCGTACTCCGCGATGACCTCCGTGATGACCGTGATATCGAGGCCGAGTTGCTCGAGGTCGACGTCCAGCAAGTCGTTCGTCACGACGCCTTGCTCTTTGAGTTTCGTGAGCCGGTAGTGGACCGTCGACTTCGGAATGCCGGTGTGCTCGGCGATCTCGTCCGGGCTTCCCGTACCCAGTTCCGCCACGGCTTGGAGAATGCGGATGTTCCGCTCGTCCATATCCGCGGAGAGGCGCCGCGGGATTAAACACTATTCGAACAATCGCCACAAATTCGGCCGCTAGTCGGATACAGTTCGACGGATCGAACGCCGGATTGATTGACGGTGGACCGTTCGTCCGATTTCCGCCCGCGTAGCTCCGGTTACCCGAGCAACGATGCGTGTCGTACTGAGTTCAGCATAGTATGTTTTATTAGGAGGTAGTACCGTTATTGCTACTATGTCTAAACACGAGTCAAATGCTGCCGTCGAGGCGGCGTACGACGAGCACGTGATGTCCATCTGGAAGTCCCTTGACGTGCCGGTCAGACGGGCCGAGGGGTGCACGCTCGAGGACTTCGACGGGAACGAGTACCTCGACGTGTTCTCCGGCATCTCCGTAACGAACGTCGGCCACGGGAACGAAGCCGTCGTCGACGCCGCGAAGGACCAACTCGACGAATTCGTCCACGGCTGTTCGTACGTCCATCCGAACGAACCGGTCGCCGACCTGGCCGAACGGATCGCCGACGTGACGCCAGGCGACCTGCAGAAGAGTTTCTTCTGTAACTCCGGGACGGAGGCCGTCGAGGGCGCGATCAAACTCGCCCGGAAGTACACCGGTTCGAAGGAGGTCATCGCCCTCGAGATGGGCTTTCACGGGCGCACCCTCGGCAGCCTGGCGCTGACAGGGAACAAGGCCTACAAGCAGGGGATGGCGCCGACGATCAACGACGTCGCCCACACCGCGCCGCCCTATGGCTACCGCTGTCCGCGCTGTGACGGCGCGCAGTGCGGTCCGGAGTGCGCCGACGAACTCGAGCGGGTCATCGGCTCGCACACCAGCGGCGACCTGGCGGCGGTCGTCGTCGAGCCCGTCATGGGCGAAGCCGGGATCATCGTCCCGCCCGAGGGCTGGCTCGAACGGGTCCGCGAGATCGCCCACGACCACGGCGCCTTGCTCATCTTGGACGAGGTCCAGACCGGCTACGGCCGGACCGGCGAGCTGTTCGCGACCGAGCACTTCGACGTCGAACCCGATATCCTGACCCAGGCTAAGGGGATCGCCAACGGGCTCCCGCTCGGCGCGTTCACCGCCTCGGCGGAGATCGCCGACGCCTTCGAGTCCGGCGACCACCTCTCGACGTTCGGCGGCAACCCCGTCGCCTGCGCCGCCGCGCTGGCGACCATCGACGAACTGGAAGACGGCGTGGTCGACCACGCCCGCGAGCAGGGCGCCTGGCTCGCCGACGAACTCGCGGCGCTCGAGGAGGACTTCGACGTCGTCGGCCAGACCCGGGGACTCGGCCTGATGTGGGGCGTCGAACTCGTCGAGCCGGGGACGACGGGCCCGCAGAACGTCGCCCCGAAGCCGGACGCCGAACTCGCGTCGGCGGTCAGCGACTACCTCCGCGAGGAGTCGCAGGTCGTGATGGGCGTCGGCGGCTACTACAAGAACGTCATGCGGTTCCAGCCGCCGCTGACGATCTCGCGCGACCAGCTCGCCACCGCCGTCGACGAGCTCCGGGCGGCCCTCGAGACGGTCGCCTGAGCGGCCGATCGCGAGGCGGCGACGCCGGCCGTCCCGCCAGGCGTGCGCGACCGAATCCGCCGTAGAACGCGCCGCCGTAGAACGTGATCGACCGCCAATCTGTACGGCGCCGTTTCGATACCGAATCGCCGGAAAACGCGTTCCCTACTGCATACTTTTCCCAAGCGGGACAGTTGCCGTCACGGCAAGCATACGACCGTCTCGCGACTGACTAGTCGATCGCTGGCGACATCGCGTTGCCGTCTCCGAACGGTTGTATCGACCGGGATAACCGTTAAGAGACGTCTTGCAGGGGTAACCGGGTCGAAACAATGGGTCGGTCCGCCGTCGGGTAGCAACGAGATCGCGTGAGGATGTCCGATCACACAGTTTACGATTCGCGCTCGTCGGCCCGGGGACCCGCCCAGCGGGATCGAAGCCGCGAGGACGACGGGGGCGAACCGACGACGGCCGTTCGTCTCGAGGGCGTTACACACCAGTACGGCTCTACCGGCGGTCGGCTCCGGTCGGGTCGGGAGCGGGCGGTGACCGCGCTCCGCGACGTCTCCATCGAGGTACCGACGGGGACCATCGTCGGTCTCGAGGGACCAAGCGGGAGCGGCAAGTCGACGATCCTCCACACCGTCGCCGGATTGTTGGTGCCGACGAGCGGCCGCGTCGAACTGCGCGGGACCGACCTCACGACGCTGTCCGAGACCGAACGGACCGAGCTGCGCCGGCGTCACGTCGGGATCGTCTTCCAGCGGTTTCACCTCATGCCCTCGCTCTCCGCCCGCGCGAACGTCGCGTTGCCCCTGGTTCAGGCGGGCGTCCCCAGGGCCGGTCGGCGAGAGCGGGCGACGGCGCTGCTAGAGGCGGTCGGGCTCGGCGATCGGACGACGCACCTGCCCGGCGAACTGAGCGGCGGCGAGCGCCAGCGCGTAGCGATCGCGCGGGCGCTGGCGACGGATCCGGACGTGATCGTCGCCGACGAGCCGACGGGCGAACTCGACACGGCGACCGGCGCGGACGTCCTCGAGCTCCTGACCGATATCGGTCGCGACCGGGCCGTCGTGGTCGCGTCCCACGACGAGGCCACGCTGTCCGTCGCGGACCGGGTTGTCACACTGTGCGACGGACGGGTGGTCGACGATGGCCGGTGACGGCGGGACCGACGGGACACCCGGCCCTAGCTCGGGCCCCGGTTCCGGTCCCAGTGCGGGGCCGCGACGCACGCGCTGGCGCGGCTTGGTCGGTCTGACGGTCATCAGGTGGTGGAAACGCGCAACGCGGACGACGGCGGCCAGGGTCGCGTCGACGGTCGCCGCCGTCGCGCTGACGATCGCGTTCCTGCTGACCGTGACGGGCGTCGCGCTGGCGCTGGCCGACGGCGGCGTGGTGACCGAGGACGACGCCGACGTCCGCGTCGCGCCGGAAGACGGGAGCACGCTCTCCTCGGTCGACGGGGTCGAGGGACCGAACCTCGGCGAGACCAACGAGCGGGCCGCGACGATCCGCTCCCAGGACGGCGTCGAGCACGCGTCGCCGATGCTAATCGAGACGGCGCGACTCGAGGGGGCCGACGGCGAGCCGCGGACCGTCCGACTCGTCGGGATCGATCCCGACGACGAGTCGCGGACCGTCGCGGGGATGTCGACGAGCAGCCTCGAGCCGGGCGATCCCCACTACGCAAACGGCTCGTACGACGGTCCGCGGGAGGGCACAATCGTGCTCTCTCGCACCGCGGCGGACAGCCTCGATGCGTCCGCTGGTGACGAGTTGACCCTCTGGATGGGACCGGAGGCCGAGAACGCGCCCACGGTCACGGTCGCAGCGGTCGACGACGGCGAGAGCGAGGCCGGCGCTCCGTTCGCGCTCGTCCACCTGAGCGAACTCCAGACCGTCGCCGGCGCCGACGACGGGCAGCTCGCCGACCGAATCCTGATCTGGGGCGAGGAGGACGCGGCCGAGGCGGCCGCCGCCGACGCCTATCCCGCCGCGTCGGTCGACGTCGCCGGAAGCACCGACCCTTCGGCGCTGTTCGACGACGGCCTGGCGTTCGCGACGAGCGTAATCGCGTTGCTCGTCGGCGTCACCATCTGCGCGTCGTTCGTCGCGACGACGATGGGGATGACCGTCGACGAGGACCGGCGGGACCTGGCCGTCCTCGAGTCGGTCGGATACCCGACCCACAGCCGGCTCGCCGTCGTCGCAATCTCGACGGAAGTCACGACGCTTGCGGGCGCACTCGCGGGCATTCCCCTCGGAATGCTCGGCATCCTCGGCGTCAACGCCATCGCCGGCGCGACCGTCGCCCCGGGGACGGTCGCGCACTTCCACCCGATCTTCGTTCCCTACGCGATCGTCGTCGCCTTCGTCGCCGGCCTGGTCGCCGTGCCCTATCCCCTGGCGGTGGCCGCGCGGACCTCGGTCCTGGCGGAGGTGGGACGATGAGCCCGGGATCGGGATCGGGACTGAGCGGCGCGGTGATCCGTGCGAAAGCGGTCCTCGGCCTCGCGCTCGCCCAGCTCCGGCGCTCGCCGGGCCGGACCGCCCTCACCGTGGTCGCGGTCACGCTGGCCGTGCTCTCGGTGACGGTGCTCGCGAGCCTCGGCGTCGGCGTCCTCGAGAAGGGCGAGCGGGGCCTGGACAACGCCGATCGGGATATCTGGGTCTCGCGGGAACCGGTCGATCCGACTGCCAGCGGCACGGAGAACCCGATCGCGGGCGCCCACGGTGTGTCGGCGGAGCTCACCGCGCGGGATGACATCAGCTCCGCCTCGCCGATCGCGATGTACGACATTTACGTCGGCACGGACCCGTCGGAGCTCCAGCGCCGCCCCGCGGTCGGCGTCCAGGAGACCCACGACGGGTTCGACTTCGAGGCGGGCCACGGCTTCGAGGTCGACGAGGAGACCGCCGCCAGCCCCCCGCCCGATGAGCCCGAGCGGAACGAAATCGTGATCGACCCGCGGGTCGCCGAGGAACTTGGCGTCTCGGTCGGCGACACGATCCACGTCGGGACCAGCCGGCACACGGCGGCGACTCACGAGTTTACCGTCATCGGCATCTCCGGCTACTACTCGCAGTACCTGGGCTCGCCCGCGATGACGGTGCCGCTCGGCGATCTGCAGGCCGTCGCCGGAACGTCGGGGACCGACCGGGCGACCTTCATCACCGCCGACGTCGAATCGGACGCCGACCGCGACGCCGTCGCGGCCGATCTCAACGCGGACTACCCCGAATACGACGTCCGGACCAGCGACCAACAGGTCCAGTCGATGCTCGAGGAGCGCACGATCGTCCTCGCCAGCGGCGCGACGCTGGTCGGCCTGGCCGTCCTCGGCGGTGTCGTCCTGACGGCCAACCTGTTCGCGCTCGTCGCCCACCAGCAGCGCGACGAACTCGCGGCGCTGCGGGCGGTCGGCCTCTCTCGGCGCGTCCTCGCCGGCACGATCGGCGCCCAGGGCCTGGTCATCGGTCTGGTCGGCGGTCTGATCGGCGTCGCGGCGACGCCGCTGGCCGTGCTCGGGCTGAACCGGTTCTCGGCGTCGATGTTGGGGTTCGAACGACTCCTGCAGACGACGCCCGAGATCTACCTCGGTGGCTTCGCGCTCGCGATCCTCGTGGGAACGATCGTCGCGCTCGTTTCCGGCTGGCGCGCCGGCCGCTACGCTCGCATCGAACATGTCGAAGGGTGACGGGCAGGGCGGTCCCGCCAGTCCCGGTCGTGATCGCGCCGGATCGCCGCCCACGATTCCTGCTGCGGTACCGCGAGTCGATCTAGTCGGACCGTTCCTAATTACCGAGTTCTGTCACATCTTGTCTATCGACCAATGGGGTAGATACCCCCGTTATATGTCAGATTTGATATTACGATTCTAACTCGACATGAATTGGATGTCATACCAATGACTGTACCCAATTAGCCGGCCGCAATGTTACCCCCTGAAGGATACTCGTACGACGGTTCGGCGGATCTGGCGGCGCCACCGAGATTTTGGAGTTGCCGTCGAGGTATCCATACCGCTGGACGCGCCCTCGTTGGTGATTTGATCGATGGGCAGTACCCGTTCGCTTCGAAGCCGCCCGAACCGGGCGTACTGGGCCGATTATCTCCCTAGCTCTCGCCACGACTATATTACGGAACCACTCTGCAAATCCATATTCGATCTATCTTATACGATCCCTGAATAGTAAGATACCATATTATTATCCATAAGTACCAGAATTAGAATGTTAATTTGGTCGGATACGGCGTCTTCAGATTGTCTTCCTATGAATTACAGACATATGACTGTAAACAACTACAGACGATTGTCGGGTTACGGGCATTCCGCAAAACGGCGTTGATCGCAGGATAGCGACGTCCGAACAGAGGGTGAGATCGGTCGGCCCTACGTGTACGAGATCGTGAGCTCGAACTCCTTGACGGCACCCTGAATCAGATCGGGTAGTTCCGACTCGAAGCGGTCCCCTCGCAAGCGGTGGGACGGACCCGCGACCACCAGGCTCCCGAGAAGGGCGTCGTCGGGATCGAACGCCGGTGCGGCGACGGCTTTCAGCCCATCGACGTACTCCCCATGAACGGTCGCGTACCCGCGGTCACGGATCTCCGCGAGTTCCGATCGGAGTTCTTCCCTATCCGTTATCGTGTTTTCCGTCCGCGCCGGTAAGTCGTATTCGTCCAGTATCTCCTCGCGTCGATCCGCCGGGAGATGCGCGAGAACCGCTTTACCCGACGCAGATTGGTGGAGGTAGAGATTCTGTCCGACCCGGGCCTCGGACGGGACGCCTTCGGTCCCCATTTCGCAGTAGAGAAACGTCCCGATTCCCTGGTCCTCAACGAGAAAGCCAACGAATTCACCGGTCTGATCCGCGACCTGTTGGACGATCGCTTTCGACTGCCGGTGGAACGAATACCGCTCCCGTGCAGCTCCGCCGAATCGGAGGAACTCCAGTCCGAGGACGTACTCATCGTCTATCTTCGTGACGAACCGCCGATTTTGAAGCGTCCTCAGGTGTCGGTGCACGGTGCTCTTCGACACACCCACTTCGTCAGCGATCGTCGTTAGCGAGACTCTCTCGTATGAATGAAGCGTCTCGAGTATCTCAAGTAGCGTTTCGTCCGATTTGATCGTGCCTTCCGTCCGCTTTCCCATACCATAACCCGTGGTGTGAGGTACCATATTTGTTCCGTCTCATGCAATCATTAGGACTCTCTCTTGGAGAGCCGATAGCGATCATCAATCTATTGCACGAGGCGGAACGAACGGTGATCAGGTCGTTAGTTCGCTGTATGGGCTTCTCTTGACCCCGTACATCCACTATATGGTGGATTCAATCGCATGAACGATATATTGGTCCATAATTGCTAAGGAAAAATTGGCCCATCCGATGGCCGCTTATTGCACGGTAACAAATGGCAGGAAACGGATCCCGGAGCAAAACCAGACTTGGTAGTTACGCTTCGAGAATGGAACACGGACGGGACGGACGAGAAGAGGCCGGACTATTTACTTCGACTCTGCATCGACGATTCGGTCCTTGAGGGCCTGTTTCTCGATCTTGCCGACTTCCGTTCGCGGAAGCGACTCGAGGATCTCGAGATACTCCGGCCGCTTGAAGACGGCGATACCGCGCTCCTCCAGGAACGACGAGACGTCCTTGAGCGGGAGTTCGGTCGCATCGTCCGTCAGTTCGACAAACGCGGCTGGTCGTTCCCCGAGTCGGTCGTCCGGCATTCCGATCAAGGCGGCGTTCGCGATCTTCGAATGCTCGACGAGTTCGTCCTCTATGCCGGGCGCGTAGATGTTTTCCCCGCCGCGGATGATGGTATCCTTGATTCGGCCGTAGACCTCTAGGTTACCGTCGTCGCGCCGGGCGAGTACGTCCTCAGTGAAGAACCAGCCGTCGTCGGAGAAGTTCTCAGTATTCTCCTTTTCGTTCCGGAAGTAGCCGGTGAAGTAGCCGGGACCGCGGACGGCGAGTTCGCCCGCTTCTCCGGGAGGGACCTCCGTTTCGCGGTCGGTTTCCACGATACGGATCTCGTCGGCCTCGGGGGCGATCGGACGACCGACGGTGTTGGCTTGGACTTTGACGTCGTCTCCTGGACGAGTGCAGATGAGCGGCCCCTCGGCCATGCCGAAGATGTTACAGAACCCGACGTTCCAGCGATCGACTGCCTCCTCGACGACCCTCGGCGGAACCTTCTGGCCGCCGCTGACGAGCACCTCGAGCGAACTCAGGTCGTACTGGTCGAGATCCGGGTGTTCGAGGATGTCGAGGATCTGTGTCGGCATGGGAAGCGTGTAGTTGCCGCCGACGCGCTCGATAAACGCCATGAGCGCGTCCGGCTTGAGTTCCGGTTCGACGGCAACTGTCGCTCCCGCCCACAGGGCGGCGCCAACGATGCAGTTGAGCGAGGCATTGTGACCGATAGGCACGCCCGGGAAGGCGACCCAGTCGTCTCGAACGTCGGCCGCGTCGGCCATCCGTTCCCACTGGAAGACGTACTCGTTGTGGGTGCGCGGAATCGCTTTCGGCAACCCGGTCGTCCCACCGGAAAGGAGCATGACGCCTGGTTTCGACGGATCGACGTCGGTCTTCGAGACCTCGTCCCCGTACTTGTCGACCCAGCGCTCGTCGCGCATTTCGGCGAACGCGTCGCAGCCGTCGACGGAGGACGTCTCACCGTCGGTAACGGCGATGAGATGCTCCAAAGATTCGTGAGAACTGCGGACGTCATCCGCGAGTCCAACGAAGTCGAATCCGGACGAATAGCGGCCGTAATCGACGACGTAGGCCCGCGCGTCGGTGAGATCGACGACGTGGTTCGCCTCGGCGCTCCGGTGACGAGGAAGCACCATTACCGGGATGACGCCGACGCGAGAACAGGCGACGAACGCCTCGAGGAATTCGGTGCAGTTCGGTAGCTGGAGGACGACTCGCTCGTTCGGGCGCAGGCCGAGTTCACCGACGAAGTACGCCGCGATCCGCCTGGAATTCGCCGCGAGCTCCGCGTACGTGAGTTCGCGATGCGGCCCGACGAGAGCGGTATAGTCGGGGATTTCCTCTGCGTGTCGGTCGACTACGTCGTGAAACGTGATATTTCGCCAGTACCCGGCGTCGATGTACGCCTGTTGTCGTTCGGAGTCGAACGGAACATAACCGTCTAAAGACGCCGTATCGATAGTCTCGCCTTCGACCATAGGTGCGGATCCACATACCGGACCGGTATTATTAAATCTATGTCCGGGCTCGGCCTCTGTCTTTGCGCTTCGACGCCTATAGCGACAGAGCGCACCGCCCGTTGTTCCCCGCGGAATATGTATGATTATTTATAATTATCTTCAAGTACCCCTGGCATATAACGTGGTGTGTGAACTGAGAACATGATGGGCGATAGCTTTTGGACTCCGAAGTCACCGGTACGAGCGGCGCTACTCGTCTCCGTACTGACGATGGTCGTACTGCATCAGAGCGAACTGTTCGGATTGATGGACGCGCAGACGTTGCTGTTCGGATGGCTGCCGATCCAGATCGCGTACGACATTGCGTTCCTCCTCGTCGGCGTCGTTATCCTATCGGTGATGTACGTCGTCGCGCCCGAACCGCCCGCGGATTACGATGCGAAACTCGAGCGAGAGGACGAACCAACTGACCCCGTCGCTCCCGCGGAGGGCGATGACTGATGCTGGCCGAATCGAACCTCCTTATCGTCGGTATCACTGCGGTCTACCTCCTGATCGTCCTCGGCGTTGGTCAGCTCGCAGCGCGGACGACCGGCACTTCCCGCGAGGACTACCTGATGGCGGACCGGTCGTTCAGTACGATCATCCTCTTGGCGGCGCTGTTCGCCACGAATATGACTGCGGTGGTGATGATCGGTGCACCGGGGCTGGCGTACAACGCCGGAGCAGGCGCGTTCGGATTCTTCGTCGTTCTGTTCGCGTTCCTCTTCCCGGTCTTCCTGATGACGGTCGGCTACCGAATCTGGATGGTCGGAAAGGAGTTCGGTCACATCACGCCGGCACAAATCATCAACCACCGATGGGACGCCGAGTACCTCGGTGTGCTCGCCATGGGAATGTTCACCGTCTGGACCGTCCCGTATCTCCTCGTCGGCGTGCAGGGAGGGGGAATCGTCTTCGAGGCGTTGACGGATGGCCTGGTCCCCTACTGGGCGGGGGCCGCGATCGTCCTCCTCGTGGTCGGCGGCTACGTCTATCAGGGCGGAATGCGTGGGACCGGCTGGACGAACGCGTTCCAGGGTATCGTCTTCATCGCGTTCCTGCTGGCGATGTTCGCGTGGATCCCGTTACGGGTCGGCGGGTTCACCGAGGCAACGAATGCCGTCGCACGGATCAACAACGGTGCGCTCCTGAACCGTGCCGGGATTCCCCCGTTTCAGCCGCGGATCTGGTTCTCGCAGGGGCTAGTTGTCGCGTTTGGCGCCTTCATGTTCCCGCACCTGATCATCCGCTACATGACCGCCAAATCCGTGAAGAACCTCCAGCAAACCGCCGTCCTCTACCCCGTCGCGGTTATCGTCGTCTGGGTGCCCGCCGTGATGCTCGGGTTCTGGGGGATCGCACAGATCCCCGATCTGGCGAACCCCGATTTCATTTTGCCGGCGTTGGTCGGCGAGTTCCTCCCCGTCTGGGTCATCGGCTTCGCTTTGGCCGGCATCCTCGCCGCGCTCATGTCGAGCCTCGACGGGCAGGTGCTCACCCTCAGCACCTTCTTCACCGAGGACGTGCTCCGGCCGTTCTTCGACGTCGACGAATCCAAGGAGATCCATTACACGCGGCTGTTCCTGATTGCGATCTTCCTCGCAGCGTTCGCTGGCGCCATGCTCACCCGTGATACGATCGTCGACACCGCGACGTTCGCGTTCTCCGGCTTTGCGCTGATGTTCTTCCCGATCTGTTCGGCCTTCTACTGGCGCCGATCCAACAAGTACGCCGCTTATGCGGGCCTCATCTGGGGATTCGTCGGCCTCTGGGCGTTCGAACTGGGACTGCTCCCGGGGAGCTTCACGTTCGGGTTCCTCCCGTTCCTGCCGTTGGCCGCGAGCCAGCTCGTCCTGATGATCGTCGTCGCATATCTGACACCGGAACCGCCCGCTGAAAGGGTATCGGAGTACGAGCGACTCTTCGAAAATGTCTGGTGAGAAGTCACAACAATGAAGGGAATACGGGTAATCGTGGAAAACGAGAACTCACGAATGCGAGGAACCGTCCAGTACTGCGAGCGGAGAGGATGTGCCGGCACCGAAGAGACCACGTCGGAGAGTCGGAAGACGATCGCGTCATCGATCGCTGGGGAGGGGAGGGCCGATCGATGAACGTCACGACTATCGGCGGCGGTCCCGGTGGACTATACGCGAGCCTCCTCCTCAAACGGAGCCACCCCGACTGGGACGTGACCGTGTACGAACGGAATCCCCGGGGCGTCACGTACGGCTGGGGGATCGTGTTCCCGAACCGAACGCTCTCGAACCTCGCCGACGCGGATCCGCCGTCCCACGAGGCGATAACCGAGACGTTCGAGCGCTGGGATCCGTTTGACATCGTCACCGACGACGACCACTTCCGCTGTGGCGGAAATACGTTCGCGAGCATGATGCGGACCGATCTCCTCGCGGTCCTCGAAGAGCGCTGTCGCGACGTGGGCGTCGAACTGGAGTACGAGACGGAGATCGCGGACCCCGCCGCCGTCGCCGCCGAGGCCGACCTCTGTATCGCGGCCGACGGGATCCACAGCCACACGCGTGAGGTCTTCGCCGACGAGTTCGGCACGGAGATCGAACAGGGGCGCGCACGGTTCTCCTGGTTCGGTACCGACGCGGAGTTCGAGGCGCTGACGCATATCTTCGTCGAGAACGAGGATGGGCTCTGGTGCGCTCACACCTACCCCGGCCCGACGAGTACGTTCATCATCGACTGCGACGTCGAGACGTGGGAGCGGTCCGGGGTCGCGGACATGACCGAAACCGAGTACCTCCCCTACCTCGAGGACGTCTTCGCCGACCATCTGAACGGGCACTCGATCCAGTCCCAGCAGGACCAGTGGCGACGGTTCCAGACGGTCACGAACGATATCTGGCACCACGACAACGTCGTCCTCGTGGGCGACGCCGCTCACACCGCCCACTACTCGATCGGCTCCGGAACGACCCTCGCGATGGAAGACGCGATCGGGTTGATGGAGGCCTTCGAGACCAACGACGAACTCGACGCCGCACTCGCGGCCTACGAATCGGCTCGGAAACCGTTCGTCGAAACCCTGTTGTCGGCAGCCGAACGGAGTCGGATTCACTTCGAGGACATCGAGCGGTATTACGATCTGCCGTCTCGACAGTTCGCGATCCACCATCTCACCCGAAGCGGTCGGCTCACGTACGGGAGCCTGCAGCGACGCGATCCGACGTTCACAGACGCGTTCGACGAGTGGTTCGCCGAGCGGACGCCGGTCGATACGAAGCGGCGACCGCCGGCCCGCCAGCCCGTTCGACTCGCCGATACCGTCATCGCGAACCGGTACGTCCGCGTCCTCGAACCCACGTCGTCCGCCGACGAAGGGACACCGTCAACCGCACAGCTGTCGGCGTTCACCGCGGCGGCGGACGAAGAGCCGGGAGTGTTGCTGACGGAACCGCTCGCCGTTGCACAAGCGGGACGGCCGACGATCGGAAGTCCGGGACTCTACACAGAGGACCACGTCGATACGTGGGCCGACGCCATCGACACCGTTCTGGACGAAGTCACCGCCGGTGCCCACCTTACCCACGCCGGTGCGAGCGGCGGGCGAGAGCCCCGCGTGTTCGGTCACGGCGGCCTCACCGAGCGGGAGCCGACGTGGTCGCCGCGTCTCAGCGACGAGTACCCGGTTCATCCCCGCTCGTTCGAGCGTACTGCGATGGACGCGGACGACCGGAACGCCGTCGTCGAGGACTTCGTCGCGGCGGCCCGGCGCGCCGACGACGCCGGCTTCGAGTACGTTCAGTTGCAGGCGGCCGCTCCCTCCCTTCTGTCCCGGTTCCTGACGGCGTCGGGCGTCCCGTTCGAGGACCGCGTCGAGTTCGTACGGACCGTCGTCGCCGACGTAGCCGACGCGTTACCGGCTCGAACGCCGCTAGGCGTGACGGTCCCCGTCTCGGACGGCGACGGACGTGGGTTGTCGCTCAAGGAGGCGTTCGGGGCCGTTCGCGAACTTTCGGAGGCGGGCTGTGACGTCGTGGCGCCGGTTGCGGCGTCGACCGGTGAGCGCGGCCTGGCCGAGAAAGGACCGAGCGACTTCAGCGACGATATCAGAAACGAGGTCGAAGTTTCCACGTTGGCGACTGCCCCCGCCGCGTCCGCGGATAAAGTAAACACGCTCGTCGCGACCGGACGTGCGGACCTCTGTGCGGTTCAGGGAACGCCGTTTCGCGACGGCTAACGACGCGTGCTTGATCAGGTGGGTCTAGCGGATTACTTTCAATTCCCCGCGACTCGCCTCCCTCACTTCGTTTTCGCGGCCGCCGCGCCGGGCGACGAATACCTCGGATATTGCCCTCGCCCCGCATTCGTAGCGGAGCGGTTTTCTACGCGTTTTCAGTGACGCAGTGCGGAGCCATCGCGTTCGGTCACGCGAGATTTACTTGACGGCCAGGCTCTCGTCGTGGTTTCTGGATCACACGCCCGTTATATCAAGTGAATAGTGAAAATCGAATGTAATCATATTGATTCTATTAATTAGGTTCACTCTCTGCGTCGCACGATTGTGAAACCACCGCCCTGACTCGGTGCGGTGTAGCCACGAGGCGCGGTGATCGACTACGGCGACGATCACCGTTCTCACGTCCCCTCTCGTAGCGACGGCTCGCGTTTGACGCGGAACGCCGTTCGGTCGGAATCAAACGGCGTGCAGACGGAACGGCTGTCCGCTGATTCGGCTCGCCGCCCCGTCGTCTCGATGGAAACTAGACGCACGTACCTGACTGATCGTATATCCCCTCGGGATCCCGGCACCGACGGCTTTCCGCGATTGGAGACTACCGGAGTCACTACTTCAGATGTAGTATCTGAATTTGGCATTTCTGGGAGAGGGAGAGAAGACAGGAGAGGGGAAAAGTGCGAATACCGAGTGCCAACCGTCTCTCGGGCGCCGCTCTCGCTCCCCGCTAACTCGAGTCAGCGCTCCGGCCGTTGGACCGACCTGTGGCCACGACGCCGCCTCCGACTCCGTGCCCGCGATCCCGAACGCCGGAGATCAGCCGCCAGTCGACCGACAGCTTTCGCAATTTTTACGAGGCCCCCACTGATACGTGTGGCCATGACAGTATCCGAGGCGATCACACCGACATCGAGACGTCGGGTGAAACCGTGACGCGACGCGCGTCCGATCCCGTCGGTGTGACGGCGCTCGTGAGCGTCGACCACTTCCTCTCCCACGTCTACCTCCTCGCGCTCCCGCCGCTGTTCCCGATCCTCGCGTCCGTCGTCGAGACCACCGTCACCCGCCTGGCGGTCGCCGTCACCCTGATCTACGCCGCTCAGTTCCTCTGTCAGATCCCGGCCGGCGAACTCGTCGACCGCGTCGGCGGCAAGCGCGTCGTCGGCGGCGGGTTAGCCCTCACGGCCGTCAGCGTCGGCCTCCTCGGGTTCGCGACCTCGTACCGGCACGTCCTCGCGCTCGCTTTCCTCTCCGGGGTCGGCCAGGCGGCGTTCCATCCGGGGAACTACGCTCTCCTCGACGTCGCCGGCGACGCGGCCACCGAGGGGCGCCAGTTCAGCGTCCACACGTTCAGCGGATTCGTCGGCTTCGCCGCGGCGCCCGCTCTCATGACCGGGCTGACGGCGGTCGCTGACTGGCGGACCGCGTTCCTCACCGTCGGCGCCGGCGGCCTCCTCTACGCTGCGGTATTCGCCGCCTCCCTCGCACCGATTCACAGACGAACGATCGCCGACGCGCCCGATGCGCCTGCGCTCGCGACCGACGGCGGCCAGTTCGAGAGCGTTCGCCTGCTCCGTCGGCCGCTCGTCGCCGGCATGTTCGCTTTCTTCCTCCTCGTGACGCTCGCCGACACCGGGTTCCAGACGTACACCACGACCCTGGCCGTGGACCTGGGACACTCGACGGCCGTCGGAAACACTGCGCTCACGGCGTTTCTCGCCGCAGCGGCGGTTTTCGTCCTCGTCGGCGGCTGGCTCGCCGATCGCTACGACGGCTTCGCGATCATCGTCGCGAGCGTCTGCTGGTCGGCCGTCGTCCTCTGGGCCGGTCTCGCAGTCGATCTCACGCCGGTCGCGCTCGTGCTCGTCTGGAGCGCGGCCGGCGCCGGCTTCGGGCTCACGCTCCCCGCCCGCGACCGCATCACGAACGCGCTCTCCGACAGCGCCGACACCGGGAAGAGCTTCGGCATCGTCTACACCGGCCTCCCGATCGGCGGCGCGCTCGCGCCCGTGCTTCTGGGCCAGGTCATCGATGTCAGCGGCCAGGCCGCGGCGTTCGAGGTGATCGCGGCGCTGTTCCTCGCCGCCGCGCTCGTCGTCCTCGTGCTCCGTCGGTGGCGGTAGGGGAGCGACGCGATTCTTCCCGGCCGCCCTCGCTCAGTTCCCGTACCGGTACTTGATCGTGATCGCATCGATCGTCTCCCGGAGTTTCCGCACGAGCCGTTGTTGGTATGCCTCGTTTTGTAGCCGTCCCGTCGGACAGACGATGCCGACGGCGCCCGCGACCCGCTCGTCGACGACGATCGGCGCCCCAATGAGGCCCATCCCCGTGACCTGTTGCTCCCAGTCGACGGCGCACCCATCCTCCCGAATCGTCGCTAACTCCGCGCGGAGAACGGCTTCGTCCGTGATCGTCTGCTCGGTTACCTGCGGCAGTCCGTGCGCGTCGAGGATCTCGTCGGTCCGCTCGTCCGGAAGGAACGCGAGGATCGCCTTTCCCGTCGCGTTCGTGTGCAACGGCGTCGTCATGCCCGAATAGATCCCGAGTTCCAGCGACCGATTGCCGAATTCCTTGTGTAATATCACCGCCTTTCCGTCCTGTTCGACGACGAGCGTCACCAGTTCATCCGTCTGCGCCGCGAGATCTTTTAGCAGCCGCTCGGACGCCTGGAACAGGCCGTTCCGGTGTTTGATCCGCGAGCCGGTAGTGAGGAACCGATAGCCGAGCGAGTACTCGCCGCCCTCGTTGATGACGTAGCCAGTCTCCTCTAACGTTCGGAGGTACACGTGAGCCGTGCTCTTCGGAACGTCCATTCGAGCTGCGAGCTCGGACGGGCCCGCGCCCTTCGTCTCCCAGAGCGCGTTGATGACCTCGAACGCCCGGAGGATCGACGTCATCGCGGCCGTCTCGCCGTCTGTCATGGTATCACGACCCATCCCGGACGTGTTAAATCGTTCGATTATCTTGGACGTGGATGCGGTTACCGACCGATCGACACCGACTGAACCGACTGGTACACGTAGGACGGGACCGGTTCGAACGACATCTTCAATTCCATTACAGACCTGTGTTTGTAACTATTCGCGGCGCTCTCCGAGTCTTTCTCAGTCGAACGCCGAGTTCATCCCGTCCGAAGATATTGGATTGCTCCGATTCCGTCAGCACGGACGGTTGATCCGGACCGACGCCGACCACTCCCGTCGATAGGCGATAGGCCTGGCCCGTCGGCGTCGGGATCTCGGGATCGCTTTCGCGGTCGGTCCGAACGCGAAACGGAGAACGCGTAGCGTTCGCGAGCCGCGGTCTTACTCGTCGAGCGGCAGCGACCCGTATTCGTCGGTGAACGCCTCGCGGAGCTCCTTCTTGTTGCGTTTCCCGGTCGACGTCTTCGGGATCGACTCGCGAAAGAAGACCCGGTCCGGCAGCCACCACTTCGGGAAGCGGTCAAGGAGGTGGTCGTCGAGTTCGTCCTCGGCCACGCCGGACTCGGCGACGACGTAGGCGACCGGCCGCTCGTCCCATTTCTCGTGTTCGACGCCGATCACCGTCGCCTCCTCGACGGCGTCGTGGGCCGTCAGTTCGTTCTCGAGTTCGAGCGAGGAGATCCACTCCCCGCCGCTCTTGATGACGTCGTCGAGTCGGTCGACGACCTCGAGGTAGCCGTACTCGTCGATGACACCGACGTCGCCGGTCTCGAACCAGCCGTCGTCGGTAAACGACGCGGCGGTCTCCTCCGGGCGGTCGTAGTACTCGTCGATGAGCCAGGGCGCCCGAGCCTGGATCTCGCCCGTGGACTCCCCGTCGTGGGGCACCGGCTCGCCGTTCGCGTCGCGGAGGCGGATGCGGACGCCTGGCGCGGGGACGCCCGGTTTCATCTGTTGCTGGTATCGCTCGCTCTCGGGGAGGTCCCGCACCTCGGTCGTCGTCATCGTATTGACGAGGTGGGGCGCGGCTTCGGTCATCCCGTAGCCCTGGTGGATCGGCGCGTCGATCTCCGTGTCGAACTTCTCCATGAGCCACTCGGGCGGGGACGTACCGCCGATGAGCACGCGGTCAAGGCTCTCGAGGCTGACGTCGTCGCGCTCGTCGTAGAAGTCGGCCATCTCCAGCCACACCGTCGTGACCGCGGCGGTGACGGTCACGTCCTCCCGGTCGATGAGTTCGGCGATCCGCTCGGAGTCGGTCTTCGGGCCCGGGAGCACGAGCTTCGAGCCGCACATCGTCGCCGTGTACGGCAGTCCCCAGCCGTTGACGTGGTACATCGGAACGACCGGCATCACGACGTCGTTCTCGCTGATCCCGAAGACGTCGACGTGGCTGTGGGTCACCGTGTGGAGGTAGAGGTCCCGGTGTGAGTAGGCCGCGCCCTTCGGGAGCCCGGTCGTGCCGGAGGTGTAGCAGATCCCCGCCTCCCGGTCCTCGTCGATGTCGGGCCAGGCGTAGTCGGCGTCCCGACCCTCGAGCAAGTCCTCGTAGGCGTGGACCGGTTCCAGGCTGGTCTCTGGCACGTGGTCGTCGAGAATCACGTACCGCTCGACGGTCTCGAGCTGGTCGGCGACGGCCTCCACGGTGTCGATCAGATCGGGATCGACGAAGACGATCTCGTCCTCGGCCTCGGTGATGATTTCGACGATGTGCTCGTCCGGGAGCATGTGGTTCGTCATGTGGATGCTCCGGCCGCTACAGGGGAGCGCGAAGTAGAGTTCGTAGTGGCGGTGGTGGTTGATCGCCATCACCGACAGTCGCGAGCCCGGATCGACGCCGAGGTCGTCGAGCGCGTTCGCGAGTTTCCCCATCCGGTCGTACGCGTCGGCGTACGTGTACCGGTGGGTCGTGCCGTCCGGTTCCTCGGAGACGATCTCCTTGTGGTCGAACAGGTCAGTGGCCCGTTCGAGCATGACCTGCAGGGTGAGTTCGTAGTCGTTCATAGGCCCTTACTCGGTTCGAAGCGGTAGAACACGCGGTCCTCGTCCGTCGGCCCGTCGATCTCGACGACCTTCAGCGCGACCGGATCGCCGATCTCGAGGTCCGCGTACGATGCGTCGTCGATCCGGGCCGATAGCCGCACGGGACCGAGGTCGACGACCCCGACGACGTACGGCACGTCGTGCTCCGCCAGGCCGAGCGGCAGTCCGCCGCGCACTTCCGAGAAGGCAAACAGCTCGCCCTCGTGGGGCAGATCGACGTACTCGAGGTCGTCGCCTGTACACTCGGGGCAGACGATCCGGGGCGGGTAGTGGATCTCCTCACAGTCGGTACACCGCGTCGTCGTCAGCCGGCCGTCCCGGAGGTTGTCGTAGAACTCGTGGATCTCCGTCTGAGCCTCGGTCTGCAGCTCGTAGAAGTCGAGCAGCCTGGGGAGGTCGACTTCGTCGGGGACCGAGACGCGCTCTCGCTTCGGGGTCGGGTCGCCGTCGATCGAATCGGATGGGTCAGTCATTGCGGATCACGGTCTAAGACCATCACGCTGTGGACCGACCCGCTCCCGCTCAAGTTGTGGAGCAGGCCGGTCGTCGGGCCGTCTACCTGGCGGTCGCTCGCGACTGTTCCCTGGAACTGTCGGGTCACCTCCAGCGCCTGCGAGATCCCCGTCGCGCCCAGCGGGTGCCCGCAGCCGAGCAGCCCGCCGCGGGGGTTGACCGCCACGTCGCCGTCGATGCGGCTCCGCCCGTCTTCGACGAACTGGCCGCCTTCGCCGCGCTCGGCAAAGCCCAGTTCTTCGTACTCGATGATCTCGCTGATCGAGAAGCAGTCGTGGACCTCGGCGACGTCGATCTCCGCGAGCGGGTCCTCGATGCCCGCCTGGTCGTACGCCGACTGCGAGGCTTTCCGGGCCTGGGGCCAGCCGTCGAACGAGGGCAGGTTGTTGATCGAGTTACCCGCCATCGAGGACTGTCCGCTGCCGGCGATCCAGGCCGCGGTGTCGGTGACCTCGCGGGCCTTCTCCTCGCTCATCAGGACGAGGCCCGCGGCCCCGTCCGTGATACCGCTGCAGTCGTAGAGGTGCAGCGGGGGCGCGATCTCCGGCGAGTCGAGGACGTCTTCCGGATCGATCTCGCTTTGGAACTGCGCGAACGCCGTCTTTGCGGCGTTGCTCTTGTTCTTCGCGGCCACTTCCGAGAGCTGCTCGCGGGTCGTCCCGTACTCGTGCATGTGTCGCTGGGCGTACCAGGCGAAAAACGGCGGCGCGGCCAGTCCGTTCACGCCGTCGAACTCCCGATCGAGCACGTTCGACATCGAGGCCTGCATCTCGGGCATGTGCTCGCGCCCGAGGTTCATCTTCTCGACACCGAGCACGAGCGCGACGTCAAGCTGGCCGGCCGCGATCGCGAGCCAGGCGTACCGCAGCGCCGCCTGGCCGCTCGCGCAGGCCAGTTCCGTTCGAGCGATCATCTCGGTCACCTCGATGCCGAGCAGTTCCGCCACCATCGGTGCGACGTGAGTCTGGTAGGAGAACCGTTCGGGCTGGACCGTGCCGACGAACAGCCCCTCGATGTCCTCGGGGCCGACGTCGGGGACGGCGTCGAACGTCGCTTTCCCGCCCTCCTGGGCGAGGTCCTTCCAGGTCGCGTCACGCTCGCCCCAGCGCGTGTGGCCGCCGCCGACGATCGCTACGTTTCGCGTCACGGTCAGTCCCCCTCGAACTGCGGGTCGCGATCCTGCCGGAACGCGGTGACTGCGGCGATCCCGTGGCCCATACCGCCGGCACCGAGGATCGAGATTTGCTCTATGGTATCATTTGTCATCACAGACCTGTGTGATAGTATAGTACATATATCTTTTGAGAGAACGAGTGGCGTTCGAACGGCGACGACATCGCAGTGATCGGGCACGATGGACGCGATACACCGGTCGAGTAGAATGGTCGTTCGGTGTCGTTCGAACGGATAGCCGTTCAGGCGTGTCCGAGATGATCGGACGCCTCCGGCGCGGTCGCCACGTCGTAGCGATTAGTACTCCGGTTCCGTCCGCCGTCGGTGGACGGATTTTTCGGGGTTTCGGGGTCTCGGTATCTCCGCCGTAGATACCAGACACAGGCCGTATCACGCCCGAATATGTCGGGCAAGGATCGCCGGCTACCGCCCCGTTGTTCGTAACAACCGAACCGCCTTTCCGACGCTACGAATCGGACCGCGCGATCGATTCACGGGGGCAGATCGTTGCGTTCGCCCGTCGGGTTACACGCGTGACGGCCCCGTTCGCGGACCAGGCCGATCCGCACAGGAGACGGCACTGGTATCCGTCACGGCGCGTTCGACGGCCCGCTCTCTCTGGCCGGACAATTTTTATGTGGGATGTTATCAAGGAACGTAACCACTCATTGTCGACTCGTCGGCCGCACCCCGCTCTGCGTGCGATCTGGTTTACATCCGTATACCTGTAATAATATCGCACTACCGGTCGCTGATCGTGACGAGACGCGGCCGTCGTCCGGGTTCGACCGAACTGCCGTCCGCTTCGGACGGCTCTATCGGTCAGTATCCGAACGGCGATTCGGATCTCACGAACAATGGGGAGACGACCGCCGAATCGCGGGTCACGAATACGTCTGGTTGAGTTCGACGATGTTCGCCGCGTGCCGGAGCTGTGGGAGGATAGTCTCTCGAATCCGCTCGTCGTCCATTCGGCTGTTCGGTCCGGACACGCTGATCGCGCCGGAGATCCGATCGTCCTCGAAGACCGGTACCGCGACGCAGTGGAGCCCTTTGATCCGCTCCTCCCGATCGTACGCGACCTCGTTTTGGCGAATCTCGTCGAGTTCATTGAGCAGGGTCTCCCGATCGGTGATCGTCCGGTCCGTCTTCGCCGGCAGCCCGTACCGATCGATAATCTCGTCCCGTCGGTCCGATGGGAGGTGGGCGAGGATCGTCTTGCCGAGCGCGGTCGTGTGTAAGTGCACGCACTGGCCGGTGTAAGAATCGATGTTGACCGCGTCCGGGCCGCGCTCCCGGACGATGAACACCCCGTGTCCGTTCTCCTCGACGAGGAGGTTGGCCAGTTCGCCGGTCTCCTCGGCGACGGACCTGAGTTCCGGCTTCGCTACGGTGTACAATTTCTTCTTCTGGCGGGCGTACGCGCCCAGATCGAGGAATCGCAGCCCGAGTTCGTACTCCCCGCCGTCGCTGACGACGTACCCCTCGTGCTCGAGGGTCTTGAGGTAGTTGTACGCGCTGCTCTTCGGGAGATCCAGCCGCTCGGCGATCGCCGTCACCGTCGCACCGTCGAGCGTTTTTAGCGCCTCGACGATCCTGAACGTCGTCTGAGCCGTTTTCACGGGCGTTTCCGGCCCTGTGTCGCTGGTTGTCATTGTACACGATAAACCGTTCGGCTCCTACTAATAGGTATTCGTTTCTGGCGGCCGTCTCGTGCGAGCGCACCCGCACCGGTGAACCGGTCCCGACCTCGCCGCTCGCGCATCGAAGACTGTATACACCAGTGTGTGAGAGTGACTGTTACATGGTGCGAACGGAGTTTGCGCTTCCCGACGTCGGCGAGGGTGTCGCCGAGGGCGAACTCGTCGCCTGGCTCGTCGAGCCGGGCGACCGCGTCGCGGAAGACCAACCAATCGCGGAAGTCGAGACCGACAAGGCGCTCGTCGAGATCCCGTCGGCCTACGACGGCGTCGTCGAGGAACTGCGCGCCGCGGAAGGCGAAACGATTCCCGTCGGCGAGACCTTCGTCGTCTTCGACGTCGACGAGGCCGACGCGCCGAGCGATACCGGTGCGTCGGAATCGGAGACGGCAGGCGACCGGGCCGACTCGACCGCGCCGCCAGGCGACGGCGATGCCGGGACGGGACGGACCGATCAGCCGGATCAGACGGACCAAGACGAGGCGATCCCGAACGGGCGCGTGTTCGCGCCGCCGAGCGTCCGGCGGCTCGCGCGGGAATTGGGCGTCGACCTCGCCGCCGTACAGGAGGCCGATCCCGGCAGTCGGCTCTCGGAACGGGACGTCCGCGACGCCGCCGGGGAGGCGGCCGCGACCGAGACGGAATCGGACGCGGAAACCCCGTCCGAGTCCGCCAGCATCGGCGCAGTCGGACCCGAATCCGGGACGGTCGAAGCCGAGTCCGCGTCCATCGAGACCGACGCCGTCAGTGTCGAAAGCCCCGACCTCGGATGCGGGAGTAATTCGGCCGAGTCGCGGCCGCAGGCGGCCGCCGGCCGCGATCGAACTCTAGCAATGCCGGCGACGCGTCGCCTGACCCGCGAGGAGGGCGTCGACGTCGACGACGTGCCAGCGAGCGAGCGGCGGGACGGCCAGCCGTACGTGACGCCGGAGGATGTGCGTTCGTACGCGGCAGGCTCGGCGGGCGCTCCGCCGGCGTCATCGGCACCGGGACCGGAGTCTGCGGTATTGGCCGCGGAAGGATCACAGGCCGCAGCCGAGACCGCGACAGAGTCGCGGGGATCGACGGGCGCGGACCAGGCCGACGGCCCACGACCGGGCGATCGGATCCCCTACGCGGGCGTTCGGCGGACGATCGGCGAGCAGATGGCGACCTCGAAGTACACGGCGCCCCACGTGAGCCACCACGACGAGGTCGAGGTTTCCGAACTCGTCGACGCGCGCAGTCGGCTCAAGGAGCGGGCCGAAGAGCGGGGCGTCAAGCTCACGTACCTGCCGTTCGCGGTCAAGGCCGTCGTCGCGGCGCTGAAGGAGGTGCCGGCGATCAACGGCGAACTCGACGAGGAGCGCGAGGAGATCGTCCTCCACGACGAGTATAACATCGGGATCGCCGTCGCGACCGACGCCGGGCTCATGGTCCCGGTGATCGAGAACGCCGACCGCAAGGGACTGTTGGAGTTGGCCCGCGAGATCGACAACAAGGCCGCCCGCGCCCGCGACCGGTCGATCGGCCTCGACGAACTGCAGGGCGGCACCTTCACGATCACCAACATCGGCGCCATCGGCGGCGAGTACGCCTCGCCGATCATCAACCATCCCGAAGCGGGCATCCTGGCGCTCGGCTCGCTGAAAGAACGCCCCTGGGCCGAGGACGGCGAGCTCCTCGCCAGGCCGACGCTGCCGATCTCGATGTCGGTCGATCACCGGATCGTCGACGGCGCCGAGGCCGCGCGGTTCACGAACGAGGTCAAACGGTACCTGAACGAACCGGAACTGCTCCTACTCGAATAATGGTCGTCGGAGACGTACCCACCGGCA
Source organism: Natrinema salifodinae (assembly GCF_900110455.1). Classification (NCBI taxonomy): domain Archaea; kingdom Methanobacteriati; phylum Methanobacteriota; class Halobacteria; order Halobacteriales; family Natrialbaceae; genus Natrinema; species Natrinema salifodinae. Next base: position 122,137 of record NZ_FOIS01000001.1, on the reverse strand, counting down.
CTGACGTACTGATCATCGGCGGCGGACCGGGCGGCTACACGGCCGCGATCCGCGCCGCGCAACACGGACTCGACGCGACCCTGGTCGAGAAGGACGCCTACGGCGGGACCTGCCTCAATTACGGCTGTATCCCCTCGAAGGCGTTGCTGACGGCCACGGACATCGCCCACGAGGCCCGCCAGGCCGAGGAGTTCGGCGTCCGCGCCGACCCGACCGTCGACATGCGGACGCTGGTCGAGTGGAAGGACGGCGTCGTCGACCGGCTCACCGGCGGCGTCGAGAAGCTCTGCAAGGCCAACGGCGTGAACCTGATCGAGGGAACGGCGACGTTCGTCGACGAACACACGGTCCGCATCGCCCACGGCGGCGAGGGACAGGGCAGCGAGTCCGTCGAGTTCGAGCACGCCGTCATCGCGACGGGGAGCCGCCCGATATCGCTGCCCGGGTTCGACTTCGGCGACGAGCCGGTCTGGTCCTCGCGCGACGCGCTTGACGCCGACGCCGTCCCGGAGGCCCTGGTCGTCGTCGGCGCGGGCTACATCGGAATGGAGCTCTCGACGGCGTTCACGAAGGCCGGCGCCGACGTCACGGTCGTCGAGGCGCTCGACGACGCGCTTCCCAACTACGAAGACGACGTCACCCGCGTCGTCAGAGAGCGCGCCGCGGACCTGGGCATCGACTTCCACTTCGGCGAGCGCGCGAGCGAGTGGCGCGACGCCGACGGCGACGGAATCGAGGTCGTCACCGAGCGCGAGGACGGCGACGAGCGCGTCTACGACGCCGATCGCGTCCTGGTCGCCGTCGGCCGCGAGCCCGTGACCGAGGGCCTCGAGCTGGATGCCATCGGTCTCGAACCGGACGAGCGCGGGTTCCTCCCGACCGACGAGCACGCGCGGACCGCCGTCGACCACGTCATGGCGGTCGGCGACGTGGCCGGCGAGCCGATGCTCGCTCACGAGGCCAGCGCGGCGGGGCTCGTCGCCGCCGGCGTCGCGGCCGGCGAACCCGCGGCGCTGGATCACCGGGCGATCCCCGCGGCGGTGTTCACCGATCCCGAGATCGGGACCGTCGGCTTGACCGAGGCGGAGGCGGCGGCGGCCGGGTACGACCCCGTCGTCGGAACGATGCCGTTGCGCGCCAGCGGCCGCGCGCTCACGTTGGGCGAGTCCGACGGGTTCGTGCGGCTCGTCGCCGACGCGGAGACCGGCTTCGTCCTCGGCGGCCAGGCCGTCGCGCCCGAGGCGTCGGAACTGATCGGCGAGCTCGGCCTGGCGATCGAACTGGGTGCGAGACTCGAGGACCTGGGCGGCACCGTCCACGCGCACCCGACGCTCTCGGAGGCGGTGATGGAGGCAGCCGAGAACGCGCGGGAGCGGACGATTCACACGCTGAACCGGTGAATCGATAGCGGATCGGAAACCGAAGCTAGCGAATCGGAAACGCGCGAGAACGGAAACGGGAACGGGAACGAAACCGTCGCGACCTGAAGGAGTCGACGGCCGTCAGTACGCGACGGTTTCCGTGATCGCTTCCTCGATCCGCGGCGGGTGCGGGATGTAGTAGTCCTCCATCGAGAGCAGCGGGACGGGCACGTCGAAGCCGGTCACGCGCTCGACCGGCGCTTCGAGGTACATCAGGACCTCGTCGTTGATCGTCGCGATGAGTTCGCCGGCCAGGCCGCCGGTCTTGGCTGCCTCGTGGACGACGACGCAGCGGCCGGTCTTCCGGACTGACTCGGTGATCGTTGCTCGGTCGAGCGGCGAGATGGTCCGCAGGTCGATCACCTCGGCGTCGACGTCGTCGAGGTTGTCGACGGCTTCGAGGGTCTTGTGCATCATCGCGCCCCACGAGATGACCGTGACGTCCTCGCCCTCCTGTCGCACGGCCGCCTGGCCGAGCGGTTCGGTGTAGGTCCCTTCGGGGACCTCCTCGCGCAGCGAGCGGTAGACGTGTTTCGGCTCCATGAACAGGACCGGATCCGGATCGCGGATGGCGCTTATGAGCATCCCCTTGGCGTCGTGGGGCGTCGACGGAATCGCGACCTTGAGACCGGGAACGTGGCCGTAGATCGCCTCCAGGCTCTCGGAGTGGTGTTCCAGCGCTCGCACGCCGGCCCCGTAGGGCGTCCGGACGACCATCGGCGCGGTGAGTTCGCCGCGGGTCCGCCAGCGGATGCGGCTGGCGTTCGTGACCAGTTGGTCGAATGCCGGCGGCAGGAACCCGGAGAACTGGATCTCCGCGATCGGGCGGAAGCCGTGGGTCGCCAGGCCGACCGCGCCGCCGACGATCGCGATCTCCGAGAGCGGGGTGTCGAGCACGCGATCGGAGCCGAACTCCTCCAAGAGCCCGTCGGTCGCCCGGAACACGCCGCCGGACTCGGCGACGTCCTGGCCGAAGACGAGCGTCCGGTCGTCGTTTCGCATCTCCTCGTGCAGTGCGTCGTTGATCGCGTCGATGATTGTCGCGTTCATAACTGGTCACCCCTTCGGCCGCCGTTCGATGTAGTCGTCCATGTCGGGTCGCTCCTCCAATAGCTCGCGGAACTCCTCGAGTTGCCGTTTCAGTTCCGGCGGCATCTCCTCGTGGAGGTACTCGAAGATCTCCTCGATGCCGCGTTCCTCGAAGGCGTCGGCGGCGTCGACCGCCTCATCGAATTCTTCCTCGATCTCCTCGCGGATCGCTTCCTCGTCGATCGCGTCCCATCGACCGGTCTCCTCGAGAAACGCCTGGTAGCGCTCCAGCGGATCGCGCTCTTTCCACTCGTCGACCTCGTCGTCGGCGCGGTACCGCGTCGGGTCGTCGCTGGTCGTGTGCGCGCCGCGCCGGTAGGTGACGGCCTCGACCAGGACCGGGTTCCCGTCGAGGGCGCGTTCGCGGGCGGTCGAGACCGCGTTGTAGACCGCGAGCACGTCGTTGCCGTCGACGCGGATGCCGTCGAGACCGTAAGCGAGGGCCTTCTGGGCGACCGTCTCGGCGTTCGTCTGCTCGTCGAACGGCAGCGAGATCGCGTACTGATTGTTCTGGCAGAAGAATACCGCTGGCGCGCCGAGGACGCCGGCGAAGTTCATCCCCTCGTGGAACGCGCCGGTCGAGGTCGCTCCGTCGCCGAGGTTCGCGAACGCGACGGCGTCCTGGCCCTCGAGTCGCATCCCCCAGGCCTTGCCGGTCGCGAGCGGGATGTGTGAGCCGATCGAGATGGCCATGCCGAAGACGTTCGCGCCCTCCATCCGCGAAGCGTCCTCGATGCCGCGCCAGTACAACAGGAGATCGCGCATCGAAAGCCCGTGCATCAACAGCGCGCCGGCCTCGCGACCGTACGGGAAGATCCAGTCGTCCCGGGAGAGCGCGTAGCCGCTGCCGACGATGCTGGCTTCCTGCCCGCGGCCCGAAGCGACCGTGCCGAGCCGGCCGCGCCGCTGTAGTTTCGTCGCCCGATCGTCGTAGACGCGTTGCAGCAGCATCCAGCGGTAGAGATCGCGGAGTTCGTCGTCGTCGAGATCCGGGACCCGATCGGCGTCGAACGACCCGTCGGGACGTACCACGCGGTACGTTTCGATCTCCAGATCCCCCTGCGAGAGCGGATCGACGCCGGTGTCGACCGACGCCGGCGCTGGGGTCACTGGTCGTGGGCTGTCGTCCATAGTACGGCTCAACATGTCTGCATCAACCGTATAAATCTTTGCTACTCCCTCCCACCGTTTCGCGGACGTCCGCCGCTCGCCGCCCGCTGCTCGCCGCCCGTCGCTCGATCGGTCCCGAACCGTCATCGATCGCCGACTGACGACCGGCGGTCGTCGATCGTCGGCCTGCTACCGAGTTCTAACGCCTAGCACCGGTGGAAACGACCGCAACGAGGCGAATTCGAACGGTAGTACCGAATCAGCCCCGTTTTTCTTCCGACCTTCGACTGGTTCGACCGCCGACTGTGCCGCTGTTAAACATCAGCCGATTCCGTCGGGTAACATTCCATCACAATCTTTTTACCACTATACGGATATACGAAGGAGTATGCTACCACGTAGCAGGAGAACATTCCTCAAGTCCGGCACTGCGGTCGCCGCTGCCGGCCTCACCGGCCTGGCCGGCTGCGTCGGCGGGGGAGGCGGCGACGATGCGCTGGGGTTCAACTTCACCGTTCCCATCGAGAACCTGGGGTCGCTGCTCGACATCCCGGATATTCAGGATCAGCTCGGGAACATCGGCGACGAGTACGAGCTGAACGTCTCGCAGGATTCGAGCACGCCGGACTCGCTGAACGCGCTGGCGGCCGGCGAGTCTGACATCTGTCTCGTGACGACGGTCAGCTACGCCTCGGCGGTGATGCAGGAAGCCGTCCCCGGCAACATCACGATGCTCGCGACCGACTTCTGGGACGCACACGACGACTACTACGGGTTCACCATCTTTTCGCACAGCGACTCGGACATCACCGAACCCGAAGACATGGAAGGTGCGACCCTGGGCGTCAACTCGTTGGGGACCGGCATCCACTCGGTGTACCAGCGCCAGCTTCTGGAACTCGGCCTGGATCCCGACGAGGACGTCGAATTCGTCGAACAGGACTTCCCCACGTTCACGGCCGGTCTCGAGGACGGGATCTTCGACGTCGCCATCTACCCGGCCCTGTTCGCGCCCCAGGCACGGAACAACGGCTTCAACGAGGTGTTCTCCAGTCAGGACGTCTGGGACGGGGAGTACCCGTTCGCGTACGTCGTCGCGTCGAACAACGCCTTAGACCAGAAGGAAGACGCCGTCCAATCGTGGATGGAAGACTACGTCGACGTCGTCGACTACATGTTCGAGAACCGCGACGAGGTCGTCTCGCTGGCCAGCGAGCACTTCGAGATCCCGGAAGAGCTAGTCGATTCGTTCTTCCTGACGGAGCAGGACTACTACCGGGACCAGATCGAGATCGACTTCGATCGCCTTCAGTTCGCGATAGACGAGATGCACGAGATGGGCTTTACCGACGACACGTTCGACGTCGAGGAGCACGCGACCAACGAGTACCTGCCCTGAGCCGACCCACGGAGCCCGACCATGAACCGACCCCGAACCCAGACCAAGACCCAGACCCGAGCCGTGAACGCACGGGCGAGACACGAATACGATGGTTGACGGACAAGTTACGATTTCGGAACTCGAGAAGGTGTACGAGTCGGGAGACGAACGCACGACGGCGGTCGAGGACCTCTCGCTGGACGTCCCCAGCGGGGAATTCCTCAGCGTCGTCGGACCGAGCGGCTGCGGGAAGAGCACGCTGCTCTATCTCGTCGCCGGCTTCCTCGACGGGACGTCGGGGACGATCGCCGTCGACGGCGACCCGATCGACGGCCCCGGGACCGATCGCGGCGTCGTCTTCCAGGACTACGCGCTCTTCCCGTGGCGGACGGTCATGGGAAACGTGACCTACGGGCTCGAGGAGGCGGGCGTCGGTAAGGAGGAGCGCCGGTCGACCGCCCAGCGGTTCATCGATATGATGGACCTCGATGGCTTCGAGGACAAGTACCCGAAGGAGCTGTCGGGCGGGATGAAACAGCGGGTCGCGCTCGCGCGGACGCTGGCGTACGATCCGAAGATCCTCCTGATGGACGAGCCGTTCGGGGCGCTCGACCAACCGCTGCGCGAGTCCCTGCAGGACCACCTCATCGATATCTGGCGCGACCTCGAGAAGACGGTCATGTTCATCACCCACGACGTCGAGGAGGCGGTCTACCTCTCCGAACGCGTGATGATCATGACCCGCCATCCCGGAACGAAGAAGACCACCGTCGAGATCGACCTCGATCGCTCTCGACCCCGCGAGGAGATCATCATGTCCGACGAGTACACCGCCACGAAAAACGACGTCTGGCAATCGCTCCGGGAGGAAACGACCCCCGAGGCGCAACTCTAAGCCCATGTCCTACGCCGACTTCAGATTCGACGCGCTGGACGAAACGCTCCCGGCCCCGTTCCGACGGGTCGCCTGGTTCGTCGTCGAGTGGATCCCACTGGTCATCGTCGCGGGGCTGTGGGAACTGGCAAGCGGCACCGTCGTCTCGAGCGAGATCCTCCCGCCGCCGACGGCGGTCTTCCGAGTCACGTGGGACCTGCTCGCGAGCGGGCAGGTCCTCCCGCACCTCCAGATGTCGCTCTACCGGATCGCGGTCGGGCTCGGACTGAGCATCGCGGTCGGCGTGGCGCTCGGCGTCGGGATGGCCCGGTCGAAGCCGATCGAGAACGTCTTCGAGGTGTTCCTGGCGCTTCTCTATCCGATCCCGAAGGCCGCGCTCGTGCCGCTGGCGATCCTCTGGCTCGGCGTCGGCACGGAGACGGCGATCCTGATCGTCTTCCTCGCCTGCCTGCTCCCGATCGTCCTCAACAGCTACAACGCCGCGAGAGACGTCGATCGGAACCTGATCTGGTCGGCTCAGATGATGGGAATGCCCTCGTGGAAGATCCCGATCAAGGTCGTCGTCCCCGCGACGATCCCGAGCATCCTGACCGGGATCCGCCAGGCGATCCCGATCGCGTTCATCGCGCTGGTGAGCGCCGAACTCATCGCCTCGAACCAGGGCATCGGGTTCGAGATCCTCCGGTACGGGCAGATCGGGAACTACACGTCGATGTTCGCCGTTCTCGTGATCATCTCCGGGGCGGCATTCTTCGCCGTCCGCGGCTACGAGTGGCTCGAACGGAAGGTGGTTCGATGGACGTAACTCGTGCCGCGGCCGTCGACCGGAACGACGTCGTCGCCGTCGGAAAGTCGATCTACTCGCTCGTGCTCGTGTTGCTCCTGTGGGAGTACGCCGCCCAGAACGGCATGATCCACTACTACTTCCTGCCGCCGCTGTCGGACGTCCTCGCGACCTTCTACGAGCTGACGGTCGACGGGACGATGATCGAGCACGCCTACCTGACGTTTCGCCGGGCGCTGGTCGGCCTGGTGATCGCGTGCGTCCTCGGCGTCGTCGTCGGCGTGTTGTCCGCCCGGAACCGGCTCATGGCCTGGTTCTGGGACCCGATTATCGAGGTCGGCTACCCGGTGCCGGTGATCGCACTCGTGCCCGTGTTCATGTTCTGGTTCGGGACCGGCGACCTCCCGAAGATCGTGCTGGTCGCCGTCGGCTGTTTCTGGCCGGTGGCGATCAACGCCCGCAACGCGACCCGCGACGTCGACGAGAACCTGATCTGGTCGGCGCGGATGATGGGCACCTCGGACCGAGGGCTGCTCCGAAGGGTCGTTATTCCGGCCGCGGCGCCGGGGATCATCTCGGGCATCCAGATCGCGCTGCCGATCTCGCTGATCGTCACGTTCGTCTTCGAGATGGTCGCGGGCGGCGGCGGGTTGGGCCACCTCGAGATTCAGGGCGTCCGCTCGTTCGATTCGGCGCAGGTGTACGCGTCGCTCATCGCAATCATGATCCTGGGGTTCGCCCTCGACCGAGCGCTGCGGATCCTCCGGGCGCGGCTGCTCAGCTGGTCCTGAGGGCGCGACCCGACGGTTGGATTCGAGGACGAGTTTGGTTTCCGAGCGCGGACCGTTCAGTCCGTTGCAATCTATAAGTGAGCCGCCCTCCCAGCGTAGCGTGTGATCCGTAATCTATGCACATTGCAGTGATCGGCGGCGCAAGCACGATCGGCTCGACGGTGGCCTACACGCTGGCGACGACGGACCCGACGATCGATATCACGCTCGTCGACCCGGCGACCGAGGCTGCGTGGGCCCACGCCGTCGATATCACCCACGCTACGTTCCACGCCGCGACCACTCCGGTCGACGGCGACCGCGCGGCATCGTTCGGTACCGTCCGGGCCGTCGGCCCCGACGAACTTCCCGACCTCGATCCGGCCCCCGACCTCGCGATCGTCACCGCCGCCGCGCCGCGGCCGGACGACGCGACCGATCGCGACGCTCGCGAGGCGGAACTCGAGGCCAACCGCGCTATCGTCGACGACGTGGCCGAGCAGTTGCAGGGCATCGACCCGGTTCCCGTCCTCGTGCTGACGAACCCCATCGACCGGCTCACGTATCGACTCTGGGACCGCCTGGCCTGGCCGCGGGAGCGCGTTCTCGGCTACTCGCTGTCGGAGACCGCGCGGACGGCCCACGAGATCGGGCGGCTGACGGACTCGCACCCGGCGACCGTCTACTGCCCCGTCATGGGCGAACACGGCGAGGGCGTCGTGCCGGTTTTCTCGCGGCTCCGCATCGACGGCGAGCCGACGACGCTGACCGACGACCAGCGCGCGGCCGTCCGCGAGTACGTCCGGAGCGTTCCCTTCGAGATCGCAGCGCGACGCGGCGCCGCCGAGACGTCGCGCTGGGTCACGAGCGCCGGGGTGGTGCGGGTAATCCGAACGATGTTCGCCGAGCGGACGTCGACGGGGGCCGACGCAGCTGCGACGGCAAACGCGCCCGCCGACCCGGTTTGCCTCTCGACGCCGCTGGACGGCGAGTACGGCTTCGACGACGGCTGTCTGAGCGTCCCGGTGACGCTGACGCCGTCCGGCGTCAGCGAGATCGTCGAGTGGGAACTCGCCGACGAGGAGCGCGAGCGCCTGGCGGCCGCACACGAGTCCGTCGTCGCGGACCTGTAACCGCGGCGCTCGCGGCGTCGCAACGAGCGGGTTCGTCGACCCACAGCGGGGCGGATATCGCCGACGAGGGAACTGTCCTCGGTCTCGCTTTCGCCGCCTGGCGATCCGATCCCGTCAGCCGACGCGGTACACCGCCAGTTTCACGCCGTTCGGTTGCCGAATTCCCGCTGCGACGAATATGCTCCGCGTGAGCCACTCGAGGTCGGGGTCGGCGGTCTCGAACGCCGGGACCGAGTGGAAGTAGACGTCGTCGGGATCGACCGGCTTCCCGTCGCGGAGCCGCCGCTTCGTCTCCGGGGAGGCGTCGCGGATCCCGCGGTTCTCCACGTAGACGCGCGAGCCGCCGTCGGTCTCGAACGCGTACTTGGCCACCAATTCGGTCGCTCGCTCTTCGCGGAACACCTGGTAGTCCGCGCCCGCGGCCAGGATCGTCCCCCCGCAGCGGCCCGACACCGTCCCGCCGCTGATCGGGATGATGCGACGCCGGCCATTGCCGGTGTCGCCGATCTCGATCGGCTCCTCGACTTCGACGTCGAGTTCGAGGACGTGCTCTAGCGCCGGCGCGGGTACATTAGTGCCGTGATTATCGCTATCGGGGCCCACAGCAAACGGTTCAGGTTTTTCGGTTAAATAACTGCTGTCGCTCGCTCGGCGCGACCCGCTGCGCTCGGCGCGCCCCTCTCGGCCAGCGAAATCGCCGACTCCGCAGGACTATCGATCGCCGCAGCGTGTCGTCGGGTGGAGGCGGGAGAGAGGAGTATGTTTATGAAACTCGACGCGTTCGGTCACCGTATATCCCATGAGTTTCACACGAACGTGGACGGTTCGATTCTCGGACACTGATCCGTTCGGGATCGCACACTACCCGCGGCTGATCGACGCGATCCACGAGACGTCGGACATGTTCATGGAGTCGATCGGCTGGCCGTTCTGGGAACTGACCGAGGACCACGGGATCGGTCTCCCGCTCGTCTCGATGGACTTCGACTTCGAGGGCCAGGTCAACGCCGGCGACGAGGTCGAGATCGAACTGACGCCGGAGGTCGGCGACTCGAGCGTTCGCCTGGACTACCGGGCGACCCACGACGGGGCGGTCGTCTTCAGCGGGACGGAACACCGCGTCTGCGTCCCGGTCGACGGCGACGGCGGCGTTCCGGTTCCCGACGACCTCCGCGCGGCCTTCGAAGCGGCCGCCGACTGACGGCCGCGTCTACGTCCCGGTCGGGCCGACCTCGACGGTCTCGTACTGCGACCGGAAGGCGAAGAAGAGCCCGTGACGTCCGGGCATCCTCGGTCGTTCGCGGCCGTCGGGCTCGCCGCTTTCGCCGCGTTCCTCGCGCTCGCCGGCGAGCGCCTGGCGACCGGGCCGCCAGCGGGTCCCCTCGGCGTCGACGAGCGCGTCGTCGTCCCGTTCGACTGGCGTCGGCGGGGCCTCGTAGACGGCCACGTCCCCCGTCTCGTCCCGGAGCACGACGACCGACCGGCCGTCGATCTCGTCGGTCCAGACGCCGTCGTCGGGCACGTCGTCGACGGGATAGACGCGGACGGTCGTCCCGTCGTCGGTCGTTACGCCGTAGACGTCGGTCTTCTCCGGCAACGCGCCGTCGGCGGTTTCGACGCCCGGCTGGACGGCGTCCTCGTCGTTCCAGTAGTGGCGGAAGAAGCCGATATCGTCCTCGTAGAACCGGTAGTCGAAGTCATAACCGGTGTCGATGTCCAGCGCGAGGCTCTCGGGGTGGGCCTCGCGCCACTCGGCCCAAGACGTCTGCGTGACGGGGCGGACGTCGAGGGACGCGTCGCCGCCGCCGTCGAGGTACTCGCCCGCGATCGGGACGCCGCGGTGTTGACTCCAGAGGCTCTCGGTCTCCTCGTCGAACATGACCTTGTTGCCGTCCAGGAGCATCCCGGTACTGGAGAACGTCAAGGACCGATCGCCGACGCGCCGGTCGTAGCAGATGGGCGCGTTACAGAGCGTACAGTAGGTGAGCGTCAGCGGCGTCCCGTCGACGGTCACGTTCGCCAACTCGTGAGGGAAGAGCACCCACCGCGGGACGGCGTAGGCGGTGTCGCCGACGGTGAACCCGAAGACGGCGTCCTTGGGGTCGAGATAGCGGTCGTACTCGCCGGCTTCGCTCTCCGCGTCCGTCGCGACGGCGTCGCCCGGGACGAAGTCCGGTTCGTTACACGCCGCGAGGAACGACGGGTCGCAGTTCCCCCAGCGGATATCCCGCAGATCGAACGCACGCGGTTCGGCGTCGAGCAGGCGTCCCACGGGCGGTAGATACGACCGGTAGAGCTGCAGTTTCCACTCGTCGAATCCCTCGAGGGGTTCGATCCCCTGCTGGGAGTACCAGGTCTCCCACTCGACCCAGGCGTAGTCGGAGTCGTAGTCCGGTTCAGCGATCGTCTGCAAGGCGTCTCGGACACCCGGCCAGCGAGCCTCCGGGAGCTCGAGGTACCGCGGCGGGCTGCGGTCGCGGAGCACCTCGGGAAATCCGAACTGCTCCCAGTCGCCGCCGATCTCGTGGATCACGAGCGTCTCGATCAGGTGCGGGACGACGCGGCGATCGCCCACGTCCGCGAGCTCGTCGAGGGCCGCCGCGTGGACGGCCGGATCGCGGACGAGGAGGTCGTCGACGAGGGCCGCGAGACGATCGTCGGTCTGCTCGGGGGATGAGCGCGAAGACATGACTGTCAATGTCACGGTCTGGCATAAGTACGCTATGGCTCCCCGCTCGTCCCGAATCATGCGCCTGTCTCCCACATCATTTATATCGGACGCGACGAAATCGCATACCATGCTACGGGCGACGGGTGTTACGAAATCGTTCGGCGGTCTAGTCGCCGTCGACGACGTCACCTTCGAGATCGGTGACGAGGAGATCGTGGGAGTGATCGGGCCGAACGGGGCCGGAAAGACGACGCTGTTCAACGCGATCACGGGCGTCCATCCGCCGACGTCGGGGACGATCGTCCTGGACGACACGGAGCTGACCGGCAAGAAACCCCACGAGATCGCCACGGCCGGCGTCGCGCGGACGTTCCAGACGGCGCGGACGTTCAACGAGTCGACCGTCCTCGATAACGTCACCATCGGCGCCGTCTTCGGTAACGGAGATTCGAAAGACCAGGCGGAATCGCGGGCCTACGAGTGCCTCGAGTTCGTCGGCCTCGACGACCAGGTGACCGAGTCCGTCGGGAGCCTCAACATCGCAGACCGGAAGCTGTTGGAACTCGCGCGGGCGCTCGCGACCGGTCCGAAATTCGTCCTCGTCGACGAGATCGGCAGCGGACTCACGCCGGCCGAACTGGACGCGCTGACGGAGACGCTCACGCGGATTCGCGCCGACCTCGGAATCTCCGTCTTCTGGATCGAACACATCGTCGACGCGATCATGGGTGCGACCGATCGGATCATCGTGCTCAATCAGGGGCAGAAGATCGCCGACGGCACGCCCGCGGAGGTCCAGGCCGATCCGGAGGTCGCCGAGGCCTACCTCGGCGGGGTGGAAGTGTGACGCTGATCGACGTCGACGGGATCGACGTCGCCTACGGGGACCTCCAGGTCCTCTGGGACGTGTCGATGACCGTCGACGAGTCGGATTCGGTCGTCACGCTGGTCGGACCCAACGGGGCAGGGAAGACGACGCTGCTCCGGACGCTGTCGGGCCTCCTCGAGCCGTCGGCGGGGTCCATCGAGATCCTCGGCGAGGACATCTCTCGGCATCCCGCCGAGGAGATCATCGATCTCGGCTTCGTCCACGTGCCGGAGGAGCGAAACCTCTTCGACGAGATGACGGTCTACGAAAACCTCCGGATGGGATCGTTCACGCACCGCGACCAATTCGACGAGACCCGCGAGGAGATCTTCGAGATGTTTCCCGTCCTCGAGGAACGTCGAGAACAGAAGGCCGGAACGCTCAGCGGCGGCGAACAGCAGATGCTCGCGATCGGTCGCGGACTGATGGCCCAGCCGGACGTCCTGGCGCTCGACGAGCCCTCCGGCGCGCTCGCCCCGCAGTTGGCCGAGCGGGTCTTTCAGAAGATCGAGGAGATCAGCACCGACATCACCGTCCTCCTCGTCGAGCAACACGTCGACCGGGCGCTGGAACTTGCCGACCGCGCGTACCTCCTGGAGAACGGCCGCATCGCCACCGAGGGGACCGGCGACGAATTGCTCGAGAGCGATCACGTCGTGGACGCGTACCTGCGCGGCTGAACCGGTCCGCGAGCGGATCGTCGCTTCGCCGCCTCCTCTCTCCCTCGTCGTTCGCTCTGCCGAACCGGGTCTCGAAGGTCGCGGCCACGAAAAGATTGAAGTCATCAAGGTGTGATTTGGTACCGTGGTTCAAATGCCAGCGAAGGGAGTAGACCGAATACGGCGGCGAACGTTTCTCAAGTCGACCGGCGCCGGCGTCGGCGTCGGCTTGACTGCCGGGTGCATGGGTGGCGGCGGCGACGAGGACACGATCACGATCGCCGGACTACAGCCCTATTCCGGGCCGTTCGCCCTCTACGGGGATGCACACACGGCAGGGGTTGAGTTCGCGATGCAGGAGATCAACGACGACGGCGGCCTGCTCGACAAGGAACTCGAACACGTTGCCGAGGACACCGGCTCCGAGCCCAGCGAGGCGGCGACGATTCTCAATCGCCTGGTCGAACGCGAGGGCGCCGTCGCTGCCCTCGGGCCGGTCTCGAGCGACGTGGGCGTGCTGACCTCGGAAAACGCCGAGGAGTTGGAGGTACCGCTGTACCTACACACCGCGGGCGACATCGAGATTCTCTCCCGGGACTCGCGATACACGTTCCGGACGGCGCTTCCGCCCGCACCGGCGTTCATTCAGGCCGTCGCCGACATCATCGAGGGGAACGGTTACGAGACGGTCGGCGCCATCAACGCGGACTACGCGTGGGGGGAAGCAGCGGAAGCGGCCATCGAGCGGACGTTCCCTGACGGTATCGACCTCACGATGCGCAGGGCACCCGCCGGCGAGAGCAATTTCTCGCCGTACCTCCGTGATATGCCGGGCGATCTCGAGGTGCTGGTCGGATCGGGTCATCCGCCCGGGCTGAACGATATGTTCAGTCAGATGCTGGAGGTCGGACTCGAGCCCGACCTGATGACCGGTGCCGTCGATCCGCCCGAGACGAACTACAATGGGATCGGCGACGACGTCGCCAACGGGTTCACGTTCGGTCACCTCCCGGACGTCTACTCCGACGAGTACCGGGAGATCGCCGATCGGTTCTACGAGGAGACGGGTGGCTACTTCGGGCCGACGCAGGCGGCCGGCTACGTCACCGTCCACCTGATCGCGGAAGCGATCCGACAGGAGGAGTCGGACGATGCGGCGGATATCGCGGCGGGAACCCGACAGCTCGAGTACGACACGATCTACGCCGAACCGATCCAATACACGGAGTGGGGAGAACTGCAGGACTACTCCCTGATCTGGAGCGGTTTCGAACTCGAAGCGCCCGAGTACTATCCGGACGGCGACTTCGATCTCCACGAGGCCTACCGAACGGACACGCTGTCGGCCATCGATCCCGAGGAGTGGTGACCGACGGACCCCCCCATCGCTTTCTGACGCTCGGCTCCGTTTTCCGGTGTCCCTTACGAACGCACCACCAGCGACGCCCCCGTTCTCCTCGAGAATCGCTAGTCGGAATCGAACGGCGTTCGGCGGCCCCCGGCCGAGTGAGCACGGACGGTCACCGTCTACAACGCGGCGGAAGGCGTATCCCGCCTCAACTCTCCCGGAAATCGGTGACTCGATCGCGGACGGCGAACCGCTCGTTCAGCACGCGGTCCGCGAACGGGACGACGCCCTGCCGGAAGTAGAGGAACAGGCAGATCAGGAGCCCACCGAAGATCACCGTGCGCCACTGGCCGGCAGCCGCCAACCCCTCGTTGATGTAGATGATGATCGCGGCCCCGACGAGCGGCCCCAGCAGCGTCCGCATCCCGCCGACAATGAGGATGATCAGTACGAGGACGTCGATCACCTGAAACTCGAACAGGCCGGGGATGACGAACCCCTCTAGCTGCGCGTACAGCGGCCCGACGAGGCCGATGATGAAAGCGCTGACGAACCCAGCGACGGACTTGTACCGGACCACGTCGACGCCGATCGATTCGGCGGCGACCTCGTCCTGTCGGATGGCGTCGAACGCCAGGCCGTACTTCGAACCCCGCATCCATTCGTAGAACGCGAACGTCGCGGCCAGCACCCCGAGCACGAGGTAGTAGAGGACGACGTGCTCGTGGAGCCCGACGCTCTCCTGAATCGACTCGAGTTCGAGTCCGGAGAAGATGAAGCCGGTACTGCCGCCGGTGATGTCGCGGGCCCCGACGAAGAACTCGATGACCGCGAACTGCAGGGCCAGGGTGAGAATGGCGATCAGGATGACGGTAAACCGGAGCCTGGCCGCGACGTAACAGACCAGGGCGCCGATCGCGCCGGTGAGGAGCGCTCCGAGGAACAGCGTGACCCACGGCGAGATGCCGAACGCGTCAGCCGAGAGGGCAGTCGTGTACGCCCCGATCCCGGTCAGTGCCCCGACGAACAGGAACAACTGGTCGGTGTGTCCGAAGACGATGTTGAGGGCCATCGCGAGCGTCGCGAAGATCAACGCGAGGATGATCAGGCGGGACACGTAGGTCGCGCCTTCGCGGAAGACGGCCGGCGGAATCAGCGCGAGCAGTCCCACGATGACCGGTAGTTTCAGTCGCTCTCGATTCGCCCCAGTGACGCGCGTGAGTGATGATTGGCTCATTGTCTTGTCCGTTATGCGACCTGCTCGGGCTGGAGCAGGAGTGCGACGACTGCGGCCGCGAACAGTGCGATTTCGGCGACGTACGCGCCGACGTACGCGCTCGTAAACGTGACGACGAGCCCGAGGACTAACCCCGCGGCGACCGCCCCGACGATGCTCGTCACGCCCCCGACGATGGAGACGATCAGTGCCAGGATCGTCAGTTCGAATCCCTCCGCCGCGCCGACCTCTTGCGTGAAACTGTAGAGGATGCCCGCGATCGCCGCGATCGCGGCGCTCAGCGCGAACACGAAGGTCCGCATCTTCCGCGGGCTAATCCCGCAGAGTACCGCGCCGGTCTCGTCTTGCATCACCGTCCTCGTCGCCCCGCCGAGGTACGTTCGACTGAAGAAGTAATACAGCACCGCAAAGATCGCCAGCGTGATCGCGATGATCGCGAGCGACGAGCCGCGGACGTGCGCGCCGAGGATCGTCGTCGACGGGACGCCGACCGACAGCGAATACGACGACGGATAGTAGATGACGAGCAACCCGTCGAGAAGCGTGGCCAGGCCGAGCGTGACGAAGATTCCAAGCAGGATGCGCTCTTCCCCCTCGGACCGGTACACGAACGAGAGCAGCGACTTGTCGATCGCCAACCCGATACCCGTGACGATGAGCACGGAGAGGAGGATCGAGAGGGGGAGGCTGGACGTGATGCCGAGGAGTTCGATCGCGACGATGACGGCGATAGCCGAGAACACTCCGATCGCCAGGTTGAGAACGCCCCCGAGCCCGAAGACGATCGTGATCCCCAACCCGAGCAGAGCCAGGACGAGACCCTGCGTGATCCCGTCGATGGTAAACTCCACTACCTGTGTTACCGATTCTGACACCATTACACAAATGGTATCACACCTCCCTGTATTATAAATTATGGTCACCCCGCTCGACGCGTGCCGTCGATCCACCGCCGTTCGTCGCCGTACTCGCACTGTAGTGTTAATAATTACATTCCGTTCGATATCAGGAAACAGCGTGATAGCGTCCCACTCTCCCGTTCGGCCATTTCTTTACAGCCATAACCTTGTCACCAGACTCCATAACAATTGTATATGGTAAAGCGGCTCAGCGGCCGATGCTGGAGGTTTACATCCATATGGTTGTAATTAATCGCCTTGCTTCCGACCCAATTTTTTCGTTTCTTGTGAACGAACGATCGGCGTTTGTTTCTCGGGGGAACCTGCTAGATGCCTTGGAAATCACTTATATGGGGACCGAATTATAGACGCACTATGGAAAATCGGGCAAGCGATGGACGTTCTATCAAATCGGACGAGACGCTATTCGCTATCATCGAATGCCTCAAGCGAACCGACGGTGCGGGCGTGACCGAACTCGCCGATCGGCTCGATCTCGCCAAAAGCACGGTCCACAAACACCTGGTGGCGCTCGAACGAAACAGGTACGCCGTCAAGGACGAGGGCGAGTACCGGCTCGGTCTCCAGTTTTTCAACGCCGGGATCCACGTCCGGAACGGGTACGAGGTCTATCACGCCGCCAAGGAACGGATCGATCGGTTAGCGACCGAGACGAACGAGGCGGCCTGGCTCATCGTCCACGAGAACGGGATGGGGATGTTCGTCTACGGCGTCCCGTCCAACGAATCGTTCACGTTCGACACGACGATCGGGACGTGGGTCTACCTGCACGCGAACTCGGCCGGGAAGGCGATCCTGTCGCACCTCTCCGAGAGCGAGGTAGAAGCCGTCATCGACCGCCACGGGCTCCCGGCCCAGACCGAGAACACGATCACCGACCGCGACGCGCTGTTCGACGAGCTCGAGGCGACCAGGGACCGCGGGTACGCGGTGAACTTTCAGGAGGACCTGCGCGGCCTCCACGCGATCGCAGCGCCGATCATCACCGACGGCCGCCCGGTCGCTGCCGTGACGATCGCCGGCGCCGCGAACCGCGTCACGGAAGACCGGATCGAGGCCGATCTGTCCGAGCGACTGCTCGAAGCGGTCGACGACATCGAGCTCCGCCTGGTGTACGGCTAAGGACCCGTTCGGCAGTCAGATCGGGTGTCCCGACCGAGCCGCGAAAAAGAGCGGGGCGGTGACGACGTCCGTCGGCGAATTCCCGCACCATAATCATTAATATGTTCGGTAACGCCTCTCACATGTAGGCGGATGACGGACGTACCCATGAAACTCATTGACGCGTTCGAAAGAACGGTCCGGTGCCACTCGTCGACGACGGCGATCGTCACCGACGACGGGCGGTCGCTGACCTACGGGGAACTGGACGATCGGACGACCCGGTTGGCCAACGCGCTGACCGAGCGCGCGCCGGGCCGGCGCCTGGCGACGCTCGCGGTCAACGGGGTGGCCCCGATCGAAGCGATGATCGCGAGCCAGAAGCGGGGGGTGGGGAACGTCCAGCTCCCGTTTCGCGATAGTCCGGGTGCGCTCGCGTCGATGCTCGAGCCGACGGAGGCGGAGATCCTCCTCTTCGACGATGCGAACGCGGAGAAGGCGCTGTCGGTGCTCGACCGGACGGATATCGAGACGGCGATCCACGCGGGCGAGAAGTCGATCGATCGCGAGGGCGTCGTCTCCTACGACGTCCTGCTGTCGGACGCGTCGACCGAGCCGGTCGAGCCGCATCCGGAGTACGAACACGGGGTCTTCTACACGAGCGGAACGACGAGCACGCCGAAGGGCGTGCTGTTCGATCAGGAACAGCTGTGGTACGGCAGCGCGCAGGTGGTCATGGAGATGGGGATCGAGGAGACCGACGTGGCGCTGGTGACGACGCCGTGGTATCACATGGTCACCTGCGACGCCTGGATCCTCCCGCACATTCAGGCCGGGGCGACGATGGTCGTCCAGTCCGATTTCGACCCGGACGAGTCGCTGCGGCTCATCGAGGAACACGACGTGACGGGGATGCTCGCGGTCCCGACGCAGCTACACGCGTTAGCCGATACGCAGGCGGCCGAGGGGTACGACATCGATACCCTCTCGTACATCCGTACGGGCGGGTCGATCGTCACGGAGGGACTTGTCGAAAAGGCCGCCGACCACTTGACCGAAGGCGTGTACAACACCTACGGCCTGACGGAAGGCGGGCCGAACGTGTCGTTCGCGCATCCGTCGGCTCAGGACGATCACCCGGGAACGATCGGAAAGGAATCGTTCACGTGCGAGGTGCGGGTCGTCGAGGCCGCCGAACCCGACGAGGATCCCGATCCGACGGCGACCGTCGAGCCGGGCGAAACCGGCGAGCTCCTCGTGCGAAATCCGGGGATGTGCGACGGCTACATGGACCGGCCCGAGGAGACCGAGCGACTCCTGGTCGACGGCTGGCTCCGGACGGGCGACTGCGCCCAGGTCGACGAGGACGGCTACCTGTACATCGTGGGTCGAGTCGACAACATGATCGTTAGCGGCGGCGAGAACGTTTACCCCGAGGAGGTCGAGGAAGTGGTCGAGACCCACGAATCGGTCGAGGAGGCCGTCGTCGTCGGCGTCGAGGACGAACAGTGGGGACACCGCGTCGCCTGCGTGATCGCCTGCGAATCGGACGATCTCGACGTCGACGGCCTCGACCGGTTCTGCAAGGACCACGAGGAACTCGCGAACTTCAAGCGCCCGCGCGAGTACGAAGTGACGACCGAACCGCTCCCACGGACTGATACCGGAACGATCCGGCGCGAGAGCGTCTCCGCCGAGTTCTTCGACGAGTGAGACGCCGTCCGT
Organism: Natrinema salifodinae; assembly: GCF_900110455.1. NCBI lineage: Archaea > Methanobacteriati > Methanobacteriota > Halobacteria > Halobacteriales > Natrialbaceae > Natrinema > Natrinema salifodinae. The sequence continues at coordinate 103,025 of NZ_FOIS01000001.1, read as the reverse complement.
TCGGCGTCGGAACCGGGATACGGTTCAGGTCGCTCCGTCCGTCTGCACCGCGCTACCGGTCGAGAAGCGGCGCGTCACCCGTTCGTGCGACTATCTCCCGGGGAAAACGTTATCACGCCGTTGCACAACACCGTTGCTATGGCCGTAACGAAACTATTCGACCCCAGCGGGATCGCCGTCGTCGGCGCGTCCGACACGCCGGGGAAGATGGGGTACGAGGCGATGCGAAACGCGATCGAATTCGACGGGCCGGTCTATCCGGTCAACCCGTCCGCATCGGGGACGGTGTTCGACCGGGAGTTCGTCGCTTCGGTGACCGACATCGACGGCGACGTTGATCTCGCGCTGCTGTGCGTGCCGGCGCCGGTCGTCCCGGACGTCATCGAGGAGTGTGGCGACGCGGGGATCGAGGGCGCCGTCATCTTCGCCGGCGGCTTCGCCGAAGCGGGCGAGGACGGACGGGCGTTACAGGAGCGCCTGGTCGAGGCCGCGAGCGAGGGCGGCGTCGCCCTCCTCGGGCCGAATACGAGCGGCTTCCTAGTACCCGCCGACGACCTGTACGCGACGTTCGCGACGGACGTCGAGACGATTCCCGCGGGGAGCCTGGCGATCGTCGCCCAGAGCGGCGGGCTCGCCTACGCCCTCGCGTTTCAGGCCGAAAACCGGGGGATCGGCGTCTCCGCGATGGTGGGGCTCGGCAATCGAGCGAACGTCGGCTTTCGGGAGGCCATCGAGTACTTCGACGAGGACGAGCGGACCGACGCGATCCTGTTGCACGTCGAGGGATCGGACGACGCCCGCGGGCTGTTAAAGACATGCAAAGCGGCGGAGACGCCGATTCTCGCCTACAACGTCGGCGAGCAGGACGTCGGCGACTTCGCCAAGTCCCACACGGGCGCGCTGACCGGCGAGTACGAATTGTACGAGGCCGGCTTCGCCCAGTACGGCGTGCCGACGGTCCGCTCGACCGCCGAACTGCTCGACGCGGGGACCGCGCTGGCGACCTGCCCGCGCCCGAACGGACCGAACGTCGGCGTCGTGACCGCACAGGCCGGGCCGGGCATCGCCATCACGGACCGCCTGAAGGCCGCCGGGGCGACGCTGCCGTCGCTGTCCGAGGAGACCCAGGCCGTCATCGAGGAGATCCTCCCGGGGATCACCTTCTCGGCGAACCCGGTCGACACCGGCCGGCCGATGCCCGAGTTCGGCGACGTCGTCGCCGCCGTCGCGCGCGACGAGAACGTCGATATCGTTCTCGTCTACGAGCTGTACGAGGGCGGGATCGGCTACCCGACCGACGCGCTCGAGGGACTCGTCGCGGACGTCGACAAACCGATCGTCTTCGCCACCGGCGGTCCCGACGCGGCATTGGCCGAGGAACTCCCGAAACTCGAGTCGCTCGGGATCCCGACCTACCGGACGCCCGAACGCGGGGCCGACGCCGTCGCCGCGCTCGTGCAGTACGCGCGACGGAACCAGGCGCCCGACGCGGCGAGGACCGGCGAGGAGGTGAGCGCGGATGACTGATCCGCTCGAAACCGCGCTGGCGGACGGCCGAGCCGCGCTAACTGAGCCCGAAGCGAAACGGATGATCGCCGAGGCGGGACTTCCGACTCCGGCGGGCGAGACGGTCGACTCGCCCGACGCGGCGGTCGACGCGGCCGAGCGGATCGGCTACCCGGTCGTCGCGAAGGTCGCCGCGCCGTCGGTCCAGCACAAGAGTGAGTGGGCCGGCGGCGCCGGCGTGCACGTGAACCTCGCGGACGCCGACGCGGTCCGGTCGGCCGCGACGGAAATTTTCGACGCGGCCGACGACCGAGAGCTCGATGCAGCGGTGCTCGTCGAATCGGGAGTCGACGTCGACGCCGGTCTGGAGGTTATCGTCGGCGGCACGCGGGATCCCTCGTTCGGACCCACCGTCCTCGTCGGTCTCGGCGGGATCGCCGTCGAGGTGCTGCAGGATACGAGCCACCGGATCGCTCCCATTTCGACCGCCGAGGCGCTCGAAATGACCCGCGAACTGGAGGCGTCGCCGCTGTTCGACGGCTACCGCGGCAGCCCCGCGGTCGACCGGACGGCGGTTGCCGAGACGATCGTCGCCGTCGGCGACCTACTGGCCGAGCGCGAGGCGATCCGCGAGATCGAGATCAACCCCCTGCTCGCGCTGTCGGAGCGGGCGGTGGCGCTCGACGCGCTCATCACGCTCGACGGGGTGGACGAGGAGTACGAGTAGCTGTCGCTGGGACGGTTCGCGAGTGCGCCCGCTGACCGACGGGGCCGAGTACAACGGTAGACAGCGAGACGGAATCGTCGCCCGCCTGGTCGCTCGTCGACGACGGGTGGCCGAACGCGAAGCGTGACGCGTGAACCGGTGGTCGGATCCGAACCGGCAGTCCCGTCCGTCTGGAGGATACGGGCTTCGGCGTCTACTCGTCCAGTTGGCTCTTCTCGACGTCGACGTCCTCGAACGCGAGGTCGCGCTCGGTCACGTCGACGGTCATCGAGCCGACGTTCTCGATCTCGGCCTCGATGGTGTCGCCGCCGGTGATCGCGCTGACGCCCTCCGGCGTCCCGGTGGTGACGACGTCGCCGGCTTCGATCGTCGCACCGATCGAGGCGTACTCGACGATATCGGCGCAGCTGTAGATCATCTCGCCCGTGTTCTCCTGCTGGCGGGTCTCGCCGTTGAGCTGGAGTTCCATCTCCAGGTCGTGGGGGTCGCCGACCTCGTCGGGGGTCGCGACGCAGGGGCCGACGATCGTGAAGGTGTCGTAGGACTTGCGGTTCGAGCGGTCCTGATCGCCCCGGACCGAGACGTCGAGCAGGATCGTGTAGCCGAGGACGGCGTCCCAGACGTCGTCGCTGTCGATGTCTTTGACGTCCTCGCCCATAATGAACGCGAGTTCGATCTCGTGGTCGACGCGGCGGTCGGTAAACGGCAACTCGATCCCGTCCTCGGGGCCGGCGACGCTCGAGGGGGCCTTGAGGAAGTAGCCCTTGTCCTCGATGGTGAACCACTCCTGGGTGACGATGTCCTTGTCTGCCAGGGCCTCCTCGACGTGGTTCTCGTAGTTCAGCGGCGCCGCGATGACCTTCCCGGGGCGGCGAACGGGCGATTCGATGCGGACCTCCTCGCGGTCGTAGTCGGCCTCGGCGTCCGCGTATTCGCTCGCGTCGAGATCGCGGTTCGCGTACTCCCGGAGCGGATCGGTCGTCTCGAGCCCAAGGCGATCGGTGACGTCGACGATGCCGTCGCCGTCGTCAGTCAGCAGGCCGAGTCTCTCGTCATTGAATCGGACGAATCGCATGGTAGACACACTGCGACACGCCCACATAAATCATCCTTTCTCGCTCACTAACCATTCCGAACGATCATTACGTTCTCGGACGGACGCGAGGGGGCGACCGGTCGTCTGCGGCCGTCTCTGATCGCCTCCCGAGCGACGAACGGGCCTCCAACACACTTATGGTATCGTTCACCAAACATACGAATATGGCAGAACAAGAGCCAGAGGAACTCCTAGAGCTGAGTTCCGACACGCGGAGCATCCTCGAGACGAATGACCTCCGCCCGCTCTGGGAAGTGGAAGATGACATGGGAAATCTCCTCGACGACCTCGAAGCGGACATCTGGAAGTGGGAGGACATTCAGGCCGCCATCGACGGGATCGAGGAGGACGTCCCGATCGCCGATCTGCCGCCGGGCTTCCAGCGCCGCGTTGCGGTCCCGATCAACGCCGCACACGCGATCTCGAACACGATCTACGTCGGCGTCCAGACGGTCTCGCCAGGGGAGACCGCGCCCGCCCATCGCCACGCCTCCAGCGCCCTTCGGTTCACCATCGACGGCACCGAGGACATGAAGACGGTCGTCGCCGGCGAGGAGTTCCCGATGCGCGACAACGACCTCATCACGACGCCCCAGTGGGAGTGGCACGACCACGTCAACGACTCCGACGAGACGGCCGCCTGGCTCGACATCCTCGATCTGCCGCTGTTCCTCGACACGCTGAACAACACGCACGTCTTCGAGAACCACGAACTCGAGCGCCAGCCGGTCACGAAGACCCAGGGATACTGGGACTCCCAGTACGGGCGCGGCCGCCCCGCGAACGAGGAAAAAGACGGCTCCATCCCCGGTCCGTTCGAGGGCAACAAGGAGCCGACGCCGCCGTACCGCTTCGGCTGGGACGAGATGCTGGAGGCGCTCCGCCAGCGCGCCGACAACGACGACCCCGACCCCTACGACGGCTACAGCCTCGAATACGTCAATCCGGCTACCGGGGAGCCGCCGGTGGTCCCGACCATGTCCTTCCGGGCGCAACTGCTGAACGACGGCCCGACGGAGACGCACTTCCACAACTCGACGGAGGTCTACTTCGTCATCGAGGGCGAGGGCGCGACCCACGTCGGCGACGAGGCGCTGGCGTGGGGCGAGCGGGACATCTTCGTCGTGCCGCCGGACGAACCCCACCACCACGACCCCGACGGCGAGGCGATCCTCCTCGGCATCACCGACCGCCCGATCTTGGAGTCGATGAACTTCTACGCCGAGGCCGCGATCGACGAGTGAGTTCGTCGGCGATGTCGACGCCGTCGGACCGCCGAGGACGTGTCGAACGGGGGAATACTCTTATAGATTGTCGCCCATAGAATTCCCGTATGGCCGAGTTCGACAACCCGTACGTCGATCAGGACCCGTTCGTCCGAGCACACTTCGATTGTCTGGACTGCGGCGGGAAGCTCTGGGAGTACGCGATCCAGGGACAGATGGTCTGCGAGGAGTGTCGCGGCGTCTTCCCGTCGGAACAGGTATTCGACGCCAGCGTCGAACGGACCGCTGACTGAGGCATCGATCGGTCGTGTGGCGGACGGTCGAGGACGCCGTTTCGATCGGCAAAGCCGCTGGACTCACAAGACCCGCTCCGCCCGCGTCAGTTCGTCGCCGTCGCCGGATGGGATGGATTTACATGGATTCGTTACCGAATGCGAGTATGGCGTTCGAAACGGATCTCGAGACGGCTGCAGCGCACCGTGACGACCTTCCCGATCCGGACGAGGTGTACGACTTCGACGCGGAGATCGACGTCACCGATCTGTTCGACGCGGCGTTCGTCCGCGAACACACCGCGTTCGAGTCGTTCGACGAACTGGTCGCGGCGAGTCCGAGCGACGCCGGTTCCGCCGACGAACTCGAGACGGTTCCCCACGGCGAGTGGGACGAGTTCGTCGCCGACGCGACCGCCTTCGACGACGAGCAGGCGTTCGTGCTGGCCGCTCGCGACCACTGGGTGGCCAAGCGACTGGACCTGGCCTGAAAACTGCGCTCGGGACGCTCGATTCGTCGGTCCTTTTCGGTTGCTTCCAGTCGAAGCCCCAGTCACGCTTCCCGACAGCCCCGTCGGTAACCGTCGATCGCGTGCGAAAGAAGAGCGGGCTGCGTCGTTCGGCGGTGTGACTCGGCCAGGCGGTCAGTAGTTACCCGTCGAGACGATCGGCGGGGAGCCGTGGGGGCCGTACGGCGCGTCGTCGAGCCACTCGCCCGCGACCTCGAAGTGGTCCGCCAGCGAGGCGGCGGCCTCCTTGCGCAGGACCGTCACCGGATCGTCGCCCCGGAGATGGCGGAGCGCCTGGCCGGCCGCGTCGAGGTTGAACTCCGCGGCCCGTTCGCGGCGCGCCGCGTAGAGTTCGACTTCGTCGCGGACGACGGCGTCGGTCGTGGCGTCGATCGCGGCCGCGATGGCCGAGGCGGCCTCGTCGGCGTCGGCGACCCCGGAGTTCATCCCGCGGGCCCCGAACGGCGCCAGCAGGTGCGCCGCCTCGCCGGCCAACAGCACGCGGCGGTGCTCGTCGATGAAGGTGTCGGCCATGACCTGGAGGAACTGGTAGGTCGAGGTCCACTCGAGGTTGTCCGCGTAGCGCTCGCCCATGATGTCGCGGACGAACTCGCGCATCCGCTCGTCGCTGCTGAGTTCGTCGGGGTCGTCGTCGAGGAAACACTGAATGTCGAGCCGCCAGCCGCCGGTAAACGGGACGAGCAACACGTTCCGTCCGCCGGCCGCCGGCGCGTCGTAGTGGAACACCCGCTCGAGCTCCCGCGGGTCGTCCTCGACCTCTTCGACGTCGGCGATGATGTAGGAATTTTCGGACTGATCGCCTTCGAAGTTCGCACCGATCTCCTTGCGGACGGTCGAGCCCCCGCCGTCGGCCCCGATCAGGAACTCACCGTCCCACTCGCGACCGTCGGCTGTCTCCACGCGGACGCCGTCGGTATCGGATTCGACGGTCTCCACTTCGGCCTCCCAGTGGATGTCGATCCCGGCCTCGGCTAACGCGTCGTGCATGTACGCCTCGGTCACGACCTGCGGGACGCTAGTAAAGTGGGGGATGTCACCGGTGCCGCCTGGCGAGTCGTAGGTTCGGCTGAACACTTCCGTCCCGCGGAAGAGGGTCCGTCGGGTCGGCCAGACGAGCCCTTCGTCGACCAGATCGGTGCCCAGTCCCGGGTGGATTCGTTCGAGCGTCCGGAGCGTCGAGCCGTGGACGTAGATAGCGCGGCTCCCGGATCGATCTCGGTCTTCCGGGTCGGCCTCGAGGATCGTCGCGTCGATCCCTCGCGCGTTCAGCGCGAGCGCTGCGGACATTCCGACCGGTCCGGCACCAGCTATCAGTACGGGAGACTCCGTCGTATCACCGCTCATGATACGTGTAGTTGCAGTAATCCGTGATAATTGTTGTGGTCATTTCGGTCTCGTCGTTTACCGTGGTCGATTGCTGTTTGAGCACGTACAGTAGAGCGCGCGAGCGAACGAACGCAATTTTAGCCTGGGTCAGCCGCCGATCGGAGAACGAGGGTATCGGTGGGTACCGGGTGCGTCCCCTTCACAACGCATTACAAATGTACGTGCGTAAAATCTGGTCGTATGTTCAACGTGATCTTCTATCAGGGATCGATTGATCGTATATCGGACCCATATTACAAAATAATAAGAAAACTCTATAGGCAGACCAATATCATCTATTTCGAATTAGGGTCGTAGGCTGTAATCCGAATGCTCGAACGCTGGTTTCCGAGAACGAGACAATGCGAGCGGTATCGACGCTTCGGAGCGAACGCTTGAACGCGGTCATTGGCGTTCAGTCGCTGCAGCACGGGCCGTCGGCGACGCGTCGGCTTGAACCGGCTTGTGAGACTACAATTTCTGATTCAGCCGCCGCTCTAGTGTTTACTGGTAAACAATAGCCCTGTATGACCGGTATTTTTATTGTTAATGGAAAATGAGGTCGGACCATGTTCGGGAGAACCGCGTGGGAGAATGACGATCACATGTCAGGGGAAAGCACTGAGCCGGAAGCCAAAACGATCGACGACGTTACGTTGATCGATAAACGGCCGAGGCCGTTGCTAAAATTCATCCTCGCGTTCGGCATCGGTTCGTTCTTCTTCCTGTTTCCGATCGAGTGGAACGGACAGACGACGATCCCCCTCGACGTCGTCGTCAGCCAGATACAGGAATCGTTCCCGACGTTCGTCGAACTGTTCACGTTCGCGTTGATCGTCGCTGGCGGCGTGCTGACGACGCTCTCGATGCTCCATTACCGGGAGATCGTGACCTTCGATCGGGCAACGGTCGAGCGATTGGAGTTGGACTACTGGCAGACCTCAAGCATCTTCTGGGCATTCCGCGTAGTCGGAATCCTCCTCGCGATTCCGATCCTCCTCGGAACCGGCCCGGCGTGGTTGTTCAACGACGGCACGTCCGGGATCGTCTGGGGCGCGCTCCTGCTGACGATCGCGCTCGTGATCCCGATCGGCGCCGTGTTCGTCAACTTACTCGCCGAACTTGGCGGACTCCAGTTCGTCGGCACGCTCTCGCAGCCGGTGATGCGGCCGCTGTTTAACCTGCCCGGCCGCGCGGCCCTCGACAGCGCGGCGTCGTGGCTCGGCTCGTTCAGCATCGGCTACTACCTCACGCGGAACGTCTTCGACCGCGGCGGCTACAACAAGCGGGACGTCTTCGTCATCTGCACCTGCTTCGCGACCGGGAATCTGGGGACGGTCGGCGCGATCGCGGCCGTGCTCGACATCCTGCACGTCTTTCCGATCGTCGTCTTCCTGTACCTGCTCAGCGTCCTCGTCACCGCGGTCATCCTCGTTCGCATGCCGCCGCTGTCGACCGTGCCCGACGAGTACGTCGCCGAGCCCGATCCGGAACCCGAGTTCAGCGGGTCGGTCGGCGACTACATCCGGTTCGCGTTCAACGAGGCCGTCAGGACGGCCGAGAAAGGCGAGTCGATCCCGCGGTCCGCGGTCATCGGCCTCATCGACGGGATGAAGCTGACCGCGATGATGGTCGGGACGATCCTCACGATCGCGATGAGCGCCATGCTCCTCAACGAGTACACATCGCTCTTCGCGGTGCTCTCGACGCCGCTCGTGCCCGTGCTGTCGGCGTTCGGCATCCCCGACCCGCAGACGGCCGCGACGGGGTTGATCCTCGGGGGCGCGGAGATGTTCATCGGCGCGACGTTCGCCGTCGGCTCCGATCTGCTCACGAAGGTGTTCGTCGTGATCGTGGTGAGCTCCCAGGCGATCTTCTTCGCCGCGTCGGCCCCGATGATGGTGGACATGTTCGACGATATCCCGATCCGGTTCCGGGACCTCTTCGTGCTGTTCGTGCTGCGGACCGTCCTCCTCATCCCGATCACCGCGGGCCTGATCCACGCCGCGCGGATCGCCGGGCTTCTGTGAGGAACTGACCGGTCTTCGTCGCGGTTCGATCTCTTCCCCGTCGGAACTCGGTAGCCGACCGAGACGGTTTCCAGTCGAGGAGAACGAGAACCGCGCTTTCGAAGCCGTTAACGAGGGATCGAGACCGCAAAGACGCGCTGGCGCTACTTACTCGTTCGCGGTGGCGAACAACACCGGCCGCTCCGAGCGGAGGGTAACTCGCTGTGCGACGCTGCCGAACAGCGCCTTCCCGGTCGGCGACCGCTTCCGACCGGCGATGCTGATCGCGTCGGCGTCGACGTCGTCGGCCGTCTCGATGATGTTCCGAACGGCGTCACCGCTCGACTGCACGACCTCGACCTCGAACCCGTCCGCCTCGAGCGCGTCCGTGGCGTGTTGGACGGACTTGAGGTTCGCGGCGGCCACCCCGCCGTCGTCGGCGCGAAAGACGTGATAGACGAGGATCCGCGTTCGATCCCGGTCGAACGGCAGATTCGTGATCGATTCGACCTGGTCCGATACCTGGTCTACGTTCGTGTCGGCGCACAGGAGTATCGTTTTCATAGGTTGTCGACGTATCGACGGCGCGGTTCGACGTCAGGGCGACCGTTCGTGCGGACCGGTCGCCCACCCGTTGACATCGAACGCTGCTCGTATCGGCGAAAGGTAGCACCTCCCAGGCATATAGCTGTTTACATCACGCACCGTCCGATCCGCGAATTGGCCGCGACCGCACCGGCGGATCGGACCGGGACCGGCGCGTTGTCGAACGCTTTATCGTTGTGAAACGTGTGACGAACCATTCGAAGTGTTCAGTAGAGGATGACTGCGAGCTCTAACACCGTATTCGACGCAGGGGACGACAGCGGAGCCGACGTCGCCGACGAGCGGGCGCCGTACGACTTCGTCTCGGACGACGTCACACAGCCTGCGCTCGTGGACGACCTCCGCGGGCGGATCGACGGCGACGTGCGGTTCGACACCTACACGCGCCAGCTGTACGCGACCGACGCCAGCGCCTACGAGGTGACGCCGATCGGCGTCGTCTTCCCGACGTCGACCGCCGACGTCGCCGCGACCGTCACCTATTGCACACAGCGAGAGATTCCCGTCCTCCCGCGGGGCGGCGGCACCAGCCTGGCCGGCCAGGCGGTCAACGAGGCCGTCGTGCTCGACTTCACCCGTCACATGGACGGGATCGTGTCGATCGACGCCGACGCCCGCCAGGCGCGCGTCCAGGCCGGCGCGGTCCTCGGGGACCTCAACGAGGCGCTCGCGCCGTACGATCTGAAGTTCGCGCCCGACCCGGCCGCCGGGAACCGCAGCGCGATCGGCGGCGCGATCGGCAACAACTCGACGGGCGCCCACTCGCTGGTCTACGGCAAGACCGACGCCTACGTCGAGGAGTGCGAAGTCGTGCTGGCCGACGGGACGGTCGCCACGCTCGGCGAGACGCCCGTCGACGAGCTCCGCGAACAAGCGGACCCCGACGGCTCGATCCTCGAGCGGGTGTACGCGGAAGTCGTCCGGATCATCGACGAGGAGGCCGACGAGGTCCGAGACCGCTTTCCCGATCTCAAGCGCAACGTCTCGGGGTACAATCTGGACGTGCTCGTCGAGGAGGCCGAGTCCGGGACAGTCAACCTCGCGCGCCTGCTCGCGGGCAGCGAGGGGACCCTCGCCGTCGTCACCGAGGCCGAGGTGTCGCTCGAACCCGTCCCGGAGACGAAGGCCGTCTCTTTGCTGTTCTACGAGAGCGTCCTCGACGCCGTCACCGACGTCCAGCACGTCCTCGAGCACGACCCCGCGGCGGTCGAACTCATCGACGACGTCCTCCTCGGCTTAGCCCGCGAGACGACCGAGTTCGAGGCGGCAGCGTCGCTGGTCCCCGACGAGGCGCAGGCGGGGCTGCTCGTCGAGTTCTATGCCGAGGACGACGACCACGGCCGCGAGCAGACCGCCGGGCTCCTCGCGGACCGGGTGCCGGGGACCGACACCGAGGCCGAACCGCCCGCCGAGCGGCCGACCGTCGACGAGACCATCGCGTTCGCCGGACTCGAAGCTCACGAGGCGGACGAACGCAACACGTTCTGGACCCTCCGGAAGGCCGGCCTCCCGATCCTGCTCTCGCGGACCTCCGACGAGAAGCACATCAGCTTCATCGAGGACTGTGCGATCCCGCCCGAACACCTCCCCGAGTTCGTCGAACGCTTCCAAGCGCTGCTCACCGAGACGGATCGCGACGCCGACGCCGCGTTCTACGCCCACGCCGGGCCAGGCGTCCTCCACGTCCGCCCGCTCGTCGACACGAAGGCCGCCGACGACCGCGAAGACATGGTCGCCATCGCCGACGAGGTGACCGACATGGTCGTCGAGTTCGGCGGCTCGGTCTCCGGCGAGCACGGTGACGGCCACGCGCGTACCCAGTGGAACCGCAAGCTCTACGGTGACGACCTCTGGCAGGCGTTCCGCGACCTGAAGACCGCCTTCGACCCCGACTGGCTGCTCAACCCGGGCAACGTCTGCGGCGACCACGACATGACCGAGCACCTCCGGTACGACGACGACTACGAGTACGACGCCGGGCTCGAGCCGTCGCTGAACTGGGACAACGAGAACGGCATGCAGGGCATGGTCGAGCTCTGTCACGGCTGCGGCGGCTGTCGGGGCTCCCAGGAGACCACCGGCGGCGTCATGTGCCCGACCTACCGGGCCGCCGACGAGGAGATCACCGCCACTCGCGGCCGGGCCAACCTCCTCCGCCAGGCGATGAGCGGCGACCTGCCGGACGACCCGACCGACGACGAGTTCGCCGAGGAGGTGCTCGACCTCTGTATCGGCTGTAAGGGCTGCAAGCGGGACTGCCCGAGCGGTGTCGACGTCGCGAAGCTCAAGACCGAGGTCATGCACGAACGCCACCAGAAACACGGCGCGAGCCTCCGGGACAAACTGTTCGCGAATTTCGATACGCTCGCCGCTCTCGGAAGCGCGCTGGCGCCCGTCTCGAACCTCGTGGACTCGCTGCCGGGTTCGGGGACCATCGCCGAGAAGACGGTCGGCATCGCGAGCGAACGGTCGCTGCCGGCGTTCCGGCGCGAGACGCTGCAGGACTGGTTCGAGGCCCGCGGCGGCGCGCGCGTCTCCCAAGCCAAGGCCGAGCGGACGGCCGTCCTCTTCGCGGACACCGACACGAACTACAGCCATCCGGAGGTCGGCAAGGCCGCGGTGCGCGTCTTGGAGGCCGCCGGCGTCCACGTCGACGTGGCCGACCGGACCGACAGCGGCCGGCCGGCCCTCTCGAAGGGGTTCGTCGACAAGGCGCGCGACGCCGTGGAGACGAACGTCTCCCAACTCGAGCCCCGTATCCGCGACGGCTGGGACATCGTCCTCGCGGAGCCGTCCGACGCCGTCATGTTCCAGTCCGACGCCCTCGATCTGTGTTCGGGCCAGGCGGTCGAGACGCTCGCGGCGAACGCCTACGGCGTCTGCGAGTACCTCGACGCGTTCCGACTCGACGAGAACGTCGAGTGGGCGTCGCCCCCCGAGTCGTTGGCCTATCACGGTCACTGTCACCAGAAGGCCGAAAAGAAGGACCACCACACCGTCGGCGTCCTCCGGCGGGCGGGCTACGAGGTCGAGCCGCTCGACTCGGGCTGTTGTGGCATGGCCGGTACCTTCGGCTACGAGGCGGAGCACTACTCGCTGAGCCGGTCGATCGGCGACATCCTCTTCGAGCAGATCGAGGACAGCGGCGCCGACGTCGTCACCGCGCCGGGAACCTCCTGTCGGACCCAGCTCGGCGACGGTCGGATCGAGCCCGTCCCCGCCGCCAGCTCGCTCGCCGGCACGTCGCTCGACCGCGAGAAGCCGCCGACGCCGGTCGAACTGCTGGCGTACGCGCTCCCGCGGTAGACGGCGGACTGTCCCGCAACCCGCGGTCTCGAAGTCGTTCGTCGAGAGCGAACGATGGATCGTGTCCGAATATCGATCTATAGTGTATGAGGCAGTGTCTAGTGTTGCTTCAGCCGTGAAATGATCGACCGAGCGTGGCTACGTTGTCGTTGTTCTGCATACCGGTTGAGGCTTGAAGTGACACTAGTTAGGCCAGTTTGAGAAGTGAGCAGGTCGTAGAGTTTGGCTGGACTAATGCTCACAGACCTGCTCAGTGAGAGCTACGCGACAGAATTTGATGAATGTTGGGAGCGTGAGCGGGGTCGTGTTTAGTTTGTAGCATTGTGACAGACGTCGAAGGCTTGGAGCCACGATTCGGCTGTTGACGTTTCGCGTGGCTAAAACAGTTTGAGAACGAAGAGGTATGGCGTTTTATCTCTCGGAAGACACGTTCGGAACTGTTCCGATTTCCATGTTTTTCGTATCGAAATCGGAGCCCTGATCGACGGAGTGCAGTCTGGAGATGTTTTGCGCCATCGACGAGAAACACGGTATCGTCGAGATCATGTTTCTCAGTGAGTTCCTGCAGGAATCGCTCTGTCAACGCGGTTGTAGTCGTCGAATATAGCCGTATATGGAGGATGTTGTTCGTTTGTGGATCAACAGCAGTGTACAGCCAATAGCGGTGTTCGTCAAGCTGAATCACTGTCTCGTCGAGCGCGGCGTGATTCGGATTCTCGTCAACTACCGGCTGTAGATCGCACTTGTGAACCCAATCGTGGACTGCCTTGCGACTGCGTTCGACACCGAAATTCTATTACTCTTGAACAGTATTCGAAAGAGTCAGAAGCAAGATAGAGTCGAATACCGAGCTCCATCAGCTGACGCGGTGTCCGCTCTCGCTCCACAAAACTCAACTCGATCCAGTCGCTATACCCACTGAGGCAGTCGATTTTTGGCATAGGCACCACAAAATCGTCCCGCCTCACTTTTCACGCTTAACGAAACAGCACCGTGAGCGGCGGCGCTGTTCAGATTAGAGTTTGAAGGAATGAGGCGGAGGGATTTTAGGAGCCCATATCAAAATCCACCGGGCTCAACGGTTCTAGCACAGAGATTCAGTCAGATTTTGTGGAACGAGAGGCGGACACCGCGGGAGTTGATGCGATCGAGTATTCAGCTCCATCTGACGGCACTGTCTAGTTCAGCACCTCCTCGACTGGCGTTCTTTCGTCGAGCGATTGATGCGGTCTCTGGTGGTTGTAGTAGTGTACGAATTGCTCAATCCACCGGCGTGCGCTCGCCCGACTGCCCACCCACGAGTTGTGGAAGCGGTCGACTCGCATTTTGAGAGTCTGAAACCACTTTTCGATGAGGTTTCGGTCAGTATATTCGACCTGACCGCCCAATCCTAAGCGAGCGAGGGCAGTCCGATACCCGAACTGATCGACGAGAAACGCTGTCTTGGAGAGATCGTGCTTCTCGGTCAATTTGCGGAGAAACGCAGCTGCTGGATCGGTGCCGCGCCGATCAAATAACGCGACATCGAGAATCAACTGTGTCTCGATGTCTATTGCAGCGTATAGCCAAGACCACTCGCCGTTGATTTTGACAGCGTCTCGTCAACCGCGACCCGCGTCGGCTTCGCCGACGGCGGGTCCGGAACGCTGTCAGCCAGTCGATGTACCTAGTTCCAGATCGCTCCATGAGATCGTTCAACACCTAATTCCGAGAGAATTGCTGTTATCTCCCGGAGAGAACAACCGGTTGCATGGAGGCGGACGGCGAACGCCCTGACGGACGTCGCCGTCCGCTCACGCTCCAAAGATTCATCAAATTCCGCCGCGTAGCACTCTTGAACAGATCTGCGAGTGACATATCCAAATTAGCCCTACGACCTGCTCACTTCTCAAACGGTCCTCACTAGACTCTGCCTAGTTCCTCGTATTATCCGATATATACCACTATCTGAGGTATAATAGTACGGGCGGCCGCGTATCGGAATCGAGATCGCCACGGTGAAGGGGACGAGACCGGAGCCGCCGCTCCACCGCGGATCCGGCCGGATCGGACGTCTGCGTCGACGTTCTCTGCGTCGACGTTCTCCGCGTCGACCGTGCGTAGTGTACACCTCTATAGATCGAACAGCGCCAAGGCGTTCTCGTTGAAGATCTTGCGACGCTGCTCCTCGCTCAGCCCCTCGATGTTGTCGATCGCCGCTGGGGCGTCGAAGTCCTGATGCGGCCGATCGGAGGTGTAGACGACCTGATCCCCCAGGTCGGCCCGCTCGATGAGGTTGGCGAAGTCGACCATTCCGGTCTCCTCCTCGGGCAGCGGTTGCGTGCCGTAGTAGAACTCGGAGAGGTACTCGCTCGGTAGTTTCGAGAGGTCGGCGAACTCGCTCGAGCGTTCGAGGTACTCGCGGTCGAGCCGCTCGGCGAGGGCGGGTACCCACGAGATGCCGCCCTCCCAGAACCCGATGTCGACGTCGTACCGTTCGGGGATGCCGCGTTGAACGAGGCTGTTCGCGTGCCACATCTTCGGTACCGTGTGCGCGAGCGTGTGGAACTCCGCGAAGTTCGTCGGTTGCATCCCCGTGATGGGGAAGCCGGGGACGATGCCCGTCGTCGAGTGGAGAATGATCGGGATATCGTGTTTCTCCGCCGCCTCGTAGAGGGGCTCGTAGCTCTTGTGCCCCATCGGGAACGTCGGACCGACGTCGGTGATCATCGCGCCGACGATCCCGTCTTCGTCGGCGTGACGCTCGATCTCTTTGGCGCTCTCCTTCGGATGGTCGCCCATGACGAACAGCTTCGCGTAATACGTCCCGTCCCCCTTCGCGAAGCGATCGACGGTCAGGTCGTTCAGCGCCCGCATATAGGGGACCTGCTTGTCCTGCGCGGGGATCGTCGTCATCCGGAACTGACCAGGCGAGAACACGACTCTATCGATGCCCAACCGTTCGCGGACGGTGTCGACGTCTTCGGCATCGTTGATATCCGGCTGATGAATCTCGATCGAGCTCCGTCCGCCGGCGCTCCTGTCCCAGCCGTCCCACTGGATCGGACCCCACTCGTTCGGGCCAGCGGTGTATCCCGACCGCTCGTTCTCTCGGAACTCCGGATTGGAGAGGTACTCGCGGATATCGGAGCCGGACTCGGCGCTGTGCCACTCGCCATCAATGATTGTTCGACTCATCGTGACGCGATATCCGTAGTGGAACCTATTAGTCTTATCCGTGGTATCATGTGGCTAGATCCGATAGCCGTGTCGGTTCACGAACGCGTGAACGCGGTCGGAGAGCGGCGTCGCTGCTCGAGTGGGGCGGACGCTGCGGCGGTCTCGTCGAGAGGAGAGCGACGCACCGACCCGAAATCAGCGGATGCGAAGGTTCTTTGTAGAGTGAGATGTAGTGACAATGCATGCAGGACGAGCGAACCGAGTATCGGGGGGTATACGTTAACGGCGAGTTCCACGACGGCGTCGACTCGTTTCGGGTCGAGAACCCGGCGACGGGGGAGCCGATCGCGACCGTCGCCGAGAGCGGAGAACAGGGCGTCGATGACGCGCTCGAGTCGGCGAACCGTGCCCAGCCCGAATGGGCGGCGATGGACCCGGCCGATCGCGGCCGACTCCTGTACCGATTCGCCGAGGCGATCGCGGACCACGCCGAGGAACTTGGCGAGGTCGTGACCCGAGAGAACGGTCGGCCGATCGGTCAGTCGAAGGGTCTGGCCGACAGCGCTGCTGACTACATCGAGTACTACGCGGGGCTAACGACGAAGATCGAGGGAGAGACCGTGCCCGTTCCAGGTACCCAACAGGCGTTCACGCGGAAGGAACCGCTGGGCGTGAGCGCACAGATCGTGCCGTGGAACGCACCGCTCCTACTCTGTTGTCGTGGGATCGGTCCGGCGCTCGCGGCCGGAAACGCGGCCGTCGTCAAGCCCGCACCGGAGGCGCCGCTCGGCCCGCTGAAACTGGGCGAACTCGCCACCGAAGCGGACCTCCCCGACGGCGTCCTCAACGTGGTCCCTGGCGACGGCGTGACGACGGGCGCCGCGCTCACGGATGACCCCCGGGTCGACGAGATCACGTTCACCGGCTCGGTCTCGACCGGACAGACCGTCGGAAAGACCGCGATCGACAACGTCGTTCCGACGGCGCTTGAGCTCGGCGGGAAGAGCCCCGCGATCGTCTTCGAGGACGCCAACCTCGAGGGCGCCGTAGAGGGCGCGATGAAGGCGCTCACGCTCATGAGCGGCCAGGTGTGCTTCGCGACGACACGGGTGTTCGTCCACGAAGCCCGGTACGACGAGTTCCGCGATGCCCTCCGCGAAGCCGTCGAGTCGGTCTCGATCGGTCCGGGAATCGAGAACCCCGATCTCGGCCCGCTCGTCTCGGAGGCCGGTCTCGGGAAGGTCCGACGGTACGTTGAGCAGGCCCTCGAGAACGGCGCGACCGCTCTCACGGGCGGCAGAACACCGGATCGCGACGGCTACTTCTACGAACCGACGGTGATCGAAGGCGCCGACGACGACGCGCCTATCTCCCGTGAGGAGGTCTTCGGACCGGTGATCAACCTCTACGAGTTCTCCGACGAGGCGGAAGCGGTTCGACGGGCCAACGACACCGAGTTCGGCCTCTACGCGACAGTATGGACGAACGACCTCGGTCGCGCACACCGCGTCGCGAACGGGATTGAAGCGGGAAGCGTGATGGTCAACCAGTACTCCGGATCCTATCCCCAGACCCCTTTCGGTGGCCACAAGAAGAGCGGACTCGGCCGCGAGAAGGGAATGCAGGCGATCGATCACTACACCCAACTGAAAACGGTCAACATCGAGTACGGCGACGCGTCCGATGGCGCGCTCGACGGATAAGGAGCCGCAAACGGACCGCCGCTATTCTGCCTCGGATCGCGATCGAGAACGTCGCTCGGGTCTCTTGAGCGAGTCGGTTCACGCGTCCGTCGCATCGGCGACGGCTCCGAGCGGACCGACGCTGGTAGTGGCGACCCGTGCTCGTCCGTCCCGACAAGCGTCGTCGCTCGACCGAGGGCACTCGCGCGGTTCGATGGCATTACAGATCGAGCAGCGACTTGACGTTCTCAGAATAGATTTTCCGCTTGTGCTCCTCGGGGATGTCGAGGTCCTCGATGGCTTGCGGAATCGTCTGCGTCCAGTACTCGCCCTTCTCGGGACCGAAGGGGTAGTCGGCGCCGTAGAGCACGTTGTCCTTGCCGAAGAACTCGTAGCCACACCGGAGCGGATACGACTCGCCCTGCGAACTGACGGCCGTGTCGCCGTAGATCCGGTCGAAGTAGGCGTCGAGCGGTTCGGAGAGGTCCGCGAGGTCCGGGTTGGTGTACAGCTCCGGCTCTTCCTGGCGAGTCTGATACCACGACCGAACCCGGCCGATCCAATACGGAATCGCGCCGCCGAGGTGGTGGCTGACAATCTCTACATTCTCGTAGCGGTCCATGATCCCGCTGAACACCAGTCGCGCGACCGCGATACTGGTGTCAAACGGCCACCCCATCATCTTGTAGATCCACGTCGACCCCTCGTCGTAGTCGTGCCAGTCGTGGAGCTGCGGGTGGATCCAGACCGGGACGTCGAGGTCGTCAACCGTCTCCCAGAACGGCTCGAACGCCTCGTCGTCGAGCATCCGGCCGTTGATATTCGAGAAGATCTGGAGCCCATGGAAGTCGAGCTCCTCGATACAGCGCCGCGCCTCGTCGACGTACTCACCCGTCAGGAACGGGATGTTGCCGATCGGCAGAAACCGGTCGGGATATTGGTCGGCGATGTCGCGGACCTCGTCGTTGGCGAGTCGTGCCGCCTCGAACGAATCCTCCGGATCTGCACCCAGCCACATGTTCGGCCCGACGAGACTGATCACCTGTTGATCGATGCCGTAGCGATCGAGGTAGTCGATCCGACCGTCGACGGCGAACAGCCGCGGGGCGTTGCGCAGACTCGATAGTTCGACGCTCGGATTCACCTTCTCGAACTCGTCGAGGACGGCCTCACTACCGATGTGCGAATAGCTATCTATGATCTCTGGCATCCGTCTGTACACAACACGTCGCGGAGTATGAAGGTACCGATCGAAACGGGCAGGCAGCTTACGATGCGTTGCAGACCCGCTACGCGAGTGTCATCGGGTACTCGACGGTAGTCGGAACGTATTCGATCGGATAGACGAAGTGAGACTCGATCGCGATGATCGCACCACAGGGGCCAGTGAAGCCAGTAGCGGATCGGGCGCTACTCGATCTGGTACCCCAGTTTGAGTTCGATCTCGTTCGTCGCGCTCAACACCGGTTTGGCGATTTCCTCCTCGAGCGTCTGCTCGTCTAACCGGTGTGCCGGACCCGTAACGGCGATGGCACCGTAGATGTCCCCGTTGACCGTCACCGAGGCACCGACCGCGCGGACGCCGGGCGTCGCGTCGCCGTCGTTGATCGCGTAGCCGCGGTCGTGGATCTCCTCGAGTTCGTCGAACAACGCGTCGGTGTCGGTGATGCTCTCTTCCGTCCGAGCCGGCAGACCGTGTCTATCGATGATCTCGCGGACGTCTTCGTCGGACATGCTCGCGAGCATCGCCCGTCCCGATGCGAGATAGTGGAGATGGGCGCTCGTACCGACCTGGGCGAGCGTCTGGACGGCGCGTTTCCCCTTCACTTTGTCCAGGTAGACGGCCTTTCCCTGCTCCTCGACGGTCACCCACGCCATCTCCTGGGTCTCCTCGACCAGGTTCTCGAGGGTCGGCCGGCAAACCTCGGTGATCTCGTACTGCTTTCGGGCGTGAATTCCGTGATTGAGGAACTTGTGACCGAGCGTGTACTCCTGCTCGACCTTCTTGAGGTAGCCGAGATCGACGAGGGTCGAGAGGTACTGATGGGCGGTGCTCTTCGAAACGTCGAGCGCGTCCGCGATGTCTACCAGTCGCGCTCCGTCGCGCTCCTGAACTTTGTCGACGATATCGAACACCCTGACTGCCGTTTTCACCTGCCGTTTGGTACCATCCTGCATTATACCTGCAAATGACGGCTGGTGGCGACTAAAATGTTCCGCTATATCGAACGAGTGACGAACGCAGGGCAGAGCGTGACGAGCGGCCGGCAATCGGTAGCGAGTGACGGCTGCGTAGCGTCCTCGTAGAAGGGTCTCGACCGTGTTGACGGTAAGATACGCCGGAACGAGTTTCGAGATATCGAACCGAACGACGGGAAGGCCGGCCGTCACGGGGCCTGGTTCAGTTGTTGACCGCGGAGACGTCCCACTCGATCGCTCGCTTCTCGACCTGGCCCAGTCCCCACGTGAACAGGACGCCCAGCGCCATCAGAACGAGCACGACGCTGACTACGCCCTCCATCCGGAACGCGGCGCTCCACTGCGTGATGAGCTGGCCGAAGCCGGTTACGGCGACGAGCAGTTCGGTTACGACCAATCCGCGCACCGCGAGTCCGCTTCCCAGCCGCAGTCCGGCCAGAATATACGGCAGTTCGTACGGTACGATGATGTGTCTGATCGTGTAGAACCGGCCCGCGTCGAACGACTGCGCGAGCTCGGACAGGTTCTGCGGGATCGATCTGGCGCCCTCGAGCGTGTTGATGACGATCGGGAACACCGCAAAGCCGAAGACGACGACCACTCGGATCTGGAAGCCGGTGCCGAACCAGAGGATCATCGCCGGAATGATCGCCGCGAACGGAAGCGCGTACAATGCGTCGAGATACGGGTCCATGAACGCCTCGACGAAATCGTTGAGGCCCATCCCCAGCCCGATACCGATGCCGACGACGACGGCCAGCAGGTAACCGACGACGATCGCCTGCAGGGCGTCGGCGAGCGCGGCCGTCATCGCTCCGCTGGCGAACTGCTCGATCATCGCCTCGGCGATCAACCACGGATAGGGGAAGATCCGCGGTGAGAGCAGACCGGCGACCGTCCAGAGACCGACGAGCAGGAGCCCGAATCCGGCCTGCATGAGGCGTTGATCGCGCCGTCGGTTCGGGTTCAGTGCCATCAGTGATCACCTCCGTCGGCTTCCCACGTAATAATCCGATCGCGGATCGCGCTGACGGCTCTGGTGAGCACGACTCCCGTCACCATCAGCAGTAACGTCACCGAGAGAACGCCGGCGATCTGGAACATCTGTTCCCACTCGCGGATGACCGCACCGAGATTCGAGAACTCGATGAGCAGCTCCGCGAGGATTACGCCCTTGATCGCGCGACCGATCCCCAGTCGCATTCCCGCGAAGATGTACGGAAGCGTGTAAGGGATGATGATCCGTCTGATAATCGTGGGGCGGCTGCTGCCGAACGATCGACCGGCATTGACGAGCCCCTCCGGGACGGTCTTCGTTCCGTTCATTGTGTTGATGATCATCTCGAAGACGACGAACAGAAACACGACGAAGACCTTGCTCTCGAAACTGGATCCACCGACCATGATGATGATCGGGATGAGCGCGGAAACCGGAGCGACGTACATCGCACTCACGTACGGATCGAGCGTCACCTCGATGCGCTTGTCCAGACCCATGCCGAGCCCCACGGCGACGCCCACGACGACGGCGATGGCGTATCCGATGAATACGGTCGCCATCGTCGAAGCGTACGCACTGACGAGGCCGAACTCCCGGATCTGGCGACCGAAGGCCTCAACGACGACGCCCAACTGTGGGAAGAGGTAATCCGGCTGAGTGCCGGCGTACCACTCCCAGATCAGCAGAAAGAGGACGACCGCCGAGATCCGGATGAGGATCCCCTGGAAGGGCTCGAGGCGCGCGCGAACGCCGGTGAACACGTCCGGAGCGGTTGATTGTTTCGTCGCCATCGTTATTCGGCTGATTGCTGGGTCGGTTCGGTCTCGGCCGTCGCGCCGGTCTCACCTGCGGCGGCGTCGGTCGGCATGAGGCCGAGTTCTTTCCGTATCCTGGTCTCGTACTCCTCGAATGGTTCGCTGGTCTCGATCTCCGTCCGCCGATTCCACCGCGGCCGCTCGGAGTCGATGTCGAGATCGGCCAGGATGGTCGCGGGCTTGGTCGACATCACCAGCACGCGGTCGGCGATGAGAATCGCCTCGCGGATGTCGTGCGTGATGAAGACGACGGTCTTGTTCTCGTTGGCGAGCAGGCGGAGGAGCTCCGTCTGCATCTGGTCTTTCGTCTGCGCGTCGAGCGCACCGAAGGGCTCGTCCATCAGCAGTACTTCGGGGTCGATCGCCAGTGCCCGCGCCAGCCCGACGCGCTGTTGCATCCCGCCGGAGAGCTCGTGCGGATAACTGTCCTCGAACCCGTCGAGACCGACCTTTTCGATCCACTCTAGGGCCTGCTCACGCTGGGCCTCGTCGTCGACGCCCTGTACTTCGAGGCCGAACTCGACGTTCTCGCGGACGGTCCGCCACGGCAGGAGGTTGAAGTCCTGAAACACCATCGCGACCTCGGACCGGGAACCGGTGACGGTCTCGCCCCCGATGCGGACCTCGCCGCTGGTCGGCGTGACGAGTCCGTCGATCATCTTCAGCAGGGTCGACTTCCCACAGCCCGACGGGCCGACGATGACGACCAGTTCGTTCGCATCGACGTCGATGTCGATCTCGTCGATCACGTGCAGCATGTCCTCTTCCGAGCCGTACGTCTTCGATACGGAGTCTATATCGATTTGTTTACACATAGTAGTTCCCGTTTCCCGTGACGGTTGTACACGAAACGCGTATGCCGATCAATACCACGCAAGGACATAAATATTGTTGTCGAACCCCGTCATTTGGCGGCCACTCGTGGGGAGCGAGATATCGGTATCGCCGATGTCATCCGAAAATCGTCACGCCAATCGCGCCGGCGATCACGAACAGCGTATAGATTCCGAGCCGAAGCGAGATTCGCTCGAGGTCGTCTCCGACGAACAGCGCGGAGAGGGTGATCACCAGCAGCGGACTGGACTGAACGATCGGGACCACGACGGCGACGGTCGACACCTCCAGCGCCGTGTAGTATGCCACGAGAAAGGTCGTGTTGGCCAGTCCAGCGGCGACGAGCCACCGGAGTTCGGCGACGTCGTACGTCAAGAGGGCGGGGAGCGCCCGTCGCCAGAAGAGGTAGGCGACGAATCCGATCGCCGCCGAGACCGTCTTGACCAGCAATCCCGACAGCGCGGACGTCCCCGCGTTGAACCCGAGCGTCGCGATTACCGGTTCGATCCCGTACAACACCGCGCCCATGACCGGAAACAGTAGCGCGGACGCGTTCGTCTCGCCGGCCGTCAGGCCGTTTTGTGCGGTCTCCCACGTGATAAGTGCGATGCCGACGACTATACACAGCATCGAAACGAAGTGCAGTCCCGTGACGACTTCGCCGAGGACGACGACGGCGAGCAGGGAGGCGTGTAACGGCTGTGAGGCCTTGATCGGCTCCGATCGGCTCGCACCAATGCGTTTGATCCCCTCGTAGTAGAAGGCGCGACCGGCCATCGTTCCGACGAGACCGGCGCCGACGAACGCGATCAGCGAACGCCGAGTGAACTCGGCGACCGGATCGGCGAAGACGAACGTGATCGGCACGAGTGCCGTCAGGTTGACGGCGAGTACGACGAGCAGCGCCTGCGTCGACTGACTGCGGACCGTTCCGTACCGAATACACAGCGCCTGGACGGCCAGCCCCGCCGCTCCGACGGTAGCCAGCAATGCACCGATCGGCAGCGCCGACAGCACGGTTCACCGACACCCCCGTTGGGAGTGTGAACGATCGATTCGAGGGCGATTACTTGATCGGTTTCGATTCCGGATATCCGTCCGAATCACCGGTGTCTGACGGCGAACAGCGGATGTCCGTGATAGCGATCGCGAGAGATCGATCGCGGGTCGCTGGTCGGTCACGCGAGCGTCGAACCGATCGAACGACCGTTCGATTCGCCTGCGCTACGGGCCGCTTTTCGGCTGAACGCGATCATCACGTAGCATGTGATAGAGAACCATATATAAATCTACGGATGTGATAACGCGTGACAGCATCTGGCCGAGCGGTCAGTCGACGATTCACCGACGACACCGGCGTCGACTCGCTGGTCGTTCGAAGCGGAGCGGACCCGTTCTCGGGAGCGTCCTCCCCGTCACCCGGCAGATCGATCGCCTGCAACTGTCCGAACCTCGTGATGAGAGCCGGATTCAGTCCGAGATACCACCCAACTACTCGGGATCGGCCCGCTCGATCACCCTTCGTTCGATTCAGACCTCGATGAATAAATAAGTCAGTTATATATATATGAAGGGGATCGGTGCAGAGTGTACATGGCTGACCAGACTAATCGAGGCGCAGGTGTATCCCGCGTCGTCGGCTCGACGGACGAGATCTCAAAAGGTGAACCGCTGGTCGTCGACGTCGACGACGAGGAAATCGCGGTGTTCTACGAGGACGGGGAGTACTTCGCGGTGAACAACGTCTGTCCCCATCAGGGCGGACCGCTCGGAGAGGGAAAGGTTGAGGACAAGTGCGTCTACTGTCCGTGGCACGGCTGGGGGTTCGATATCGAATCGGGCGATCACCCTCACAGCGACCACTCGGTGGAGACGTATTCGGTGACGGTCGAAGGCGACGAGATCCGCGTCGAACGATAATTCGGGCGAACCGATCGAGCGGTTCCGTCCGGTCGACCGGGACGTCCGAGCGGCACTCGCTGATTTCGGTCGGCGGAGACGCGCTCGTATTGACATCGCCGATCGGACGAGCACGCTAATTCCGTTCACAGCGGAGCTGGTTCGACGATAAATCACCGGAGCGACGCCCTTCGGCGGGTGGATTCAATAACCGCTCGACCCGGAGACGCGTACAGTTCCGAAGACTGCTACGGGAGACGCTGCGGCTGCGATCGCCGAGGGGACCGGTCGTGTCGGGCCGAAGACGATGACAGAATGTGGGAAACACTCGTCGTGGCGGTCGGATCGTCGTCATACGTTCTCTCATGCGTCCGTCGCCGATCCGGAGGACCGACGACCGGTCGGCCTCGAGGCCGGCTCTCGTGGCCCCGAACTCGCTCGCGATATCGATCAACGCGGTTGAAACTGCCACCGAGGCAGTGAGTAGACGCCTTTTCGGACGGCATCGCAGACTCGATTCTCGTAGACGGACCGGCCGGTATCTGCGAACCGGATGATCGAGGACTACCCTCGAAGAGCATGTGAAGACATACCGAACCAAGGCCGAATTTGCTCACCGTGTATTTTCTCCCAGGATCAGGGAATTTGCCACGGAATCGCGTTTAACGCGTTATATCCAGGGTCAGAGTGACGTGTGCCACCATATATTCGACAAATTATCATGGAGAAATTAGCCCAGTGTTCGATATCTACGAACTACTGGTGAGTCCCCTTAGAAACTCAGATCAAGTTGTCTTTTGGATAGAGAATCACAACAATTCACGGCCTCTAGTTTCAAGGAACGAAACCATAGTTCGCTTCGTCCGTTGTTCTTCAGTATCCTTTTTATGAGTTCGGAGACACCGTCGCCGATGCTCGCGGAAAATGCGACGTGTCCAGTTCGAATCGCTATCAATCCGCTTCAGACACCCTGGAAGGGATGCATCCAGTGTTTACAATCGTATGGTAGTAAAGGAACTCGATCGACTGCAGAATGCAGCGGGTAGAATCGACCGCTGCGATCCGCCAGGTCTCTGCGGATCGCGTTCGATATTTCCGGATGAACCCGTTATATGATGGTATGTTAATACACCTCTCATTCCACACATGCGCTGGCGAGGCGGCGATCGATTCGAGCCGCGACCGGACGGCGCCCGGTGGGTCCGAATCACGACTCGGAGATCGGTTCCAGCGGGAACTCGCGCGCGGATTCGTCTCGCCCTGTCGATCGGTATCGGTGGCGAGCTCGTCGCTCGGTTCGGGTCGGGTCGTTTCCACCGATCGACACTGGAACTTCCCGCGACTGTCGCGATACCGGTTGTCCAAGGGGTGCATTTAGCGGCCGTCGGCGTAGTCACAGACGAACAAGTGTAGAAAATATTTAAAATAGTTTATGACCCCTGGGAACAGCCATCATACCATGCACCGCAGACAGTTCATCGCAGGTGTCGGAGCCACTGGCGGAATCGCACTCAGCGGCTGTATCGGTAACGAGGACGGCAGCGGTCTGGCCGATACCTACCAGATCGGCGTTAACGGTCCGACGGCACCGGTCTGGGAGTTCGCCGCATTTCCGCTTTTCGATGAGCAGGTCCAGGAGGAGCAGGACATGAAGGTCGAACGAACGGCCTTTCAGGGATTCTCCGACGTCGTCGCCGGAACGGTCAGCGAGGAGGCCGACTTCTGTTACATCAGCCTCCAGGCGCTGATTAACTCGCGAGCCGAGGGCGTTCCGATCAAGGCGTTCCTCGGGAACGGGAACGAGTACGTCTTCCCGCTTCTCACCACCGACGAAATCGAGACCTGGGACGATCTAGAGGGCGAGACGGTCGGCATTCAGGACACGTCTGCGGTCTCCTACGCCAGTACGGTCGCGATGGTCAACGAGGAACTCGGCGATCCAGAAGCGGTCGAGTACTCGTCGATGGCGGGCACCGAAAACCGAATCGCCGCCATCGAGTCCGGCGAGATGGCCGCCGCCGCGGTCACCGCGAGTAGCGCGTTCGCCGCGGAGGAAGAGGGGTACGCGTCGATCCTCGCGTTCCCGTGGGAGTACGAGGTCACGAACAACCAGACTGCGCTGGTGTGGGCGACGACGGAGGACAAGATCGAGAACCAGACGGAAGAGGTGCAGGAAGTCGCCGATCTCCTCGTAGCGGCCCAGAAAGAGGTATACGAGGCGGACGCCGGCGAACTCATCGACGGCGCACAGGAGTACGACTTCTACCCCACGTTCGACGTCGGAGACGGTCCCTGGGAGGAGTCGCTCGACCTCGCACGCGAATACGAGCTCTGGGCCGAGGACGGAGACATCGCGCAAGAAGAGATGGATCGTGCGCAGGATCTCCTGCTCGAGACGGGGCTCATCGAAGAGGAGAGCCGAGTCGACGATGTCGACGAGATCTTCACCGATGAGTTCCTGTAACCGGTCGTCCGACGATCAGTTCCCGCACCGCGTCACCTCGCGAGATCGGCGTTCGTGACGGCAGCGCTGACGGGACCAAAGCATAAGAGTCTGAGAACGGAACCAGGTATCAATCCACACATGAGAAAGCAAGCCGACAGCGAGAGCAGCGAGGAGAGCGCGGACGGGATCGTCGCCGGTGAGCGGTTACTCCGGTCGCTCGCGGAGCGCGGCGTGTCGTACATCTTCGGAAACCTCGGAACGGATCACACGCCGCTTCTGGAGGCGATGGTCCGCGTCGAGCGCGACGGCGAAGGAGACGAGATTCCGGAACTGATCGCCTGTCCACACGAATTCGTCGCGATGAGCGTCGCCCACGGATACGCGGTGGCGACGGGCCGGCCGCAGGCGGTGTTGGTCCACGTCGACGTCGGGACCCAGAACCTCGGGGCGGCGATGCACAACGCCCACCGGGCGAACGCGCCCGTATTTATCATCTCGGGTCTGGCACCGGTGACCGAGAGCGGACACGCCGGCTCCCGCGACCACTCGATCCACTTCGCGCAGGACGTCTTCGATCAGCCGGCGATCGTCGAAGAGTACTGCCGCTGGGAGGCCGAGTACCGGCCGCCCGCTGATCCCGATCGACTGGTCACTCGCGGACTCGAGCGGGCCCAGACGGCGCCGGAGGGACCGGTCTACCTGACTGCCACCCGAGAGGCCCTCGAGACGGAGATCGAACTCGCACCGAGTCGGACGAACCTCGACACCGTGACGCAGCGCATGGGAGCCGACGCGGAGACGGTCGAGACGCTCGCCGAGCGGATCAAGGAGGCGACCGCACCGCTCGTGATCACCAGTCGGATCGGATCGCCGGCGTCGGCGCAGGGTCTCGAGACGCTCGTCGAATTCGCGGAGACCGCCGGCGCGGGCGTTGTCGAGCACGCGCCGACGCATCTCTGCTTCCCGCGCGACCACGATCTCCACGCCGGCTACGAACCCACGGCAGTGTTCGACGAGACTGATCTCGTCCTCGTCGCCGACACGGACGTCCCGTGGGTCCCGTCGCGAGGGGCGCCCGACGTGCCCGTCATCCAACTCGATGTCGATCCGTCGAAGCGATTATACCCGCAGTGGGACTTTCCCATCACCGAGACGGTCCGGGCCGACGCGACGGCGACCCTGCGGGACGTGACCGAGCGGCTGGATCCGTCCGCCGGCGACGAGGGCCGCGAACGCTGGCAGCGCGTCGTCGCGGCGCGCCGCGAAGAGCGCCAGTCCGAACTCGAGGAGCAACGGGCGTCCGACCGGCTCACGCCCGCCGTCCTCTCCGACGCGCTCAATCGCGTCGTCGACGAGTCGACCGTCGTCATCGAGGATACGGTGACGAGCCGCGACGCCGTGCTGGATTACCTCGAACTCACCGAGCCGCGGAGTTACTACCAGAAGGGCGGCGCGGGGCTCGGCTGGACCGGCGGTGCCGCGGTCGGGACCGCGCTCGGACGACCGGACGATCGGATCGTCTCGCTCGTCGGCGACGGTTCGTACTTCTTCTCCGTGCCGACCGCCTGGAACTGGCTCTCCGCGGTCGCCGATGCACCGTCGCTGACCGTGATCTACAACAACAGCGGCTGGAACGCGGTCAAGACGTCGACGCTCGCCGAGCATCCCGACGGCGCCGCCGCGGACGACGGCGTGCCCGGATCGGTGTTCGACGAACCCGCAGACCTCACTGCGCCCGCGAACGTCGTCGACGCCCACACCGAGACCGTGACAGATCCCGACCGACTCGTCGAGGCGCTCGAGGCCGGCGCCGCCGCGGTCGATGACGGCACCCACGCCGTAATCGACGTCCGCCTCGAACCGATCTCGTGAACTCAGGGTGGTGTCTCACGGGGGATCCGTGATTTCATCCGCCTTCGAAGAGCCGACCCCGATGAGTCGGGATGCGGCGAAGAAATCCAGTGGTGAGAATCGACTCGAACTCGAGATCACAGTGGGGTATTCCGGGTGATACTGGCTGTGAACGCGTTCTATTATCGCAGGAGGGACGTGGAGACGGAGCGGGGCGCATTGATCCGACTGGTTCCGACTCGGACGGCGCAGACGTCAGTCACGCATAACCGTGACAGTTGGCGTGCCGATCTCGAGGAGAACCGACTGCGTGATACTCCCGAACAGCGCCTTTCCGACCGGCGATCCTTGCGACCGCCGAGGACGAGATACCGCGGCTCGAGTCGTTCGGTCGATTCGATGATCTCTTCGGCTGGATCACCGACCTGTCCCTTCGCGATAACACGACCCGCGTCTTCGAGCGTTCGCGAGGCAATGGTTTTGGCAGTGTTCGCAGCGTCGTTCGCGCCCTCGTCGACGTAGTACTCGGGTTGTCTCTCAGAGCGAATGTCAAACCGCTCCTGTGTCATACTATGTAGCACGACGAGTTCGTCATTGTAGGCTTCGGCAAGGTCGTTCGCCGTCGTTACGACCGCGTCACTGAACTGATCGTCATTGACTGCATACGAGATTGTCATTTGGTCACAGCTATCTTTCAATCACCAAATATATAATGGTGCGCATCTACGCTGTTTATCGGATTTGTTCCAGACGTCATGATCGAAATTCGAGTCTAACGACCGAATCCGTGGCGCTGTTCAGATTGGGATGACGAGCGAAACGGTGCGATTTGCCAGCGGTTTATGCCAGAACTCGACCCGGTCAACAATATAGTGCAGCGATACAGTTAGATTTGCGGAGCGTGAGGCGACACCGCGCAAACTACTGCGATTGAGAAGTCAGCAGTATCCACCCTATCATCACTTTTGGACATTGTTTCTATATCAGATGTATTTGGCGCCAGTTGGGCACGATCGACTATCTATAACTGGGTGCAGAAAGCCGATCTACAGCCGGAAGACAGCAACCAGCCGGATCGCATTGCGATCAACGAAACTATGATCTAACTCAATGATTAGCGTCATCGACTGTATGGCGATATCAATTCAAACCTTGCGAGAGAAACACGGCGTTAAAGACGCCGTGTTTTCACCGGTGCAGCGCCGCGGCTCAAAGCTGCACTTCACGATCATGGGCGCCGATTCCGATTCGAAAAACACGGAAACTGGAACCCCTCAGATACATATTCAAAGAGACAAAACGACATACCTCACAGTTTGAAAGCCGTTTTAGAAACGCCTATCCAGCAACCGTCGAAACATGGTCTCAGAGCTACGTATACTGCCGGAGTCAGCTAATCTGAACAATGCCTCCGACGGGCGCTGTGTTGGATTGTAGCTTTCCTCTGCAGATCGGTTACTGCGCGACGGGTTCGCATCGCTGATACCGAACAGTTGCCGCTCTCGTAAGGTATTGGATAAACTTTTGCAGGAGTATCCCACACAAACGATTACAATGAACGATACCGAATCCTTCGACGTCTCTCCCCGCGACATCGCCATACTGAAAGCGCGAGTGGACAATCCGGCTTCGTCGACGCGCGAACTCAGCCGAATCCTCGAGGCGAAGTACGGAATCTCGCTGTCCCACAACCGGATCAACGAGATTCTGCGGACGATGTCCGAAGAGGAAATCTTCCGCGAGATGATCCTTCCGAACCGGGAGATCTTCCGTCACTACCTGTTCCGGGTCTCCTTCAACTTCCCGAACTTCGAGGACCACTGGCGGGACTGCTACGAGGCGCTCCAGAACGATCCTCACGTCCTGATGTTCTTCACTGCGGACACCGACTATCAGTGGCACGCCATCGCCCAGTTCCGGACAGATGACCAGATGGAGAGCTGGGTACACGAATTCTTCAAAGAGCACGGCGAACTGATTTCGGACTTCCATAACACGATGCTCCATAGCGTCCACAAATTCCAAACGGAGTCGGCCGTGTTCGACGACATCCTCGCAGAGACGGAAGAGGGACGACAGTACCTCGAACACGGCGAGTAATTGATATTACAGATTCCGAAATCAGCAAATTTTTTACATCACCCGGTCCGTTTTCCCGCAATTTATATTACAATGTTCGACAATGATTGAACATGAGAGTAACTGACTTCTTCGATCCGGACGGAATCGCCGTCATCGGCGCGTCGAAGACCCCCGGGAAACTCGGGAACGACGCGATGACCAACATTCGGACCTACGACGGGGACGTCTTTCCGGTCAACCCCTCCAGCGAGGGGAGCGTCTACGGCTACGAGTTCGTCGACTCGGTCCACGACGTCGACGCCGATCTGGCGCTGTGTTGCGTGCCCAGTCCCGTCGTTCCGGAGGTCCTGGAAGAGTGCGGCCAGGCGGGCGTCGGCGCCGCCGTGATCTTCGCCGGCGGCTTCGCCGAGATGGGCGGCGAGGGCGCGGCGTTCCAGGACGAGATCGCGTCGATCGCCGACGAGTACGACATCACGGTCCTCGGCCCGAACACGGCCGGCTACGCGATCCCGCACAAGGACCTGTACGGCTCGTTCGTCCCCCGCATCCGCGAGGTCGGGACCGGTAACGTCGGCATCGTCGCTCAAAGCGCTGGCGTCGCCATCACCTCTTCGTTCCACCTGACCCGTGAAGGGTACGGCGTCTCCGCGATGTTCGGCCTCGGCAATCGCGTGAACACGGAGTTCGCCGACGTGATCCCGGCGCTCGACGACGATCCGCGGACCGACGCGATCGTCGTGCACGTCGAGGGGACCGAGGACGTCGACGACTTCCTCGCGGCATGCCGCGAATCGGACACGCCTGTCGTCGCCCTCAAAGTCGGCGAACACGACATCGCCGACTTCGCGCAGGCCCACACCGCGGCCCCGGCACAGGACAACGCCGTCTACGAGGACGGGTTCGACCGGCCCGGCCTGGTGACCGTCTCCTCGACGACCGAACTGATCGACACCGGGCGGGTTCTGGCGGACTCGCCGACCCCCGACGGGCCGAACGTCGGGATCGTGACGGCCCAGGCCGGCCCGGGGATCATCGCCACGGACTACCTCAAGGGTACGGGGGCCGAGTTTCCGGACCTGACCGAGGAGACCCGCGAGCGACTCGACGAGATCCTCCCCGGCATCACGTACACCGAAAACCCCGTCGACACGGGGCGGCCGATGCCCGAGTTCGGCGAGGCCATCGACGCCGTCGCGCGCGACGACAACGTCGACATCGTGCTCGTCTACGAGATCTACGAGGACTCGCTGGGCTACCCCGTCGACGAACTCGAGGCGCTTGCCGAGGAAGTCGACAAACCGATCTGCTTTACGGTCGCCGGCCCCGACCACGCGCTCGAAGACGAGCGCCGAGCAATGGAGGCCCTCGGCATTCCGACGTTCGACACGCCCGAACGCGGGGCCCAGGCCGTCGCGGCGCTGATCGAATCCGTTTCGGGCGACGAGTAGCGACGCGGCGTCAACGCGGCGACGACCGGCCGTCGACCATCGGCCGGCGACGGTCCGAAAACCGTGCGAGACCCACTGGGAGCGGCTGCCAACCGCCCACGAACCGGCCGGGAATCGACTCACCGATCCGGAGATTCCGGAACCACGACACCTTTATTGTAGAGTTCCCGAGTTGGGAGCAATGAACCGATCGGAAGCGATCGAGACGCTTCGGTCCCCGGCGGTGGCGTTCCCCCTCGCCGCCGTCGTCGCCGTCGCGACCTGGCTAACGGTCCCGTCCGCGGTGGGAACGATGCTCTCGATCACGCTCTTCTGTATCGTCCTCTGGGTGCTGACACCCGTAGCGCCCTCGTACACGGGCTTGATCGGTCTCGGCCTGATCGCCGTCACCTTCTCGACGGACCTGGCGCTCGTCGGGTTCCAGAAGCCGGCGACCTGGCTCATCGGGTTCGGGCTCCTGATGGGCGAGGCGACGCGCCAGAGCGGCCTGGCGAACGCGGCCGGCCGGGTGATCGCGACCAGAAGCATCGGCGACCCGATCGAAGCCGACTCGCGCCGCACGTATCGGCGGCTGTTGCTCGCGCTCGCGATCGGCGCCCACGTACTCGCCTTTCTCGTTCCCTCGGCGCTGGTTCGCATCCTCGCGCTCGCGCCGATCCTCCGGGAACTCGGCTCGCTGTTCGACTCGCGGGAGGCCCGTGTCGGACTCTACCTCGGCCCGCTGTTCGCGACATTCTACGGCTCGTCGGGGATTCTGACCGCGGATCTCCCCAACATTATCATCTCGGGGTTCGGTCAATCGATCGCCGGCCACACCATCTCGTGGTCCGAGTGGTGGCTCCACATGTATCCGGTCATGGGCCTGGTGCGCGTGGTGCTGGTCGTCGGCATCGTCTATCTCCTCTTTCGACCGCCGGTTGACTCGGCGTTCGAGGTCCCCGATACGGACGGCGGGCGGACCGACGGCACCGACGCTGGTACCGACACCGGAACAGGAGCCGGAATCGACACCGGCGCCGCCGAACGGCGGATGCTCGCCTTCCTCCTCGTCGGCGCGGCGATCTGGGCGACGGACTTCGTCCACGGCTTCCACCCGGTGATCGGCGCGGTGGTCGTCGTCGTCCTCGCGTTCCTCCCCGAGGTCGGCGTCGTCGACTTCGAGACCGTCGGCGGCGAGGTCGACTTCTCGATCCTGTTTTTCATCGCCGCCGTGTTCGCGATCGGCGACGGCCTGACCGAGACCGGCTTTACCGACACCGCGGCGACGTACCTGCTCGAGTTGATCCCGACCGGCGCGCCGCTCGCGGTGATCCTCGCGTCCGTCTTCTTCATCACCTTCGCACTCACGTTCCTGATGGAAGGCCTGGCCGTCGCAAGCGTCCTGACGCCGGTCCTAATCCCGTACATCGACGCCGCGGGGCTGCCGTTCACCCCGGTATTGCTGGCGGAGACGATGGCGCTGAGTTCGTACTTCTTCCCCTACCAGTCGGCGGTCCTCATCGTCATCCTGAACGAGGGGGACATCGAGACGCGGGAGCTGATCCTTACGACGGTCGCGTGCTCGGCCGCGACAATCCTGCTCTTGCTCCCGATCCAGTTCGGGCTGTTTAGCGTCTTCTACTGACCGGCCCACTTCTCTCCGTCTCCGCTCGTCCGTCGCGGCCAGGCCCGTTCGATTCCGTTCCGGCGTCGGTGTCGTCCGGTGATCGCCGGATTCGTTAACGAAGGCACTTCTAATCCTCGTTCATACCAGAATAGCATGTAGATTGTGAAACTGATAGATCGGTCACCGATTGGATCGATCGATTTTCGGTTCTCGATTGGTTATTTCTCCTGTTAGTCCCGCCATACCCGTTTATAAGCCCTATTTCGAGCATATTTCTAGTGGGGGAAACCCACAATCATATCCGTAAACAATTTCGATAAATAATCAAGGTGAGAAGAAATCTAACACCGCCATTAATTGCGCCATCAATCCGAAAATCCAGGATCTAGGAATACTGCATCTCCGGACAGCGGCTACTAAATCGGTGTATTGGGAAATAGTATGGTTTCGAATGGGAACTATAACATATCTATTTTATATCATGTAGGGCGATCAGGGTAGTGTGGGTGTTGCGAGCCGATCCCGACAGCGTAATGCAGGTTGTATCCGCGCCGTTATTCGACCCGTTCCCGGTTCGGGACGGTGTACGTTCGGACGTGATTACTGACCGAGCCCGAGAATGCGGACGTCGGTTCTCGAATCGTCGGTTACGAACCTCGATGCGTCTGACGAGTGCGAAATCGACCGGTATCGGTTCACTCGCAGTGCAAATAGGCCGTGATACGGTCGTCGCTCAACTCGTCTATTACGGCGATCGGGCAAGCCTCTCGATGATCCCGGTCCGACGACCACCCCGGTGACGGTTCCGTAGGTGATCACTCGTGATTGTCAGCGGGATCGATGATGCATCGTAGTTGCTAGTCTAGTTCTGGATCCCATTTGCCATGTCTAAAAGCTGTAGTTTCTGGCGGTATCCGTCCTCTTCCTGGCCGATGATTTCCCGTTCTTCGAGGGTTGGGAGGTGGCTATGGACCGGGCTCTGCTGACGGCGCGGGACGGATCCCCGAAACGGTGTGACCGAGCGCTTCCGTGATCGGCGCGTTGTCCGCTCTACGTCTCGTCCTCGTAGTTGAACTCCGTCCATGGTCCGTCGACGAACGGGTACTCCGAAATGACGTCGAGATCCACGTCGACACCGAGACCGGGACCGTCTGGGACCGTCAGCGTCCCGTCGTCGATGGCCGGTTCTCCTTCGATGATGTCGAAGGCTAGGTCGAACGGATACATCCCAGGATCGGGTTCCCCGGCGATCATCGGATCGTCCTCGAACACTGGGTACTCGAGCAGGCGCACTTCGGGCGCCGCGGAAACCAGATGTGCGTTCGCGATCAGTCCGAGCCACGTACCGAAGTTGTGCGGAACGAACTCGACGCCGCGACCGGTGCAAAACTCGATGGCGGGCCGACAGCCCGAGAACCCCTCGTGGTGGCGGACGTCGCCTTGGAGGAAATCGACGGCACCGGTCTCGCCCAGCGCGACCAGGTCCGACGGCGCCTCCTTGCTCTCGCCGCCAGCCAGCGGGGCGCCGGTCTTCGACAGCGCGGCGTACCCCTCGTGGTCGTCCGGTTCGACCGGCTCTTCGATCCAAAACGCGCCCGCGTCGGCCGCGTGCTCGACGAGTTCCTGAACGGTACCGGTCCCGTACGAGTCGCGGAGCTTCCACCACGTATGGACGTCGAGCATGAACTCCATCTCGTCGGTCGCGTCGGCGAGCAACTCGACCGTTCGCCGGTCCCCCTCGGGTCCGATACCGGGGCGATACTTGTAGCCAAAGAACCCCTCCGCTTCGAGCACTTCAGCCTGCTCTACGTACCCCTCGGGTTCCATGTACATCCCGCCGCTGGCGTAGAGGGGCATCTTGCTGGTCGGCTCGGTCCCGTACTCGTCGGCGAGCAGTTCGTAAACGGGTGCGCCGAGTTCTTTCCCGCGAAGGTCCCAGAGCGCGACGTCGAGCGCGGAGACGGCCTCGGTTCGAAGGCGAGCCGGGAGATCCGTATCGGCGATCAGATCGTGAGCGTCGGTCGGTTCGTCGATCGTCGTGCCCGCGAGCGCGTCGGCGACGGTCTCGTCGACCACGTCGGCGAAGGTGCCCTGCGAATCGCCCTCGAAGTACTCGCGCATCGCGGAACTGCTCGCACCCGCCGTGGCGAATCCCTGGCTTCCGTCCTTAGTTTCGACGACGACGAGGACCACGTCCCGCTTGTTCAGCCGCCGCGTTCCGCCGTGAAACGGGCGATCCTGTGGCGGATCGATCGGCGAAGACAGTGCGTACCCATGAACACTAGCGATGTCCATGTGCGGGCTATCTTCTTTCATGTATTAAATAATTGTGGTCACTGCCACCAACACCCACTATCTTCCCTCTGATCGCCGCCAGGACGTGTGGCTATCGGTCGGCGCCTGCGGGGGCGCGCGACCGCAATCGGGACGCGAGAACGAGAGACTCGAACGGGCCGATCGTGGTCGTCCCAACAGGGCAGCGCATACGTACCGGCACCGGTGAGACGAGTAATTAGAAACGCCGGTTGTCAACTACTGGACTCATCGAATGCCGATCCGCACGGTAGCGTTCGCGGTCGCCGTTCGACCGAACTATCGGCCCGCTACTATGACTCTGCGAGTCCGTTCACTCGGCTGTGTTCCGCGCCTGGCGAAAGCGATGGGGTTCCTACTCGACCTCGATCGGGTGTGCGGAGCGTTCGGTACGGACCGTGTCGATGACGCCGCGGAGGTAGCCGACGGTGAAGCCGCGACCGCGGTGTCTCCAGTCGTCGTCGTCGACCATCTTCGGGACGTGATCGGGAATGACCGCGCCCTCGAATCCGACGTCCCGAAGCGCTCGAACCGCCTCGGCGGGAACGAAGTTCCCGTTGTCGACGAAGGTCTCGTGGAACTCGGGGACCGTGCCGACGACGTCGCGGAAGTGAACGAAGACGATATCGTCGTCCGCGCCGAATCGACGGATCACCTCGGTCACGTCTTCCCCCATCTGGGAGAAGCACCCGAGACAGAGCTTCAGTCCGTGGTTGTCGCTCGGAACGAGGGCCATCGCCTTTTCGAAGTTCTCGACGTTCCTGAACAGGCGAGGGATCCCGCCGAGCGACTCGAGGACCGGCGGATCGGCCGGATGGAGCGCGAGTTCGACGCCGGCCCGTTCCGCGACCGGAAGCACCGTCTCGAGGAAGGACCGATAATTCTCCCAGAACTCTTCTTCGGTGTACTCCCGATCGAGATCCGGCGCGAGGGCGTGCGGATCGTCGAGTTCGTCGAATTCGAACGCGGTCGCCTCCGCCCCACCCCGGGTTTCGACCGGCGTCGTTCGCATCGGGACGACGCTTCGGGGATTCCACTGATAGCCCAGAATCGGAACGCCAGCCGTCCCGAGGTTCTCGATCAGGGTCGTGATCCGATCGAGCGCTTCGTCCGCGCCGTCGCGACCGAACATGATGTCGCCGTACATCGAGTACGGAAGCGAATGGATACCGGTCAGCGACAGACCGGCGTCTGCGACCCGTGCTTGCGCGGCAGTGAGTTCCGCGACGGAGGGGATGTGGTCGGGGCCGACCGCGATGGTGTCGGTGCCGTCGCGGTCGTTGAACTCGTCCGGTTCCTCCTCCGTGTCGGCGTGATCGACGAAGACGTCGGTCGCGCCCAGCTGCCGAACGTACTGTAGTCGCGAGTCCGAGAGCGAGCGCGTGCGAACGCCGACTCGAACGTCATACGTATCACTGCGATTGGCCATATCCCATCTCTTCGGTCCACCAACTAAGATATTCCGGCGCTGCAGGGACGTGGTGCCGATCGGATGCCCTGACGCAGTGTTCAATCTGTCAGTCGCGAGTTGGCGACGACCCGCTCGCGCCTGGCCGACGGGTCACTCGTATACGCGACGGCCGGTCTCGCGCTCTTGGATCTCCGCCCAGTCGTACTCGACGCCCAATCCCGGCCCGTCCGGGACGCTGACGTGACCCTCGTCGTCGATCGCGTCGAGCATGTCGGAGTAGTCGTCCGCGTACACCGGCGGCTGGGTGTTCGGACAGTCCGGGTGGACGAGCGCTATCTCGTAGTAGTTGCTGTTCCGCGTCGCCGCCAGGCAGTGTCGGTGGGCCGGCCCCGGTGCGTGGTACTCCACGTCCAGGCCGAACCCCTCGGCGACGTGGGCGATCTTCATCGCCCCGGTGATGCCACCGTCGTACTCCGGGTCCGCGCGGACGAAATCGGTCGCCTCCGCCGAGATGAAGTCCGTGTGGGGTTCGAGTCCGCGGACGTGTTCCGTCTGGAGTAGCGGCGTATCGATCCGCTGTCTGAGTTTTCGATGGGCGTGTTGAGAGACGCCGCCGTCGCGGTACGGATCCTCGTACCAGAGGAATTCGGCGTCGTCGCAGGCGCGGCCCATTTTCAGCGCGTCGGCGAAGGTTGCCGGCTCGCAGGCGGGGTCGAGCATCAGGTCCATCCGGTCGCCGACGCGGTCGCCGACCGTCCGGACGGTCTCGGCGGTCTCCTCGGGGTCGGTCCAGTCGCCGCCCCAGTCGTGGATCTTGAACGCCGGGTACCCCATCTCGAGACACTCCTCTGCGAAGTCGGCGAACGCGTCCGGAGAGTCCAGCCCTCCGTTCTTGTCGCCCTGGTAGGTCGAGGCGTAGGCGGGGAACGACTCGCGGTACGTTCCGAGGAGTTCGTGGATCGGCGCGTCGCGGTATTTCCCGGCGAAGTCCCAGAGGGCGATGTCGAGAGGGCCCAGACCCATCCAGTCGTACTTCCGGAGGGCG
Organism: Natrinema salifodinae; assembly: GCF_900110455.1. Taxonomy (NCBI): domain Archaea; kingdom Methanobacteriati; phylum Methanobacteriota; class Halobacteria; order Halobacteriales; family Natrialbaceae; genus Natrinema; species Natrinema salifodinae. The sequence continues at coordinate 64,592 of NZ_FOIS01000001.1, read as the reverse complement.
CGTTTCATCGCGCTCCAGTGGCGTTCGCGCTCGAGTGGATTCTTCCCGATCAGGTACTCCGCGATCATATTGATCTGTGCGGCCGCGGGGGAGTTCCCGCCGACGTATTCGCCGGTGACGCCGGTGTCGGTGTGAATACGGAGGGCGAACAATCGCCGTTCCGTTGTGGCACCGGGTTCGTAAACGACGCTGAACCCGTTCGGACTGTATCCGACGTCCGGCAGTTCGTACGCGAATTCGATCGATTCGATGCGCGTGATGGTCGGAGACATTGACATGTATCTATGCCATGTGGTATCTAATATCTTTGTATTGGGGACAGAAACACAGTACCGATCACGGCGACCGACGTCGTTCGCGGTGCGAGAAATATCGTTCCCCAAGCGGGAACAGGACGCTCGTTCGCATGCCGTTCAAGTGTTCGGATCGGCCGGGACAATTTACAGCCGTATGTACGTAATGACTCCCATCGGAGCCGTTGTTTACAACCGTACGAAAGTAATCTATACCGCTTAGTGAGGAAATTAATGCGCATGGACGCGTTCGGTCCGCGGTACGAATCGATTCGTTCGGTCCTGGGGAACCGAAGCACCGTTCGAATGGAACCGCCGTTTCAGGCCGAAGTCGTCCGTTGTGGCCGTTTCTCGGCATCGCTGACGGATAGCGATCGTATCGCAGGCGACGGCCTCGTGAAGTCGTAATCCGCGGTGCCGCCGAGCAAAATGGGGGAGCGACCGGTCGTTCCCTCACGGGGAACTGAATCGGGCCGAACCGCTTCTCTGCGGAGCGGCTTGACCGCCGTCCGGGCGTCTGAGGGTACTCATACCTGTTCGCGGCCGCGGACACGGCAGAGACCGTGATCGAGAACCGGAATCGATGCTCTGATCGTGCGCTTCGCGGCCAGCGACTGCCGGCGGTACGGATCGACTAGCCGGTGGTGTGGCCGTCCGTAACGAACCGGTCGACTGCGGTTTCGGTCACGCACTCGGGCGCTTGCGACCCGCATCGTCACTCCGTCATCCTGACGCCGGCCTGGGGTTCCGCGGGATCGGTCGGTACTTCGACGAGCGTCGGTCCGTCGCTCTCGAGGGCGTCAGTGACGGCCGCTTCGAGTTCTGCGGGCGTTTCGGCGTACTGAGACGCCAGGCCGATCCCGTCAGCGATGGTTTGGAAGTCCAGCGGCGCGTCGGTCCAGCCGTACTCGCTCGTGGGGAGTCGATAGTTTCGCTCCGCCTCTTCGGAGATGATCGCGTAGTCACTGTTGTTGAGAACGACGACGGTGACGTCGATGTCCTCCGCGACGAGCGTGTGGAGTTCGTGGACGCTCATCATCAGTCCACCGTCACCGACGACGGTGAGAACCTGCTGGTCGGGATTCGCGAGCTTGGCGCCGATCGCCGACGGGAGCCCGGACCCCATCGTCGCCCACGATCCCGGATTGACGTAGTCGCGGCAGTCGTATACCGGGAACGTCACGACAGTCCACACGCGAGAGCCGCCGGCGTCGGCCGTTACGATAGCGTCCCTCGGGGCTGCGGTACGAACGGCGTCGAGCGCGGCGACGGACGGCAGTGGCGACTCGTCGGTGTTCTGGAGGTCCGCGATCCGGTCCCGATCGGACTCGCGGACTGCCCCCGCGCGTTCGGCCCCCGGTTCGCTCCGGACGGCTCGGTTCGCCAACGCGTCCGCGAGCGCGGAGAGCGTCTGGGCGGCGTCCGCCGCAATACCGACCGCCGGATCGTACCCGATTCCGATATCGGATGCGTCCAGCGACACGTGGACGAGGTCGTCGGGGAGATCGACGCTCCACTTGCCCGTGCTTACCGCGTCGAAGTCGGTTCCGACGCCGAGGGCGGCATCCGCATTACTCAACAACGCCTGCAGTTCCGTACTCGACCCGCCGCAGAGAACGCCCGCCGACAAGGGGTGGTCTTCAGGGAAGGTCCCCTTGCCCTTGTACGTCGTAACCACCGGCGCGTCAAGGCGTTCCGCGACGTCCCGAAGCGCGGCGGGCGCTTCGGCCGATCGGACGCCGCCGCCCGCGACGACGACGGGGCGTTCGGCGTCGGCCAGCAGCGACGCGGCCGCGGACACCGCCTGGTCGGGGGCAGACGGAGCGGCCGCGGGACGTGCGTCGCCGGTCGAGGCGAGTTCGACGTCCATCGGCAGGAAATTCTTCGGGATTCCGATTCGGACCGGCCCCTTCGGCGGAGTCCGAGCGATCCGAATCGCCTGCCGGAGTTCCGCGACTGTGCTCTGGGGTGTCTCCACGAGGATGTTCTCCTTGACGACGTTGTCGTAGGTGTCGGGCGGCGTCTCGTGGATCCCGTCGCCGCCGCGGATCTCGGGCTCCGTCTCGACCGAGATGTGGATCAGCGGCGTGCAGTCGTTGAACGCGTTCTTCAGCCCGTTCATCGCGTTCATATCCCCCGGTCCGGGAATGACGACGGTCGCGGCCATCTCGCCGCTCGACTCCGCGTACCCCCACGCGTTGTGAGAGACGACCGTTTCGTGGCGCGCCATCACGAACTCGACGTCGTCCCGGTCGGCGACCGCCTCGTTCATCGGGAGCGTTTGCTTACCGGGGATGCCGAACAGCGTCGTGATCCCTTCGTCGACGAGACAATCGATTACGGCAGCACCAACTGTAACTGTCATACATCCCCTTGTTATCGGATCGCTCTAAAGCTTTAGGGCGTCACCGGGGCGACGACCGAGACGAGCACGACGGACCGTCTCGATGCCGTTCAGTCAGTAGCGAGGTGATCGTACGCCGCGTCGAGGAGTTCCCGTTCCTGGTCGGACAGCGACCAGCGTTCGATCCGATCCCAGCCGTCGGACGAGAGGACGACCGGGACGCTCATACTCACGTCTTCGTATCCGTATTCACCGGCCAACGGCACCGACAGGCAGATCGGCGCCGTCGTGCCGCCCGTTAGGATCGAATGGGCCACCGCGGCCACGCCCCGTCCCGACACCCATCGGGACGACTCCGCCGCGCCCCGCTGTCGCATGACGTCGTACGGAACGTCCCGGACGTAATCGAGGACCTGGCGACGCTGCGCTGCGGACAGCTCGAGGGGGTCTCCCCCGACGGTCGCCTTCGAAAAGACGGGCACGAGGTGTTCCCCGTGCTCGCCCATCATCGGACAGTGAACCGTGTGCGGATCGACGTCCCGAATACGACCGATCTCGGCGACGGCACGGGCTGTCTCCGAGAGGGAGTAGCCGACGAAGGACTCCCGTGGCCAGCCGGAGTTCCGCCAGAGGCAATCCGTGATCCGGTCGACCGGATTCGTCACTACGACGACGGGACGCGGGTCGGCGCCACGCATCCAGTCGCCGAGGTCGTCCGCGACGGGCCGGTTCTTCTCGTAGTAGCTCTCCCGTCCGCCGCGGCCGACGGCATCGTCGGTCCGCGAGACGTTGTAGGCGACGACGAGACAATCGGTGTCCCGAACGGCGTCCGGGCCAGGCTCCGCCGTCGTCACGGGCCCGGCGCCCCAGCTAACGTGGGAGCCGATCGAGCGTCCGACCTCGTGCGTATCGTGGTTCATCGCGTGCTCTACGTCGGTCGCGTGGCCGGCCGCGGCGTCGTCCGCAACGTCGACCAGGCGAAGCTCCACGTCCGGAACCGTCGTTGCGAGGGTGTAGGCGACGGTCGACCCGACTGCCCCGGCACCACCGATGACCGTTACGTGCATGTGCCACAGTGTGGCACTCGACTACATTGTAGTTGCGGTCACTCTCCCAACCAGAAAGCGCGGAAAGCGAGGGACTACCGCCTGGCTGTCGCCGTCGATCGGCCGATTCACTCGATAAGGCGGTCGATATTGTCGTCGAGTTCGCTGTAGAGTTCTTCGGCTCGCCGTTCGTCCGCCTCGGAGAGCGGGCGGATCGGTTCCCGGACGGTGCCGCCGTGAAGACCGGCGAGCTCGAGACCCTTCTTAACCGCGGGGATGCTGATGGCACCAGGAATCTCGTTGTTCTCACCGCGCTCGTCGCGGAAGTTCTGATAGGGGAGGCAGACGTTCCGCAGTTCGCGGGCGCGTTTCCAGTCGCCGTTCTCGAGCGCGTCGAACAGTTCCAGGCCGACCTCCGGACGGAAGTTGCTCACGCCGGCCGAGAAGCCCTCCGCGCCCTCCGCCCAGAAGGCGACCGAGAACGGTTCGGCCAGGCCGTCGACCCAGACGACGTCGTCGTCGCCCGCCGCGACGCCGGCGCCGAGTTTCACGGGATCCGGTAGCGCGTACTTGATTCCGGCGACGCCGTCGACCCGCGTGAGTTCGCCGAGGTACTCGACCGACGGATCGAACCCGCGGACGTACGGCACGAGCGGTTGGTCGGTACTCGCCGCGAGCGTGCGGTAATACTCGAGGAGCCCCTCTTCGTGGAGGTAGGTGTGGTCCGGGGGCATGATCATCATCGCATCGACGCCGATGCGATCGTATTCGCGGATGAGTTCCGTCGCGTCGACCGTGCTTCCGCCGACGCCGGCGAGGACGCACGCGTCCGCGGGGAGCGCCTCGACGGCCGTCTCGGCGACGGCGACCCGTTCGCGCCGGGTCAGCGAGTGGTACTCGCTGATGTTCGCGGTCGCCAGGAACGTCTCGATACCCGCCTCGTGGAGCAATGTCGCGTTTTCGCGCAACTTCTCGTGTTCGATCTCGCGATCGTCGTCCAGCGGCGTGAGGAGCCCCGCGGCGACGCCGCGGAGGTGCTCCTGCACCTGGTCGGCTGACAATGCCATGCCTTCCGATTGAAGGGTGCTGGCGCATAAATCCATCGCCGGCGGAGACGTCGAGCGCAAGCCCGAAACGGTGGCTCCGCTGATTGACGCTCCGGACTCCCGGCTCCTGCTGGCGTTGGACATCCCGCGTCAGCCGAACGCGGTGGGTGGGAGCGGCGCCGTCCACGGGGCACTCCGCGATACATTTATGATGGTGGTCGTTCCTCGACATGACGATGTACGAGATACTGTTAGCGGTCGATTCGAACGTCGAGCAGTCCCTCCGCTCCGCGGCGGTCGTCACGGGCCTCCCGCGAGCGAGCGACGAAATCGAGGTGACCGCGCTCAACGTCTTCGAGGAATTCGACGCCACGGACGCCGGCGGTCGCGCCTCGTCCGAGGATCTCTTCGAGGATCAGCCCGCGCCGGAGAGCCTCGAGCGCACGGTCGAGTTCCTGACGGAACACGGCGTGTCGTCGACCGCCGAGCGGCGCCACGGGGAGCCGCCGGAAGAGATCACGAACGCGGCGCGGGAGTTGGACGTCGATCTCATCGTGATGGGTGGTCGTCGGCGATCGCCGGTAGGGAAGGCGCTGTTCGGCAGCGTCGTCCAGGCGGTTCTACTCGACGCGGATCGGCCGGTCACCGTTTCGTTGTCCGACTAGCTCGCCCGCCGACCCGCCGGAGCGGCCGGCGGGCCGCCAAGCGGCGAGTTCCTCGAGACGACCGACGAGGACTGGAACGACGCACACGAACTCCTCGTGATGAGCGTCGTCCGCCTCGTCCGGGAAAGCGCCGACGCGCTCCAGGCAAACGGCGGCGGGACGGTGGTGAACATCACCTCACGCAGCGTGAAGGAAGCTATCGACGGTCTCGTCCTCTCTAACTCGGTTCGGATGGCCGTCGTCGGCCTCGAAAAACGCTCTCGCGGGAACTGGCGCCGGACGTGCGAGTAAACGCCGTCCTACCCGGTCCCCACGAGACCGATCGCGTGGAATCGCTCATCGAGGACGCCGTCGAACGCGGCGAGTACGATTCCTCCGAGGAGGGCCTGACCGCCCGCTCGGACAGCGTTCCCGTCGGACGCTTGGGCGACCCGATGGGGCTCGGAAAGACGGTCGTGTTCCTCAGTGCGCCGTGCTCCGAGTTCATTACCGGAACCACGGTCACGATCGACGGCGGCCTCGGTCGGGCGACCCTGTAGGCACGATGGCGGACTCGGTTCCGACTCAGACGATCCGGTTGCGCAGGGCGTCGCCGGCCCGTCGCCGGTCGTAGTTCTCGAGGAACAGCTCGACGAACCGCGGGATGAACGCCCGCGAACGGCCACCGACGTGGGGCGTGACGATCACGTCCTCGCGATCCCACAGCGGCGACTCCTCGGGCAAGGGTTCCTCCTCGAAGACATCGAGGCCGGCACCCGCCAGGCGATCCGCTGCGAGCGCGTCGGTGAGGGCCGCCTCGTCGATCACCGGGCCGCGGGCGACGTTGACGAGCATCGCAGAGTTCGGCAACGTCTCGAGAGCCGCCTCGTCGACGAGGTGGTGTGTCGCCTCCGTGAGCGGGACCGCCACCACGAGGGTGTCCGTCTCCGGGAGCAATTCGAAGAGGTCGCCGGAGGGTCGGACCCGTTCCGTCGGCAGACAACCGTCGTAGGCGTCAGGATCGCGTTTAGTCCCGAAAACGTCCATGCCGAACGCGCGGCCGCGGCGTGCGACCTCCTCGCCGATGTCGCCGAGTCCGACCACGGTGAGCGTCCGCCCTTGCAGGTCGAGCAGGTCGGTCCCGAGGTCGCGATCCCACTCTCCGCGGCGCTGATTTTCGAAACAGCGGGGCAGTTGACGGGCCAGGCCGAGGAGCAGGGCGAACGCGTGATCGGCGACGGGGTGGCCGTAGTTGCCGCCGGCGTTCGTGAAGGCGATGTCGTTCGCCTCGAACTCGTCTAGCGGAAACGCCGCGTATCCCGCGCTGGTCGCTTGCACCCAGTCTCCGGCCGAGAGACCGTCGAGATACTCGTCCGTCCAGTTCGTCGGGTTGGTGACGAAGACGTCGGCCTCGGAGAGGGTCGCCAGGCAATCCGCCTCCGTCTCCGCGCGGACGACGGTCAACGCCTCGCGTTCGTCGCGAAGCGCGTTCGCGATCGGCTGATCATGTCTCACGATGACGCTTGGCATGAACGAGTTGTTTCGCAGACTAGTGTAAAGATGTACTGGTCGCCGTAGATCGTCGATCGATCGCCTGTCTCACGTGATGAGAGGCCACGGAATGGGGAATTCGATCGCCGACGTGTCGGATTCTCTCGTCGTGCGGTTCTCGGCGGCGACGCCCCGATACACCCTCGAAACAGCGGGAACGGCCCCTGCGATCAACGAAGATATGAGGTGAGTACACATACCGAATATTTATGGCCTAGGATGGTAGTCGTACACAATGGATGTTCGAACGACGCTCCACCGTGCCGGGAAGCCTAGCAAAGGCGATAGATATACTAGTGTTAGTGCTCGCGGTCATCATGTGGGGGCTCGCGGTGTACTACGCGTACACCCAGATGATGCCGCGGGCGAAGTATACGCTCGGTCTCTTCGGTCTCGGGTTCAGCATCTACATCCTCGACGAGATGACGGACACACTCGAGGAGCGGGATTACCTCGATCTCGCCCTGCTGGTGGTTTCGCTGCTCATCGTGTGTGTCACGACGACGTACTTGCTGTGGTACTTCGACGAGTTACTCTTCGAGCGGACCGGCTTCGGCTACCACGACGAGTACGTCCTGGCCCTGATGTTTACGCTCACGATGTTCTACCTCATCTTCCGCGAATTCGGGACGGCGTTTCTGGGCGTCATCGTCGGCGGCTCCCTCTATGCGTGGCTCGGTGATGGACTGCCAGGGATCCTCGGTCACGGCGGGTTGACTCCCACTCGGATCATGAACGTCTTCGTGTTGGACTTCACCGGGTTCTTCGGGTCGATCAGCGGTATCGTCGCTGCCTGGGTCTCGCTGTTTCTCCTGTACGCCGGCCTGCTGGAGGGGTACGGCGCGTTCGACTACGTGATGCGAATCGCGTTTCGGGCCTCGGAGTATCTCAGGTCAGGGATCGCCCAGTCAGCGGTCATCGCGAGCCTGGCGATCGGATCGATCAACGGGTCACAGGTCGCGAACACGGCGATGACCGGATCGGTCACGATCCCCCTGATGAAAGAGAGCGGCCTGAAGCGTTCGACGGCCGCTGGCGTCGAGTCCGTCGCGTCCTCGGGCGGACAGATCATGCCGCCGGTCATGGGAGCGGCGGCGTTCATCATGGCGTCGATCCTCGGGATCACCTACTTCGAGGTCCTCGTCGCGGGCATCGTTCCCGCGCTCGTCTTCTATATCTCGGTCGCCATCGCCGTTCACTACTCCGCGGTCAACCAGAACATCAAATCCGGTATCGAGGAGACGCCCGAGTCGGTCGGGGAGAAGAAATCGCGACCGGAGTTCGTCTCCGAGACCCTAAAACTCGGCATTCCGTTCGCCGTTCTGGTCTACGCGCTCGGGATCGCACAGTGGACGGTCATGTCCTCCGCGCTGTACACGGCCATCTCGATGGTCATCATGGGGATCACTTTCCCGCTCGTCGAGCGACTCCTGGGGTGGAACCAGGTGTCGATCCTCGATCTGCTGGGCCAGACGCTGGCCGGTCTCAAGGGCGGTGCGACCATCTTCGGCCCGATCGTGGTCATCGTCGCCGCGATCAACGGTATCGCCGATCTCCTGGTGACGACCGGCGTCCCTGGAAAGCTCGCGCTCGCGCTGATCGAGCTGTCGGGCGGCGTCCTCCTCGTGGCCCTCGTGCTCGCGATGGTGATCTGTATCGTGCTCGGGCTCGGGATGCCTACGGTCGCGGCGTACACGATCGTCGCCCTGCTGGTGGCGCCGGCGCTCATCGAAGGGTTCGGACTGACGCGGCTCCCGGTCCACTACTTCGTCTTCTACGCGGCGATTCTCTCCGGCATTACGCCGCCGATAGCGATTGCAGTCGTGGTCGCGTCGGGGATCGCGGAGGCGAACTTCTGGTCGTCGGCGTTCGAAGCCGTCAAGATAGCCGCACCGCTTTTCGTCCTCCCGTTCGCGTTGATCTACAATGCCGAAATCGTCGCTGGCGGACTGTCGATGCACAAGCTCACGTCGAGCGTCCTGCTACTCGGCGGCGCCGCTGCCATGGTTCACGGCCTGAACTACTACGGAAAAGCGTTCGACAACAGGGCGGTCAACTACGTTCTCAGCGCCGTATTCGTCGTTCTGGGCACGATCGTCATGGCGGTACCCAGCGATTTCATCCGTCTCGCCCTCTCGGTCGTCCTCGCCATCCTCGTGACGGTGCAGTTTATGCAAGTCAACGAACTGGACCTTACACAGATGCGGACAGTGATTCAACGGCGGATCTGAGCGATCCAGGGGCGATCGAAACTCGAACATCGCCGTTTCACGTCGGCTTACTCCGTAATTGGGACGGGCTACGAAGTAGTTGTTTCGTGTTATCAAGAATTATGGGTGTGTATCTCTCCCACAGATTTAATATCTATTAATACGAAGGAATTCGCGTAATGTCTGAGAGGCCGACTTCAAGACGGCGGTATCTGAAAGGTGCTGCAAGCGTCAGTGCGATCGGGCTGACCGGTTGTCTCGGTGGGGGCGGAGGTGATTACGTGGACATGCGAGTCGGATCGTCGACCCAGGGGTCGACCGTCTTCCAGACCTCGCAGGCGATTCAGCGGGTCCTCCGGGAGCAGTCCGACTCCGTCCGGTGGGACACGCAGACGACCGGCGGCGATCCGGCGAGCACCCGGATTTACGATCAGGGGGATCTCGAGGCCTACGGCATGACCAATTACACGGTCAAAAACGCGCTGAACTCGCAGGAGCCATTCGAAGACGAGGATCTCGACGTTCCCTATCAGGGGTTCACCTACTTCGTCCGCGACGACCACTTCGTCGCGCTGGACGGCACGGGGATCGAGACAACCGACGACCTGCTCGGGCGCGACGTCTACCTCCTTCAGCCGGGTTGGGGGACGCGCCAGCAGTTCATGGACGCCATGGATGAGGACCCCGACCTGAAAGAGGAACTCACGGAAAACGTCGTCAACATTGACACCGGCGACGTGGCCGGGGCCGCCGAAGAGGGACGGATCGAGGCGATCCTCTCGTACGGTGCGAACGAGGTCAACCTCCCGACGTGGATGGCCGAGACCGGTGCCCGTGTCGACCTTCACAGCGTCGAGGTAACCGATCAGTTTCAGGACGTGTTCGAACAGTCGAACCTGGTTTCCTACTACGAGAAAGACACCTACGGCTACGAACAGGACGTCGGCGACACGTTCCAGGGCTGGAACCTGCTCTTCCAGTACTTCTTCGACCCCGACCTCTCGGCTGACGCGGTCTACGAAGTGCTCGAGATCGCGTACGAACACTACGAGAGCGTCCAAGAGGGCCAGCCCGCGTTCTTCCCATACGGGGAAGAACCCGAGCACTTCGTCACCGCCATCGAATCGGATTTCCTGCCGGTCCATCCGGGTGCAGCCGACTTCTACGAGGATCACGACCTCTGGGACGACAGCTGGGAGCGAGGTGACTGAACCGAACCGAGGGTCGATAGACGAGCGTCTCGACGCGCCAGTTACACACCGGTCGTTGCGAACCGAGAACCGACTTTTACGGCCTCGAATCGAACTCGCGGGACGGGGACGAGGACGAGAACAAACACTCGCACGAGAAGCGGGCCGCCGTCAGAACTCGAAGAGCGCGACGCCGAAGTAAAACGCGGTGACCCAGTACACCAGGAGCGTCGCCAGGAGAAGGGTGAAGAGCGCCTTGACGCCTTTTTTGAAGGCGTCTACGCGTGCTGGTGACAGGATCTCCCCGAGCGGCGTGCTGATTCGATCGATGCGTCGGGACGGCGCTCGCATCGGAGCCTCGCGGTCGTCTCCGTCGGGAACGCCTGAACCACTGGTATCCGATCCCATACTATGTTATGTCGCACCACGAGACATAAATATTCGCATCAGTCGTTCGCGACGGATAACGCATCGGAAGAGCGACTCGGACCGTTATCCGGCCGGACGGTCGACATCGATCCGACGGTCCGACGGCTCGCCGATTCGGTACGTCCGCGAGTCGAACGGCGCGTCGGCCCGGGAATCTTTTAGGATCGAGCGGCCGGTCTCGCAGCGACGCTCGGCCCGGCGTAAGCTATATGCGTTCCACCGAGGATGTCTCGCGAGTATGCAACCGCTGGACGATATTACCGTCATCGACGCGACCCAGGCACTGGTCGGTCCGTTTACGGGACAGACGCTCGGCGACCTCGGGGCGGACGTGATCAAAATCGAACGGCCGGAGCACGGTGACCTCACGCGGACGTACTCGCCGCGGTACGGCGACGAACTCTCCGCGTACTTCGTCAGCACGAACCGGAACAAGCGAAGCGTCAGTCTGGATCTCACGACGGCCGAGGGCCAGGCGATCCTCCGCGAGTTGATCGCGGAGGCGGATGTGTTCGTGCAGAACTTCGCGCCCGGGAACGCGGCGACGTTCGACGCCGAGTACGAGACACTCTCGGCTGTCAACGACGATCTCGTCTACTGCGACATCTCCGGATACGGCCGGGACAGTCCCTACGCCGACCGGAAGTCCTTCGATATCGTCCTTCAGGGCGAGTCGGGGATGATGAGCGTCACCGGTACCGAGGACCAGCCCGCGCGGATCGGCGTCTCGATCTGCGACCTCGCCGGCGCGATGACGGCGATCTACTCGATCCTCACGGCGCTGTACCACCGCGAGCGAACCGGCGACGGAGAGTACATCGACGTCTCGTTGCTCGACGCGAGCTTCCAGTTTCTCGGCTACCACGTGTCGAACTACTTCGCGACGGGCAAGAATCCGACGCGCATGGGCACCCGTCACCCCAGCCTCATGCCCTACCAGGCGTTCGAGACCGCCGATTCGCACATCGTCGTCGGCGTCGTGAGCGAACACATCTGGCCGAAGTTCTGCCGGGCGATCGACCGCGAGGAGTGGATCGACGACGAGCGCTACGCGACGTTTTCGGATCGAGTCGAACACCGGGACGAACTGGATCCCGTCCTCGACGAACTCTTCGCCGAGCGAACGACCGACGAGTGGATGGCGATCCTACAGGAGGAAGACGTCCCCTGTACGCCGGTCCAAGACGTCGAGACGCTGGTCGACGATCCGCATATCGAGACCCGTGACATGGTCGCGGAGATGGAACACCCGGAGCTGGGGACGTTCAAGTCGCCCGCAAATCCGGTCAACTTCGACTCCCTCGAGACCGACGAGGAGGGGCCGCCGCCCCGGCTCGGAGAGCACACCGACGAGGTACTGGCGGACCTGGGATACGACGAGGCCGAGCGCGAGCGGTTGCAGACCGACGGCGTCATCTAGTTCGGACGTTGACGCGAGCGGGTCGGAGCGGCGGACGCGAAACGTGCTCGCTACCCGATCAGCCGATCCGGGTGGACCGATGCGATTTTATGCCAGTCCGTGAACCTTCTTCCCATGGTATCGGATGCCGATTCGGGCTACGACTGCGGATTTCTCGACGAGGTGATCACCGACGGACGGGTGGCACACGCGGAAAGCGTGTGCGAACAGTACGCATCTGATGCGAGCGTTCACCCCGAGCAGCTACCCGATGCCGTCGCCTGGCCGGCCGCGACTGAGGAGGTCGCGGCCGTCCTGTCGGCGGCCGACGAGCGTGGCGTCCCGGTCACGCCCCGTTCGGGCGGCTCGGGGCTCGAGGGCAGTGCGATCCCCTCGGCTGGCGGAATCGTTCTCAGTACCGCCGAGATCGAGCACGTCGAGGTGTCGCCCGACGACTTGCAGGCGACCGTCGGTGCTGGCGTCGTCTACGACGACCTGAACGAACGGCTGGCCCCGCACGGGCTGCGATTCGCACCCGGCATCTCCAGCGGCGACGTGGCGACGATCGGCGGGATGGTCGCGACGAACGCCAGCGGCTTCAACGCGGTCCGGTACGGGGAGACCCGCGACCACATTCGTCGGCTCGAGGTGGTCACCGCGGACGGACGCGTCGTCGAGTGCGGCAGCGAGGTCGTCAAGACCTCCGCGGGGTACAGTCTGACGGACCTCTTCGTCGGCAGCGAGGGGACCCTCGGCGTCGTTACCGAAGCCACGCTCGGTCTAGTCGGCATTCCGGAACACCGCCGCGCGGCACTGGTGACGTTCCCGTCGCGCGTCGACGCGTCTCGGGCCGTCGCCGACGCGATCGGATCGGCGTTGGTTCCCGGCGCCATCGAGTTCATCGACGCCACATCCTTGAAGGTGATAAACGCCTACCGCGAGGACGTCACCTTCGCGGAGCGCCCGACGCTGCTCATCGAGCTGCACGCGAACAACAGCGGGATCGAGGAGGACCTCGCGTTCGCGAAGGCGATCTGCGAGGACCACGGGATGCGCTCGTGGGAGTCGGCCCCCGACGGGGAACTCGACGAGATCTGGCAGGCCCGTCGCGACAAGTATCCGGCGACGCGGGCGTACCGGCAGGAGTGGGACATCGCTCTGGTCGGCGACGTGGTCGTCCCGATCTCCCGCTATCCGGAGATCGTCGACGCGGTCTCGCAGGCGAGCGACGATCTCGATCTCGTCACCGCCTGCGTCGGGCACGCGGGGGACGGAAACCTCCACTTTACCCCGCTGGTCGATCCCGATGACGAGGCGATGGTCGAGCGGGCTCACGAACTGAACGATCGCGTCGTGCAGCGGGCCATCGAACTCGGCGGCAGCGCGACCGGCGAACACGGCGTCGGCATCGGGAAGCGGAAATTCATGGAGGCGGAACACGGCCAGGCGCTCGATCTCATGCGCTCAGTCAAGGAGACGTTCGATCCGAACGGCATTCTGAATCCCGGAAAGGTGCTGCCGGACGCCTGACCGACGTCGGTGGCGGCCGCCCGGCAGAGGGCCGCGATGGTTGCGAGGCTCATCTCGGGGGCGGCAGACGGCGCTCAGAGCCCCGAAAGCAACGCGGCGACGAGACTGAAGAACGCGAACCACAGGAGCGTCCGGACGAGGAGTCGGCTGTAGCCGTCCCTGATCGGCGCGGCCTCGTGGAGCCGTCGTTCGGCGTCGAGGAGCCGCCCGATCGGTCCCGGTCGGCCGTCACTCATCCGTCGACGTCACCTCCTCGAGCGCTCGCGAGCCATCGACTCCGCCGTCGCGTGTCCAGAACGTTCACATCGGAGATGATCGATCCACGACGGAAAAAAGGTATCGCCCGGGACTGCCCCGGCCGCCTCGGCGCCGTCGTCGTTCCCCGCCCCACCGATCCGACAGCGAACCCGTCAGCGGCTGCGTCAGTTCGTGACTGAGGGGATACAGCGAGAAGAGCCCGCTCGCGAAGAGGATGAAGACCCGGGCAGCGATCGCGAACCCAATGAGAATTCCGGCCCGCCAGCCGAATCGATCGCCGAGAATCCCGCTGGGAGCTGCATCGCGGCGTCCCTCTCCCACATGAGCGAGGGGCCGAGGCTGACCGCAGCGTTCGAGCCGGCAACTTCCTCGGTGATCGCCAGGACGAACGGGCTGATCGCCAGGCGCGCGACCATCGTCACCATAAACCCACGGACAGAGTGCAGCGGTGTGCGTAACACACGGTACGGTACCACCGACTCAGAGACCGCCCTGTTCGTTTCGATAGTGGAAGGGGTGGCTCAGTTCGCGACGGCCTGGTCCGAATTCCGCGTCGGTTCGCGACGGAACGACGGTCGATACGTCGCGCTCGAGACTCGTCTACCGCTCCGGTTCGTTCCCGATAGCGGAACTAAGCTGGCCGTAGCACGGCCGATCAATCGGCGCTGATCCGGCATTGTCGCGATGTCACGCCGGGTATCGAGTTCGAGGATCGGGGGCTGATGTCTGCAAATACCGCCGTATTCGTCGGTCCGAACCGGCGATGCGCGATCGATTCCACGACGCCGCAGCCAGGCGGCGGATGGGTCGGCTTTCGGAACGGGTTCCTCCGTGAGGAACCGTATGAACCACCGCCCCAAATCTCCGAAATAGTGGACTCAGGCCCAGATCTGATTCATGTATACCACAATTATGAGGCATTATAAAACAAGCGCATATAATATATCGGGTACTAATTCGGAAGTACAACCATCGGGGTTCGCGACACGGGAACACACAACATGGGGCCGGCCGATGTTTTCCCAATGAATTACAACCATATGTTTGTAATCGTAAGCCGATCCGGTCACAACCCGGTACACGAACACAACCGCTCCGGTGCCAAATATGTGCCCGACCGGCGGACTCGAACCAGAGAGCGAGAGGCCGAGAACAAATATATAGTTACTATAAAACCCATTCATAGTTTCTTCGAGCCATCATCATGAAGAGGAAAGACGGCCCTACTATAATACCGGTATATGTGGCTACCACTGATCAGACTGCCCGAAGAGCGCACACACCGGCGCATTCGGCAGGGTACTGACGACGGCCGGTCCCTTCATCATTTCGATATTTACAAAATACCAGGGTTTCCGTCCGTGGCGGACGGCCATTCGATTCAAGACGACGATATACCGATTCCGTGACGAAGTAAGGCCTCTACGGCACAGTGCCGTAACTGTTCTGTCCATGAGCCAGCCATTCCGGGAAAACATCTATATAGTTTTTCTCCTTCGGTAGGCTGTCGTATCGACTGATGACTACCGATCGATAGCCGGTATCTGTCGTTGAATGGATACCCCCCAACCCACTTCCCGGCCGAGCGCGTACCATTCGTGATGCGACTCCGACCACCCGCTCGTGATCAAGACGCTACCGTCTCGGCACGTCGCCGGACGGACGGAGCCTCGTCCGTCGGCGGGCCCGTCAGACTCCTGCTCGTCAGCCTCGGCGTTTTCGCGCTCGCCTACATCATCTCGCGCCTCTTGGGCTCACGCGACCGGGCCCCGAGCCCATCCGTCGAGGGTGTTCAGGAACGCGCCGTCAACGCCATCCCCGATCAGGTACGGAACCGGACCGTCGAGGCCATCCCGACCGATCCCACCGAGTCCGTCGCCGAAATTCGGGATCGGGCCGACGACGCCGTGCCCGACGACGTCGCGCGGATTCCGATCGGAGAACCCGGTGAGGACGAAAGCGAAGGGGAAGGCGACGAATCGGAGACGGAAGCCGACGACGAACCCGGAGCGCCCGCTGAGACCGACGAGGCCGACGTGCTCGACGAGACGGCAACGAACGCCGACTACACCGATCGGGAGCGCTCGGAGGAGGAAATCGCCGAGCGAGCGGAGTCCGACGTTCAGGAGGAACCCGCGGAGCCAGGCGAGATGACGGTCGACGAGGACGTCGCCGAGGATCTCGTCGACGCCGAATCGATGACCGAAACCGACGACGAGAGCGAGGAGACCGAAGAGTAACTCGAGCAGTGATCGTGACGGTTGCGCGTTCGCAGGCACGTGCCGTCCGGTTCGCTGCTCGGCTAGCGGTTCCGTTCGACCCGCTCGTGTTCACCGGAAACGTGGTACTTATCCGCCGCTCTCCCGTACCGTATTTCGATGATTGACGGGGACGTCGCGGCGTTTACGCACCTCGGCTCGACGGTTCGCGGGGCGCTCTCCGAACGGGGATTCTCGACGCCGACGGCACCGCAGCGCCTGGCCATCCCGCCGCTGTCGAGCGGCGAGAACACGCTGGTGATCGCGCCTACCGGGAGCGGCAAGACCGAGACGGCGATGCTGCCCGTCTTCGACCACCTGGTCGCCGACGGTGGCCCGCCGGAGGGGTTCGGCGCGCTCTACATCACCCCGCTGCGGGCGCTCAACCGCGACATGCGCGAGCGTCTGGAGTGGTGGGGCGACTACCTCGACCTCGAGGTCGACGTCCGCCACGGCGACACGACCCAGTATCAGCGGGGCAAACAGGCCGAGGACCCGCCGGACGTGCTGATCACGACGCCCGAGACCGTTCAGGCGATGCTCACCGGCGAGCGGCTGCGCGAGGCGCTACAGGACGTCTCCCACGTCGTGATCGACGAGGTCCACGAGCTCGCCGCGTCGAAGCGGGGCGCGCAGTTGGCGATCGGCCTCGAGCGGCTCCGCGACCTGGCGGGGCCGTTCCAGCGGATCGGTCTCTCTGCGACCGTCGGCGACCCCGAGGAAGTCGGACAGTTCCTCACCGGCGGCCGCCCCTGCGAGATCCGCGAGATTGACGTCGGGAGCAACGTCGACGTGACGGTCCGCGAGCCCGCGGTGACGGGGGAAGACGAGCGCCTGGCCGGCGAGCTTATGACCGAACCCGACACGGCCAGCCACGTCCGGCTGATCCGGGACCTGGTCGCCGACCACGAGTCGACGCTGATCTTCGTCAACACCCGCCAGACAGCGGAGGCGCTGGGCTCGCGATTCAAAGAGCTCGACCTGCCGATCGGGGTCCACCACGGGTCGCTCTCGAAGGAGGCCCGGATCGACGTCGAGGACCGGTTCAAGGCCGGCGAACTCGACGGCCTGCTGTGTACCTCCTCGATGGAACTGGGCATCGACGTCGGCCAGGTCGACCACGTAATCCAGTACAAGAGCCCCCGCCAGGTCACCCGGCTGCTCCAGCGGATCGGCCGCGCGGGCCACCGCCAGGACGCGGTCTCGGAGGGGACGATCGTGACGACCAGGCCCGACGACACGTTCGAGGCGCTGTCGATCGCCAGGCGGGCCCGCGACGGCGAGGTCGAGCCGGCGGCGATCCACGAGGGCAGCCTGGACGTGGTCGCGAACCAGCTGCCGGCGATCGTCCAGAGCCGCGGGGATACCTACGTCGACGAGGCCGTCGAGACGGTCACGCGGGCGTACCCGTTCCGGAACGTGCCCGAGGCGACGATCCGCGAAATCCTCTCGGAACTCCACCGCAACCGGATCCTGTGGTTCGACGAGGGCGAGGACCGCATCGAGACGACCGGCGGCACCTGGCAGTACGTCTACGCGAACCTCTCGATGATCCCCGACGAGGAGACCTACGAGGTCCACGACATCGCCTCGGGGACCCAGATCGGCACCTTAGACGAGCGGTTCGTCGTCAACTTCGCCCAGCCTGGCGAGGTGTTCGTCCAGCGCGGTGAGATGTGGCGGATCGCCGAGATCGACGACGAGGAGGGGCGGGTCAAGGTCAGTCCGATCGAGGACCCCGCGGGGGAAGTCCCGTCGTGGATCGGCCAGGAGATCCCGGTCCCCGCCGCGGTGGCGGGCGAGGTCGGCGAGATCCGCGCCGTCGCAGAGCCGCAGCTCGAGACGGGTGCGGACGCCGCGGCGATCGGCCGCGAACTCGCACACCGATATCCGGCCGACGAGTACACGCTCACGGAGGCCTGTACGCAGCTCGAGCGCCAGGTCGACGCCGAGACGCCGATGCCGACGGCGGATCGGCTCGTCTTAGAGCGCCGGGGGCGGACGATCGTGCTCAACGCCTGCTTCGGCCACACGGCCAACGAGACGCTCGGGCGGGTGCTCTCGGCCCTGCTGGGCCAGCGGGCCGGTTCCTCCGTCGGCCTCGAGACCGATCCCTACCGGATCGAACTCGAGGTGCCGAACTCGATCGCGACCAGCGACGTGATCGAGGTGCTCGAGGACACCGACCCGGACCACGTCGAGGCCATCGTCGAACTCGGGCTCAAGCGCTCGGACGCCCTCGCGTTCCGGCTCGCCCAGGTCTCGGCGAAGTTCGGCGCGCTCAAGCGCTGGCAGGGCCAGGGGTCGGGCCGCATCTCGAACGATCGCCTGCTGTCGGCCCTGGAGGAGACGCCGATGTACGAGGAGGCGATCCGAGAGGTGTTCCACGAGGACCTGAATATCGAGCGGGCGAGCGCGGTCCTCGAGCGAATCCAGTCCGACGACCTCGAACTTGTGACCCACCGCGGTCGCACGCCGGTCGGCCAGGGCGGTCGCTCCTCGAGCGGCAAGGAACTGCTCGCGCCGGAAAACGCCGACGCGAGCGTCATCAAGACGGTCCGCGAGCGGCTCCAGAACGACCGTGTCATCCTGCTGTGTACCCACTGCAAGGAGTGGAAGGCGAAGACGAAGGTCAAACGCGTTCCCGACCAACCCGAGTGCCCCGACTGCGGCTCGACCCGGATCGCGTCGCTGAACCCGTGGGCCGACGAGGTCGTCCAGGCCGTCCGCGCCGCGGAGAAAGACGAGGAGCAAGAGCAGATGACCGAGCGCGCGTTCCGCGCCGCGAGCCTGGTCCAGAGTCACGGCAAGCAGGCCGTGATCGCGATGGCCGCCCGCGGCGTCGGCCCGCACAACGCCGCCCGGATCATCAACAAGCTCCGCGAGGACGAGGACGAGTTCTATCGAGACATTCTCTCGAAGGAGCGCGAGTACGCCCGGACGCAGTCGTTCTGGGACTAGGGCTCCCGTCTGCCTCAGTCGGGAGTGATCGAATGCGGGAAGTGGTCCCGGGTTTCACAGACCTTATCTACGCTACGGTCGAAGCCACGACGATGGGATCCGGCCCGCCACACGAGTCCGCCCCCGAGGAGACCGGTGTTGACGTGGAGTCGACCGATTTCCGGATGGCGGGACTGCTCGAAGCGGCAGGGATCGCCTGCTTCCGAGCGACGCCGGCCGGAACGATCATCGCCGCCAACGACGCGTTTGCTCGGCTGACCGGCTACACGCGCGCCGAACTCCGCGACCGGTCGTTCGACGCACTCGTCGCCGACGAGGGGGAGGGGAAGGGTTTCGAGTCGCTGGTCGCGGCCCTCGACGACGGATCGCCGATCTCGGCGACGATCTCGCTTCGGACGAAAACGGAGACGCTTCCCTGTACCGTCCACCTCGAACGGGGGCCGAGTGCGGCCGGAACAGCGGCTGAGGTCGACCAGCAGCCGTCGATCACCGGGATCGTCCGACCCCGATCGGGCGACGGCGGGTCGGTGTCGGACGCCCGTTCCGAGCTCACGTACGGGCGAACCTTCGAGGCGCTCGCCGACGCGCTCCCCGACGGCATCATCGTTTTGGACACTGACAGCGATATCCAGTACGCTAACCCTGCCGTCGGGCGCATCCTCGGCTACGACCCCGACGAACTCGTCGGATCGAGCCAGGTCGAGATCATCCCGCAGCGGCTGCGCCAAACACACCTCTCCGCGCTCCAGCGGTACCTCGAGACCGGCGAGCGACACATCAACTGGACCTACGTCGAGCTCCCCGGCCAACACAAGGACGGACACGAGGTCCCGCTGGGCGTCTCGCTCAACGACTTCACTTACGACGGCGACCGCTACTTCGTCGGCCTCTTTCGGGACATCTCGCCGCGTAAACGGGCCGAACACACCCTAACCGAGAAGGTCGTTCAGCTCGAGTCGGTCTCGTATCTCGGTCGGTACGCCCTCGAGAACGCCGACATCGACGATCTCCTTCCGAAAGCAACCGAACTGGTCGCGGCCGCGCTCGACGCGGAATACGCGATTGTCCTCGAGCGCGAGGTGACAGGCCCGGACGCCGATGCCGACCGGCTTCGGGTCCGCGCCGATAACGACCCCGGCGCCTCGTTCGACGACGCCACGACGTCCGCGACGGCGCCGGACTCGCTGGCCGCCGCCACGCTGACGAACGACGGCCCGGTCGTCGTCGAGGACCTCGAAACAGACGACCGGTTCGACGGCCCGTCGTTGCTGACCGATCGCGACGTCCGCAGCGGCGTCAGCGTCTCCGTCGGCTCGTCGGCCGATCCGTGGGGCGTCCTCGGCGTCTACGACACCGACCGGCGGGAGTTCGCCGACCACGACGTCGACTTCCTCGAGAGCGTCGCGACGATTCTCGCGACCGCCATCGAACGCCAGGGGTACGAGCGTCGCCTTAACGAAACCGTGGCGGACCTCGAAGCCTCGAACGAGCGGTTAGAGCAGTTCGCCTACGCCGCCTCCCACGACCTGCAGGAACCCCTCCGAATGGTCTCGAGCTACCTGCAGCTGATCGAGAACCGGTATGCCGACGACCTCGACGCTGACGGCCGGGAGTTCATCGAGTACGCCGTCGACGGCGCCGACCGCATGCGCGGGATGATCGACGGGCTCTTAGAGTACTCCCGAATCGACTCGCAGGGCGATCCGTTCGAGCCCGTCGATCTCGACGACGTGCTCGACGACGTCCTGACCGACCTTCAGGTGATGATCGAGCAGGAAGCCGCCGAGATCACGACCGAGTCGTTACCCGCGGTCCAGGGCGACCCGCGACAGCTTCGCCAACTGTTCCAGAACCTGCTGTCGAACGCCATCGAGTACAGCGGCGACGACCCCCCGCGGATCCACGTCGGGGTCGATCGCAGCGGCCGGACCTGGGAACTATCGGTCGCCGACGAGGGAATCGGAATCGATCCCGACGAGCAGGACCGCGTCTTCCGGGTGTTCCAGCGGCTCCACAGCCGCGAGGAGTACGACGGCACCGGCATCGGCCTGGCGCTCTGTCGTCGCATCGTCGAGCGCCACGGCGGCCGCATCTGGGTCGACTCCGAGCCAGGCGAGGGGTCGACGTTCACGTTCACGATCCCGGTCGGCGGCCGGTAATCGCGACGGGAGCGGGCTCGATCGGAGGCGACGGCGTTACGCGTGGATGTCCTCGGGGAGGATCACCTCGAGATCGCCGGCGGACTCGAGTTCGTCGAGGTGCGCGACCGTCTCCTCGAGGACCGACCGGCTTCCGTTGTCGAGTTCGCCGAAGGAAATCGCCGTGATGCCGCCGAGTTCGGCGGTCAGATCGAGGGCCGTCCGCGCCTGGCTGGCGCTGGGACTGGAGACGCGCGGACAGAGGTGCGGATTCGCGGGCTCCCCGTGGGACGGGTAGCGGCCGGCGAAGGCGACCTCGTGGTGGTCGGCGACGAGGTCGAGGACGTCGCCGTCGTATCGGTCGAGCGGATAGGAGAAGTATTGCGCGCCGTCTTCGAAGCCCTCGTCTTCGAGCCAGTCGACGGCGTCGCTGATCTCGGCTTCGGGGTCGCGGTCATCGGACGGATCGACCAGGTTCAGACCCCGCGCCGAGTAGCTCCCGATCGTCCAGCCGGCGTCGGCCAGTTCGCCTACCTGGTCGCGGATGAGGTGGTCACCCTGAGCGGACTCGTCCTCGCGGATCCGCTCTGTCGTGAGGAACGACACCGCGGGGTAGTCGTACTCCTCGAGGACAGGCAGCGCGTGCGTGTAGTCGGACTCGTAGCCGCCGTCGAACTGGAGCATGACCTGGCCGGGCTCCGGAGCGTCGGCGAACCGGAGGTCGTCGATCCAGACCGATCCCTTGTCGTCCTCGCCCGTCCAGCGGATGAGCTGGATCTCCGCCACCGCGCTCAGGTCCGGCTCGCCCTCGAGACTGCTAATCCCGAAGTTACACTGCGCGAGCGGCGTTCCGGCGTGCATCCGCTGGCGGAAGTCGATCCGGTCGCCGTCCTCGTCGATCAGCTGGATGACGACGTCGGCCTCCTCCTCCGTCGAGATCGCCAGGCTCGGCCGCACGCCCGAGAAGTCACGAGGTTCCGACAGCTCCTGGACGAGCCGAATCTGGTCGTCGCCATCTCCCGCCTCGAGGCGGGCGGACTGGGTGCCGGTGGCCGAGCGCTCCTCGTCCGCGGTGAGCGTGCCGATCTCTGCGGTCCACTGATCCAGTTCCTCGAAGTCGTCGAACGTCTCGGGTTCCGCGTTGTCTCCGTCCGATCCCCCGTCGTCCGATTCGGACTCGTCGCCCGGAGTAGCCTCGTTCGCCTCTTCGCTGCTCGAACAACCCGCCAGAACGGCCGCAGCGGCCGCGCCGAGGTACGTTCGTCGTTTCATTGCTGTGACCGCTTGCGGCACGAAGAGCCACATTGTTATTCTCGGTTGACGACACGACAGGAGTCCCACTAGTGTCCGAAAAACGCGGTCCGAAACGGCTGATCGGACGAGAACAGTGGCCGTAACTGAAGAATCGTCCGGTAGGACCGGCGGCATTGTGTAGTAGCCGAATACCCGGCTACAGGGTCCCCGAACGCGGCTTCGGTTTCGCCGTGCCACGTTGTACGTCTCGGTCGTCTCACCTACGGAGCCGCTACAGGACGGTTGGGTGGCTGCTACAGTTCGGGTCTCGATCCGTAACGGCCATACGATCCGATCCCGTCACCTAGCCCATGAACGTCGCGCCGGGGGCCTGGAAGTACGCGATCCTCCCTCTGCTCGCAGCCCCGTTTGCCCTCCTTTACAGCGCCACCGTCGGCCTGGTCGCCCTGGCGGTCGGCGTCGGAACCCTCGCGTTCTTCCGCGATCCCGAACGCACCCCGCCGCCGACCGGCGTCGTCTCGCCGGCCGACGGCACTGTCTCCGTGCTCCGCGAGGAGGGCGATCGGGTCCGCCTGGGTGTCTTCATGAACGTCTGGCACGTCCACGTCGTCCGCGCGCCCTTCGACGGACGCGTTACCGACGTCGAACACGTCTCCGGCGCGAACCGGCCCGCCTTCTCGAAGGAATCGGATCGCAACGAACGCGTCCACGTCCGCCTCGCGACCGACTCGCCGAACCTGCCGTCGACTGGCGACGAGGACGAACCGGCGACGGTCGCGGACGACGGCGGCGAGCCGGTCGCGGACGATCCGACCGCCCACCCTGACGAGCCGGCCCACGACGCCGAAGTCACGCTGATCGCCGGCGCGTTCGCCCGCCGCATCCACCCCTACGCCGAGCGCGGCGACGACCTCGAGCGCGGCGAGCGCATCGGCCACATCGCCTTCGGGAGCCGGGTCGACCTCCTCTTCCCGCCCGCGGTCGACATCGAGGACGTCGCGGTCGACGTCGGCGATTCCATGACCGCCGGCGAGAGCGTCGTGCTCGACTCGCCTGGCGACGCGTTAGACGACGATTTCGGGCTCGACGCCGACGGACCGACCAACTGATGGACTCGGTCGGTCGAGGGATCCCCTCCTGACGGAACCGGATACTCGGACCGGCCGGGTATTCCGATTACCGCCATATCGATAGCCGATATCCGATATCGGCCGGCCAACCTCGGCGTAGTCGAACGCGACGGGGACGCGTCGGCGCGGCTCCGTGCGAGCCGTTTTTGCTGACTGGAACAAAATATTTCTCGAGTAAACGAGCCGTTCAGCCGGGTATATCTCGTTGAATCCGCGGTAACTGATCCGAACGGTCGGCCCGGTATTTGCGGCATCGGGCCAAACGAAATCCCGTAGGTGATTCTGATGGCGAGTTCATCCCCGCTCCGCGAGCGACGATCCGCCGGTTCGAGATCGAGTTCGAATTCGAACGCCCCGGACGACCGCGAGGACGAGGACCACGGCGTCCTCGAACGCGCGGCGCCGGAACTCGCCACGCCGATCCGCGCGGCGGGCTTCTGGACGGCGATCGTCTTCCCGGTCCTCTACCTCCCGTTGCTCGCGACCGGGCTGTCGTCCTCGCTGGAAGGCGGCGTCTTTCTCGCTCTGATACTCGGGAATCTCCTCGCGTTGTACGTCGGACACGCGTACCGCCAGTGATTCCGGCCGCGGGTCCGTCGCGTCCGTTGCTTCCGTCGTACGTTTCTCCGATTCCGTCCGTTCGCGTGGCCGTAGGCGATGCCTACGGCAGGCGAAACGGCCGCTCGCGGCCGTCGGTGCCGTCGATCGCGCCGCTCACTCGCTCGAGCCCCGGGACCGAACGTGGCCGAACTCCCGCCGGATCGCGCGCCGCTTGACGAGCAGGAACCCCACCGCGATCAGCCCGAATCCGATCAGGGTCGCCGCGTCGACGACCTCGTCGAGGTAGAGCCAGCCGACCACCGCGGTGACGATCGGCGCGACGTACGACACCATGTTGATCTCGACGGCCCCGAGTCGATCGAGCAGGTCGAAGTAGATGAGGAAGCCGACCGCGCTCGCGCCCAGCGAGAGGTACGCGAGCGCGCCGAGCGCCTCGGGGTGGACCCACGCCGACGGCTCGACCGGTTCGCCGATCGCCAGGCTCACGAGATGCATCACGGCCGCGCCGCCGAGCATCGACCAGGCCTCCATGGTTTCGATCGGGAGCCCGGCGTCGATACGACGGGTGAGGACGCTACCGAGCGCGAACGCCGCCGCGGCACAGAAGACCAGGCCCTTCGCGACCGAGTCGGCCGCCAGCAGGTTCGCGGGATCGGGCTGGACGATGACGCCGACGCCGACCAGGCCGACGACGACGCCGACGACGCCCGCCGGCGAGAGCGCGTCCGATGGGACGAGCAGGCGCGCGAACCCGGTGCTCAGGACCGGCGAGAGACTTACCAGGATCGCGGCTGCGGCGGCCGTCGTGTTCAGTTGGCCGATAAAGAGGAGCGCGTGATAGGCCGCGATCAGCAACACCGCGCCGACGGCGACCTGCGCCCATTCGGCTCGATCGCTGGGTCGCCAGGCGTCGACGGCGTAGGCGGCGTAACCGAGCATCAGCAGGCCGGCGACGTCGTAGCGCAGCGCCGCGAACAGGACCGGCGGGAGATAGGAGAGGCCGGCGCTGATCGCGACGAACGCGGATCCCCACAGCGTTGCGAGTATCAGAAACAGTGCGAGATTTCGGTACCGGCTCACAGTGGCAGTCTCGCTAGGGTTCCCCTATTGGTTTCGATTCGAAATTACCGCGGCGGTGAACGGTCAGCATATCGAACGATCGGAGCCGAACGAGGGGCGGAAAGCGCGCAAGCGTGGCAGGACGACGGTCGAGAGCGAACGTCCGGCTATCGAACCGGCGGAGAACGGACGGGGCAGTGCGGACCGGACTGGAACGGACCGACTCGACTCAGAGCGGAGGCAGTTCGCGGAGTTCGCGCTCCTCCTCGGTCTGGCGGAACTGCTCGAGCAGGGGCTTGATGTCCTCGAACCCCTCGGTCAGCACGATGTCGCCGCTCCGGAGGTCGTACTCGATGATGTCGTAGTCCGCGAGTCGCGGCAGGTGGTTGTGGACCAGCGAGACGTAGACGCGCTGTCTGGTCTCCTTGTCGATCGCCTCGGGATGGGCGTCGAGTTCCCAGGCGGCGACCTGCGTGATGACGTCCTCGAGGTTGACGGTCCGATCGTCCGCTAACTGATAGAGCAGAAACCGCCGTTCCGACTCCGCGAGCAGCGAGCAGGCGGCTTCCATCCGACTGCCGTTCGTTTGGTTCATACCTGTACCAAACACGCAGCGGTATTACACCTGCTGCCAATACAGATTGGGTCCCCGCAAACGGTGTTTCGTCCCCGACCACGGGACAGAATCGGTACGGGCCCGCAAACGCCGGAATACGCCGAAATACGGCGTTCTATCCATTCTATTGACTGTCTCGCGTACCGACTGACGCCGGCAATAGCCGGGTCGCCGATGTCGTCACCGCCAGGTGGCGGGCTCGGGCGTCCGCTCGCTCGCCTCGCCGTAGCAGTGACAGGCCACGGGGTGACCGTCATCCCCGAGTCCGGGATGGGATCGCTCGCAGACGCTCTCGTATTTGGCCTGCAATCGCTCGGCGGCCGCCTCCCAGTCCGCCGCCGCCAGGTCGGCCAGCGCGTCCTCGACGACCGCGTCGTGGCGGGGCGGCAGATCGACGTCGACCAGGCGTGCCTTCAGCGTCGCGACGAACGCGGGTACCTCGTCGTCGGGGACGCCGCCGTCGTCGGTTTCGAACCGATTACCCTCGCCGACCGACTCGAGGGAGATATCGCGCCGCTCGATCCGCTCGCGCAGCGTCATGAGGACGCGGTAGACGTCTTGGTCGATCTCGAGATCGGCCGGCGGGATCACCAGCGGACACCGGGTGCGGAACCGACAGCCGCTGGGCGGGTCCCGCGGCGAGGGGACGTCGCCGGCCAGCGTCTCCCGGTCGCGCTCCCGTTCGTCCGTCGAGGCCCGCGGGATGCTCTCGAGCAGCGCCCGCGTGTAGGGGTGTTTCGGCGCCTCGAACAGTTCCTCGACGGGGCCAATCTCGACGATCTCGCCGAGGTACATCACGGCCACGCGATCGCAGACGTGCCGGATGACCGAGAGGTCGTGGCTGATCAGCAGGTAGGTCAGGTCGAACTCGTCCTGAAGGTCGTCGAGCAGGTTCAGCACCTGCGCCTGAACCGAGACGTCGAGCGCCGAGGTCGGCTCGTCGAGCACGACGAAGTCGGGTTCCAAGGCGAGCGCGCGGGCGATGCCGATCCGCTGGCGCTGCCCGCCGGAGAACTCGTGAGGGTAGCGGTCGAGCTGATCGGCCGAGAGTCCCACGCGCTCGAGCAGGTCCCGCACCCCCTCTCGTCGCTCCGCGTCGGTGCCGACGTCGTGGATGTCCAGGGGCTGCCTGACGATGTCGCCGACGGTCATCCGCGGGTCGAGACTCGAGAACGGGTCCTGAAAGACGATCTGGGCCGCGTTCCGGAACGCGTCGAGACGGTCCCCGCCGAGGTCGTAGACGTTCTCGCCGTCGAACTCGACCCGGCCGTCGGTCGGCTCCCGGAGGCGCAACAGCGTCTCGCCGGCCGTCGACTTCCCGCAGCCGGACTCGCCGACCAGGCCGAGCGTCTCGCCCTCGTAGATGTCGAAGCTGACGCCGTCGACGGCGCGAACGGGGACGGGCTCGTCGCCCAGCAGCCGGTCGAGCAGCGAGTCGTTCTCCCAGAAGTACTTTTGCAGGTCGTCGACGCGAACGAGCGGCTCGTCGGCGCTCACTGGTGTTCACCTCCGGTGGTCTCGGCCGGCGGATGCCGTCGCTCTTCGGGCGGCTCCTCCTCGGGTTCCTCCGGGCCCGCGTGTTTGTCGGCGGCAGGCCGTTCCGTCTCGTCGAAGTAGCCCTCCGGCAGCGCCCTTGCCGGATCGTACTCCATCTCGGCGAGGACACAGCGCGCCTGGTGGTGCTCGCTGCCCGCGGCCGGGTACTCGGGGGGATGCTCGAGGCAGTCCGCCATGGCCTTCGGACAGCGGTCGGCGAAGTGACACCGGTCGCCCATCTCCGCGTCGAGCAGGCTGGGGACGTTGCCCGGAATCGGGTCGAGGCGTCCGCGCACGCCTTCGAGATCGGGGATCGACCCGAGCAGGCCCTCGGTGTAGGGGTGGACCCGGTCGTCGAAGACGTCCGCGAGGGTGCCCCGTTCGACGATCTCGCCGGCGTACATGACGCCGACGCGGTCGCACATCCGCGCGACGACGCCCAGATTGTGCGTGATCAAGAGGATCGTCATCCCGGTCTCGCGCTGGAGGTCGTCGAGCAGATCTAAGATCTGGGCCTGGATGGTTACGTCCAGAGCCGTCGTCGGCTCGTCGGCGATCAGCACGTCCGGCTCGCCGGCCAGCGCCTGGGCGATCATCGCCCGCTGGAGCATCCCCCCGGAGTACTCGTGGGGGTACTCGTCGGCCCGCTCGACCGGGTCGGGGATGCCGACCAGTTCGAGCAGTTCGATCGCCCGCTCGCGGCTCTCCTCGCTGACGTATCGCCGGGAGGGAAGCATCGCCGAGAGGACGAAATTGCCCAGCGAGTACTCGGACGACTTCGTTCGGGCCCGCGTCGACCGCGGGGTCGCGCTGGCCCGCCGCTGGACCTCCACGGCCTCAGCGAGCTGTTCTCCCACCGTGAGGCTCGGGTTGAAACTGCTCTCGGGGTCCTGGAAGATCATGCTGAAGGACGTCCCCCGGAGCGACCGCCGGAGCCGCTCGGGGACCGCCCGAAGGTCGACGAAGTCACCGTCGACCGCCCCGGGGTGGTCCTCGCGGACCGCCGCGGCCAACTCTGCGTCGTTGAACCGGATCGTCCCGTCGGTGATCTCGCCTGGCGACTCGATCAGGTCGACGATCGACCTGGCGGTGACGCTCTTCCCGGAACCGCTCTCGCCGACGATACCGAAGACCTCGCCGCGCTCGATCCGCAGGTCGAGGTCGTCGACGGCGTTTACCTGTCCCTCTTGCGTGAAGAATCGCGTCGAAAGCCTGTTGACTCGGAGTATGTCTTCCGTCATCGTCCTTCTCCCTCGATGTTCGGGTCCAGTGCGTCGCGGAACCAGTCGCCCAGCAGGTTGACGCTGATCACCGACAGGACGATCCCGATCCCCGGAACCGTCGCGATCCACCACCGCGAGTACAGGTAGTCCTGCCCCCGCTGGATCTCGTACCCCCACGAGAGCGTCGTCCCGGAGAACCCGAGGAACGACAGCGAACTCTCGAGGAGGATCACTGCAGCCACCTGGATCGTCGCGAGTACGATCACCGGCGTGAGGCTGTTCGGCAGGACGTGTTTCAGTAGGATCGTCCGGTCGCTCGCGCCGAGGCTCCGCGCGGCCGTGACGTACTCCTCGTTGCGGATCGACAGCGCTTCGCCGCGGGCCACGCGGGCGAACCAGACCCACGTGACCAGCGCGACGACGATCGTCACGGTCCCCGGGATGGTCGTGCTCGCCGGCATCCCGTCGGCCAGGCCGGCCGTCACGATCGGATCGGGGACGCTGAACCCGGCCGTCCCGAAGACGCCGATCAGGGCGAGCGCGAGCACGAGCGACGGGAACGCGAGCATCACGTCGGCGATCCGCATCATCGCGTCGTCGACGCGTCCCCCGTAGTAGCCCGCGATCAGGCCGAACGGGACGCCGATGAGCACCGCGAGCCCGGTGCCCAGCAGGCCGACCAGCAGCGACGTCCGCGCGCCGTAGACCAGGCGAGAGAAGACGTCCTGGCCGATGTTGTTCGTCCCGAGAATGTGCTCGCTCGTCGGTTCGACCTCGACGTCGACGAACTCGCCGTCCTCGCCGATCTGGGTGGTGTACTCGGTCCCGAGCGGCGGGTACTCGTTGCCGTTCTCGTCGAGATACCCCGTCCGCGTCGGGTTGTGAGTCGCGAGCAGCGGTGCGAAGACGGCCATGAACAGGATCAGGGCCAGGAGGACGAGCCCCAGTTTCGCCAGCAGGCTCCGTCGGAACTCCCGTCCCAGGTTCGCTTTGAGTCGGTCCGGAATCATTCGTCGGTCACCCGCGGATCGAGCGATGCGTAGAGCGTGTCGACGGCGATGTTGATCAGGACGAAGCCGATGCCGATGAAGACGATGATCCCCTGCATGAGCGGCCAGTCACGGGAGTTGAGCGCCTGGATGAGCCGGTCGCCGAGTCCGGGCCAGTTAAAGACGGTCTCCGTGATGACGGCCCCGCCGATCAGCGTTCCGAGCTGGAGCCCGAGCACGGTGATAATCGGGATCATCGTGTTCCGCAGCACGTGCTTGTATCGGATCAGCGCGCCCGGCAGCCCCTTCGCCTCGGTCGCCGCGACGTAGGGCTTGCCGAGTTCGTCGATCATGCCGCTGCGGGTCAGCCGCGTGATCAGGGCCGTGAAGTAGGTCCCGAGCGTGATGGCCGGCAGCGCGATGTGGCGTAGCCAGGTGAAGAGGCCGCCGGCGTTGCCGGTCGTCGCGAGCGTGAGCGCGGCCTCGCCGAGCCCGACCGGTCGGCGACCGGTCGGGAACGAGAACCCGAGGATCGCCTCCATCGGGTCCTGAAACCGAACGGCGAAGAGGAGGATGAGCATCAGTCCCAGCCAGAAGTTCGGCGTCGAGATGCCGACCAGCGAGAACAGCGTCGCCCCGTAGTCGGCCGGCTCGTTCCGGCGGGACGCGCTGACCACGCCGAGCGGCACCGCGATGACGATCGCGATGACCGTCGCCGCGACGGCCAACTCGAGGGTTGCCGGGATCCGCTCGACGACCATCGCCTCGACTTCCCGACCCGACTGGAACGAGTAGCCGAAGTCGCCGACGACCATCCCCCGTACGTAGTCGAAGTACTGGACGTATATCGGTTCGTTCAGTCCGTACTGTTCGCGGACCTGGTCGCGGATCGCCGGATCGGCCGCCTCTCCCACGATAAGATTGGCGGGATCGCCTGGCGAGACCGCTCGCAGTCCGAACATGACGGTGACCACTCCCCAGACGACGAACACGCCCTGGAGGAGTCGCGTTAGCAGGAACTTTGCGAGGGACATCTGACGTTCGTTGATCGAGGGTAGGCGGGTGCGACCGCGACTGCGGGTCCGTACCGTCGGTAACCGGTTCCGGTTCGCTCTCCGATGCGGATGACCGCGCTCACGTGTTCATCTCCCAGACCCAGACGCTCTCGTCCTCGCGAGGGTCCCATTCGACGTCCTCGTGGACGCCGTAGATGCTCTCCTGGAGGTGGAGGAAGATCCACGGCGCCTTCTCGCGGGCCATCTCGTTTACCGCCTGGAGCTGCTGTTCGCGCTCCTCGGGATCCTCGATCCCCTTGCTCTCCTCGATCGCCTGGTCGAGTTCCTCGTCGCGGAAGCTCTGGACGCCGCCGCCCTCCTGGAAGAACCCGGAGACGCCGTAGTCGGCGTCGCCGGTGATGACGCCCCAGCCGATCATGAAGAACGGGATCTCGTAGTCGTCCATACCCGCGGAGTTGGCGTCGGAGACGACCCCGAAGTCGACGACGTCAGCGCTGCAGCTGACGGTCTCGAGCTGATCGATCTGGTCGGCGACGGTCTCGGCGACGTCGGCGTCGTTGAGGTATCGCCCCTGCGGAGCGACCAGTTCGATCTCGACCCCGCCGTACCCGCTCTCCTCGACGAGTTGCTCCGCCTGGTCGGGATCGTGCGGATACGGATCGAGGTCGGGGTTGTACCCGTTGACCCCCGGCGGCGTGGGCTGGCTCATCGGTTCGCCGAAACTGCTGAGGACGTTGTCGATGACCGCCTGGTTGTCGACGGCGTAGTTCATCGCCTGGCGGAACGCCTGGCTGTCGAAGGGCTCCGACTCGTTTTTCATCGGGCAGAAGATGTTCCGGAAGCTGGTCACGCGGCGGGCCTCGGTATCCTGTTCGTCGTTGACCCGCTGGACGTCCTCCGGGAGGACGTTGATGGTGAGGTCGGACTCGCCGGCCTCGAGCGCCGAGACGCGGCCGCTTGACTCTTCGTCGGCGTTGAACACGAGCCGCTCGACCGGCGGGTCCTCGCCCCAGTAGTCGTCGAATGTTTCGAGTTCGATTCGGGTGCCTGGCGTGAAGTCGACGACCTCGTACGGCCCGGTGCCGTTGAACACGTCGGCGGAGTCGCCGGTGATCTCGTCGTCTTCAGCGCCCAGTTCCTGTGCCCACTCGGCGTTCATCGCGCGGGCGTAGTTCCCGAACTCGTACTCCGCCAGCGCCGACGCGCCGCTGTACTCGAACCGGACGGTGTGTTCGTCGACGGGCTCCGCGCCCTCGATCGACCCTAGACCGGCGACTTGCGAGGACGCAGTGCCGAACTCCGGGTCGATCTGCCGG
The DNA here is from genome assembly GCF_900110455.1 of Natrinema salifodinae. Taxonomy (NCBI): domain Archaea; kingdom Methanobacteriati; phylum Methanobacteriota; class Halobacteria; order Halobacteriales; family Natrialbaceae; genus Natrinema; species Natrinema salifodinae. The sequence goes on along the minus strand of NZ_FOIS01000001.1, from coordinate 32,595 downwards.
CGCAGCGTGAAGACGACGTCCTCGGCGGTCAGGTCCTGTCCGTCGTGGAACTGGACGTCGTCGCGCAGCATCAGGTCGACTGCCCCGTCGTCGTGTTCCCAGTCTTCGATGACGCGGGGTTCAGGCGCCTCGCCTGGTTCGATGTTAAACAGCGGCTCGTAGACGTGATCGAAGACGTCGAAGTAGTCGCCCGTGATGTGGTCGATCGGATCGACGGTGTCCGGAAACTGCGACAGCGTGATAACGATTTCGTCGGTGTCGTCGCCTTCCTCACCGAGACAGCCGGCAACCGCCACCACTGACGATGCACCCGCGGCCGTTAGGAACGACCGCCGCGTTGAACGTTGGCTAGTATCCCACGACATAACCCAACACATTCTACACCGATATATAGGTATTGTGACACAAATAAAATCGGATGAAATACCGGAGATAGTATTTCTCGTTGATTTGTGTATTCTCCAACCAGAATTTTACCTAGCTAGATTGAATCGCTCTGGACCCGATCGACGATCCTATTCGTTCAGCCGTGGCATTCGTTACCACGGACAGAATAGTTAAGGTGGCGAATCACTTATTCGATTGTATGGCCGCTCACGGCCGGCCCGCACTGCGGGACCTGTTCGACGAATCGCCCACGCCCCACATCGCCCACCCTCCCCGGACTCATCATCGAGACTTCTACGTCGCCACCGACGGGTCTTTCCGGGAGTCGGGCGGCGGGCTGGGCGCCGTAATCGAAACGCGCGACGGCACCCGTGTCGCACGCGTTGCGACCGCGGACGCGCCGCCGGACAACAACGTTGCCGAGTATCGGGCGCTGCACCTCGGCTTGGACGTCCTCGCCGCGCGTGCACCGCGAGACACATCTGTCGGCGTCCTCATCGACCACGACGCGCTCGCCAGCAACGTCAACAGCTCCATCCTCGCGACACAGCATCCGGACGGAAAATCGCCGCAGCCGGTCTCCGTCCCGACCGCGACGCGGTATCACTGGCGCGGCATCCAAGCCCGACTCAACGGCTTCGACGAGGTCCGAGCGGCCCGCATCGATAGCGATCAGAATCCCGCCCACCCGCTCGCGAACGCGCCGGAGCAATACCGCCACGTCAACCGCGAACCCGACCGCTGCGTCCTTCCGGAAACCCCGGACCCGGCCGCAGCGGAATTTCCGCCGCCGTCCCGCGCCGACCGCAACGGCGGCGGGGGACGCGCCTCGGACTGATCTCCGGGCCTCCCACACCCGGTAGCCGGCGGTCGATCGGGCGATCAGCCCGCGGTCGACCACCGTTTTCCCCGACTCGCGGACTCGCGAGTCGACGTCACCCACGGATCGGCCGGAACCGCCATCGTTATCTCACCCCTCGAGAGAGTCGTCTCCGATGAGCCTTCGCGTCGCGGTCGCCGCCCCGTTCATCCAGAACGGCACCCGTCGCCTCAAGGAAAACGAGTTCGTCGTCGCCCTCTCGCTCGATCGCGACTGGTTCTCCCCCGACCAGTCCAAGCGGCTGATCGACGTCGCCACCCAGGAGGGACTGCTCGAGCGCGAGGACGACGCCCTCGCGGTGACGTTCGATCCCGCCGAAGTGACGGTTCCCGAGGAGTTCGTGCCCGACGAGGACCTCCTGCGCGAGCGGTCCGCGTTCGAGCGCGTCCTCGATTCGCTGGTCGCCGAGGGCGTGGAGAAACACGAGGCCGTCGGCGCGATCAACACCCTTCAACAGGAGTTGGGGTTGACCATCGAAGCCGCCGCGGTCGTCTACGCCAGGCGGGAGGGACTCGACGTGGACGACCTGGTGCCTGTCGCTCGATCGGCCGTGCTCGAAGCCGAAGAGAGTTAGTTCCCGAACCCCGAGCGTCGGGCATGGTCGAGGACCGGATCACCGACGGCCGGCGGATCGCTGAACTCCTCTCGAGCGAGATCGACGGGCGGGAGGACGGCGAACTCGAGTATTTTGCGGTGACGAACGCCGATCGCGACGTCGAACCGACGGCGGACGGCGCTCGGGCGTACGATATCGCACACGACGACCGTGACGAGCGGATTGCTCGCGCCTTCGTCCACGAGGACCGCGCTCACATCGAGTTCGCGGCGGCCCAGGACGTCGCGGCCGACGCGGCGTCGGACCTCGAACTTCGCGTGCGACCGAAAGCGACGACGCCGCCGCGAACGCTCGTGTTCGTCGAGAGCGGGGCCGAGGTCAAGCGGGCGACGGACGTCCTTCAGCGCGTGAGCCGCGCGGTACGCGAGGCGGACCAGTCGCTGTAGCTAGTAGCACGGTTTCTGTGTTCGAAATCGGTCGTGGAACTCGCGGGTAGTATCGACCCTGATAGCGGCAGCGCTTGTCGTGGGAGATGTTCCCACTCAAATTACGGGCGACTGTCTGGTTGAATCTGGCTGAAGAGCGCTTGAAAAGACCTATATCCCCCGTTTCGAATATTCGCGGCTATCGACCGATCAATGAATCATTTCCGGACTCTCGTTCGATCACAGCGGTCGCTGTTCGTCGTACTGGCCGCCACGCTCGCCGGCGTAGCGTATCCCGCGTTCTCCGCCCCCCTTCAGCCGATACTCCCGATTCTCGTCGCCGGACTGGTCTTCACGGCGTTTTACGGGTTCAGTTTCGCCGATCTCTCGGTGCGGGCTCTCTCGATCCCAATCATCGCCTCGCTCGGCTGTCTCTATCTGCTCGTGCCGATCGCGCTGTACCCGATCGCCGCCCTGGTTCTCTCCGGGGACGTCTTACTCGGCGTCCTCATCGTCCTCTCCGCACCGCTGGCCGCCGGCAGTTCGATCATCTGGACGCGCCTGAGCGGGGGAAACGCGCTCCTGGCGACGGTCATCGTCCTCGCTTCGATGCTCCTCGCGCCGCTCGCGATGCCGACCACTATCGCGCTCTTTGCCGATTCGCCGGTCGACCTCTCCGCCGCCGAGATGATCGTCGAACTCGGGACTATCATTCTGGGCGCGGGAGTGCTCGCACGTCTCGTCCCGAACGGGACCGTTTCCGACGGCCAATTGGACGGATTCTCCGTCGCGACGCTCGGGATCGTGATCTACGTCGGCGTCGGGGATTCCACCCTCTCCGTCGACGTCTTTCAACTCGCGATCGTCTGCGGTATCGCGATCGCGGCACTGTGTCTCAGTGCGGGGATCGCCTACGCGTTGTACGCGCGTGGATTGCGGAGCGACGAGTGTCTTTCCGTGCTCTTCTCCAGTTCGATGAAGAACCTGAGCGTATCGGTGATGGTCGGGGCGGTGTTCGGTGGCGGGGCGATCATCGCCAGCATAACCGCATTTCACGTCGCCCAGCAGATCGTGAGTAGTTCGCTCGTTCGGCACCTCGATTCGACCGCCACCAGCTCCGCTACCTCCGCACAGTCGTCAGAGCCAGTCTCGGCGAACCAGCTCGGCGACTAACGGATACTGTCCGTCGCGCGTGGACTGCTACTCGAGCCGGCTCAATCGAGCTCCGCGACGAGCTCCGGCACCGCAGTCGCGACCTCGGCCTGGTCCACGTGCGCGACGGCCCGCGGGTCCGGCCCGGGTCCGTCCGCGAGCAGCACCTGAATCGCGGCCATGCCGACCTCGGTGGCGCCGCCGATGTCGGTCTCGACGTCGTCGCCGACGTAGACCGCCTGGTCCGGCACGACGCCGAGTTCGCTCGCGATCGCCTCGAACGCCCGCGGGTCCGGCTTGCCGGCCGCGAGCTCGCCGGTGACGAGGGCGGCGTCGAACGCGTCTTCCCAGCCCAGCGTCTCGAGTTTGTCCCGCTGGGCGCGCACGGGGCCGTTCGTGAGCAGGCCGACCGCGTACTCCTTCCGGAGGGCGGCGAGCAGGTCCTCGACGCCAGGCAGCGGTTCGAGGGCGTCGGCGATCGTCTCGCGGTAGGCCGTCGCGACGGCGGCGGGATCGGCGTCGCTCTCGCGGTCCGCCAGGAGGTCGGCGAAGATGGGCTCGCGCGTCTCGCTGGTGAGGTTCTGGCGGTGGGCCTCCAGGTACTCCTCGCGGGTCAGCGAGGGCGCGCCCGCCGCCGACGCGGCCTCCGCGAGGATCGTCGCCCGATCGCGGCGGGGAACGGCGAGCGTGTAATCAAGGTCGAAGACGACCGCCCGTATCATAGACGTCACGGGGGGCTCGACCCGGTTGAAGGTATCCCTTCCCGCTGAAGACGGGGCGATCGCGACGAGTCGGTCGTCAGCGACGACCCGCTCGGCTTACTCCGCCAGGCCCTCGATGAGAAACTGCGCGGACGCGAGGTTCGTCGCCAGCGCGGTGTCGTGGACGTCGCAGATGCGCAACAGCGCCGAGATGTCGGGTTCGTGGGGCTGGGCCCGCAGTGGATCGCGGAGGAAGACGATTCCGTCGAGTTTCCCCTCAGCGACCTCCGCTCCGATCATCAGGTCGCCGCCGAGCGGGCCCGACTCCTTGCGATCGACGTCGAGGTCGGTCTCCTCCAGCAGCCGTTTGCCGGTCGTCCCGGTCGCAGTCAGTTCGTACTCGCGCAACTGCGTCTCGTGCTCCTGCGCGAACTCGATGAGATCCGGCTTCTTCTCGTCGTGGGCGATCAGCGCGACGCGCGTCATAGCGGACGATCCACCCCCGGGCGGATAACGCTAGGCCGTCGATCGGCAGCCCGACGGGTAACTGGGGGTTCGGTTCCGGATCGAGGCGAGCGATCCGCGGCTACTCATCGGGACCGCGCTCGTACGAGGCGACCCGTCCCCACGAGGTCGTCTTCCCCCACAGCCCGGAGCGCAGACATTCGAGTTCGACGATCTGAGAGTTGTCGACGAACAGGTTCACGTTCGGCCCGAAGTTCTTGAGATACCACTCGAACATCTCCGGTCCCGGGGCCTCGAAAACGCAGTTTTCGATGCCGAGTTCGCTCGCGATCTCGTAGACCACGTCCGTCCGCCAGTCAGTGACGTTTTCCGTGATCCCCTCGGCCTCGACCATCAGCTTGTACGCGCCGGCGTCGAGGTGGCGCCGTCCCTCCTCGATCGCCAGGCGGGGATCCTGCTGTACCTCCGAGAGGAGTTCCTCTTCGCTCGAGGCGCCGCCGGCGCCGAACTGGACGTTGATCTCGGGTTTCGGTTGCAGGCCGCGGTCGGCGACCAGTTCCGTGAGCGCGACCAGGTCGTCGGTGTCGATGGCGAGGAATCCGGACGAAATCTCGACGATGTCGAAGCCGAGGTCGTCGGCCTCTTCGACGTACGCTTCGACCTGATCGTTGTCCCGGACGAGCACGTTCTCGACGAACCCGCCGGTGGAGACCTGCACGTCGTGCTCGTGGCAGATCTCGTTGAGTTCCCGGACCGTCTCGCGGTCCATTAGGGCGAACGAGCCGCCGGAGTACTTGTAGATGTCTACGTACCAACCCATCGTCTCGAGGATATCTCTGAGTTCGCGCGGCCCCATCGGGTCGTAGTAGGGGCCGCGGATCTCGGTGATGCCTTTCTCGCGGGGCTTGTCAGGCCGGTGGTTGACGTGCAGGAAGTCGAACGCGCGGTCGAACGGTCGCTCGGTCATACGCACCGCTATGCTAACCGAGAGCATAGACCGGGGACGGTGCAAGCGCAGGCACCGGGTGCTGCCGGTACGGTCACGGGCCGCGACGGCGGCTCCAGCGCCCGCTCAGAACTCCTCGACGTGCGGCCGGAGATCGAGTTCGAGCGTCCAGGCCGACCGGTCCTGGGTCACCAGGTGCCAGTAGGAGTCGGCGATCGCGTCCGGGTCGAGGTACTCGTCCTCGTCGCGGTCGGGCCGGGACTCGCGGACCGACGGCGTCTCGATCTGGCCGTCGATTACGACGTGGGCGACGTGGATCCCCTCCGGTCCGAGTTCGCGGGCCATCGACTCAGCCATCCCGCGGACGGCGAACTTGGCTGCGCTGAACCCGATCGCGCCGCCCCGGCCGCGCACCGCCGATGTCGCGCCCGTGAAGATGACGGTCCCGCCGTCCTCGTCCCCATCCGCGGCGAGCATGTCGTCGACCGCCTCCCGGGAGCACAGCAGGGCGCCGTAGGCCGAGACGCGCCAGGCCCGTTCGAACTCGTCCGGGTCGACGTCCCGGAGCCCCCGCCAGGCGCCGCCGCTGGCGTGATTGACGAGCACGTCCACCGGGCCGAACTCGTCGCGGACCTCGCGAAACCCCGCTTCGACCTGGTCGGGCTCGGTGATATCCGTCGGGACGGCGACAGTGTCGTCGCCGAGGTCCGCAGCCAGGTCGTCGAGGTACTCCGCCGAGCGGGCGAACAGGCCAACCCGACAGCCTTCTGCGACGAATTTGCGGGCGATCGATTCACCGAGACCGGGGCCGACGCCGGCGATGACGGCCGTCTTCGATTGCGCCATGGGACGTGCGACGACGGCGAGTTCCAAAACGTCGGTGGGGGAGGTGGGACTCCGCGTCCCGCGGCCTGGCCCGCCTGGCCCGATCGGGTCCGGCCCGGTCGCGGTCACACGACGGCGGTGGACGGCAGCGAGCGTCGGCGGAACGGTCTTCGGGCTGGACGGCCAACCCGCTCGCATGGAACGCACGACGATCTCCGTCAGCGGCATGTCCTGCGACGGCTGCGAACGGACCGTCGAGAGCGCGCTCGCGACCCTCGACGCGGTCTCGCGGGTCGAGGCCGACCACGAGGGCGAGACTGTCGAGGTCGTCGTCGACGAGGGGGTGACGGACGACGACCTCCATACCACCATCCGCGAGGCCGGCTACGAGGTGCCCGGGACCGCCTAACGAGCGACCGTCACCGATCGGTCCGCGGGTCGCGCGGTCGTCGCGGTCCGATCACGCTACCGGGGAGTCGTCCTCCGAGCGATTCTCTCGGACGGCGAACGCCGCGTTGACCCCCTCGCCCGAGAGCAACTGGCCGGCGAAGCTGTTGGCGAGGACGGCCGAGACCGACAGCACCATCGCGATCATCGCGAACACCGGGTGGACCAGGCCCGTCGTCGCCGCGGCGACGCCGAGCCCGTTGAACGCGAACGCGGCGGCCAGGTTCTGTTTCGTCTTCCGGTAGCTCTCCCGGCCGATCTCGTAGGCGTCGCTCACCCCGCCGAGGCGCTCGCCCACGAGGACGACGTCGGCGGACTCGATCGCGACGTCCGTCCCGGCCCCGATCGCGATCCCGACGTCGGCCTGCGTGAGCGCCGGCGCGTCGTTGATCCCGTCGCCGACCATCGCCACACGGTGGCCCGCGTCCTGCAGCCGACCGATCTCGTCGCGCTTCTCGTCGGGGCGGACGTCGGCCATCACGCGGTCGATACCGACCGCTTCCGCGACGGCCGTTGCGGTCAGTTCGTCGTCGCCGGTGATCATCACGGGCGCGATTCCCGCCGCCCGCAACCGTCGGACGGTCTCGGCGGCGTCGTCCTTGATCTCGTCGCCGATGCCGAGCAGGCCGATCAGCTCTCCGTCGCGCGCGACGCCCGAGACCGTCAACCCGCGGCGCTGGAGGCGCTCGATCTCCGCGGCCGCCCCGGACGCGTCGATGCCGTCGGTCTCGAGCCAGGCGGGCTTCCCGACGAGCACCTCGTCTCCGTCGACCGACGCGCGGACGCCCTTGCCGGTCACGGAGTCGAACGCGTCGGGGTCGACGGAGGATACCTCCCGCTCATCCGCGCACTCGAGGACGGCGTCGGCGAGCGGGTGTTCGCTGAACGCTTCGGCGCCCGTCGCCGCGGCGAGCACGGCTTCCTCGTCGGTCTCGGCCGCCAGCGGCGCGATCTCCGCGACGGCCGGCTCGCCGACCGTGATCGTCCCGGTCTTGTCGAAGACGATCCGATCGACCTCGGGGAGGATTTGGAAGGCGTCGCCCGACCGCAGCAGGACGCCGCGGTTCGCCGCTGCCCCGCCGCCGCGGATGAGCGCCAGCGGCGTCGCCATCCCGAGCGCGCAGGGGTAGCCGAGCACGAGGACAGCCAACGCGGCGAACGCACCCCGCTGAACATTTGGTCCCGTTCCGAACGGCCCGGCCGGCCAGGCGGCCGGGACGACGACCCAGAAGAGAAACGAGAGCGCAGCGATCGCGAGCACGCCCGGCACGAAGTACCTGAGGACGCGGTCGGCAAGCCGGACGATTCCCGGTTTCATCGCGCGGGCCTCCTCGATTTCGTGGACGATCTGGTTCAGAAACGCGTCGGAGCCGGTCGCGGTCACCTCGACGAGCAGCGTCCCGGTCTCGGTGACGCTGCCGCCGATCACCTCGTCGCCAGGCGCCTTCTCCTCGGGGATCGACTCGCCGGTCGCGACCGACTCGTCGACGGTCGATTCGCCCTCGCGGACGACGCCGTCGACCGGGACGTGCTCGCCCGGTTTGATCCGGACGCGGTCGCCCTCATCGATCTCGTCGACGGCGACCTCTTCGACGGTGCCGTCGTCGGCGACGCGGCGGGCGGTCTCCGGCCGCAGCTCGAGCAGGTCCTGAACCGCTTGGGACGCGCGGGTGCGGACGAGCAGACTGGTGTACTCCGAGAGGACGTGGTAGGTGGTGATGAAGACGGAGACGGCGAAGAAGTGCACCGTCGGGAAGGCGGGGAAGACCGCCAGACCGAGGAAACCGCCGAGGAGACCGGCAAGCGCACCGGCCTCGAGCAGGACGTGCTGGTTGAAGATGCCCCGGCGGAGGCTGTTGTACGCCTTCTCGAGGATGTAGCGCCCGGGGCCGACCATCGTTCCCAGCGCCAGGCCCAGCGCGACCAGATCCATCGGTAGCGAGTCCGACTCGAACCGTCCCGTGCCGACGATCATCCACCCCATCAGGGCGGCGGTGAGCGCGGACGCGCCGCCGGCGAGGGCGAGCCGCCGTTTGCCGGTCGCGAGCTCCGCTTGCTGCTCGCGGAATCGCTCCCGTTTGTCCGGATCGCGGACGGTGTAGCCGAGGTCCCGCAGCGTGTCCTTCAGGTCGACCTCGCTCACCCGGTCGTCGTCGTACCGGACCAGCACCTCCTCGTGGGCGAGGCTCACGTCGACGTCCGCGACGCCGTCGGTGCGGTCGTACGCCTTCCGAATGCTCTCGGCGCAGAACGAGCAGCTCATCCCGCCGACGTCGAACTGTTCTCGGGCGGTGCTCATCGGTACTCGCTAGCAGCCCGATCCCTAAAAGCGGCCGCTCGCCTCCGCCGTCGATTCCGCGCCGCCGTGTCCGCCTGGCTCCGGCGCGCACGCCGGCTCCGACAACCGATTTTTGTCCGTGGCGCGCCCACACGGCGTATGAACGACCCGAGCCACTCCGACGACCGATCGACGCGCCACGTCTGGTCGGCCGGCCGATACCCCGCGATGGCGCCGAACATGCTGCCCGCGATCGCGCGCCTGATCAACGTCGCGGGGATCGATCCGGGCAACCGCGTCCTCGACGTCGGCTGTGGGACGGGCAACGCCGCGTTGACCGCCCGCCGCGCGGGGGCCGAGGTCGTCGGCGTCGACCTCGCCCACGGGATGCTCGAACTCGCCCGCGACAACGCCTCCCTGGCTGGCTACGACGACATCGGCTGGCTCACCGGCGACGCCGAGACCCTCCCCGTACCCGACGGCGCGTTCGACGTCGTCCTCTCGAACTTCGGGCACGTGTTCGCGCCGGACTCGACGCAGGCCGGCGCGGAGCTATGCCGGGTGACCAGGTCCGGCGGCCGGGTCTGTTTCACCGCCTGGTCGCCCAACGGCGTCGTCGGGGACCTCACGGAGGTGCTGACCGACCACGTCGCGGAATCGCCGAGCGATCCGTGGTCGCACCTCCAGTGGGGCGACCCCGAGTTCGTCCGCGAACAGTTCGACGGAACGGACCTGTCGTTCCAGCGGCGGCTGCTCGAGTTCCGGTACGCGACGCCGCACCACTTCTGGCGGGAGTTCGCCGAGGAGTCGGGGCCGCTCTCGCCGGTCCTCCGGCAGATGGACGACGACGAGGCTCGGGCCGCGCTCCGCCGGGACGCGGTCGCGGCCCTCGAGGAGTGGTTCGGCGACAACGCGATCCGCGTGGAGTACCTTCAGGTGCGGGCCGTACTCGAGTGAGACGATCGACTCTTCCTACAGCATCCGCTCGCCGGCAACGTCGAGCGTGGCCGCGTAGACGGCGATGGCCGGCAGCACCGTTTCGATGGCGCCTCGATTGAACTGCCGAACGAACTCGCCGAGCTCGTCGATCGTCGCGTCGTCGAACCCCCGCTCGGAGAGCGCCGCCGGCGAGAGCCGCGGCGCGTACGGGAGCCCCGCGAGGTGGTCGTCGACGGCCGAATCGGCGCCGTCGCAGGCGCGCTCGAACGCCTCGCTCTCGAGGACCGGTTCGAGATCGGACCAGGCTGCCTCCAGATAGGGCGGCCACTGCGCGAGGCAGCGGTAGATGCTCGGAAGTCCGCCCTCGAGGCCGTGAAAGTCGCGAATCCCGTCGACGGTATCCGCGAGGTCGTCGGGAACGTCGCCGGGATCGACCATCGTCACGGACCGGCCACGGTCGCGGTCGAGCCACGTCGGCAGGGGCGCCGTCGACGATGTCCCTCTCGGGTCATCGTCTACCGAGTCACCGTTCATCGCCCGATCGCAGACGGCAAACGCGAGCGCGAGCCGCGGCGCCACGATATCGAACGTCGCGAGCTGTCCCCGGAGCTCGCGCCACTCGGCCGGTCGGACGTCGACGTCGACGCGCCGGTAGCGCGGAAGCGCCGCCTCGCCGTCTTCGAGTGCCGAGAGCACGGCGTCCCGGTACGAGACGGCATAGCCGCCGAACGCGCGCGTCTGGAAGAGCGGCTTGAGCTGGCCCCACGCGTACCGCGCGAACGCGGGTTCGTTGGCCGTCAGTGCGCGAAAGAACCAGTTGACGATCGGTGCTCGAAAGGTCGATTTGACGTCCTCGTACAGCCCGCGCTGCCACCCCGTCGCATCTCGTTCGTACAGCTGTCTGCTCCGATCCATACCGCCGACTCGACGCCAATGCCTATCAGTCCCGGGCCGCGTTCGGATCCGAGTCCGCGCTCTGGGACCGGGACCGGACCCGGGCCAAGCTATTTCGAGATCGCCGGGGTAGCCCGACTGCTATGGCCTTCGATCCCGACGCGGTCGAGACGATCGCGTTCGACTCCTACGGCACGCTCGTGGACGTCTCCGCCGTCGCCGAACCGCTCTCGGAGCGCGTCGACGACGTCGATCCCGGCCTGGTCGCGAAGCTCTGGCGACAGCGGTCGCTGGCGTACGCGATGGTCGGCAACGCGATCGGCGAGTACGACTCGTTCTACGAGATGAACCGGCACGCGCTGCGGTTCGCGCTCGAGACGATCGACGTCGCCCTCGACGATGAGGAACGCGAGGAAATCCTTTCGACGTACCACGAACTACCCGTCTTCGACGACGTTCACGACGGCCTCGAGCGGCTTCGAGACGCCGGCTATGACTGCTACATCGTCTCGAACGGCAACGAGGAGATGCTCGAGTCACTACTCGAGCACGCCGATCTCGGCGACCGAATCGAAGACGCGATCAGCGCCGACGAGATCGAGCAGTTCAAACCGCAACCGGAGCTGTACCGCCACGCCGCCGATCGAATCGGGACGCCGGTCGAGGAGATCGCCTTCGTGGCCGCGGGCTGGTGGGACGTGCCAGGCGCGATCAACGCCGGGATGCAGGGCGTCTGGATCAACCGGCAGGACACGCTCTGGGGCCCCTACGAGACGGAGCCCGAGCTGACGATCGAGAGCTTCCACGAGCTGGCGGACGAACTAGAGACGGCCTGAGCGCGACGCTCGTCCGCTCAGGACGGTCTCAGTCGTACGTGTGGAACGCGACGGCCTGCTCGAGCAGTTCGTCCGGAATGCCGGGTACTTCCTCGTCGCGAACGGGGCCGGCGGTCTCCATCTCTTCGATATCTCGCGGAAACTCCCGCAGAACCCAGTGGATCGCGATCCCGGTCTTCGCGCCCTCGCCCAGCGCGATCGGGACCTGGTTGTGTCCCGGCGTGACGTCGCCGACCGCGAAGACGCCGTCGACGCTCGTCCGCCCGTGGTCGTCGACGACGATCGTCCCGTCGTCGTTACGTTCGCAGCCTAGATCGGCCGCCAGGCCGTTGTTGTACTCGGAGCCGTACATCGCGAATCCGCCCCTGTACTCGCGGACGCTCCCGTCGGCGAACTCGAGTGCCTCGAGCCAGCCGTCCGCGCCGTTGCGGACGCCGGTCACCGCCTCGCTGACGACGTCGATCGGATGGTTCTCGAGCATCGAGGCGGTTTCGTCGCTCCATTCGGGGTCGCCGTCCCGTGTCAGCAGATCCACGTCGTCGGTGAAATTCAGCATGATCGCGGCGACGTGGGCCGCGCTCTCACCGGTCCCCATCACGTAGACCGGCTCGTCGACGAACATGTACGCGTCGCAGTGGAGGCAGTAGTGGAGCCCGCGGCCGGTCCGGGGGAGCGGCGGCTGCGGCCGCACGTCGTCGAACCCCGTCGCGATGACGACGCAGTCGGCGACGTAGTCCGCGTCGGCCCCGCAGACGCGGAACCGACCGTCGTCCGTCTCGCCGGCCGAGGAGACGAAGTCCCGAAACACGTCACAGCCGTAGGACTCGAGCTGCTCGCGGCCGGTCTCGAGCAACTCGTTTCCGCCGGTCTCCTCCGGAACGCCGACGAGGTTGTGGACGTCCTCCATCATCGCCGCGCGGCCGCCGCCGCGCTCGACGAGGCCCGTCGCATGGCCGAGTCGCGTCGTGTAGAGCGCGGCCGTCAGCCCCGCCGGGCCGCCACCGATCACGACGACGTCGTACTCGCGCTGGTCGGTCGAATCACCGGACATGGGACCGCCTACGCCGCCGAGCCACAAAGCGTCTACAGTGGGTGTGCGATTACGACGCACGTCCGCGGGTCACTGAGACCGTTCGGAACTGGCACCACTCCTCTGAGCGATCGATCCGGCCTGGCAGCGGCGACGGTTCCCGACGCGGTCGCCGACCTCCCCCGAGCGCTAAACTCGTGTTGACGGTGCTCGACCCCGCCTCCTCGAGGAGCCCCAGACCCGCGGGGCCAGCCCGGCGCCGGCACCGTCCACCACGTGGCGTTCCGGACGACCGTCCGGCCGTGGACGCCTGATTCCGCCGGTCACCGGCTCCGCCGGACTGCCCCGGTCGCCCGGGAGGCGGCGAGCAGCCGGAAGCGTTTTTCCCCCGCGCTGGCACGACCGAACCATGGCAGACCTCAGCGCACACCACGTCGGCATCACCGTCGCCGATCTCGAGGAGACGCTCGCGTTCTACCGTGACGTCCTCGACCTCTCGGTCATCGACCGGTTCAGCGTCGGCGGCCAGGCGTTCGCCGACGCCGTCGACGTCGCGGGCGCGAGCGCCGACTTCGCCCACCTCGAGGCCGACGGAACTCGCATCGAACTCGTCGAATACGAGCCCGAAGCAAGGGGCTCCCCTGCGGCGGGGCTCAACCAACCGGGCGCGAAACACGTCGGCCTGGCGGTCGACGATCTCGACGCCTTCTACGAGGCGCTTCCCGACGACGTGTCGACGATCAGCGAGCCGCGCACGACCGAAAGCGGCACGTCGATTCTGTTCCTGCGCGATCCCGAAGGGAACCTGATCGAAGTACTCGAAGCCTAACAGGAGCGAAGGGCACGGGCACTTTCTGCGGAAAAACTCGCGAACCACCCGTTACGTGCAGGGAAGATGTGGTACGATGAGCGTCCCTATTCAGGAAGTCCGTTCTACACCAACTTCCTGCAATCATCGCTCTCGAGTAGGCCGCCGGAGATGAGGAGAAAACGGGTGGCGATTAGCCGGTTCGGGGTTCGACGAACGTGACTACCTCGTCGACGAACCGGCCTGGTGCGGTGTGCACCGCCATGTGTTGTTCCCCCTCGAAGGTAGCGATCCGGCCGTTCGGAAGCGCCTCGTGAACCGCGTCCGTCGCGTCTCTGTGAGGGGCTCTCACTGCCGGTCAACAATAAGGTCGGCGCGGTCACGTCTGCAAACCGGGCCGCATCGAACTCGTACGCGCTGATCGCCCGCAACTCTCGGGGAAGCGTACGGGCTGCGTCTACCATCTCCCGCCAGATCGGCGTCGCGCGAAGCCCGTCGAGTTCGTCGGGTGGGAGACCGGCGAGGTCGCGTTCGAACAGTACGAGCGCCTGCTCGTTTTCCCCGCGTTTCACCATCGTCTCCATCTCGGCGATGTCGAGTTCGTTGTCGCCGACCTGAATCGGCGGCTCGTACAGGATAAGGGCACGGAGGGTATCGGTTCGTATAATCGAGCTTACGGCCTTCACCCTCGGGGTCAAGCCCCGAGGCACTCGGCCTGCTTTTTCTGTAGGGACAGATGAACCAGCAACGTGACGGATTCTACTCCCCCTGATCACTACTAAGAACAACGTTTTGGAGGGGCTACTCGTGTATTCTTCCGAGTGGAAGGCGCGCCTTGACTCATTTTTTGGAGTACTATCTCATTTCCAATAATTCAGTAAGATTGATCTATCTGGTAACCAAGACGACCCCGATAACTGCGAACGCTATCCCGGCAAGTCTCGTTATCGTAACTTCGTCTCCGAGGACGACCATACCGATGATGGCCGCGATGACGAAGTACATCGCACCGAGAGTAGAGACGATTGCTGTTGACCCTCCGGAGAGGCCGACGTACATCGAAATAAGGCCTATTCCGGTGAACAATCCGGCTGTGCCAGCGAGCAGTCCTCCTTTCGCAGTAATGGCGAGCGATGCGTCTGAAACGAGGATGAATCCGAGTGCAAGGGGTCCCGCAACAAGATAGGAGATCGCGGCGGCCGTCCTCGGATCGATGGTCTCTGACGCAGCGTTGCCCAAGACTACCCAGATTCCCCACGTTACCATTGTAATCGAACCAAAGAAAACAGCGGAATCTATCTCGGGGAAACCCATCAGTGTGCAATCTACATCGCCCTCGAAAAACACCTCTCCCTTCATTATCTGCAATTCTTAAACACCCTCTGTTCAAGAATAGAGCACGTTAGTGCGCTGTATATGCAGCACGGCTCGACAAACATCATCCATATCTGATAGATATTTCGCCGTTCAGTTCGCACACGTAGTTATCGAACTGCCCGATTCAGTTTCAGACATGATTCTAAATAAAGAAATCGCGCTACTATTTACTGCTAAGGGACAGCCTGAGACGAACGAAGCGGGCGGAGCAAACAGAACGAACGAAACCGGTATGAGCCCGGCAGTAACGGATCGTGCCGCGTCAGTCTTGATTACAAGCCAGCGTCGATCGCACTTGCTCGACGTCCCCGTCGCATTCGGGACAGGTCTGTTTCTCGGCGGCGATGTAGACGACGCTACACCGCGCGCAGTGGAAGAGGTTCCCGGATGCGGTCGCCTCCTGTTCGGGTTCGGCGTCCGCTGTTTGATCGTCTCCGGGCCCGTCCCACCTCGCGTCCGTCGGCTCCAGGAGCGTCGACCGGACGTGCTCACGGAGGCGGTTCGAGAACGATGTCGAACGCTGTCGGATGTTCATAGGTGATGTAACTGGCATACGGAGGAAGTAGCTGATGTCTAAAATATTTGGAGCGTGATCGATCGTAACCAGTCACATGCTGTGGCTTTCGAGACCGGCGATGAGTCGTCGCGAGCCCCGTCCGACGCGGAGCCGCGACCGATTCGTCCGAGACAGCGGCCGCAATGGGAAACCGAGGAGAAGCGAAGTCGACGCCATCGACTGCGGCCGACGGGATAGCAACCTTTTCGACCGTCGCGGGGCCACTCCCGGCATGAACTTCTTCGATCGTCTGCACGACCGCATCCGATCGGTCGATAGCGTCGTCTCGGTCGGCCTCGATCCCGACCCGTCGCGCGTCCCTGATCACCTCGACGAGTACGACCTCCCACGGTGGGCCTTCAACCGCCGGATCATCGACGCAACGCACGAACACGCCGCCGTCTACAAGCCCAACGCGGCCTTCTACGAGGACCCCGACGGCTGGGCCGCCCTGGAGGAAACGATCGCCTACGCCCACGGCAAGGACGTTCCGGTCCTGCTGGACGCCAAACGCGCCGACATCGGCAACACGACCAGGCAGTACGCGCAGATGCTCGAGAAAGTCGACGCGATCACCGTCAATCCCTACATGGGTCGGGACTCGCTGCAGCCGTTCCTGGCCGACGAGGAGTCCGGCGTCTTCGTCCTCTGTCGCACCTCGAACCCCGGCGGGGCCGACCTCCAGGACCTCGAACTCGAGACCGGCGAATCGGTCTACGAGCGGGTCGCGGCCCTGGCGGACCTCTGGAACGAGAACGACAACGTCGGTCTGGTCGTGGGCGCGACCCAGCCCGAAGAGCTCGAGGAACTGCGCGAGCAGGTGCCCGACCTGCCCTTCCTCGTCCCGGGCATCGGCGCGCAGGGCGGCGACGCCGAGGCCGCCGTCGAGTACGGGCTCGCCGACGGCGTCGGCCTGGTCAACTCCTCGCGGGGGATCATCTTTGCGGGAGAAAACGACGGCGAGGACTTCGCGAAGGCGAGCGGCCAGGCGGCGAAGCAACTGAAGGCGCGATTGAATCAGTATCGGGGGGACTAGCGGTCCGTTTCCGCGCCGTTACTTCCGGACGTTGACGAGCGACCGAACTCGGGGTCAGTGTCGGGAGCGGCGACGACCCGTCCGGCGATTCGATCATCGACCACGCGGCCGACGATTTCGACCGGAACCGGCTCCGTCGGCGGGCGTTCGTCGAGTCGATCCAGTCCCTCGACGACGGCGACGTCCATCGGGCTGGCGTCGTTCGGGTGCTCGGCGACGAGGAAGCCGTCCCGTTCCTCGAGCGCCAGGCGATACGTCTCTCCGACGCCGAGGGTCTCGCCGAGTAGGTCGCGGATGGAGGTCACGGTCTCGAGTCTGTGCTGTGCCGTTCCGATTCGAATGATCGACCTAGAATCGATTGATCTCCACGTCGTCGTTGTCGGGCCCCGGCTGGGCCTGCGAGGCGCAGTCGGCGCACAGCCCCGCGCTCTCCTCGTAGTGGACCTCGCAGGCGAGCGTGCCGCAGTTCGAACACTGCTCCTGTGCGGGCCGGGACTCACAGATCTGGCAGAGGCCGCTGATGCTCATGCCTCTCGTAGGGCTTCGAGGGCCTTGAAACCGGGCCCGGAATGCGTCGACCGCTGAGATCCCCTCGAGCTTCGATTTGCTCCAGAAAGGCGCGACCGCACGGTCGATCGACGCGGCTCGTCGTTCCGCCGGACCGAATTGTGCTGTGACAATAATTGACAATGTACGGGAAGGCTTTTGCCGTGTCCCCCATTAACGGGGGACATGAGCCGTGACCGGGCCCTTCTGGAGCGGGCCCTGGACCGTGGCGAACAGGACGGTGGCAACGTCGAATTCAAAGAGCGGTTGTCACGAGACGTCCACCTCGAGGGCGGACGGCGGGAGAGCCTGGCCGCCCAACTGCGACACCGCCTGCTCTCGGGCGACGGCGAGGCGACGTACGTCGTCGGCGTCACCGACGACGGCGGCCTGGCCGGCGTCGATCCCGACACCTTTTCCGAGACGATGGACGTCCTCTCCCTGCTGGCCGAGGAGGCCGACGCACACATCGAAGACGTCCAGACCTGGGGCGTCAACGGCGTTTCGGACGCCGCGGAGTCCGAAGCAGACCGAGCGTCGGAGACGTCCGGGCGTGGATTAGTGGGGGTCGCGCAGGTCCGCGAGGGCGGCGTCCTCGAGACGGACGACGAACACGTCGTCGTCGGCACGGCGGGCCACGTCGACCACGGGAAGAGCACGCTCGTCGGCTCGCTGGTGACCGGGAAACCGGACGACGGCGACGGCGCGACCCGCGCGTTCCTCGACGTCCAGCCCCACGAGGTCGAGCGTGGCCTCTCGGCCGACCTCTCCTACGCCGTCTACGGCTTCGACGACGAGGGCCCCGTCCGCGTTCGCAATCCTAACCGCAAGGCCGACCGCGCCGAGGTCGTCCAGGAGGCCGACCGGCTCGTTTCCTTCGTCGACACCGTCGGCCACGAGCCCTGGCTCCGGACGACGATCCGCGGCCTGGTCGGCCAGAAGCTCGACTACGGCCTGCTGGTCGTCGCCGCCGATGACGGCCCGACGCGGACGACGCGGGAGCACCTGGGCGTCCTGCTGGCCACCGACCTGCCGACGATCGTCGCGATCACGAAGACGGACCTGGTCGACGACGAGCGCGTCGAGGAGGTCGAACGCGAGGTCGAGCGGCTCCTCCGGGAGGTCGACAAGTCGCCGCTGCGGATCGCCCGCCACGGCGTCGACGCCGCGATCGATGAGATCAGCGAGCGGGTGGTCCCGATCGTCGAGAGCAGCGCCATCACGATGGACGGCCTGGGCACGCTTGACGAACTGTTCGATCGGCTCCCCAAGACGGCCCAGGACACCGGCGAGTTCCGAATGTACGTCGACCGCAGCTACTCGGTGACCGGCGTCGGCGCGGTCGCCTCGGGAACGGTGATGGCCGGCGAGGTCGAGGCCGGCGACGAACTCCTGATCGGTCCCATGCCAGACGGCCGCTTCCAGGAGGTCGAGGTCCGCTCGATCGAGATGCACTACCACCGGGTCGACAAGGCCCAAGCGGGCCGGATCGTCGGCATCGCTCTGAAGGGGATCAAGGAGAGCGCCATGGAGCGCGGAATGGTCTTGCTCCCGCGGGACGCGGACCCCGAGCCGATCCGCGAGTTCGAGGCCGAGGTGATGGTGCTCAACCACCCGACCCGTATCGGCGAGGGGTACGAACCCGTCGTCCACCTCGAGACGATCGGCGAAGCCGCCGCCTTCTATCCCGAAAACGGCCGGCTGCTGCCAGGCGACACGGGCAAGACCACCGTCCGGTTCAAATTCCGCCCGTATCTCGTGGAAGAGGGCCAGAAGTTCGTCTTCCGCGAAGGTCGAAGCAAGGGCGTCGGAACGGTAACTGACGTCCACCCCGCGGACTGATCCACTCGGGTCGTCCGATGGAGCCACCGTCCGGGTAGCTCGCTCCCTCGCGGCCGCCGCGAGACGTGCTCGCCTTCGACTCGTAGCCCGCCGAACCGACGGGTCGATCCGTCCCGATCGACGTCGGCTGTGCGAAACCAAAGTTGTATGTCCGTGTCGGTTCCTCAGAGTGAGACAAGATGGTACAGACGAGCGTCATCGGTTGCGGAAACATGGGGAGTGCCCTGGTGAAGGGCCTCCGGCGGGCCGGGAATCACACGGTGACCGCGTGCGATCTCGATCCCGAAGCACTCGACGCGGTCGCCGACTACGCCGACCGGACCACGTCCGACATCGCGGAGGCGGCCGACGCCGACGTAGTGATCGTCGCGGTCAAACCGGACATCGTCGGCGTGGTACTGAACGACCTCGAGCTCTCGCCGGATCAGACCCTTCTCTCTATCGCCGCGGGCGTCCCGACCGACTTCGTCGAAGCGCGGACCGACGCGAACGTCGTTCGAATCATGCCCAATCTGGCGGCCGAGACGGGGGACATGGCGGCGGCCGTCACCGGCGACGACGTCACCGACGACGTGCGGGCGCTGCTCGGCGACGTCGGCGAGTTCGTCGAGATCGACGAGACGAAGATGGACATCGCGACCGCCGTCAACGGGAGCGGTCCGGCTTTCGTCTTCTATCTCCTCCAGGCGATGAAGGAGTCGGGCGTCGACAGCGGGCTCGACCCCGAGGCTGCCGAGACGCTGGCCGCCCAGACGTTCAAGGGAGCCGCCGAGACCGTCCTCCGGTCGGACCGGACCGTCGACGAGCTGATCGATGCAGTCTGCTCGCCGAACGGGACGACCATCGAAGGGATGGAAGTCCTCTGGGACAGCGACGTCCAGACGTCGGTCGCCGAGGCGGTGACGGCGGCCGAAGAGCGCTCCGCCGAACTGGCAAGCGAGTTCAACGACGGTGACGAGACCGATGAGTAAGGGCATCGAATCGTCGGCCGTCTCGGAGGCGCGACAGCTGGCGGCCGACGCCGACCGCGTCGTCGTCAAGGCGGGGACCAACTCCCTGACGGACGAGGACTCGAACCTCGACGACGAGAAACTCGACAAGCTCGTCGACGACATCCACGACCTCTTAAAGCGGGACAGGCAGGTCATCCTGATCTCCTCGGGCGCGATCGGCGCCGGGATGGGACGGATCGACCAGGCGAGCGAGACGGTCGAGGAGTCCCAGGCGCTGTCGACCGTCGGGCAGAGCCACCTCATGCACCGCTACACCGAGAGCTTCGCGCGGTACGACCGGAAGGTGGCCCAGTTGCTGGTGACCCAACACGACCTCGAGAACCCCGAGCGGTTTACGAACTTCCGCAACACCGTCGAGACGCTGCTGGACTGGGGCGTCGTCCCGATCATCAACGAGAACGACGCCGTCGCGACCGAGGAGATCCGGATCGGCGACAACGACATGCTCTCGGCGGCGACGACCATGGGCGTCGACGCCGACCTGCAGGTCACGCTGACCGACGTCGCCGGCGTCTACACCGGCAACCCGAAGGAAAACGGGGACGCCGAGCGCATCGAAGCGGTCGGCGAGAACTACGATACGGTCCAGGAGATCGTCTCTGAGAGCGCCTCGGACGGCTTCGGCGGCATCCAGACGAAGGTCGAGGGCGCACGCGACGTCAGCGAGCACGGCATTCCGGCCGTGATCGCGAAGTCGACCGAGCCCGACATCCTCGAGAAGATCGCTACTGCCAAGCCTGTGGGGACCGTATTCGTTCCCATCAACGGAGGGAGCGATGACTGAAACTGACACCGATATCGAGCGAGACGTCGATGAGGCACAGACCGCGGCCTTAGAGCTCGCGAAACGCTCCGACGAGGAGCGGAGTGCGGCGCTCCGCGAGATCGCCGACGCGATCGAAGCTCGAGCCGACGAGATCCTCGAAGCCAACGAGAAGGACGTCGCCGAGGGCGAGAAGCTGCTCGAGCAAGGCGAGTACACGCAGGCGCTGGTCGACCGGCTGAAGCTCTCGGAGTCGAAGATCGAGAGCATCGCCGAGATGGTCCGCAGCGTCGCCGATCAGGACGACCCGCTCGGCAAGACCCTCTCGGCACGAGAACTCGACGAGGACCTCGAACTCTACAAGGTCGCCGTCCCGATCGGCGTCGTCGGTGCGGTCTTCGAGTCCCGGCCCGACGCGCTCGTCCAGATCGCCGCGCTCGGCCTCAAGTCCGGAAACGCGGTGATCCTCAAGGGCGGCAGCGAGGCGCTGCACTCCAACCGGATCCTCTTCGAGATTATCGAGGACGCAACGGCCGACGTGCCCGACGGCTGGGCCCAGCACGTCGAGGCCCGCGAGGACGTCGACCGGCTGCTGGAGATGGACGATTCGATCGACCTCCTCATGCCCCGCGGGAGCTCCGAGTTCGTGAGCTACATTCAGGACAACACGAGCATCCCCGTCCTCGGCCACACGGAGGGCGTCTGTCACGTCTACGTCGACGACCAGGCGGACCGCTCGATGGCCGAGGAGATCGCCTACGACGCGAAGGTTCAGTACCCGGCGGTCTGTAACGCCGTCGAGACGCTGCTGGTCCACGAGGCAGTCGCCGAGGAGTTCCTGCCGGCGATCGCGGACCGCTACGAGACGGCCGACGTCGAGATGCGCGGCGACGAGCGCACTCGCGAGATCGTCGACGTCGAGGCGGCGACCGACGCCGACTGGGACACCGAGTACGGCGATCTCATCGTCTCGATCAGGGTCGTCGACTCGCTCGAGGCGGCGATCGATCACGTCACCACCCACGGCTCGAAGCACACGGAGTCGATCGTGACCGAGGACGCCGACCGCGCGAGCACTTTCATGCGTAGCATCGACTCGGCGAGCGTCTTCCACAACGCCTCGACGCGCTTCGCCGACGGCTACCGGTTCGGGCTCGGCGCCGAGGTCGGCATCAGCACGGGCAAGATCCACGCTCGCGGTCCCGTCGGCCTCGAAGGGCTGACGACCTACAAGTACCACCTCGAGGGCGACGGCCACCTCGTCGCCACCTACGCCGGCGAGGACGCGGCGCCGTTCGTCCACGAGGACTTCGACGGCGAGTGGTCGCCTGGCCGGCTCTCCGACGAGTAGTCGCGTCTCTCTCCACTTCTTTCTCCTCTCGACGTCGCTACAGCAGAACGGGAATCGTTGCCGGTCGCCGGGACGTTACAGCGGTTGCGAGGCGAAACCCCCTCTAGGGGTAGGAGTGGGATGAAGCCGACAACTGGAAATCTATTCACGCTCGTAGCCACGGCTGGGATTGGATGCTTGCGTAACCTCTTTAGATGAATAGTTTCTATATGTTGACTATTCCTCGTGGGTTCGACAGGGAACGTACCTCCATTCACAAACTCCAGTACCACTTCATCTGGTGTCCGAAGTACCGCAAGTCGGTACTGGAAGGCGAGGTACGCGACCGCCTCGAAGAACTCATCGAGGAGAAAGCCGACGAACTCGGCTTGGAGATACTGGAGTTGGCGATTCGCCCCGACCACGTTCACTTGTTCATCACGGGCGACCCGACGCTCGCCCCGAACAAGATACTGCAACAGGTCAAAGGCTACTCGTCTCGCTACCTCCGCGACGAGTTCGACTTCGGCTTGCTCTCGCTGTGGACGCGCTCGTATTTCGTTTCCAACGCGGGCGACGTGTCCAGCGAGGTTATCGAGGAGTACATCGACGCGCAAGCGGGTGAGTAGTCATGCAACGGAACGTCTCGACCACGGTGCGGGTCAAACTCCACTCGCTGACCAACAGGAAGGCCGACCTGCTCGCCCGTGAATACGAGGCGTTTCAGACCGAGGTTCACGGCGGAGACGCCGACCTGTACTCAGCGACCAAACAGCAGGCGTCGAAGGTACAACGCCAGAAAGACCCGAATCCCGACACCGACCAGCCCGTCGTCCTCCGCAACGACGTGTTCGACGTGTCTCACGACGAGGGCACGGTGCTGTCGTCGTGGTGGGTGAAAGTCCCCGTCTACGACCCCGAACGCGGACGGGGAAACTCCATCTGGTGTCCCGCCCACGTCCCGAACAAGGACGAACAACTCGTCCGCGAGGGCGATATTCGGGACAGCGAACTAGTGGGCCGAGACGGTGACTGGTACGTCCATCTCGTCGTTAAACGGTCTGTGACCATTCAAGACGAGTATGACGACGTGCTGGCTATCGACATGGGCGCACGGTGGGTCGCCACCTGCGCGTTCCTCTCCGACCGCAAAACACGGTTCTACGGCGAGGAAGTTCGCCGTATCCGCGAACACTACAAACAGTTGCGAAAGTCCATCGGGAAGGCGAAACCCCGGCAGGGCCAGCAGGTCGTGGAGCGAATCGGTGACGCGGAAGCGCGGAAGGTGGACGACCTCCTCCACAAGATTGCCCGCCAAATCGTGGAGGACGCCGAGGAGCGGAACGCGGTCGTTGTTGTGGGCGACCTCGGCGGGATTCGCAAGGACAACGACAAGGGGCGGTACGTCAACGACAAGACGCACAAGATGCCGTTCGCCCGCCTTTTGAACTACATCGAATACAAGGCACACGACGCAGGCATCAACATGCGGTTGGTCGAAGAATACGATACGTCGAAGACGTGCAACCGCTGTGCCTGCGAGGGCGTCCGAGAGACGCAGGGACGCTTCGAGTGCCCGGAATGCGGGTTGGACGACAACGCGGACAAAAACGGCGCGTTGAACATCGGCAAACGAGCCTTGGGCAAGTTCTCGAAACCGCTGTCCGAGGCGGGGGCCGTACTGGCACGGCCCGAAACGCAGGTCATCGTCCCACGCGACGACGAACCTGCGAACCTCTCCGTATCCGTGGGTTCAACCCCCAGTGGGGAACCCCACGGCTTTAGTCGTGGGAGGATGTCAGAGTCCGAAGGACTCGACGAGCAGTTCCTCGTTCGTCTCGCCGTGGACGTAGGTCGGCCCCCCGAGCACGTCGATCGTTACCGTTGCGGGCGCGAACAGGTCCGACGGCACTTCGTCGAACTCCCAGTCTAAGTCGTCGAAGACCGCGCCGAACGGACGGCCGTGGTCCTCGGCGGCCGTCGACGGTACCGAGTCGAAGATATCGGCGTCCTCGCGGACGGTGATGTGGGCCCGCCCGCCGTAGGCGATCGCATCGGTCGTGCGCGCGATGGCCGTCTGCTCGTCGTCCGCGACGGGCGCGACCGGCGCGCGGCCGGTCACGGAGACGATGTCGAGCGGATCGTAGCCGAGTTCCGAGAGCCGGAAGGTTGCGAGTTCGGCGGCGCGGGCGGCGTTCGTCACGCTTCCGACGAGGCTCGCGGTCGGGTAGGCGAGCAGGAAGACGCTGCTGGGCTCGACCTCGGCCATGTCGGCGACCTGCTGGGCCGCGGCCTCGGTCGGCTCCTCGTCCGTCTCGACGGCTAAGGCCGTCAGGTCGAAGGCGTCGGTGTAGCCGATCTGTCGGAATTCCGCTTCCTCGGCGACGAGGGCGCGGGCGGGCCCGCTGCCCAGGCCCTCGAAGTCCTCGGTGGTCAGCTCCCAGCCCGCCTTCTGGGAACACAGCAGCGAGAGCGCCGGCTGGTCGGTCGAGAGCTCGACGTAGGGGATCGACGCGTCGCCCAGTTCGCCGAGTTCGTAACTCGGCGTCGCCATCCCCGCGGTCTGGATCTCGGTGAGCAACAGGCCCGCCTCGACACCGCCGTCGAACTCGAGCCCAAAGTCGAGCACCGTCGCGTCGTTCGCCAGGTCGTAGCCCCCGACGTTCAACTCCTCGGCGTAATCGAGGGCCTCGTCGACCAGCTCGATCGCCATCCGATTGAGACTTTCCATGGTCGGGCTTCAGCCTCCGGGGTAAAACCGTTTGTCCGTTGGCGTCCGACCTGCGTCCGACGGACACCGTTGGGTCCGATCCGACCCGACCCGCTCCTTTCTCAGGCCTCGACGGTATAGCCCGCGTCCTCGATCGTCCCCGCCAGGCTTGCCCGATCGATCCGCGACTCGTCGTGTTCGACGCGTACTTCGTCGGCCTCGCGGTCGGCTCGCGCCGACGCGACCCCGTCGAGGGCTTCGAGGGCCTCGGTCACGGTCTGCTCGCACTCAGTACGGGACATGTCGGTGACGGCGAGCGTCGTCTGTTCCATATCCGCGTTTCGGCCTTCCGGCGGGGAGAATCTTCTGCCCGTGCCTGCAACGGGGCGAGGATACGCCGATCCAACCGATCGCGGCGACGTCTCGGCCGGCCCCGAATCGTGTCACTATTCTTACCACCTCTTCGCCGCTGTCGAAATTCCTATCCAAGAGACACGACCCAGGAATGGACGAGAACCCGTGGCCGAAATCGATGCGCGAGTCGTCGTCCGAACGGTACCGACGAGTCGTCGACCGGAAGCGGTGATCGATCGATGAGCAGCGTCTTCGAGTCCGGAATCCGGGTGCGCGGCTGGAAGGGATACACCGCGCTCATCCTCCTCTGGCAGCTCACTGCGAGCGCCTGTTTCTACTCGGTCTACGCGGTAACGCCGTTCGTCCGCGAGGAGTTCGGCGTCTCGGCGACGCTCGTCGGCGTGATGATGACGGCGCTGACGCTCGGGTATACCGTCTTCCTGCTCCCGATCGGCTCGTTCATCGACGAGTACGGCGAGGACCGCGCGCTGGTCGGCGGCCTGGTCGGCCTCGGCCTCGGCGCGGTCGGCGTCACGGTCGCGCCGACGTATCTGGTCTTGCTCGCGTCAGTGTTCGTCGTCGGCGCGTTCTACGCGACGGCGATGCCGGGGACCAACAAGGCGGTGTTCAACGCGGTCCCGGACGAGCGGCTCAACACGTCGATGGGAATCAAGCAGGTCGGCGTGACCGCGGGCAGCGGGATCAGCTCGGTTCTGGTGCCCTGGTTCGGCGCGACGCGGTTCGGCTGGAAGGTCGCGTTCCTGCTGGCCGCGGGCGTCGCCGCCGCGACTAGCATCGTCTTCTGGGCGAGCTACGACGCCGGGGGCCGCGGCAGCGACGGGGGCCGGGACGGCATCCGGGCGCGCCTGGCCGAACCGTCGTACCTCCTGTTGATCGCCGCCGGGTTCGCCCTCGGTGCGGGGCTGTTCACGACGGTCGGCTACACGATCCTCTACGTCGACGAGGCCGTCGGCGCGAGCGTCGTCGTCGCCGGCGTTACGCTCGCGGCCGCCCAGGTCGCCGGCAGCGCGGGCCGCCTCGCCTTCGGCTGGCTCGCCGATCGCCTCTCGGCGCCGCTGACCGTCTCGACGCTTCGCATCCTCTGTCTGCAGGCGGCCGCATCCGTCGTGCTCTTCCTCGCGGTTCCGTTCGCCGGGTCGGCGCTGACTGGCCTGGTCCTGTTCTCGCTACTAGGGTTCTTCATCCTCGGGTTCACCGGCGTCTACTACTCCTGTATCGGATCGATCGTCCCGTCCGAAGAGATGGGAAGCGCGACCGCCGGGGCTCAGATCGCGCTCAACTGTGGTGCCCTGATCGCCCCGCCGACGTTCGGATTTCTCGTCGACGTGACGGGGTACGACGCCGGGTGGACGATGCTCGCCGCGATGGCGTTTCTCGGATTCGTCTTTCTTGTTGTTCTGCTCAGACGAACATAATATCGTTTTGTTCGGCCTGAGGAAACAGCCGTATTGGTCATTTCTCGACCGTATCAGACACGGTATCTAGATGCTGATCAACAACTGTCACACCATCTGTATTAAAATAATCATCCTAGATTAAATATCACCAAATTAAACAGCACGATTAGTGATGATCCATCACGGACAATCCAACATCCTTAAACCATGCCAATGCAAGCGTGGGATTACATGGCAAAACAAACTCGGGCAACGCGGCGTGATGTGCTCAAAGCGACCGGTGCGGCCGGCGCGATCGGCCTGGCCGGCTGTCTCGGTAGCGGCGACCGGACCACCGTGACGATCGGCGCGACCTCACAGAACAGTTCGAGCCAGCAGGCCGCCCAGGCCCTGGCTCGCGCGGCGAGTGAACACAGCGACTCGGTGCAGGTCGATCCGCAGGTCACGGGCGGCTGGACCGCGAATCTCCACGAGTTCGACGGCGGCAACATCCCCGGGATGGCCGTCGACAACAACTCGCTGTCGAAGGCGATGAACGAGGAAGCCCCCTTCGACGAGGACCCGGTCGACGAGCTCCCGATGCAGGGATTCGTCTTCACGCGCCTCGAGATGTATTGGGTCGCGACCGAGGACTCGGGCATCGAATCGACCGCCGACATCGTCGACGGCGACCACACGATCTACCCGATTCAGCCCGGGTTCGGGACCCGCCTACTGACCGAAGAGGTCATCAACCGCGCCGGTATGTGGGAGTCCCTCGACGAGTCAGACAACATCTACGAGGGCGACACCACCGACGTGGCCGGCGCCGTTGAGGAGGGCCGCGTCGACGCATTATGTATCTACGGCGCCAACGGTGTCGACCTCTCCTCCTGGGTCGAGGAGGTCGACGCTCGCGCCGAGCTCCAAGCCATCCCGATCCACGACGAGTTCGAGCAAGCGATCGACGACACGCCGGGCGCGCTGAAGACGGAGTTCGAGCCCTACGGCTGGAATCAGGACGTCACCGGAATCACGGACACGGTGACCAGCTGGGCGCTCGCCGCGCAGTGGGCGTTCGGACCGGAGATTCCGGCGGACGCGACCTACGAGATCGCCCGGCTCGCACACGAGCACCACGAGGCGCTCCGCGAGTCCGACCCGACGACGCTCGACCACTCCGACGCCGAGTCGATGACCGAGGCCGTCGTGGAGGACCTCGAGGTCCACCCCGGCGTCGCGGACTTCTTCGAAGAGAAGGGCGTCTGGGACGACGCCTGGACTCGCGGCGAAGCTGAAGGCAGCGACGAAGAGTAAGTACGACGACCGAGTTCCCTCGCGATTTCATTATCGATATGCACTCAATCCACCCATCGATCGCTCGTCAGGTACGCGGATCGGTAGCGGGAGGTGACGCCGATGGCAGCTGAATCGCCCGAGATCGGCCAGGACGCCGAGCCCACCGACTCCGGTCCGATGCACCGGTCGTTCGAGAGCCTGTTGACCGTCGGTTCGCTCGTCTTCTGGGCG
Source organism: Natrinema salifodinae (assembly GCF_900110455.1). Taxonomy (NCBI): domain Archaea; kingdom Methanobacteriati; phylum Methanobacteriota; class Halobacteria; order Halobacteriales; family Natrialbaceae; genus Natrinema; species Natrinema salifodinae. The sequence goes on along the minus strand of NZ_FOIS01000001.1, from coordinate 4,572 downwards.
ATCGTCGCCCTCTACGCGTACGACGAACTGGCGCTGCTCGGCGGCGCGTCCCGCGCCAAGTACGGGGTCGCGTTCCTCGGGGGCATCCTGCTCCTGTACATCGTCAACGAGTTCGTAACCGTCTTCGAGGCCGAGAACCCGTTCGCGGCACCCGATCGGCGGTCGGCCGCGATGCAATACCTCTCCAGCGTTCTGCTGGTCGCCTCGGGGCTCGTCGTCCTCGCCACGACGGTGTATATGTTCACGCACTTCGACGCGATGTACGTCGGAAGACGCGGCACGGCGACCGGCTTCCAGCTCGTGCTCGGCGCCGTGTTCACGCTGACGATGATCTATCTCACCTGGCGGTCGTTCGGCGTGACCTTCCTCGTCGTGTTGCTCGCCGGCATCGGCTACGGGCTGTTCGGCGAGTCCATCCCCGGCATCCTCGGCCACGGCGGCATCACCCCCGAACGGATGCTCCGGGTGCTCGTCCTCGAGATCGAGGGCTTCTTCGGCTCGCTCAACCGGCTCGTGGCCGCCTGGATCGCGCTGTTCCTGCTGTACGCGGGCCTGCTCAAGGCCTACGGGGCCTTCGACCTGATCCTGCGTATCGCGGTCCGGTCCGCGAAGTACGTCTCCTCCGGCGTCGCCCAGACCGCGGTGCTCGCGAGCGCCGTCATCGGCTCGGTCAACGGGAGTCAGACCGCCAACGCGGGCATGACCGGCTCCTTCACGATTCCGATGATGAAGGAGAACGGCATCAAGCCCTCGACTGCGGGCGGGATCGAGGCGGTCGCCTCGACCTCCGGTCAGGTGCTGCCGCCCGTGATGGGCGCGGCCGCGTTCATCATGGCCAACCTCGTCGACGTCCCCGGTATCAGCTACGTCGACATCGTGATCGCCGGGCTCATCCCTGCCGTTATCCTCGTCGTCTCGATCACGGTGGCCGTCCACTACGTGGCGGCGCCCCAGATCGACGATCCGACGATGGACGGCTTCTTCGAGGAGGAGAAACCGGCCGGCGAGTTCGTCTACGACGGCATCAAGTTCCTCATTCCGCTTGCCGTCCTCATCTACGTACTCGGCGTGCTCGGCTACACCGTCGGCACCGCCGCGCTGTGGACCTCGGCGTCGATGATCGCCACCGGTGTACTGTTCCCTCTCGCCAAGGCCGCCTACGAGGGACGGGACCTGGTCGCTGAGCTACTCGATGTTGGGAAGCGCACCGTCGACGGAGCCCGCGAGGGCGTCGTCGTCCTCGCGCCGGTCGCGATCATCCTCGCGGCGATCAACGGCGTCGTCGACATCCTGATGACCACCGGCGTCCCGACGTCGATCTCGCTCGCGATGATGAACCTCTCCGGCGGGATCCTGATCGTCGCGGCCGTCCTCTCAATGGCCATCTGCATCCTGCTCGGCCTGGGCATGCCCACCACGGCGGCGTACACCGTCGTGGCGCTGCTGGTCGCGCCGTCGCTGACCGGTCAGTTCGGCCTGCCCGACCTCTCCGCACACTTCTTCGTGTTCTATGCGGCGATCCTTGCGGGCCTGACCCCGCCGATCGCCACCTGCGCCGCGGTCGCCTGCGGGATTGCCGACGCAGACTTCTGGGAGACGTGCAAGGAAGCGCTGAAGATCTCCGCGCCGCTGTACGTGCTTCCCTTCGCGTTCATCTACCACCCGGAGCTCGTCTCCGGGACGTTCGGCATCACGTCGCTCACCGCGGGCGGCCTGGCCCTGATCGGCGCGCTGGTGATCATCCACGGGATCAACTTCCGGTTCCCCCTCAGTCGATCCACCACCGCCGGCACGCGGGTCGGCTTCTTCGCGCTCGGCGTCGTGGCGATGGTCCACCCCGACCTGCTGATCCAAGGCGGCGCGCTGGTCGCCACCGCCGGCCTGCACGCGATCCAGTCCACGATCAGTCCGGACGCCGACGCACCGGACACGCAGGTTCCCGGTCAGTAATCAGGAATCGAAGACCCGTCGCGAGGCCGTTCGGATCTCCGGAACGGCCATCGAACCGAGAACCGATTCGAAACCCGGTCACGCCGCTGTGACCGATCGCGACTGGACAACCGCACGTGCGGTCGCTCTTCGTTACGGTCGGTTCGAGAACTAGCTATCTTCGGTCCGTCTGGTCACGCGCCTGGCGATCCCACCGACGAGCCGACGGGAACGACGACTAGGACGCGTCTCGCGCTCAGTCTTCGCGGTTCGTCGCCGGGCGGCCGAGCTGTTCTTCGACGGCGTCAACCTTCTCCTGTGCGGAGACGTCGCGCGTTCGCTTGTCGTCGATCTTCAGGACGGTGCTCACTCGGTCGGCGTCGACGGCCTCGTGGGCCGCCTGGGCGGCTGCGAACAGTTCGTCGGCCGACTCGGCCTCGATCACAGTCCCCATCGGATTCGTCTCGTAGGTAACGTCGTACTCCTCGAGGGCGTCGACGGCCTTCGCGATCTCGCCCGCCATGCTGTCCTCGATCACCGGTGCGACGCTCAGTAGTGCGATTACCGTCATACCCGGTACCGACGACTGCCAGGGGTGTAAATATGTGCCATGCGTGGGTCGTTCGGCCGGACGTCGACAGATGCCGGTCCTATCGACCGCTTGGAACGGCGACGACGCGATCTATCGGTGTCGCTGTACGCGCTGACGCGCGGCTCACACGTCGGCGGCGATGCAGGGGAGAACAGCGACCGCCGTCAGTCCTCAGTTCGTCGTCGGAGTGCGGGGCGTCTCCGCGGGCGGGTAGATGATGATGTCGCCGTTCGCGTAGACGTACACCTCGTGTTCCAGGGCGGTAAAGGCGATGTGACCGCCCGTCCGGTCGGCACCGTCCGCTTTGGGACTGAAGATGCGATCGAGTGCATCCGGATCGACGCTATCGTACAGGGAGAACTCGCCCTGCGAGACGTCGGTGTCCGCGATCGACGCGAGTGCGTGTACGATCGTCGTCGTGAGAGCCGCCGTCCCGTCGCTGTCGTGGTGGAAGACGTAGCGGTCGTTGGTCTGGTCGTACTGGGGGTCGGTCGTGCCGTCGGCGGGTGTGAGATCCGTCTGCATTGCTATCGTTGATCGGTCAATCGTGTATTAGCCCGTAGTTACTCGCGGTATAAAAGCCACTCGTCGCCGACAACAGTAGTCGAATGTGAAATACATCGAAAACGGAACCCCGTTCGGTAACCGTCGGCCGCGACGGACATCCACACTCGATTTCGACGAAGGGGGACCAGGCGGAAACGCGACGGGAAGGATCCGCTCGTCCGCGGAAACTCGTCGTCGACCCGACCCGCGGACGGTGGGACCGCCGTCATCGCACGGAGTCGGTTCGTCTCGAACGCGCCGATCAGCCACACCGCGCTCACAGTAGTTCGCGATGAATCGGTGGCGCGATGACGATCGGCAGGATCGAACTGCGCGCACGCATCGATTAACCTTCTCGCGATGGCTCGGACCGAGCGTCCGATATGGATGTCCCGACCGCTTGCCACGGCCGCCCCCGGGCTTATCCGCGCAGGCATCCGATCGTATCGTATGGCTACCGGCGCAGCCGACAACGTCAGTTCGGCGCTCGAAGAGTTCGAGGGCGACCTTCCCAGTACGGTCGACGAAGCGGCGCTCGAACGAATGCGCGTCTCCGCGCGCATCCTCGACGAAGGGATGCGAGTTCCCGGCACGAACTTCCGATTCGGACTCGATCCGATCGTCGGCATCCTCCCGGGGGTCGGCGACAGCGCAGCGTCGATCGTTTCGCTGTACATCGTCGCCGAGTCCGCCCGAATGGGCGTCTCTCAGTCGACGCTCCTTCGCATGCTCGCGAACGTCGCCGTCGACACCATCGGCGGCTCCGTCCCGATCATCGGCGTCCTCTTCGACGCCTTCTGGAAGTCGAACAAGTGGAACGTCATGCTGGCACTCGAGGACCTCGCTGACGGCGGCCAGGCGGAGCGCGAACCGAAGACCGTCTCCATAGACTAACGTTCGACTCCGAGACGAGGCCCGATTTCGGTCATTCGAGACGCTCGATCGGCTCGTCAGCCGGCGCTCGGGCGCCGAGAGCGTTCCGGGTGATCATTTTCGGACCAACACGCACGGGTCGCACGTGTGCGGCCGCGAACGATAGTCCGGTATTCGCACACGTCAGACTTGGGCCAGCGCACGAATCGAACTGTAAGAAACTGTTACCCCGATTTAGACGGCTTATCGAGCACTTTCGGAGAGCGATACAAACCGTCTATGAGATCCGCGATCGCTCCTCGCCGGCCAGGCGGTGACGCGGACAGCCACGACTAAATCGCGTATTACCTACGCTGCGACCGCCGTTCTCGCCGCGGCGCTTCCCGTCTATGGCTGCGCTTCGCTGGTGGCGAGGGGAAGCGACGGTATCGTATGGTGCACCGGTTGAAGCCGATCTCGTTTCAGGCGAGTGGTGCGCAACTCCGCTTCTCTTGCCCACGGACGACGCGCTACGAGGCGCTCCCGGGAAAATTCAGGACGTTTTTCGATAAACGAACTCCTCGCTCCGCTCGTCGTCGGTAGGTATCGAAAAATGCGCTGGCTGGGATTTGAACCCAGGTTGTGACCATGGC